>JBELML010000032.1:0-47711 GCA_042095835.1 Saprospiraceae bacterium
CCAAGATCAAATCAGAAGGCCGCTTGGATTTGTACCGCACACAGGTATTGATGCATGAACACTTTCAGCAATTCGAGCGAAAACTCACCATTGACAATATCTTTCCAAATCCATTTTATGATGAGGTAGGGATAGACATTGCCTTCCCAGAAGCAGGGAGTTTTGCCATTCGCATATTTGACTATCAAGGTCGTCTGGTTTATCAAAATTCTTATCAGAATAGAATGCGTGGCAATCAATTGCTACGCCTGCCATTGGATCACCTTCTAGCAGGTATCTACTCCGTCCAAGTAACTGGTGCTGGAGAAGTAGCCACTAAGAAGCTGGTAAAAGGGCTGTAAGAAAAATGCTTATGTGTATTTAGCTAAAGGGTCAAATATTTTTACTAGATTAGTTATTTAACGAAGTTGTCTAAGGTTTTCTGTTGCAGGCGAGAAAACAGTATTTTGAGGCTAATCGAGGCAAAAAACGCAATCTATGCATCGCATAGATGTCCCGGATTCACTCCGGGATTAACGAAGAGTAGCCTTAAAAAATGTTTTTGATAGCCCAACAAGGAAATTTCAAACAGCTTCAACATTAGTTTCTAAGCTTTGAAATAGATATTATTGGTCCTTAGACTATTCCAGACACTACTCTAACAACAGGCATGGCTATCACGATACAGGTAAAAATCAACGAAAAACTATTTGAGAAAGATCCACAAGACACTAAATTGGGTAAAAAGATTATCCAATATAGCATCCTACTGATTGATGAATTAGGGTTTGAAAATTTCACTTTCAAAAAATTGGCTGAGCGGATTGAATCTACCGAAGCCTCTATCTATCGCTATTTTAAAAGTAAACATAAGCTCCTGGTCTACCTCCTTTGCTGGTACTGGGAGTGGATGCGCTTTCGCATTGATTTTAACACTCATAATTTAACCGATCCACGCAAACAATTGGAGATCGCCATTTCTACCATAGTAGACACCGCCAAAAGAAATACCACTATTGAGTTTGTAGATGAAGACATCCTGCATAGGATTGTAGTTGCAGAGTCCACAAAAGGCTACCACACTAAGCAAATCGACCAAGAAAACAAAGATGGTTTTTTTGTGACTTACAAAGCCCTAAATAAAAAGATCGGAGAAATAATAGCGGAGGTCAATCCTGCCTTTAAATATCCAAATGCCTTGGCAGTCACCTTATTAGAGATGGCCAACAACCACATCTATTTCGCAGAACACCTTCCCTCTTTGACGGACGTCCAAGTCAGTGGCGGTTCTTTTGAAGAAGTAGAGACGCTGTTGAAAGACTTTGCTTTTGGCTTGATTTGTAAAGACTATGAGTATTAAGGTTTCTTCTTAAATAAACCTACCGCATTCCCAAGACATTGCAGCGCTTCGTCGAACGGTTTCTGTTGGAGAGGTGTAATCTCGATGGTCCGTTTGGCACCTTTGTCATAATACACCCTAATTTTATCTACAGGATCTATAGTCATCAGATAGAATAAATCCAGAGGAATCAGTACTGTATGATGGTAAACTCGCATATTGGTACTTTTGTCAAATTCTCCTTTATCCGGAATATTGTATAGACTGACCACCTTTCCACTTTCTAAAAGGAACATTACATTGCCCATCCCTTCTTGAATAGTGAGGAAATTTCTTTCGGCTAGAAATAAAGACATATAAATACCACCTACCGAATCGAGGCTGGCATAGGAGAATTGAATCTTCCCCTCTTCTACCATTTTATAGCCATCAATCGTTTGAAAATTGCTAGGCACCATATATCCCACATTAAAATGTGGAACCGTAGCTATAAAAGAACTATCAAAAGGATCGGTCTCCATATAAACACTGTCACACTGCCCACAAGCTAAAGGCATCATGCCTATCCATAATAAAAGGCCCAAACTTAAACGTTCAACTACACCCATCTACTTTTTTCTGCAAAAATAAGCGGTATTAATTTAAACTGGGGAATAATCCTCGATTCTTCCCCAGTTTGAGGGCGATCTTATAACTTTCTTAACCAAATATTCCGATAACTTACCGGATTACTATGATCTTGTAGGATGATGGAGCCCTCGCTGTGAGCTACATTCTTGGGCATCCCGATATATTCGGTCGTTCCTTTGATCTCTGTATTGTTCTGAATAACGACGCCATTGTGGATGACCGTCACATAGCCAGAGGCTACTTTAACACCATCCCCATTAAACTGCGGCGCTTTAAAAATGATATCATAGGTCTGCCATTCTCCAGTAGGTCGCATAGCGTTGACCAGAGGCATCGACTGCTTGTAGATTGATCCAGCTTGTCCGTTAGAGTAGGTCCGATTGTTATAGCTATCTAGGACCTGAACTTCGTAGCGCTCCTGCAAAAATATGCCGCTATTTCCTCGGCCTTGGCCTTCACCTTCGATGACTGAAGGCGATCTCCACTCAATATGGAGCTGGCAATCGCCAAACTTTTCCTTGGTCATGATGGGACCAGTACCTTTGACTACAGTCATGATACCTCCATCTATTGTCCACCCTGGTTTTTCTCCATTGCGGTTGACCCAATGATCGAAATCCGCACCATCAAATAAAACCATGGCATCAGAGGGAGCAGCTGAGTTTTGGGTACCGGGAGTGACTATGCGAGGCTCTGGTTCCCACACTTCGGTATCTTTGGGATCCTTGGTTTGTGCCTTTGCAATAAAAGTGCCCCCAATAAATAGGAGCGATAGAAGGAATATACGTTTCATACGAAATAAAAAATTAATGGCTTGGTAAAAATAACAAGTCCAGTAAGATAAGGAATGTTTGATTTTGGGCAAATAAAAAGAGTAAACATCCCAAAGATGCTAGCAATTTTCACTTTAGCGAACAATAGGTATAAAAGGGAAAATGCTATGACCTATGTCTGGATCAATTACAGCGGTTAGCTTGCTCCATTTTTACTTGACTTATTACTTATATCTTTTGATGTATAAGCTGTTTTGAAAGCTTAAACTTTTTTCAAGGCTTGAACAGTTGCGCGGTAGTTTTCCTAAACTTTGAAAACTTCAAGAAAAAGGCTTAGAAAAAAATACGATCTCCTTCTAATTTAGCATTAAGTCCTTTTCAAAATACACTTAACGCTGTTTTAAATCTTATAACCAGCGTTAAGTTGGTATTTTTTCCTACTTATCGCTAGTTATAAACAGAAAGAGTATAGGTAATTAGCCTAAAAATTCGACTCTACTTTCAAATTCAAGTAGATAAACGATGATCGTCGAGTAAATGTCAGGAAGAGGCCCTATATGTCCTGGCAGTGAAAAATCATCTTACCAATCCAATGCTTTTGAACGTAAAAAACCTTTAAGTAATGGAGTAACAGCCAAAGAAAAAGTCTCGCATTTTGATCATTACTAAAGTGAGAAATGCTTCCTTTTCTTTATCAAGATTTATTGATTGATCACTTTACAATTTCAACCGATAAAACAAGCCTATACTCAAAGTAAGAAAAAGCTTGGCCATGCCAATAATGTGTCATGGAATAAAAACTGCCTGATTCGGGAACGGTGACCACAAACCATTCCTCTGGCCCATCACAACTTGCTATAGTACTTACTCCAAGTGATGAAGCTGGACCTTCTTGTGGAGTATCAGTTAATACAGGTGGTAGTCTGATCCCTTGATTAAAGAAACCTAAAAAGGCAAACTCCCAACGTCTACATTCCCTCCAGTGATAATAATTCCGATTTTTTGTCCTTTGAAGACTTCTTTATATTTTAAAACGGCGGCTAAAGGTACTGCGCAACTTGGCTCAATAATGATCTTCATTCGCTCCCAGGTCAGGCGCATGGCAGCTATAATCTCCTCTTCTTCCACTAAGTAGATATCTTCTACATAGTTGCGAATAATTTCCAGTGTTTTTTCGCCTAAGCTAGTTCGCAAACCATCGGCTACGGTATTGGTGGTTTCATTTTTCTGCAATACTCCTGAATGAAAGGAGCGATGAGCATCATCGACTTCAGCAGGTTCTGCACCAATGATTCTTGTATTAGGAGAAAGGTAGGTCGTAGTCAGCGCAGTACCACTCATCAGGCCACCACCGCCAACAGGCGCCATGATAATGTCTAAAGCCTCCGTGTCCTCTAATAACTCTAAGGCGGCCGTTGCTTGTCCAGCGACCACATTATAATCATTGTAAGGATGGATAAAAGTAGCTCCTTTTTCTGCGACGACTTGCTCCAAGGTGGCTTCTCGAGAAGCCAAGGTTGGCTCACAGAGGATGATTTCAGCACCGTACCCTGCTGTTGCTTTCTGTTTAATTTTAGGCGCATTGCTGGGCATTACGATATAGGCAGGTATACCCAATACTTGAGCGCTTCGTGCTACTGCTTGCGCGTGATTACCAGAGGAGTGGGTAGCAACGCCCTTCGCTTTTTCGGCTTCGGTCAACCGCAATGCTGCACTAGCGCCTCCACGCATTTTAAAAGCCCCAATCTTTTGAAAATTCTCGCATTTAAAAAATATTTCTGCTTCAGCTATGGCATTTATAGCAGTACTCGTCAATACGGGGGTCCGGTGGATAAAATCCTGGATAGCGGTATGTGTCGCACGGATTTCCTCCAGGTTTGGGATATGATCTAATTTAGGTAGTGTGGACATAATTTCGTCATTTGATGATGGAGATAAAACTACGGGAGTAAACTTAGCACTCTTTTCCTATGTTTTGCTCTAAAAAGTAAGATGCGTCAAGTCAAAAGAATAGCCTTGTTGATCAGTCTCTTTGGGAGTATTAGTTTTGTCCTTTTTATTCACAGTTTGGTTAAGCTATCCAACGAACCTTTTTGGGATAGCCCCAGACAGATTTATTCCAATTTTGCTTTTGTGGGCTTAGAGTTGGGGCTGCCCTCGCCTTATGTTTCCTCAGCAATTTTCCTACTATTACTCGCACTGATGATTTATGGGTTTTGGTATTTCGTCCTACGCTTTTTCTATCGCCGTAGGCAACAATCATAAATCAATCACCTCAATCTGATCTATTTTCACCCAGCCTTCAAAACCATTAGCTAAGCGTACATTATACCAGTCTTGCAATGGCTCGACGGTTTGTACCGTAGCGCCCTCAAACAGGTCGAATAGTGTCTCGCTATCTAGGTTGGGCGCCGATTTTAGCGGCACATTTTCTGACATCACTACTGCTTTTTGCGCGGTAGTCAGCTCTTTTTTGGATTGAAATGCCATGACAAAAGGTAAGATACAAAGCACTAAGCCTCCCAAAGCTAAATAAAAGCCCTGTTTCTTTCTGTTGCGATTGGTCCCAAAGAGCCATAAAATAAAGCCAGCTATACCTGTCCAAAACAGTAATACCCCTAGCAGCGCCCAGGTGTTAGATGAAAGGCTTTGCCGGATATTTTCCCAGATGACAAATAGTGGAAACACATCAATTTCAATAATCTCATCGCTTAGCTGCTCCTTGACAAAGAGCAGATTTTCTTGTATCGTTTTGTCCTTTGGAGCAAGCATTGAAGCTGCTTCTAGATAATAAACAGCTTTCCCTTTATTCCCTAGTTGAAAGTGGGTATTCCCTAGATTATAATAGAGGGATTTAGAACAGTAGCCGGCATCTAATAACTCTTGATAAGCATCTAAGGCCGACTGATAATTTTGATCTTGATAAAATTGATTCGCCTGCACTAGATTTTGCTGTGGATTATCCTGAGCATCGATAGATGGAATGACAAAAAAAATAAAAAAGCTCCAGATTACTGTCTTGATCATTTTTTGCATCACTATAGAATTTATTGGTTCTTAGACAAACCCCGTGGACTTGATTGATAGAGCTGTCTTGGTATTATTTAATTTTTAACAAATAAGTCACTACGCTGTTTGGGTTTTTGCTGGATCAACCACTCGAATCCATCTAAGCGAAGACTGGCATGGTCGACTTTATTCATCGGGAATAGTGTCGAATTGGGTTCTTTATAAAATTTCAATCTTTGCAATTCTCCATCTTCAAAAAGAACGGCTAGTTCACTACAGATAGATTGGTCTACACCAATGAATTGATTCTGATCATCCTTGGCATAATAAATTGTCTCTGCATTTCCGATCACGCGTAGGCGATCTAGTTCACCATCTTTGAAATAAGCGGTGATCCTTTTGCCTTTTATTTGATTATATAATTCTTCTGTTTCCTGATCTATGATGATAGCATTACCCACCAAGATGACCCGATCAATTTCATCATTGGCCATCTGTATAGCTATAGAATCGGCCTTAAACTGGGTAGAATCATTGGCCCAAAGGATGGGATTTCGGAATAGCCGAAATAAGGAATCGGTCTCGTAGTACACCATCGAATCACACTTCCCCTGAAAGTCACTCTTGAAAATCCTTACATCGTAGGAAGCCGTTAAAATCCGGCTGGTATCTAGACCTGATGTATCTGGTCGATAGGAGACCAAGGTATCAGCAGCCAAAAACAAGGAGTCGTCTTGCAAGACGGTGATTAACTCTGGTCGTCCCATTGGTCCACCCATTGCTTTGAGATAATCTTCCTCCTGAAGATAGCGAGCAGAATCTGTATTGATGGCAATTTTGGCTGAGGTATCTTGCCAAAGCACTGTCCCAACCGCCAAGCCAATTCCTGTACTTTCATCAAAATCAAAAATATCAGCAGTCAATATTTGATCTTGATCACTAAAGGTCGGTCGACCATCGGCCCGATAGGTATCATTTTGACCATTATAATAAATGGTATTGGCATTCTGTATATTCCGATCTTGGTCTCTGAAAATAGCATTCCCTTCGAGGTAGCTTTCATCTGTTCCCTCAAAATAGCGTATCGTGTCGGCTTCTGCGTAGCGGGCAGAGTCTCGCACCTGAGCATTACCAGCAAGTACATAGAGCCTGCGAGCATCTTCAAAACGGATTTCATCTGCTACCGCTTGTCGATCTCCTTTTTGGTATTGAGCATTTTGACTAAACACTGCCAAGCCATTTTCTGTATCATAAAAACCATCTTCGCAATAAATATCGCTGGTATCGGCAGTGATCAGGGTTGGGCCTAAAAAGTATACCGTCTTGGTACCTGTATTAAAATTTAAGGTATCCGCTTTAAGATAGAATTTGGGATCATTGACCTGCACACTATCCTTAAAGAAGGCTTCTTCTTGATCGACATAATAGTAACCTCGCCGACTGGTCAACTGGGTAGAATCATTGACCAAAGTGGCCCCAAAATAATAGGAAGCGACTTTGGTATTGAGGTCATAATCCAATCTTTGGGTAAATAATTGTTGCTCCCCACTAATCAAAACCACGTCTTTCTCTAGGTAAGCCTTCCGGGTTTCCCCATTATATTCCAAGTATTCGGCATAAGCAACTAGTGAATCTCCCTGCTGAATCGATACGGAATCATAGGCAAAAAGTTGAGTGCGATCAACAACTATTGCAGAATCACAAGCCATAAAAACACTGTCTTGGTATAACTTGACATTTCCTTTGAGCTTGGTGATTTGCTGCCCGTTGACTTGTAGTATCTCAGCAGAGTCGGAGCGGATAATTTTTATTGCCGCACTATTCTCCGAAGAGGCAGAAGTATCTACTTGAGCAAACGCAAGGCTTGACCATAGATTGAAGAATAGTACGATATATCCGATTTTTTTCATAAAGCCCTGCAAAAGTAAGAACATGTTTGGATAGTTAGCAATAGAGACCCTTGAAGTATTTCTAAAAAGGTCCTGAAGTAGCATTATACAGACTATCAACGAGCCAAACACCCCAAATGCCCTTCGGCAAGCCTAACCTTAACAGGACTTTAAAGAGGTCGTATAGGTTTAGGCCAGGTCTAGTGCCACACGGGTTGCTTCTTGCCCCAGTAAAGTACCAATGGCTACTCCCATACCTCCTAATCGAAGCGCCAAAGTTACGTGGTCGCTATATCGTTTGACAATAGGGGTCTTCTGCTCGCCAACCCCAAGTATTCCCGACCACCAATAATCAACCTCTGCCTTATGCTGGGGCAAAATAATTTGATGAAGCAGCTCTTCTAGTTTGGTTCTAATCATCTGGTTAGTTGCGAAAACACTGGTGGTTTCTTCTACTTTAGCGAGATGCCGGCCTCCTCCGAAAAGCACCCTGTTTCCTATATTTCGAAAATAATAATAACCTCGGTCAATGTGAAAGCATCCGGAAAAAGGCAAATCAGGAATAGGTTTGCTAATCAATACTTGATTGCGTGCTGGCAGTACATCCAACTGAGGAAGTAGTTTTTTAGTAAACCCATTGGTGGCTATAATAGCATGTAGACTCTTCATCGTATGCCCGCCTTTAAGGTGTAAGGCCACTTGTCCTCCGACATCTTCAAATTCCACTACCTCGATCCCATTCAATATTTTTATCCCCAATTGAGTCGCTTTTAAAAGCAACTGCTCCATCATCAAGCCCGTATTAATACTGCCTTCTGCTTGATTTAGCAGCATATACTTTGCTGCGCCAAAACCAAATTGATCCACATGATCGGATCGATCAATGAAAGTCTCTTTCTCACCCGTTATCGGCGATAATCGATCATTAAATATCGATCGATTATCCATACACATTTCGTAGGAATGCAGATCGTCTGATAGAAAAATCTCATAACCGCCATCAGCCTTATAGCCAATAGCTTCATCGCCTAATAAATGTCGAAGAGCCACTAGACCTTTATAACGTTGAGCTACCAATGCCCAAACCTCCTCTGCGGGTCTAGCTTCTAAATCATCCAAAATCTCGGTCATACTACCAAAACAGGCAAAACCAGCGTTGCGCGTACTAGCCCCTAGTGGTAGTGCGCCACGCTCTAGAATAAGGACATTGGCTTCGGGACGTGCTAGTTTCAAGTGGATAGCTGTAGAAAGACCGACGATACCACTTCCGACTATAGTGAAGTCTAAGTGATTAAAAAAACGGTCACGCTCCCAAAAGCTTAATTCAATTGGTAAATCCATAGGTGTGATTTAGATGGTTGAAGCAGGGATTTTTTTATAATTTTGGCACTCAACCAAAGTAGGAAAAATGATTCAAAGAATTCAAACCCTATTTCTCTTATTGGCCGCTGGATCAATGGGAGCATTAGCGGCAGTACCTTTTTTCTCCGTGCCAAAAGATGCAGGCTATGCAGAAGTCAGTGTCTTAGGAGACCAAATTTTTAATATTCAGGACCATACAGGATTGCTGGTACTTTTCTTGGCAGCAGGAGGATTGGCTCTGATTAGTATATTCCTTTTTAAGAATAGGAAATTACAAAGTAGAATTTCTATGGTGGCCCTCTTGTTGATATTTGGAGGACTGGGCTTTGCTACAGGTATTTTACAAAAGGCGGGCGTATTTGAGATTGGCCAACTTGATATGCAAGCAGGAATTGCTTTACCCCTTGTAGGGATTATCCTGCTCATTTTGGCTAATGTTTATATCCGAAAGGATGATGCCTTAGTTGAATCTTCTTATAGTAGATTGCGCTAACCTGGCACCTGATACAGAAAAAGGCAAAAACGTTGTTGTTTTTGCCTTTTTAAAACGGAATTTAAGAAACCTACTAATCTGGACTTTTCTTCGCAGAATAGTTGACCTTCAATTGGTTAGACTTTCTTAATTCTGTTTTGATATCTTGGACGATCCCCATGGTCACCTCTCCATCTACACGTAGAGAAGAAGTAATTTTAGGGCGCTTAGCTTCAGGTACTTTCACTTTATGTCTTTCTAAGAATAAAGGAATCTCGTTGATATTAGCGAATTTATCGCCAAGCTGCATACGAGGTTTCGTACCATAAACATCGGCATATTTCTTTACTGGTTTCCCTACATAAAGGTAGTTCACCAATGATTTCTCGTCCAATTTGGTAAGCTCGGAAGCAAACGGTGTCGACACGGCTACCATTAACTCAGAGTCCCGTAATACGGTAACTACCATAAAGAAGAAAAGCAACATAAATACGATATCGGGCAGCGAAGCTGTAGATATAGCAGGAGATGTTTTTCCTCTCTTTTTTGTAAATTTAGACATACCTTAGTTTTTTAGGTAGCATAAACTACCTTATGATTTGAAAATACGAAGTATTTTCCGACGATTAGACGATTCAATTACTCTTCACCAAAGTTGGTAGGCTCTGCCTCAGAGATCACAAAAGGAATCTCTTCTCTAATAGACTTTCTCCAAGCTATAGGAAGATCATCGCTATAAGGAACAGAATATTTTTTCATTGAAAGGTCGCTCCACAATTCATTGTAGGCTGCTTTCAACTCATTATAAACTGCTAAGTAGGTACCATACTCTGTACCACGGTCATTCTTGAGAGAGATAATTGCTTTGGTTGGCTTCTCTGCTAAATCGGGGCGATCATAAGGATTTGAAATAAACTCTTTCGCATTATCCTTTAAATCTTCGACACGCATTAATTCACCGCGCACAAGCAACTGATTTTGAGCATTCACTAAAACCGAATAAACGTTCCGCTTATTCAATTTCGTAATGTCGGGCTCCTCTTCAGACCATACTGGTAGCTTCACCGTAATACCTTTGTCCTCTACGATAGTGGTAGTAACAAGGAAGAAGATCAAAAGCAAGAAAGCAATGTCGGCCATAGAACCTGCATTAATTTCAGAGCTCATTCTATCTCTACTACTAGTTTTAGCCATTCTACTAAATTTTGTTCCTCTTAAATTTCGTGGATTTTGAACGGTTTACCAAAAGATCAGCGTAAAAAATAACTATTGACCTATTTGGTAAACCGGCCACAAAATTCTTCTAGGAAGAATTATTTAAAGAAATTAATAATTTCCGAGATCACGAACGCCGCAACAGCGATACCGATCAAGACGACAAGTGTCATGATTGATCCCCCAATGAACTTGAGGTTTCCGTCTGTAACACCAGCATCATCGGCAGCAGCCTGAATTGGAGCGATTTCATTGGTTAAATCCCCATTAGCTGTTGAATAGGCCACAAAAAAGATGACCAACAGCAGGGCAAATCCAAGGATCCCCTTCCATGAAGTTTTAAAGGTTGAAATCACCTGGAACAAACCAAAGAGAATCATGGCAACGGCAGCAATAACAATCAATACGATTGTTGCTGTAATACCGAAGTTAAAGATATTGACATCCTGTGGATTCTCTGTGTCAATCAGGTTTGTATTAGGTATAACATTTACTAAGAATAAGATAGTAACTAAAAGACCTAATCCAAAAGCTAATGCTTGTCCGTTTTTAGATAAAAACTTATACATAATGATTAGATTCTTTTAAATTATTTACCAAATACGTTGTTTTCAGCCATGATATCTACCAATGCGATAGATGCATCTTCCATTTTGTTAACGATACCGTCAATCTTATTAACGATGTAGTTATAGAAAATTTGAAGGATGATCGCAGAGATTAGACCAAATACCGTAGTCAAAAGTGCTACTTTAATACCACCTGCTACTACAGAAGGAGAAAGGTCACCTACAGCTTGGATACGGTCGAATGCCTGAATCATACCAATTACCGTACCCATGAAACCAAGCATCGGTGCGATAGCAATAAATAAAGAGATCCATACTAGTCCACGCTCAAGAAGACCCATTTGTACACCACCGTAAGCAACGATAGCTTTTTCAACAGCCTCAGGACCACTATCCGCATTTTTTAATCCTTCATAAAGGATACTGGCGGTAGGACCAGGAGTTGACTTACAAACTTCTTTGGCACCTTCTAGGTTACCAGACTTCAACTCATCGTCGATACGAGCCAACAGCTTGTCGGTATTCGTAGTTGCAATGTTTAAAGTAATGATACGCTCAATACAGAATGCTAGACCCAAGATCAAACAAACTAATACAAAGCTCATGAACTTCCAGTCTCCATCAATGAAGTATTTCTTCAATACTTGGAAACCTGAAAGCTGCTCAGGCTCATCTGCAGTCGTTACTGGTGCAGGAGCGGCTTGTTCCTCAGCTGGCGCAGCTGCTTCTTCGGTAGCAGTAGTATCAGCTTCCTCAGTAGCAGTAGAATCCTGTGCGTAGGCGATATTTGCAGTTGTTACTGTCAAACTGAAAACAAGCAATAGTGCTAACAATTTACGCATAGTCAATAAGGTTTTTACGATTGTTTTAAAGTTAATTAACGATTAATTTTTCATTAATGCGGAGAGGAAGGGATTCGAACCCCCGATACCCTTCCGGGTATACACGCTTTCCAGGCGTGCCTCTTCAACCACTCGAGCACCTCTCCAAAGTGCTATTTCGTGCCTACTCAATTCAAAAGGCGCAAGGCAAAGAAAGCTATTTTTTTTGTACTATTCTAAGCAAAGAAACTAATAATTGTCGGCTATTAATTTTGCGAAGCAAAAGAGGGCCAAACTATAATTACTCGTTTTAGACTTGAGCAAAAATAACTATTAACCTATTTTTAACAAGTTTTAGACCAGATAAAATTCAAAAAAGCCAGATATATCAATGCTTTTTAACCAAATCGCCCAGGCAATCCCGCCTTTTAGTCCTTTGTTTGCTCGGGTTTGTAGGCACTTTTAAATACCTGTTGGGCATTATAGGTGGTGATTTGAGCAACCTCTTCGAGCGTTTTATTTTTAACCCTTGCTAGTTTTTCGGCAATATTTAAGACATAGCCGCTCTCATTTCTTTTTCCTCGAAAGGGTGTCGGTGCTAAATAGGGCGAATCTGTTTCCAAGACGATGTGCTCCAAAGCAACCTCTTCCATCGTTTTATCGAGGCCAGATTTCTTAAAGGTTAGTACCCCTCCTATTCCTAGATAAAATCCTAGATCAATGATTTTCTTGGCCTGCTCCACAGTACCTCCAAAACAATGAAATATTCCCCACAAGCGCTCATCTTTGACCTTTTGCAATAAGTCAATCACTATATCTGTAGATTCTCTGGAGTGTATTACAATTGGTAGGCCCCTATCCTTGGCCCAATCAATCTGTATATTAAAAGCAGCTTTCTGCTGCTCAAAAAACGTTTTGTCCCAATATAGATCTATACCAATCTCTCCAACTGCAAAGTATTCGTGCTGATCTAGCAAGCCCTGCAAATTGGACAACTCCTCCTTCCAATTTTCTTTGACCGAACAAGGATGCAGCCCCAGCATTGGGTAACAAGTACCAGGATAGTCTTTTTCCATCTGCAGCATTACTTCCACAGTACTACTATCAATATTGGGAAGAAAAAACTGTCCAATACCATTCTTTATAGCTCGTTGGATGACCTCCTGCCGATCTTCATCAAACTGAGGCAAGTATAAATGGGTATGCGTATCAATCAACTTCATGACCATTTCAATTTGCCGCAAATGTAAAGAAGATATCCAATCAAAAAGATTCTTTTTTGGTTACTTTTGGCGCACGAAGACATATAAATAATTGATTTAGATGGCAAAGAAGAAAAAGTACTATGTAGTTTGGCATGGAGTGACCCCAGGAATCTATGATTCTTGGAATGCCTGTCAAGCACAAATTAAAGGCTTTCCTGGAGCAAAATACAAATCCTATACTAGCAGACAAGAGGCAGAATCGGCCTATCAAAGTGGACCCGAGTTTAGTAGTGCCAAGTCCAAAACAAAAGCTACCGTCCCCTTAGATTTTGAAAAAGACATCGTTTGGGAGAGCATCTCTGTTGATGCTGCTTGTAGTGGCAATCCTGGTGTGATGGAATATCAAGGTGTTGATACCAAAACGAAAGTGCAAATCTTCCATAAGAAATTTCCGCTGGGTACTAATAACATAGGAGAGTTTCTTGCTTTGGTCCATGGTATTGCCCTATTGAAACAGGAAGGACGACCAAAACATCCTATATATACAGACTCAAAGATTGCGAAAGGCTGGGTACATGCTAAAAAGTGTAGGACCAAACTCGTCCGGAACGCAAAAACAGCAGAACTCTATAGGATAATTGGCAGAGCAGAAAAGTGGCTCCAAAATAACAGCTTTGAAAATCCTATTCTTAAATGGGAAACTAAGATTTGGGGCGAAATCCCTGCAGATTTTGGTAGAAAATAATAGCCCGTTCTATTTTTTGTAAAAAACCATCTCATAACTTGGCTTGGCTTTCCCCTTTCTGATGGACTCCAACTTACGCCTAATTAATTGTTTTTTAACTGGTTTGAGGTATTCTGTAAACAGCTTACCCTCAATGTGGTCATACTCGTGTTGAATAACTCGAGCATTCATCCCATCAAATTCTTCGATATGTTCTTCAAAAGCCTCATCAAAATACCTTAGTTTAATTTTGGCGGGACGATCTACTTCTCCGGATACATCAGGAATACTGAGGCAGCCTTCTTCATAGGTCCAATCGTCGCCCGTTTCTTCAATCTTTTCGGCATTGATAAACACTTTTTTGATTCCCTCTTCTTCATTTTCTTCTTCCTCACCGTTTAGTTGCGCTGTATCGACCAAAAAAATACGGATAGATTTGCCAATCTGAGGTGCTGCCAGGCCAATTCCATCAGAATGCTTGAGGGTCTCCCACATATTCTTGATGAGCTTATCCAGGTGGGGATAATCTTTGGTAATGGGTTTAGCAACTCTTCTCAAAACCGGCTGTCCGTATGCATATATTGGTAAAACCATAATCTTAATGGATATTCATGAAATCTTGCAAAATTAACACTGCACTTACCTTATCAACAAGAGATTTGTCTCTTCGTTTCTTTTTTTTGACGCCACTTTTACGAATAATCTCCTTTGCTTCTTCAGAGGTATAGCGCTCATCCTGCAAATAAACGGGAATATCTGGATATTTTTTTTCGAGATAGGTTTTAAATTCGATGACTAGGTGATGGATTTGGGCTGGATTCCCATCGGGGTACAATGGCTCACCAAGAACAAAAGATTCAACTTGTTCTTGAAACAGATAAGTATCTATAAAGTCTTTCAGTTTTTCTGTGGAGACCGTATCGAGACCAGTGGCAATAATTTGAAGTGGATCAGTGACGGCAAGGCCAGTTCGTTTGGTACCGTAGTCGATCGCAAAGATTCTTCCCAATAGAGCGTGCTTAAAATAAAAAAAGTTGTCTAGTAAGTGCAATAGATACACTTACTGACAACCGTTTCCCCTTATTTAAAATACTAGAACGCTGTTCTGGTACAAAGAAAGACAAAATTGACAATAGTTCCAAATATATATTTGAAAACATTCCAAAATACATCGAAAAAAGGAATAAATAAGATTCATAAAATAAAAAAGATCGCCTTTCGACGATCTTCATTAAATTAGAGAAAAACCACTTAAATAGAAGGAAGGTAATTTAAAAGAATTATCCCCTATAAATTTTCAAAAAAAGCGCTGCTTTTCTATATATTTTTAAATTGGTCTAAATTAAATTCTAGGGTGACAAAAATCATCTCTTTTTTTTACTTAGTAACAGTCAAAAAATAACTTTTCGATTTTGATGGAATCTTCCCGATCTATAAGTCGGGACAGGCTTGCTCCAATACGGCGTTAAAAAGCCTCGTTAATGCCCTGCATTGCCTACGTTTTTTGCCTTGTCTTGGCATAAATTTATCCCGGCCTTACGTCGGGAATCTTCTCGATCAAAATGCGATACTTATTCTTTGTCCGTTACTTAAAAGCGCTGACCCGCTTCGATTTTAATCGAAATACACCATTTTCTCAAAGAATTGCTACGTTCCTTTCTTTCTCTATACAACCTAAGGAATGGGGCAGCTACCCAATTTTAATAATCTAACTGGTAGAGTTTATACTCTTTGATCACTTTGAGTAAGTTTTTGCTGTACTCATTTTGATTGGAATAATTCGTTTTTTCCAAGGCTTTCACCCAATCCATATAGTCACTACCTACGGTGAGCAGCTTGGGATAATTTTCAATCAAATAGAGGCTATGTGCTCGCCAATTCGTTTGGGAATTATCAAATTGAATGCCTTTGAGCGGTCTTCCAAAATGATTATTATAATCTAGTGCATAGTCATGTGTACCTGCTCCACTAGCCAATATCGCTTGAGCCATTTTCAAACTGGCAGGTATCCCAAAACGCTGCATTTCTTGTTTAGCCATTGATTCATGCTCAAGGATATACTGCTCGACGTCCATATCTGTAATCCTGCGCGTCACCTTAGCCTTATTAGCCGCCTCTACCCTCTTTGTTTTTTTAGAAGTAAGGGCTGGAGCACTTGGTGTCAATGCCATCGAATGAGCCACTCCCACTTTCTCTAAAGGCGTAGAGCTAGTCTCTTCCTCCACACCTGGGTTTCCAGATAGATTAATCGTGAATTGAAAATCATTGCGCATTACCATTAAGATGGCAAAGCCCGCAACACCAATTTTCATCCATAGAATATTGGATTTAGAGAACCATGTTCTGGTAAATGAAAAGGCCAAATACTTGATTCCTATATATAGCTTCCACAATCCACTGAATAGTAAGTGCAAACCTGAAAAATTGCGAGCCTTGCTATTCTTAGCTCCATTATGGGCATGCTTCGTTTGAGCTCCATTTTGTGTCTTCGGATTGATGGTAATCCGGTGCTGATTGTTTTGACTCCTTCTCATGATGACATTTTTTGAAAACTTTTGTATCTTTAGAATTCGATTTAATACAACTATATGTTTTTATCCTTTCTGTGACACTACAAATTTAAAACAAATAGTTGTTTAAAACAAATTTTTTTAAACAATTTTATATAAAAAATGAGCAATTTTTCTGACCATATTGTAAATCAGCGATTTAAGTCTGTCTTTCAAGAACTAGAAAAACAAAACCTCATCAAAGGAAAGTCAGACATTGCCAAGAAGCTAGGCACCTATAATCACGTGATTAACAGCATTTTAAAAGGTCAGCGAAACATAACCGTCGATCAGCTCCGAAAACTTTTCGACATCTATCTTGTCAATGCCAACTTTATGTTTGGACTTACCGATGAGATGTTCCTTCCGGAAAGTGAATACAAAATCAATATTCCTACTCACTCCCTGGAAGAGCGCTACCAAGCTCCTAAAAACAATATCACGCTCTACCCTGCGCGTGCACTAGCTGGTACGGCCGTACCTACTCAAGAAGCCAATAGCGAAGTGCTCCCTACTTTTTCTGTACCTGGCCTGAGTGGTCAATTAACCGCTATCGAAATTAGTGGAGATAGTATGTATCCCAACTTAACCAACGGAGATATCGTCATTTGCGAACCTGTAGAACGGGGCGCTAGCATTCGAGAAAACAATGTCTATGTCATTGTTACTGATGTCGTCGTAGCCAAACGCCTACAAGTAGTCAAAAGCAGCGATCAAATCGTCGGACTCAAACTCATCTCTGATAATGATAGTGTCTATAAACCTTATGAAGTCAATATTGAAGATGTACAAAGCATTTATAAGGTAAAGGCGAGGTTGACGGACTATGCTATTAATTGATGTGGCGATATAGTGATGTGGTGACGTGGTGGTATAGTGGTGTGGCCTAGACCTCTATTTTGTTTGAAATAGTGTGCTATGGAGTCTTCTTGGTGAGAAAAGGGATTTTTATTGATTGCAGGAAGATTTCTTTTCTTGCTTGGTAAAGCTCCCAGGACAGGTAGCCAAATACCATCGTATATTCTACGAAAACAATCCAAAAATTTTCATAATAGGGATCATAACTATAGTTGATATAGGTCAAGCTGATGAATGCTGTCCAGATAATAGGGAAGCGCCACCTTGTAAATAGACATAAAACTAAAGGTAGTGTAGTGTACCACGGATGAATGGTTGTAGCTAAAAACAAATAAAGACAAATCGCAAATAACATCCTGGGGAAGAGCGATGCCCAATCTCGCTTTCTATCCAAAAGCCCCCAGAAGCCAATCACTAAAACAGCCACCGTCCCTAGACGAGGCCCAATAGTCTGGATTATATTGAAGCCTTTGGTTTGATAGCCCCACCAGCGTAGCAGATAATAGATACTGCCATTGAATTCAAACTTTCTAAAATAGAGGTCTAAGCTAGTCCGAAAGCCCTGAATAAACTCCGTACTTAATAGTGGTAAGAATAAGAGGGCCGTACCTGCGATAACGACCATATAATAGGCTATACTTTTTCGCCAACCTAGTCTTGACCATAAAAATGGGAGAAATAAAACCGTTAGCAATTTGGATGCAACCGAAAAGGCCAATAAAAAGGCAGACAAGAGCCATCGATGCTGCATCAATTGATAAATCGCCGCTAGCAGAAAACAGACCATCATGGCCTCATAATGAAGATTCCCCGTCAGCTCTACTATCATCAAGGGATTGAGGGCATAAATCAAAACATTTGAAGCAGGTAAATTGACTTGCTTGAGTAGCTTGGGAATCAACCATAGGCTGCCGCACTCGCATAAAAACAGCAGCAACTTAAGCACGATAGTGGCCCCTAATATATGATCGAAAAACAGACTGACCGATAGGGCGAAGCTACCTTGTGCCAATGGCGGATAAATAGTGAAATAATCGGGCGAGTTCAATTGATCAAAAAGGGCCTGATCGATACCATCCAGCGGTGGATTGGCCTCCAAAAAGCTGGCGGGTAAGGCTGTAAATGGATTGACGCCATTGAGGATAAGCCTGCCATCCCAAATAAACCGATAGATATCATCCGATAAATTGGGCATCCCAAATAGCAACAGGAAGCGGCACAGCAAACCTACTCCCACTAATACTGGCCAATGCTCCAGCCATTTTTTATTGGACAACAAATAAGCATAGGCTAAAAACCCAACACCAAAATAAAGGGCAATCCTATCGAATGAAGATTGATCAACACCGTATCCCAATCCGATGGTCGAAGCCATCAGTAAAAGGATTGCCAAATAAGCAAATACTGACTTACCA
Organism: Saprospiraceae bacterium; assembly: GCA_042095835.1. Classification (GTDB taxonomy): domain Bacteria; phylum Bacteroidota; class Bacteroidia; order Chitinophagales; family Saprospiraceae; genus DATFKA01. The sequence continues at coordinate 18,810 of JBELML010000032.1, forward strand.
GGTAGTTGTTTTGTAAAGCTGATGCGGTTATAATTTTACTTCAAGCTCCAATGCTTCATGGTGTAATAAAAGATGGTACCAAAACCTAAGGCCAACATCAAATGATAAGCAATAAAGGTATACTCGCCTAGATTGATGGCCCAAAAAACTGCAAAAGCAAAATACACCGCTAGCAAGCCTTCGAATAAAGTTGTCCAAGAAAGCTTGCGGTTGATGTATTTATTACTTGCGAAACTATCCTTGATCGACTTGATATTAAACTTAGGTGTACGTACAAATGGCGATCGCTTGCCACGGTATCCTTGAATAATGGCAATCGAATTGTGTAGCGAAAGTCCCATTGATAAAGCCAAAAACAATGGAAACAGGATCACAAATTTTAATAAGCGCTTAAGTAAACTCCCCTCATTGAAAGGCGCATTAACATTCGCTACGAAATAGATCCCCATCACCGAAAGCAGACCAACCATAAAAATGGAAAAGAAATTCCCTTCAATTTGCAAAACGTTGGTTTCTCCGAGGAAGAAAATCAATGGTACACTAAAAACACCCATCACAAAAACGAACAAGAAGATAGTACTCGCTAATAAATGAAAAGTAGCGTGGAATTTCTTACTCAAGCCTATCGGTGCACGCCAAATCGTTGGGAGCATCTTTTTAGCCGTTTCTGCTCCACCTTTCATCCAGCGAAATTGCTGAGATTTCAGGCTATTCATTTCAGCGGGTAGCTCCGCTGGGGAGCCCACACCTTCAAGATAGTGGATTTTCCACCCTTTCAATTGAGCTCTAATACTGAGGTCTAAGTCTTCGGTGAGGGTATCTGCTTCCCATCCGCCAGCTTCGTCAATCGTTGCTCTTCGCCAAACGCCCGCAGTACCATTAAACTGCAAAAAATGATTGCCAGCCATACGCCCCATTTGCTCTACGGAGAAGTGCACATTCAATTGAATGGCTTGCAGCCTGGTCAGGAGAGAGTATTCTTCATTGATATGCTCCCAGCGAGTTTGCACCACCCCAATTTCAGGGTCTTTGAAGTAGGGAATGGTTTTTAGCAAAAAGTCGGTACGAGGTAGAAAATCAGCATCAAAAATGGCCAAAAACTCCCCTTTGGCTTGTGCCATTCCATCGCGTAAAGCACCAGCTTTATAACCTTGCCGGATTTCTCTTTGAACCTGCTCTATTTGAAAACCTTGAGCTTTATAGTACGCTACTTTCTTCGCTACGATATCTACTGTCTCATCGGTAGAATCGTCGAGGATATGGATTTCGAAGCGATCTTTCGGGTATTCAAATTCGACAATACGATCGATGAGTCGCTCGATTACATATTTCTCATTATATATAGGTAATTGTACTGTTACGAAAGGAAAATCCGCGGTGCTATCTTGGTGGTCTTTTTCCCAAAGGCCATTATCTGTAGCAGCCACACCGGCTAGTGCCTGAACAGGTTTTTTAAACCGAAAACTCAGTTTTTGCTTAGCTCGGATAGCCTTGCTTTTTCTAGCATACTTGAGTAGTAAATTGAACTGCAAAACACAGTAAATCGTCACATACGTCAAGGTAAGTGTGTAAATCCCAAAAACTAAATAAGCTAGAATTGACATCAAAAAATGAATTTAAAGCAATTTAAAAATGGTCCAAAGTATCTTATGGCCTGCCAAAATAGTCCCTCTAATGGTCCCAGAGACCTTTGACACTCCAATTCTTTTGCGATAGGTCACCGCTCTTTCGGTAGATTTCAGTTGATATTTAGCGGCTTTCACCTGCATCTCTACCGTCCATCCAAAATCAGGGTCTTTCATATCGATGGCCAATAATTTATCCCACTTGATAGACCTAAAGGGGCCCAAATCCGTAAAGTGGTAACTATAGAACAACCTAATGAGATTAGTAGCCAACCAATTGCCGAACACCTGTTGAGGCATCATTGCTCCTTTCTCCATAGCACCCAATGCTCTTGACCCGATGACCATATCGTAATCTTCCTTCAGGATCGGCTCGATCAGAATCGGCAGCTCTTCAGGATGATCAGAATAATCACCGTCGAGGAAAACAACAATTTCGGGCTGTTCGTTCACGGGCAAATCTTTCAGGTATTGGATACCGCGTAAACAGGCAGAACCATACCCTTTTTGAGGCTCGTCTAATACAATCGCACCATGCTCGGCGGCTACTTCAGCTGTGCGGTCAGTACTATTATTATTGCAGACCAATATATTTCTCACCCATTCCTTTGGAATATCGTCAATCACATGACCAATAGATTGCTCTTCATTAAAGGCAGGTATGATGACATCGATTACGGTAGCACTCAATATTTTTTATTTTGGAAACAAAAATAGCAGATTTGCGACCTAAATTGATGTCGTAGCTAGAACAATAAGTCCTATCTTTGGCCCCGTTGAAAAAAGATTTCCTTCTTTTCGACGTTTTTCAGATACAATTAGGGATTAATCTGCTCCCTATGCAGTTGTTTAATAAAAGACCATGAAGCATATTCTTTGGATTTTTTTGGCTTTACTCTGTTTTTGGAGCTGTAATAATGATGAAGATTTCATCACAGACGGCAGCGTATCTTTGCGGTTCTCTCTCGATACCTTGACCTTTGATACCGTTTTCACTGAGGTGGGATCGGCTACGCGGTTTATCAAGGTCTATAATGACAACTCGAGACCTCTCAAGATTGGAAAGGTCTTCCTGGAAAGTGGCGAAACCTCTAAATTCAGGATCAATGTAGACGGCATTGCCGATCCAAGTGTAGATGAAGTCACCATATTTGGTAATGACAGCATTTATATCTTTGCCGAGGTGACCGTTGATCCCGACCAGCCTGTCTCCATCAGTCCTTTTGTGATCAATGAAAACTTAGTCTTCGAGACCAATGGCAATCAGCAGCAAGTCGTACTAGAAGCCTGGGGGCAAAATGCCAATTATTTTCCTAGTCGCAACAATCAGGGACAGGCCATCAGGTTAAGCTGCAACAATGGTACCATCGAATTCAATGACCCTAAGCCATATGTTTTCTATGGTGTACTTTTCATCGATAGTTGTACCGTCAATATTCCTGCTGGTACGCAGATTTATGTGCATGGTGGCATCGCCCGCAATGAAAATCTAGGCACCTTTAATGACGGCATCATTCTCACCCAAAATAATGGAAGGATTGTAGCACAAGGTACCGTTGACGATCCAGTCATCTTCCAAGGAGATCGTCTAGAAGAGAATTTTCAGGAGCTAGATGGACAATGGACAGGTATATTTATAGGTGCAGGAAGTCAAGGAAGTCGCTTTGAACATACCATCATCAAGAATTCCATTTTCGGGGTTTACGTCGATTCCGCAGCTTCTGCTGTATTAAACAATGTAAACATACACAACACCACAAGTAGTGGTATCATTGGTGTCCATAGTCGGATCGTAGCTAGTAATCTACTTGTATATAATAATGGTGGGAATAGCGTACAATTGGTACATGGTGGCAATTATGAATTCAACTACGCTACTTTAGCGAGTTATGGCGTAGATGCCTCTGCGATTGGTTTGAGTAATTTCTTGTGTTATGATGATCCTTTGGTTTGTGAAAATCTGAGTGTCAATCCGATGAATATTTCCATTCGAAATAGCATCCTGGCAGGTTCTAAGACAGATCAGCTCATTTTTGCGGATATCAGTGCAGGACAAACCGACAACATTTTTAATGTATTTTTCAATAATAGCGTGGTGATGGTCGACGATTTACTCACCGAGCGAGAAGGCCTATACGCCAACTTTTTTGAAGATATATGTACCAATTGTATTAAAGCGGAGCGCAGCGATCTGCTTTTCCTTGATCCGAATGAAGATGATTATCACCTGGATTCTCTGTCAGTGGCCAGTAATATTGGAGCGCCAATTCGTTTTCCCATACCTATAGCTACTGACCTAGAAGGCAAGGTTAGAGATCCTAACACGCCAGATGCAGGCTGCTTTGAACGAGAAGACTAGGTTTATTCCTCCTCGTCACTCGGATAGCTCAACCCGATCAGGTGACGAACAGAAAACAGGACGTCCATCAGATCGGCACTAAACTGCAAAGGCAATTGGTCACTCTCGGTCATGCCTAAAGAAAGGCAGCGCATGACTTCAGTCGCCTCGTAGCTATAGCCATTCGTATTATAATTGAACCGAAACATTTCCGGGTTTTCACCATGCAGCATTAGGCTCATGGTAGATGGCTCGTGCCAGCGCGTATGCAAGTAGATGGCTCCTTTTTCACCATAAATAAAAGCTTCTGTCTTGGTATTGGCCCTGATGGTGCTATGCAGGTGTGCAGTAGCGCCGTCTTTATATTTAAAAAGGATGCCTACTTCCTCATCAACGCCCGTAGGTCCAAGGTGACCGATGGCCTGAATATCGTCTGGTTTCCCTAGCACATTCATCGCCAAGAAAACGGGATAAATACCAATATCGAGCAAAGAACCACCAGCCAAAGCAGGATTAAACAAGCGACCATCGGGATTAAAATCCGCTTTGAAGCCGAAGTCCGCTTTCACACTTAGTACTTTCCCGATTTTTCCGCTATTAATAATTTCCCACATTTTGAGGTGGGTAGGCAAGAAACGCGTCCAGATCGCCTCCATCAGGAATGTCTGGTTTTTTTGGGCCGTATAGATCATCCGCTGCACCTGTCGGTTATTGACCGCCAGAGGTTTCTCACACAAAACAGGAATCCCGTTTTTCAAAAAAAGTAAGGCATGATGGAAATGCCCCGTATGTGGTGTGGCGATATAAACCACATCTAAATCAGGACAATTGACTAGTTGGCTGTAGTCGTCGTAGGCATGCTGGGCACCATATTGCTGAGCAAAGGCCTGCGCTCGCTCCATAGATCGAGAAGCCACTGCGTGCAACTTTGCTTTAGGCAGCTTCAATAAATCTTGAGCAAACTTATGAGCAATCTTTCCTGGGCCGACGATGCCCCAATTGTATGGTTTATTCATTGTTTAAATTCTTCCTATTTTCACGAGCTAAAGTAAACAAAATGCAATCAATAGATGAGATCGTCATCAATTTTAAGCCAGACCAACTTTTTTTATTGAATATTTGCTTGGCTTTTTTGATGTTCGGAGTAGCACTTGATTTAAAAATCAGTCATTTCAAGACCTTGGTTCAGTCGCCCAAAAAGCCCTTGCTAGGTCTTTTTTCACAGTGGATTTTGCTACCAACGATGACCTTGATCTTGGTGTTTCTAATTCGCCCTGCTCCCAGTATCGGTCTGGGTATGGTTTTGATTGCAGCTTGTCCGGGAGGGAATGTCTCTAATTACGCGGTCCATCTAGCCGGTGCCAATTCGGCTTTATCTGTCTTGATGACATCAGTTTCTACCTTAGGAGCCATTTTGATTACGCCGATTGCCTTTGGTTTTCTAGCGGGTTTTGTGCCAGGGGCGGAAGCACTACGTTCTTCCATACAAGTAGAGCCCCGCCAAATGATGCAGACCATTATTTTGCTCATCTTGGTTCCGCTAAGTTTGGGGATGCTGATCAACCATTACCTCCCCAAACTAAGGCAGGTAATCCAGCAACCCGTTAAGATTTTATCGATGGCGATCTTTTTAGGGTTCGTTGTGGTAGCGATTTATGGCAACTGGTCGAACATCTACAATTATCTTCATTTGGTTTTCTTCATTGTACTTTTGCACAATGCTCTAGCACTCATCATGGGCTACGCTTTCGCAAAAGCCAATAAACTCAATCAAGCGGACGTACGCGCCATCACCATTGAAACGGGTATCCAAAACTCGGGCTTGGGCCTCATCCTGATTTTTAACTTTTTTAATGGACTCGGCGGCATGGCGATGATTGCAGCCTGGTGGGGCGTGTGGCATTTACTTTCGGCGTTTAGTTTGGCGATGTATTGGAGGCGCACAGCGGAGCGTGGTTAATGTGAGAAAGTTTCTGTATTTTTAGTTTAGAAACAAATTTTATCTTCCATGAGTCTAGCTACTCAAAAAATACCGAAGCAATTGATCTATGAAATGGTAAATGGTACACCTATTTACTATAAAGGGTATAAAGATTATATGCTAGGCATAAAGCAACTAGCCGAAGTAATGGGTAGCAGTAAATTCCAATCCTTCCTGGCGTCGGAACTCATTTTTTTGATCAAATCTTTACTTGGAAAACGTTTCCTCATTTTCTCCAATGAAATAGGTCTACAATTTTCTAAACAATCCTGGCGGGCAGCCGATATTGCTTTAGTCAAAAGGGGATCTATCAAGAAATTGGATAATAAATATCTAAGCACTCCTCCTGACTATGTGATTGAAATTGACACCAAAGCAGATTTAAGCGAGATCACTAATCCACTGGGCTATTATCAAGAAAAAACAGATGAGCTCCTTCGCTTTGGCGTAAAAAAGGTCGTTTGGATTTTTACCGATACCCAAAAAATAATGCTCGCTGAAAGTGGTAGCTCCAAATGGGAAATCTTGGATTGGAATCAAGAAGTAGATTTTTTTGAAGGTGTGCAGGTGAATATTCAGCAGATTTTGGAGGAAAACGATTTGGTCTAAGCATGCTTTTTCCTATAAAACAAACTATACACCAAGGGAATAAAATACAAACTACTCACTGTCCCAACTACCAAACCACCAATTACCGCAAAAGCCAATGGCCGCTGCAACTCTGCCCCTAATCCACTAGCAAAAAGTATGGGCAAGAGCGCCAGAATCGTGGTAATGGAAGTCATCAAGATCGGTTTGAGCCTTCTTGCTCCCGCGCCGTGAATGGCGGCTCGTATGCCTTGGTCTTTTTTTAGGCGGTTCATCATATCTACTTTCAGGATGGCGTCGTTGACGACAATACCACTCATCACAATGATGCCGATAATGGAGACAAGGTTGATGCTTTGATCGCTCATCCAAAGAAAGTACAGCGCCCCACTCATACTAATTGGCACTGTCAACATGACGATCAGTGGTTGTAACAGCGACTCAAATTGAGCAGCCAAAATAAGATACAGTAGCAACAGGGCGATAGCTAATATTACCGCTAGTTCTCTAATGGTGTGCTGATCCTCGAAAGCCTGTCCAGAAAAAGAGACCATCAAGCGGGTATTATCTTTAGCATAGCTGCTGATTTCCTGGATCAGGATAGGATCGTAGTAAGGTAAATCGAGGGCTACCGAAACACCAGTCACACCAGCTTCTACGGTTTTGTAAGTCTGGATGCGTTGCACCTGAACAAATTGGTTAATGGCCAATTCTTGGCCCCGACTATTGGGTATTGTTGTGAAATTTAAGCGTTGGTACAAATCTCCCTCAGCGCCTTTTAGTACTAAAGGTAGCAAGTCATTCCCGGTATTGATTTGGTCCAAAGTAAAGTCCGCAAAGATCAATTGTAGTTTTTCAACTACCTGATTATAATCTAAATCATAAAGTAATACTTTTGAACGATCTACTTCCAGCGCTACCTGCTCCTGTAGGGCTGGTAAACTCGGATAAATCTTCTTCTCCTCCAAAAATCGAAGAATAGGTTGTATGTCTTCTGGGGCGGGTGGTGTGGCCGTTCGATTGGATTGTAAATGCAGAATAAGCGGCGCCTTACTGGCGCCAAATACCTGATCAAAAATGTTCTTCAGTGGATAGATGTCGACACTAGCCGCTGGATATTGGTCTAGAATATCTTGTCTGATCAGATCAGTGGGTAGCAAATTAGCCGCATCCATAAAAAAAAGGATAGTCGTCTCGCTACTACTTTGAGGCTCTTTTGATAGCAAATATTGTTGATTGCCTAGTTCAGCAGTCGACGTAGCATAGTATTCCTGGTAGCGATTCATGAGCTCAAGCGTCCGGCGTTCGTTTTCGCTAAAGGAGAGGTTCGTATTCCAATCGATAGAAAGCTCTATAGCCTTACGAGACAACTTGGGAAAGGTGGTTTGTCGGATTTGTTGTAGTGGGAAGTACATACTAGCCAAAACAGCAAGGGAAAGAAAGAGAAACGGCCAGCGATACCGTAGTACAACATCTACAGATCTGGATAAAAAAGTAGGTCGATCAGTAGTGGCAGGAGGTTTGTTGTTTAGGGATTTCCCGCGATATAACAAACGCCATAAAGTAGGCAATAAAATATAGGCCAGCAACAGCGATACCCCAAGTGCAATGGTGATAGAGACCGCTTGATCATAAAACAGCGCACCCGCCAAACCACTTAAAAAGACCAAAGGCAGGAAGACCGAACAAGTTGTCAGAGCAGAACTAACTAATGGACGTATGACCTCATTAGCTCCTCTTACACCCGCCTCGGTCGGGTCATAGCCCATACTTTGGTATTGCCGAATATTCTCCATCACAATAATCGAATTATCGATCATCAAACCCACTCCTAATATCAAACCTGAAAGGCTGATGATATTAATCGAAATATCCAGTAAATAAAATCCCAAAAGAGAAAGTAGTAAGGCCAAAGGAATGGCTATACCAATGAGGAAGGGTGCCCGCCAATTTCGAAAGAAAACAAAAAGGACTAGAATCGCAAAGCAAGCACCATACAAAAGACTAGTACGTAAGTTATCAATCGACACCCGTAACAACTCCGATTGGTCATTGGTCACCTGAAAAGAAAGGTTGGGATAATCGATACGAAAAGCCTCTAGTAGCTCCTTAAAATGATCCTGCAAGACAAATAATTGAGCATCGGACTGTTTGTAAATCGCAAAAACAATACTTGGCTCGCCTTGATAGAATACGCCACCGGTTTGGTCCTTTTCTACCAATTTCACCTGAGCGAGATCACCTAAACGGTATACCTGTTCGCCCTGCTTAAAATAGACATTGGCAATGTCCTCCACTGTACGCAGCTCAGACTGAAACCTGACATGGTATTGATACTGTCCGTCTTGGAGGAGAACGGTACCTAAATCGAGGTTATTTTCCTGCAAAACTGCCTGGAAGATCGCTTGATTCAAGCCGATGGATTGCCACAGAGCCTTATTGGGCAGGATTTGGATTTGCGCCTCTACATAGCCGCTGCGGTCTACGAAGGCGATTTCGGGCAGTTGTTCTAAGCGCCGCTTCAGAATGGATTCGGTAAATGCTGCTAGATCAAGGGGATCTGTTCGCTCCCCTGTAATATGGAGATAAAAAACCGGCAAGTCGGTTGCACCAGATTTCAGTACCCGCGGGCGCTCTAGGTCCCGTGGCAGCAAACTCATGATCTGGTCTAGTTTCTCATTCACCTCAATATAAGCCAAATTGAGGGCGGTGCCATAGTTGAAATCCAGATATAAAATACCTTGACCATCTTGGGCACGAGATTGAATATCACTCAGCCCTCCTACCTGTAATAATTGGTTGCGTAGAGGCTGTAGTATATTTTGCTCTAGCTCCAATGCACTCGCATTCGGGTATTGTACTTGTACACTGACTTGAGGCGCACTCGCCTCCGGCAACAAAGAAATAGGAATGACCCGCAGCACTACGGCACTGAGGGTCAATAAGCCGACCAGGATGGTGAGTACGGCTATGGGGCGTTGGAGGATTGATTTTAGTTGCAAAAAAGGCGATTAAGTCTGGAGAAACGTAATAATATCATTTACTAGTACAAAGTAGCAATAAGTGGTTGTATTCAATTCCCGTTTGGAAAAATTTTACAAATGTAAAATAGCGATTTATTTTTTGCCTCCACTCTTCCGTTGTGTGGGTACGCTAAATATTGATCCTCGCCCAAAGGGCAAATCAGTGTAAAAACCTCAAATGGAAGCTGGATATCCGTTCCTACTTTTTGTCGATTTTCATAAACAGAAAGGTACTCTTGTTGATTCTTTGATACATACTCATTTACATCATTCAAACCCGAAATATCGGTCGACAACATTTCCTCCTTTTCTATTCCTCTAGAATAACTTAGTAAAATCCGCTCCTCATCTATGACCAAACTATTATAGTTACTATTATACAAGAGAAGCTCATGTAGACTTAACGCTTCAACCTCAGTCTTGAAATACTTAGGATTAGGAGCTAAACTAGTAGTCTCCTTCAGCTCAAAATCGTTTCGATAATCGTAAGTATATACCTTCTGTTCTGGGGAAGTGATCCAGTAGAAATAATCTGAGTTTGAGGATATAATTGGGTTGGCCGTTGGATAAGCTTTTTTGGGATTCGCTTTGAAGATACTATTCTCATCATAACTAATCTCGAAGGTCATTTCTTCTTTAGACAGATTAAACACATTCAACAATCGAAACCGATCATGATACTGCCCGTCACCTGGCATCAGTAATTCTTCTAAAAGATTATAGAATGGCTCCGCAATATATGCTAGATATTCTTCTCCATTTTTTCGAAAAGGAAATAAATTTAAATAGGTCTGATCAACAAATTGAATAGGTCTTTTTTTAAAATCAATAATCTCTCCATTCATTTTGGTAAGGAATACGCCTCTTTCACTGACCATAGCTACTGTATCTAAACCATAATAACCAATAGCTCCTAACCTGTTTCCAATCTTACCTTCATCATTCCCTGCACCCTGGAATTGATTCGTTATCTGACCATTATAATCTACTTCAATGACCTGAATAGAATTTACATCCACAAAGAGTAGCCTTTCCTTTTCTAGGTTTTGATCTACGAACTTAAGCACTCCAACATAAGGGATGGCAAGAGAATCAACAATTTCGACTGTATAAGTATCAGAACCTATGGGTATATTCTCAACATTAGAACATCCAAATGCAAGCACAATTAAGATGCTATACAATACATTTTTCATAGAATCCCCTTCAACTCTTTGAACAGAAGATAAAGTTGAAATTAAGATAGCGGAAACCACTGCTCCTAGATAAGTTAAGTATCTTTTTATCATAATTTTAACCGGAATAAATTTTGCGAATATTGATCTGTTTCCGAGAGAAAATATAGCTCTTTGCCATCTTCAGAAATATTAAAATGGGAAATTTGCATATCAATTTTTACTCCCTCAACCGCTAGAGTGTTTAGGTCTAAAATAATAATTTTAGACAAACTCTTTTCTAAAGAAAAGTCGAGTGGTTCCCCGAAATAGAGTAAACATAATTTTTCAGTATTCGAAGTTATATGACCAAAATAAAAATCATTTAATTCATCAGATGGATAACCCTCATTGTCCAATTTTGGAAAAGTCTTTTTAGGTTTTCCAAAGAAAATTCGATTCTTTAATTTTAGTTCTGCATCGAATATGTCGACTCGATTGAAATAGTAATAGGCCACAAATAATTCAGCAGCGCTAGTATTAAAAGCAGTAACATTGCCAAAAATATTAGCAGCAATTAGGTTATTAACCCCACTACTTTCAATATGATCTTTTGGAACTTTTTCGATGATAGAATATTCCTCATCGGGAAAAAATTTCACAGTTGACTGTTCATCTGGAAAATAAGAAACTTGTTGAGAAAAGTTATGATTTTGTGGGTCAACTAAATAAGGTTTGTCGATAAAAATATTCTCAGGACTTTTTATTGGAATAATTTTCAAATCACCGCTTTGCCCCTGTTCGAATTCAGTTAGACTTAAAGCGTACAACCCTCTTTTATTGCTACGAAAAAATGAATATGTTTCTTCATTAATTTTAGTAATCTGGCCATTACCCGTCAAATCTCTTCCGAATTGATATGGACCTTCTTTTTCCCCAAATGACTTATTTAGATTAAAATTCTTAAAATCTACATGGTGAACTTTTTGATATGGTACCCACTCCTGTATAAGAAGGTTTTCTTCATTTAAAAATAATCTTGAAGCATAGAAACTATCAATACCTGAAATAGGAACCCTCTCAACTGTTCTGCTTTGAAACTCAGGTAGGTCTAAAGTCAATACAACTATATCTTCATGATTTGAAGATTGGCACCCCGACACCAATATGATCAAAAAAAATAATTTAACACCTATGAATTTATACATTTGAATTTCTTTGTTTAATGTAGAATTGCACCTACTCAGTGAGCATCATTTTTGGAGTTCCATGAAGACTTTACAAAGTCTTACAAGCATTTAAATCATTTAATATTAGAATTAAATTTTAATCTTATATTCCTTTGGTGATTTTATAATTAAATAAGATCATGCTCATTTCATTTTTTAATTTTAATGGTTTTCCTACTCTAATAAAGGCTTTTCAGAATCCGCCTACAGTCTTTAAGCCCCACTTATAACTAAGGTGCACACGGTTAGCCAAATACTGCATGGTAAAAATATACACTCTCAAGATTAAATTTTGCACCTTCTTGCACTACCTTGCACCACTTTGCACCTTATGTTTCATTTTCGCCTTAACACCCCATTGATGATCCAATAAGCTGGAGCTACCACTGCGGAGAAAGTATGGTGTAAACGAAATCTCCATCTTGATACTTTGACTTTTCTGCTTCACCTAAGCGATTTTCGGGAGTCTGGAGCTCATTATAATTTCCTAAATACATTTGGTTGAGAAGAACCCCATTGCTATAATCCAGCCTTCCTGATAATCGTTTGTTGGCGCATATAGCATTCTGAGTATTTAAAATAGTTTCTTTGGAATTCTGATTGATCATCGTAAAAAAGGCCTTTCCATTATAGACATAACTTGCCAAAATATATCCTCTGTGAGGAACCATAAAGTTAGTTCTTGGAATATTCTCATCTCGAAAATATTGAAGTGTAATGGGGTTCCTATTTGGGGTTAAAAGCGCCTCCTTTCTTTTGTCATTTTGATCAAACGAAAAGATAAACCCAGGTAACAATCCATTATTATTAAATTGAAAAAGGGTATCGTTAAAATCCTGATGATAGAAGATTTTATCGTCACTAAGAAAGAAATCCCTAAAGTCTAGATAAGGAACACTGTTTACATTGTAATAATGATTCGCTGAGAGAATTCGATCTGGGTTGATTCCATTATTACCTTCATCAAACATTACAAGAGCTGCTTTCGCTCCAGTCTTCCCAACCTCAAATTCATTTTCAAGAGCAGTCACACTAAAAAGTAGCGTTTCTTCTTGAGTAAAAAAAAGGTCATTAATATACATTTTAGGGCCCTGTTCTCTTTTAAGAAATTTACCTCCCAAATCATAAAAATAAAATATATGCTTCTGATCATCGAAAACCTTAATAATTTTCTCTTTTTCATCAATAAAGACCTTACTAGGACGACTGAAGGAAGTTAATGGATCTGAATCCGCGGATAATTGCCACTTGACCTTTCCATCCTCTTCGATTGCAGTAATTGTTCCCTTAGGAAAAGGTCGTATTAAATAGAGTATATTATTATGGTATTCGAAGTGTCGAACTTTCCCAGGGATAAGCTTGGCGTCCTCCCCCTGTACAATTATTGTTTTTGATCTAAAGTATTCAGATAGATCTTGTTCATTTTGGGTCTGATCATTCTGTATAGTGTAATGAGGAATAGATTCATCCAACTTTGCTCTTTGTTGGCAGCCAGTTACTGTAATAAGTATAAGTGTCAAAAAAAGAAGTAATGGGATCAAACAGCGTATTGCTAAATAGGATGTAGATTTTAAGAGGGGCTTAATTTTAAAAAAGTCCGAGTTGGGTAATAGTATCATAATTTACATATCGTTAAAGAGAGTTTAAACGCCTGAAATTGCAGCCATTCCCACCTTAGAAAATCTTATGGCATTGGAATATTTTCAGTATTTGACTGAAAAAAGACCTTAATAACTTTTAATTCTAACATGCGAATTGCTGCAAACTACTTTCTAATTATTGTTCATTTCCGCCCGAACTACAATTATACGGTCTTACTGGTTGTAAGCAACCTCCTTCATAACAAGTTGACAAACCACTATCGTTGGAGTTACACATTAACTCTACTCCATCCTCTTCCTCCGGACAAGAGATATGAATTTGTGTACAGCCTGCATTTACCAAAGAAGCATTAGAAAAAAATAATCCAATAAGTAACAGCGAGGGAATCCACAACTTAAGATTTTTCATATTTGTATTTTTGTAATTCCCTACTCTAAAAAAGGCTTTTCGGAATCCGCCTACAGATTGGCCAAATGCTGCAGTATAAAAATACAGAACTGAAGAATCAGGTTTTGCACCACTTTGCACCTTCTTGCACTTCTTTAATATGAGTCATTTAGTTGACCTAAATTTTATCCATAAGTAGAAAGAACTTTTGGGCCAGTTTAGGTACTAATATTTCTCAATCGATCAATTAATAAGAGGCTATTAAATCAATAGGAAACCCCAGCTAAGCTTTTACAACTTTCCTACGCAACCTAATCTTCGCTCCACTACAATATTTATTAAAATTATCAGCCCGTTGCTCCAAAAAACCAATCAACATTAATTCTTTTTTTTGTCTAAACAATCCAAAGGCTGCTTTCCACATACATTTTGATCGATTCTCCTTTTTATGTTCTGTAATAAGCAGGGAGTTATCCGTATCTAAAGTACCAAGGATAGGAATGATCTCTTTTCCGATATCGCTTTCCAATACCATAGTACCCTTTACGTCTTTGTCATACCACCATGCTTTTGCTTCTTCTTCAGGATCACTGGAGAGCAACACCAAACTAACTTTGTATTCTTTATTGTTCCATACCATTTCTCCTTCCCAAGAACCATCTGTCTTCTGGGCATAAATAGTTGATATGCCAGCGATTATAAAAAGAATTACCAAACAATTTTTAATAGTAGTCATAGATTATTTTTTAGGTATTATTGAAATCATTTTGCCCCTCAGGGTGGCCGAGGGCCTGGTATATCTTCTGGACCTGTACTGGATAAAGTAAACCTCTAGGTATTTCTATTCCTAGTGCTTTCAACCTACGGCAGAGCGTATTGCGGTGGATCCTGTATTCCTCTGCAATTTGTTGCTTGGTTTTAGTAATAGTAGCTGTGGCTGTGTTGTTGTTCTTTTCCATTGGGGAAAATTTTATCAACTCTTAGCTTCCTGTTGCCTCGTTTGGAGAGGAGTTGAGAAGATTAGAAATTGAAGCGTTAAGGAGATTTTTAATTAGTGTTCTTGTATTTGCACTTTTGCATCGTGGTCCAGATTGAGGTTCCCATTGATAATAACCTCTTGTCCGGGAGCTATACCCTCTTTGATTGCGATCTCCTGGCTATTTTCGTAGGCGATCTCTATATAGTTCCATTTGGCGAGACCCGATTTTTTGTCATAGGTAAATACAACCGGCCGGCCAGATCGGAGTACGAGTGCCTCTCTCGGTACAATCACTTGTTGATCGACCTGGCGATTAATACTTAAGTGCACCTGCATTCCCTCCCATAAGCGATGGTTTGCTCCTACGATTTTAGCGTAGAACTTGACCAAACCTTGGGCATCTACCATTGGATTGACCGCACTAATCTTGGCCCTATACACCTTGTTGGGTGTAGCCAAAGGAGAAAAGGAAATACTAGTCCCTAATTTCATATCAAGAGCAGACTGCTCTACCAGGGAAAAGGAAACCTCAAAACTCCCAGGATCAATCAAAGTACATATTTCCTGCCCAGGAGCCAAGTAGTCTTGAGAACGCACTTTTACATCTGCTAAATATCCTGAAAAAGGGGCATAAACCTGCGTTTTCTCCAGGGCTCTTTTAGCAATTTCCAGGCCATGCAGTGCTTTATTATAGCCACTCAACTTATTGATAAATTCGAGGCGTTGGGCAGATACGGAAGTATCGACATAAGCTTCACCACCATTAGAAATCAACATATCCGCTTTGGCTACTTCTGCATCATCTACCGAGAATTGGTATTGTGCCAATTCGAGTTGCTGATCTGTATCATCCAAAGCCAAGAGCAAGGCTCCTTTTTTAACCACCTTCCCTGTTTCGATATGAAAATGGGCAATCTGCCCTGCGACGGGTATCTGTAATGCGACTTTTTTGCGTGCCTCAATACGACCATTGGTTTGTACTTGAATCGGAAAAGCTGCCAGGCGAGCGGGCACCGTTTCCACCTCAATCATCGATGATTGGGCAACACTAGCAGGAAGCACCTCCTCAGGCGCTACTACAGAAGCAGCATTATCACATGAAAACAACAAACCAAAGGCTAGAAGTCCTAGTATTTCTTTATAAGGTTTCATAAATGGGGATATTTGCCCTAGAAAGATAGCCCTTTTTCATTAAATTCCAAATTTATTTAATAATTTACCTGCATAACTCCCCAATGCTTCGGTTAGATAAAAAAAGTACCCAATTAATGATATCCCCTTTTCGCACCATTATTCTGTTCTTTTTATTTAGTATTATTGGTTTAGGCTTGACACCTCGCCTTTCTCTACAGCTAGATGTTCAAGCTCAGGCATCCTCCTTATCTGTTTTCTTTAGCCTCCCCAATGCTGCTCCAGCTATTATAGAGAATCGGGTGATCACGCCCCTAGAAGGCGCATTCCAATTAATAGATGGTATCAAAAGTACTTATGCCGTAGCAAGTGTAGGAAATGGGCGGATTGAAATCAGTCCCAAAAAAGGAATCGACATCGACTTTTTACGGTTCGAGCTCAATGCCAAAATCAGACAACTCTATCCTAGCCTACCCCATAATTTAAGTTTTCCTATAATCCGTGTTTTTCAAGCCGAAGCCAAGGTAGAAGACCGACCGATTCTGACCTATACCCTCAGTGCCAATGAAGATCCTTCGGTACTTTATACCTATGCTCGGGAAGTGCTGCTGCCCCGCTTAGCTATGGAGCAGGGCTTAAGATCAATGGAGATCACAGGGGCGACCGCAAAGGAATGGCGTATCACCTATGATCAGGCACGGCTACAATCCCTGCAGCTATCTAAAACAGACCTACTCACAGCCATCCAACCCGTCCTGGAGCGCAAACCTATCGGAGCCGTCCAAACGGCAGATAATAGAATCTACATCAAGTTACAGGCCAATCAGGACCTCTCCCTCCAGCAGCAACTAGAGGAAGTACACCTTTCTAAAATTGGCCAGCAAGTTGTCCTACTCAAAGAAGTGGCAATGGTGGAATGGGTAGAGCGGCCTCTCTTAAGGCATTACCGAATTAATGGCGCCAATAGCCTCAACTTGTTATTTTTTGCCGATCCGGGGGCCAATGTCATTCAAGTAGCGTCCCGCTTAAGAGCAGAGGTTGATCGACTAGCCAAACAAACACCCGACAACTACCGATTGCGCCTCGACAATGACGCCTCTGTTTACCTCTCAAAGGAGATTCGCAAAATCATACAACGTACTGGGCTTTCTCTTTTGATCCTTTTAGTTTTTGTACTCCTCATTTATCAATCTGGAATCTATTTGATCATTTTATTGATGGCCTTACTGGCCAATTTGGGAATAGCTGTGATTTTCTATGAATGGATGGAGGTCGACTTACATCTGTACGCACTGGCCGGTATAACGGTGAGTTTTGGTATTGTAATCGACAATAGTATTGTGATGATGCACCATTTCCAAAACAAAGGTAATCGCAGTGTCTTCGCAGCTCTATTAGCTTCCACGCTGACCACCATAGCTTCCCTGACTATTATCTGGTTTTTGCCTGTACAATGGCAAGTTAATTTAGCCGATTTTGCCAAGGTTTTGGCCATTAATTTAGGCGTTTCTTTATTGGTAGCCTGGGCGCTCATTCCTGCCCTACTCCGCTACTTCAGAAAGAATGCGCCTCCGCCTGCATTTTCCTTGTCTAGGGCGCGTCGAGTACTTGGCTGGCAGCGTAGATATGCCTTTGTTATCACCTGGTTAATGAAAAAACGAATCGCGGTGATTATAGGCTTGATTTTACTATTTGGGCTCCCCGTTTTCATGCTACCCAACCATCTGAAAGAACAGGAATGGTACAACCGTAGCCTGGGCAGTGACTATTATGTAGAGCACATCAAGCCACTAGTCAACCGAGCATTAGGAGGTACGCTGCGGCTATTTATGTGGTATGTGTATGAGGGGGCTCAGTTTCGTCAAGTAGAGGAGACGGTATTATATGTAGACGCTCAAATGCCTCCTGGAGCCAGTTTAGATCAAATGAATGCCGTATTCCTACAGTTAGAAGGCTACCTGGGGCAGTATGATCAGGAGGTAAAACGCTTTGTCTCCCAAGTGCGTAGCGGGGAGAGAGCGAATATGTCCATTTATTTTTCGGCAGGATACGACCAGTCTTTTCCGCATTTACTCAAAGCTCGCCTCCAAGCTTTTGGTAGTAATCTCGGCGGTATAGAATGGAATATATATGGTGTTGGCCGGGCTTTTAGCAATGCTGGTGGAGGTACGCCTCCCAGTTTCAAGGTTAAGCTCAAGGGCTACAACAAAGTCATGTTAGAGCAGCAAGCCGAACGGTTTGCGGAGCTGCTTCTGGAGCATCCCCGGATTCAGGAAGTCAATACCGAAGCCAATATTGAGTGGTACGCACGCGATCGCTACGAATATATTTTGGAGATGGACAAAGAGGCACTCTCCCAAACAGGACTTGGTCCGCTTGACATTTTCAGAGACCTCAGCTCTTTTGATCAGAGCTATCGAGATGACGCACAATTGCCAAATGGCAGTTCTTTGAGGCTAGTAGCTAAGGAGCAAAAGGAACAAGATTTATGGCGGCTTCAAAACCAACTACGGCCCGTCGATAGTAGCCAGTTGGCATTCCAGTATTTTGGCCGTTTGATTAAACGGAAGGTAGCCGCTTCTATTCACAAAGAGGATCAACAATACCTGCGCATGATTAGCTTTGAGTATCTAGGCTCTGGGCAATTTGGCAGTCGCTACCTTGATCAGGTGATTGAGCAGATGAATCTTGAGATGCCTTTAGGTTATAGTCTGGAGCGACAGAGCTATCAATTTGGTAGTGAAAAGAAAAAACAGTATCAACTGCTATTATTGGTACTTGCCTTAATTTTTGCCATTTGTGCGATCATGTTTGAGTCTTTTCGGCAAGCAGCATTGATTATCTCTCTGATTCCCATTTCCTATGTAGGTATTTTCTTGACCTTCTACTGGTTTGATTTCCCCTTTGATCAAGGAGGCTATACTTCTTTCATTTTGTTGAGTGGCATTGTGGTTAATAGTCTGATCTTATTAGTCAATGATTATAATCATCTCAAAAGGCAATGGCCTCGTCGCTCCTCAATAGAGATTTACCTGAAAGCCTTTCGGCAAAAAATGACGCCGATCCTACTGACTATTATATCGACGATATTAGGTATGATTCCTTTTGTAATGCACGGCCAAGAGGAAGTGTTCTGGTTTTCTTTAGCAGTAGGAACAATGGGGGGCTTGACCTTTTCTATGCTAGTAATATTATTTGTTATCCCCGTGTTTTTTGTGAGAAAAGAAAAGCTATAAACCGGATAAAAAACATAAGCCTAAAAGCTAGGCTTGCCCTTATTAGGAATAAATTGGTGCAAATTGGTGCAAATTGGTGCAAATTGGAAGGCTTAGGTCTCTTAACTTTGTATTGCAACTATGGCCACAGTTGAGGCGGATACCGAAAAGCCTGAATAGAGTAGGAATTTTAATTAATAATTTAGATATGCGCAACACAAAAAAATCTATTTCAAAGCTTTTTTATGGGTTACTATTTTGTGCTTCCCTATTAAGTTATTCCAATCTGAATGCTGGCTGTCATGGTATGTCACAACCTTTGACAGGCGTTTGCTTAGATGATGGTCATTCTTTTCCAGCTGGAAAGGAATGCTTTCCTGTAAGCGCGCTACAAGATTGTAGCGGTGTGATGGCATCAGTGCCTAGAGATAATTTATGATATTCTTGATGGCTACTATTCGGCAGGTTAAGCCTGCTGAATAGTATCACATTCTTGTGTTCAGGCTTCAATTAAATAAATTCATTTCAACAATGCGTTATCTCTTTTTTATCCTAACGATTGCTTTAGTCCTATTTGCTTGCAATGAAGATGTAGAAAAAACAAATACTGACCAGATAAAAAAAATACTTCCTCATGATAAATTTGATCTACCCGCAATAGAAAACCTAGAACTTAATCCATCTGACTTATTTTTCCATCATTCCAGACAGCAAATTTCTTTTATTGATCAGGTCAACTCAAGCCTTTATATTTACGATTACGCAACTAGAAAACTGATTAACTCGCATCGTTTTCAGATTGAAGGCCCAGAAGGACTAGGAAAATATAACCGCCTTGCTCACTTCCTTAGCGATGATGGAAACGTATATATCTATAATAGCTATTCCAATAGAATATTGGAGTACAACCATAACTTCACAAAGGTAGCTACATTTCTTGCACGCTTTGAAGATACCCAACCCAATAAAGCATTTCCAAATCCAAGAAATTTAAAACCTCTAATTGTCTATGATCAAACAGCTTATCTTATGGGTATAAGTACGGGATTCGAAATTCATGAAGATCAAACAAAAGTGAAGCTATTCACAAAGGTTCAATTAGAAAATAATGAGGTGACTTTCGACCTTTCTAGACCAGCTATATACAACCAAGGTCAATGGGGAATCCTTATGATGTACAATAATTTCTTTGATTTTGACTCAAAAAACAAACGGTTGATATGTTCTTTTCCGATTGATCATAATATCTATTTCTATGACCTGGAAACTCAGCTCATAAAAAAACAATCTTTACCCATTAGAATTTTCCCCGAAGAGTTCAAGCCTTTTGAAAAGGTGGATAGGGGGCTTCAATTATCTGAAAAAGAAAAGGCAAAACATTATAGCTATACGCACCCCTCTTATTATGCCATCCTTTATGATCCATATAAAAAAGTATACTACAGATTTGGGACTCCTAGACTTACTGAAGATGAATATCAATCCAATGAAAGGTTGAATTTAATTGTCGAAATTTTCGATGAAAATTTCGACTCGCTCGGAATATTCGAATTCCCAAAAGAGTACAACCTTGTATACAGTTGCATTTTTATTTCCCCTGAAGGAATTAACATAAACACAGTCCCAACAGAAGAGGGTGTTATTACTTTTTATCAATTTAACCCATTATTATGAGAGGCGTATTTTTTCTTTTCGGATTAGTGACCTTGTTATTCAATTTCTCTTCTTGTCAGAATAATGTAGAAAGGCCAAAAGATAAAAATGCCTTATCTGAAATAAAAATTGGAAAGCAAATTTGGTCTTCAAACCTTAATATAAAAACCGACCAGAGTATTTGTAATGAGGATTGCTCAAGCACTGGCAGGTTATATGCCTATCGAGAAGCAATTAAATTAGAGCAACAATATGATGGTTGGGAACTTCCATTAGAGGAAGATTGGACGGAGCTGGAAAAGTTCATAGAGGATAAAAATGAAAGAAGTTCGGATTCTTACAAATCAGGAGCTGATAAACTAAAAAAGATAAAAGGGTTTGATCAATTTCCCGGATACGCAGTTTCCAGTAAAGAAATGATTTACCCGGGCGAATGGGGAGCTTATTGGGTAAAAGATACTTATACAACGGAGCAATACGGCATAGTAGCCTATGCCAGAGTATTGAAAACAAAAGGCAACAAACCCAATATGGTTTATAAAATTTTAATGGGAGTAGACACGACCAATTACCTTAGTGTTAAGTTAATTAAGAGATAGACGAATAAGAGTAATTGAAGTCATTTTAATCGGTTAGCCATTACAGACAAGGTGAGGGTGTACCAAGTGATCAATATTTTTGCGATGAATCCTAAATTCATCAATTGATAGCATCGCTCGCAAGAAATTTAAATTTTATGAAGTTGTGGTAGTTTTTGAAATCTTTAAAAAAAGGGATAGGATTACCACAATAATTCTTCCCTTATTATGACCAATAGGCTTCAATTTTTCTTTTTATTTTTTTTACTCCTAATCATCTCTAATTGCAACAGTGACGAGACGAAAAGTGATCCCCAAATTAATCAAGCTATTCCTATAAAAATAAACCTTGATAATGTTGAGGAGTTGACCTTGGAAGATTTTATCCAAAGCTTATAAGTTCATATAATATTGAATGGTAGTAATATCAATAGAGTACACCAACCAGCTTATCACGAAGGTAATTTCTTTTTTTACAATGTAGATGACGAAAATATTCCTTATGCTTTTTACAAATTTGATCATAATGGAAACCCAATTCTGAAATTTGATTATGAAAACCCTTTTCTTGGCAATCTAAGGTATATTAGTGACTTCAGTTTAAATGAAAACTTAATTGATTTTATTGATCCTCTTTCGGGTCGAATTATTCAGTTTAATCACCAAACTGGGGAATATCAGAAAACATTGGATGACTTGCCGATTGGTTATCGTTACTACCCTTTCGGCGATCAAAAATACCTATTTTATTCTGGCACACAATACAATAATGAAGTATCGAGTAAAACACAAAAGTATTTTTACCTATACGATCAAAACAAGGGAGATGCATCCTTTTCTTTCTCTAAAATCCCAGCTTGTTTTGCATCACAGGGATACTTTATGGTTGAGTCCATTTATAAGAGCAAGGAGGAAGGGATGGTTTTATGTACAAATATGTTCAACGATACCATATTTGCTGCATCCGTTGAAAACTTTTATCCAAAATATGTCATTGATTTTCCTGGTGGAAAAAGAAAAAGAGAGGTACTTGAATCATTCAATAACAAAGCTTTACAACAAAAGCCAATAAAAAACACAGCACTGTTAAACTTCCTTAACAATAGAAGTTTTTTGAATGCTATCAGCTACATTCTTGAGTATAAAAATTATTTCCTATTCATTTATAACTATGCAGGGAAAAAACAATATATCTCCTTATTTGATCGGGAAACACAAAAGATTACCACCAAAAAATTCACTTTTTTGAATAGCCCTTTTGATCATACTTTTTTTGATGGTGATAATAGCAATCTATTTTTGGTCCATTCATCTCCCAACCAATTATTCAGTGAAAAACAAGAGCTAGCTGCTGAACTTGGCCTATCAGAATATTTCAATCAAACAAAAACTTATGAGTCCAATCCTATTATCTTCCAACTCAAGCTGGATCAATTGATTGAGCAAATTAAATGAACTGGATTCTGTGTTGATTGACGAGTGACTTTATAGGCTTTTATTAGAAGCCTATATAGGCCCTTGATGTCTACCTCTTTCAGGGGCCAATCCATCCGCTTACTGACAAAGCTTCATTTTAATGCATCTAATTTTGCGTAGGACCCAGCCATAATTTTGCTAGCATCAATATTTTCGCTATTTTCATAGAATACGCACACATTTACTGCCTGATCATTTGAACCAAATTTGCAACTGTCAATTATAATTTAAAAAAAGCTAGCCTATGCGGAAGTTGTACCTACTACTGTTGCTTCTTTTGCCTGTACTTTCCCTTAGAGCGGATGATTTATTCAAAGGATATATCATCACCCTCAATGGGTATCATTTGACTGGTCAAATTGGTGAAATCTATTTAGCCGAGGATCAGCGCCAAGTCGTTTTTGTCAATGACTTCGGCACCCCTTATATGATCAGCCCTCAATTGATTGCAGGTTTTGCTTACGCCAATGGTGACGAGCTCGTCACCTTTCAGTCTATCTTCCTCAATAAAAAATGGGCATTCCTGGAAATTGTCAAACAGGGCGAAGGGCTAAAACTCCTGCGTGCACCCAAAGAATCTATTGAAGTCTTTATCGATGAGTTTGGACTCAACTCCCAAAAGGTGAAATCCAACGAAGTCTTTATACAGCTACGAAAACGCAAACCAGAGCGCATCCGGCGTATCGGCTTTAGAAAACAAGTATCGCAGATGCTCTCCAGGCGTGCTCCCAATTTGGCCAAGAAGATTGGTGACAAAGGCTATCGATACAATGATTTGGATAAGATTTGTGAGGAATACCTAGAAGAATTTAAGACGACACGGTTTATTCTATAAAAGACGGAGGTATTTTACAGTCGATTTACATTAAATCACAAGTCTGCTTAACCTTTCAGCTGGAAGAATGTTAGAAAATCGTACTTTTGTGCTTTCTTATTGAAAGTTCAGAAAGCTCTTTTTTCCTTAACCAAATTAGGGTATACTTTAGTATGAGTAACATCACCTTCTACGACCAATTTGAGAAAAGACATATTGGTCCTAATGCTTCCGAAGTCGAAGCGATGCTGAAAACAATTGGCGCTTCCTCCTTAGATCAATTAATCGAAGAGACCGTGCCTGCGAATATCCGGTCTAATAAAGAAATGGATATTCCTGCCGCCATCTCTGAATATGAATATCTAAGAGAACTACGCTCGACTGCCGCCTTGAACAAGGTATTTAAGTCCTACATTGGTTTAGGATATTATAATACGATCACGCCGTCTGTTATTGCGCGCAACATCTTTCATAATCCTGGCTGGTATACTCAGTACACACCTTATCAGGCAGAGATTGCCCAAGGTCGCCTAGAAGCCTTGCTCAATTTCCAGACCATGGTAAGCGACCTGACAGGACTGCCCATTGCTAATGCCTCCTTGCTCGATGAAGGTACCGCTGCGGCGGAGGCCATGTCTATGTTTTATAGCTTAAAAAATAAGCGTAACAAAGGAGAAGCTTTCAATAAATTCCTCGTATCCGATAAGGTGTATCCGCAGACCTTAGACATCTTGCTGACTAGAGCCGAACCGCTGGATATCGAAGTGGTCGTAGCAGATACGGCTACAATGGAATTCGACGAGCGCACCTTTGGTCTACTCCTCCAATATCCAGCTGGTGATGGTAGTGTAGAGGATTATAGGGCCCTTACGGAAAAAGCTAAAGCCAATGACCTCTATGTAACGGTAGCGGCTGACCTATTAGCATTGACCCTCTTGACTCCTCCAGGAGAATGGGGCGCCGATGCTGTAGTGGGCAATACGCAGCGCTTGGGTGTTCCAATGGGTTTTGGTGGACCTCATGCTGCTTATTTTGCTACACAAGAAGCTTATAAAAGACAAATTCCAGGGCGGATCATCGGTGTATCTACAGATCACCGTGGCCAGCCGGCTTTGCGTATGGCGCTACAGACCCGGGAGCAACATATCCGCAGAGAAAAAGCCACCTCCAATATATGTACCGCCCAAGCCTTATTGGCGATCATGGCCGGTATGTATGCTGTGTACCACGGAGCAGATGGCCTAAAAGCCATTGCGACACGCGTGCATCAGTTGACCCAAATTTTAGCAGCCAATTTGAAAGCACTTGGCTACGAAATCAATACCGATCACTACTTCGATACGCTTTCTGTGCGAGCAGATCAGGTACTACAAGATAAACTCTGCCTAGTATCAATGGTAGAAGAAGTCAATTTCTACTACACAGGCGAAAATGTACAAATTAGTATTGACGAAACGACCCTACTTAGTGATGTAGAGCAGATTGTCAAGGTTTTTGCGCAAGCACAGGATAAAAATTATAGCTTTAACAGCGATTTATCTGCTGGCACTTCCGTTCCTGAAGTGCTCCAAAGATCAAGCGAATACCTTACGCATCCGGTATTTAGTTCCTACCAAACGGAGTCTAAAATGATGCGCTATATCAAAAGATTGGAAAACAAAGACCTTTCTTTGATGCATTCCATGATTCCACTTGGTAGCTGTACGATGAAGCTGAATGCTGCCACCGAATTAATGCCGGTCAGTTGGCCAGCATTTGCAGATTTACATCCATTTGCACCCATTGATCAAGCAGCTGGCTATAAAAAAATATTCACCGAACTAGAAAAATGGTTGAGTGAAGCAACCGGTTTTGCCGCTTGTTCTCTACAACCCAACTCTGGCGCACAAGGGGAATACTCTGGTCTATTGACTATCCGAGCTTATCATCTAGCCAATGGAGATCACCATAGAAATATTGCGCTTATTCCCTCTTCTGCACACGGTACGAATCCGGCTAGTGCGGTCATGGCCGGCATGAAAGTAGTGGTGGTCAAATGTGATGATCAAGGAAATATTGACCTCGATGATCTGAAAGAAAAAGCGGAAGCAAATAGTGCTAATTTAGCAGCTTTAATGGTGACCTATCCATCTACCCACGGCGTGTTTGAGGTAGCCATCAAAGAAATCTGCGATTTGATCCACGAACATGGTGGAAAGGTGTACATGGATGGAGCCAATATGAATGCTCAGGTTGGATTGACCAGTCCAGGTGCGATCCATGCAGATGTTTGTCACCTCAATTTACACAAGACCTTTGCTATCCCACACGGTGGTGGTGGTCCTGGTATGGGTCCTATCTGTGTCAACGAGAGTTTGGCGCCTTTCCTACCTAAACATGGGATGGCCAGAACAGGCGGCGATCAAGGTATCAAAGCGGTTTCTTCAGCCCCTTGGGGTAGTGCAAGTATCCTGCTGATTTCCTATGCCTACATCAAGATGTTGGGCAAAGATGGAATCACTAATGCCACCATCTACGCTATTCTGAATGCCAACTATATCAAAACAAGGCTAGAAGATGCCTATCCAGTTTTATATGCTGGTGAGAAAGGCCGCTCTGCCCACGAGTTGATCCTGGATTTGAGACCCTATAAATCATTTGTCAGTGCCGAAGATGTTGCGAAACGTTTGATGGATTATGGCTTCCATGCCCCTACGCTTTCCTTCCCTGTTGCAGGTACGATCATGATCGAACCAACAGAAAGTGAAAGCCAAGATGAGTTAGATCGATTCTGCGATGCCATGCTAGGTATTAAAAAAGAAATCGACGAGATTGCCAGTGGTGCAGCCGATCCAGTATCTAATGTTTTGCATAATGCACCACATACCATAGACTTAGCGACGGGTGACGATTGGTCCTACCCTTACTCCAGAGAAAAGGCCGTCTATCCACTACCCTATCTCAGAGAAGGCTTCAAGTTTTGGCCAAGTGTCTCGAGGATCGATAATAGCAAAGGAGACCGCAACCTCATTTGTACTTGTCCTCCTTTGGAGGCTTATGAGACTGAGGGAGTTTAGGAGTTTAGCGGATGAAATCGAAGATTTCATTCGCTAATAACACACCACATCAAAACATCACTACATCATCACATGATCATAGTTACCGGAGCCGCTGGATTTATTGGAAGTTGTACCGTAGGTATGCTCAACCACGCTGGGTTGGAGGATATCGTGATAGTCGATGAATTTTCTCGCTTGGATAAAGTACCCAATCTTGAAAATAAGACGTATAGTTTACAAATCGAGCGGTCTCAATTCCCGGGCTGGTTGTGGGAGCATTTCTATGAAGTGGACTTTATTTATCACTTGGGTGCTCGAACAGATACCACCGAAAAGGATCACTTCATTTTCGAAGAACTGAACTTGGGTTATAGCAAAGCGATCTGGGAGATGTGCAGTCAACACCAGATCCCGCTGGTCTATGCTAGTAGTGCTGCTACCTATGGCTTGGGAGAATTGGGTTATCAAGATAGTCACAAAGTCATCCATGATTTAAAGCCATTAAATCCTTATGGAGAATCGAAAAATAATTTCGACATCTGGGCTTTAAAGCAATCGGAGCAACCACCATTTTGGGCAGGCCTGAAGTTTTTTAACGTCTATGGTCCCAATGAGTATCACAAAGGCCGTATGGCTTCGGTCATCTTCCACACTGCACGACAAATCAAAGCAACCGGTGGCATGAAGCTATTCCGCTCTCACCGCGAAGATTATGCCGATGGTGCTCAGAGTCGGGATTTTATTTATGTCAAAGATGTCTTGTCCATTCTGGAGTTTTTCTACCAAAACCGCCAAGAGAGTGGCTTGTATAATGTCGGTACAGGGCAGGCTAGATCATTTTGGGATTTAGCGAGCAACACCTTCAAATCGATGGGCTTGGAGCCTAATATTTCTTTTATCGACACACCAGTTGATATCCGAGATACCTATCAATATTTCACCGAGGCAGACATGTCTAAATTGAAATCTATTGGCTATAAAAAGCCTTTCTATTCCCTAGAAGAAGGCATTGACGATTATGTGAAAGCTTATTTATTGGAAGAGACCATTTTCTAAGTACACGATTAGCGGGTCTTATTAATACCATCTCTTGTTAGCTATCCTGATCGCCTCTCAATTTTAGATAATTTAAGGGAGACATTACTGATATTATTGAATTGCGGTAGTCTTTTACGTTCCGTGTTATGATTAACTCTATACCTTCAATGGTCATAGCTAAGGAGTATTGGAAAGAATCTTCATATGAGGTTCTCTATCTGTAAAGAAGTCAATCACCACGTCTGAATCAATAAATATTTTAGACGCCATATTTTTTTGATAATTCTTCCGTCAGGATTTTCTGATAATCAATTACTTCCTCGGTCTTAATGATACCTCGTAATCTTCGAATTCTTGGTGAAAGTTAGGGCAAACGCACCAAAAAATTACCCTGCAATTTTTTATAATTCCTACTGAAACCCCAATTCAAACCCGCTCTAGCATCTTCATTTTTGTCATTCGATACAAAAACGAAGCAAAAAAATCTTGCCTAGCCAAACTCGTTCCACTCAAACAGTGCCTAGGCGGCATCCCGCACTTCGCTTATCACCTTTTTCACACTTAATTTCGAGTAATAAGCATTTCTTTTTAAGTTTTTATTTTAATGCGTTTGCCCTTGGTGAAAGTTAGTTTTGTGTTCATTTTTTTTGCTAAAAAATACGTGTTTAAAACCAAAAATACAACACGTGTAAAGGCAGGTGGCCCATTTGCTAAAGCAGCGCCCAAGACTAACTGAGCCCAGTTGGAAAAACGCTACCGCAAGATAGAAAGTAGAAGTAAAGGAGGTAGGATTTATAATTATTCCCCTACCTTATATACTTAAATCGGATTCAAACCAGCATAAAAAATAAGGTACCATTCGCCATCAACTTTGGAGAATCGGCGCTGCATTTCATATCCACCAGACTCGTGTTGGAGCTTCTCAACAATGAGGTCCTCTCCAAGCGGATATAAGCTTCTTTTAAAACCCGTTTCTTCTAAATCAATCGCTTGATTGATTACCCAATTGTCTTTTGTCCAGCGAAAATCATCATTGTATTCCGGATCGTTGGC
>JBELML010000033.1:0-16262 GCA_042095835.1 Saprospiraceae bacterium
TGAAGATGCTAGAGCGGTTTTGAATTGGAGTTTCAGTAGGAATTATAAAAAATTGAAGGGTAATTTTTTGGTGCTTTTGCCCTAATCCAAAGTAGATGTCACTTTATAAAAAATCAACTGTAACAGAGGCCTGGATTAAGCTCGTCTAAAGTCTAAAAGATGGGACTCACTACGATTGCTAGCGATAGATTAAAACTACATATTCTTCGATTGGAAGATGCCCAAGCATTATTTTCCTATGCTTCTGATAAGGAGGTGGCGGCCTTTACCTCCTGGACAGCTCATCAAGATATTGCCGCTTCAAAAGCTTTTATTCAACATACCATCGATAGACATCAGGAAGAACCTGGAACTTTACATTTGGTCTGGGCTATTTTACCCAAAGGTGAGCGGGATATAATAGGCACCATCAGTTTTAATCAAGATAGCCCAAGTTCTGGGCATATTGATTATGCACTTGGTAGAAAGTATTGGGGCCAAGGATTGGTCACGGAAGCAGTAAAAGCACTAGTACCTTGGGTTTTTGCCAAGTATCCACAAATTCAGAACTTAAAGAGTGGTTGCTTGAGTGACAATATTGGTTCAGTTAGGGTCTTGGAAAAGGCTGGATTTCAGGTTCAAGAAAAATATACCAAAAAGCGAGGCGGTAAGTTTGGTGGACAGCTTTTAGAAACTACAACTTTTGCTTTAAGTCGAAATACATGGGCCAGTGCTTCTCGCAGCCAGGATTAAAAGAAGCTCCGCAGTTAGGACATTTGCTGCCGGCGTCCATATAGTTTTGAATGCTTAGCCGTGTTTCGCAGCGACCACAGTAGATGGCTTCGGCTTTGTCAAAGGAGACGGCTGGCCACTTTTCAGGACTATGGTCTGTCAGTGCATCGTGGCATTCGTAGCAAGCGTAGAAGTCGCCGCAACAAGCAAATTGAATAGCAATAATATCTTTCTCAGAATGCCAGTGACGGCAACGTGTTTCCTTATCTAATTCTAAACCATTGATTTGCATTCTTGTAAATTGGTTTTCCGAAAATTTTAAGTAGCGGACAAAGAATAAGTATCGCATTTTGGCCGAGAAGATTTTGTTTCAAGACAAGGCAAAAAACGCAGCTAATGCAGGGTATTAGCGAGGCTTTTTAACGAGGTATTGGGACAAAAGATTCCGCCACAATCGATAAGTTATTTTTTGATCGTTACTCAAGATAGTGAATTGGCGCCATTCTCTTTAAAAGGCCCTATTGATACCCATCCTACCAAAAAAGCTTAAATTGAAGTTTTAACCAGAATTTTCGGAACGTATGAAAAAAACAATTTTACTGTTACTCACCCTGATGTCTATCGGAGTGATGAAAGCGCAAACCACTTACCTCCACTGCGGGCAGTTGTTCGATGCGACCTCGAAGGAGCTTAAATCGGAAATGACCATTGTTGTAGAAGGTAATACAATTACTCAAATTATTTCAGGCTATGCTAGCGTGCCAGAGGATGCTCAAGGTGTAAATTTGAAAGACAAAACAGTCATGCCAGGGCTGATTGACATGCACGTGCATATCGAAGGAGAAAGTAGCCCTAAAAGATACGAGGAGCAATTTCGACTAAACGATGCAGATGTAGCCTTACGCGCAACTACTTATGCCAAAAAGACTTTAATGGCTGGCTTCACTACCGTAAGAGATATGGGTGGCTCTGGTGTCAATGTCTCTCTGCGTAACGCCATCAATCGCGGATACATTGATGGTCCAAGAATCTATACTGCTGAAAAAGCAATCGGTACTACAGGTGGACACGCCGACCCAAGTAATGGCGTACGCAAGGACTTGATGGGTGATCCTGGACCTAAAGAAGGGGTCATCAATAGTCCAGAAGATGCTAAAAAGGCGGTGCGTCAGCGCTATAAGAATGGTGCAGATTGTATCAAGATCACCGCAACGGGAGGAGTGCTCAGCGTAGCCAAAGATGGTATGGGGCCACAATTCATGAAAGAGGAATTAGCGGCCATCATTGCTACCGCCAAAGATTATGGGCTCACAACCGCTGCCCACGCACACGGCGCTGAAGGTATGAAGCGGGCTGTTGCAGCTGGCATTACTACCATCGAGCATGGGACTTTGATTTCTGATGAGGTCATCGTGATGATGGCAGAGCGTGGCACCTATTTAGTACCTACCATTTCAGCCGGTAAAACAGTAGTGGAATTGGCTAAAAAGCCAGGCTATTTTCCTCCAATTATTGTACCCAAGGCTTTGGAGGTGGGCGCTAAAAGCCAGGATGCCTGTGCTAGAGCCTACAAAGGAGGCGTCAAAATAGCCTTCGGAACGGATGCTGCCGTTAGTCCACACGGCGATAATGCCAAGGAGTTTATCTACATGGTAGAAGCAGGTATGCCACCTATAGAGACGATTCTATCAGCTACCCAAGTGGCTGCTGAAGCACTAAATCAATTGGATGTGATCGGTACCATTGAAGTGGGCAAAATGGCTGATATTATTGCTACCGATGACAATCCAGGAGAAAATATTGAGACCATGCTTGATGTGAAATTTATTATGAAAAACGGTAAAATCTACAAGGATTAGTCTCTTGTTTTTCCAATAAATACATTCACCTTGGGGTTGATTGGGTTTCCAGTAGTTCTGCGCATCATCACTATCTGTCCAGTGTGGTAAATGGCATCTGCTAGAGGCCCATTCAACATGTTCCAATAAGGGAATTCATTTGTACTTTCCCCTCTTTTAAAAACAATCTTCAACTTGGCAATTTGTTTAGCTTTTTTGCCCACGCACAATTGTCTGGCTTCCCATAAGTTTTCTAAAGTTTTTTTACGTAGACTTTGGTAGTCTAATTCAGCTTGGTTTGGTGTTCGAACATTGGGAACTTCTTTGTGCGCGTTCAAAAGTGTATTGGTGAGTCCGTAAATATGTTTTAGAGTTTCATAGGTGCTACTTCCATCGGCAGAGGGTTGATAGGCTAAATCCTTTTCTGTCAGCCCTTCAGTAGCCCAGTAATAGCGGTAGCCCAGACCGTCGATCATACGTGCTAGCACATTTCCAGCCTTATAATTATCTGGGCTTTCGGGTATTTCTTGGTAGGGTAATTCCATAGATTGACTTTGTAGAGTTTGAAAACTGGCAGCTACCAGACATAGAGAAAAAAAGAATTTATAACAATGCACTTTCATAGTTGTGAGCTAGATTAATTGGGTTTAAAGATAGGCAATTGGATTATTTCTATATTTGCACTTATTTTTTTGCAACATACAAAATTTTTGAGTGGCTATAATTGTAAGAGGCTACTTTGCGTTTAAAACTGTAGCGCGTGCAAGAATAGAGGAGATCTAGCTGAAAAGGTCAATACGATACACAAAAACACTTTAAAAATAGATAATGAAGCAGCAAGGCTTTGTATTCCTACTTTTTTGCTTAGGCGCAATTGTCTTGCGGTTCTTTTCTTTCTTTCCCGCTGTCATCAATCATGATGAGTCTACCTATATAGTGATTGCAGATGCTTTACTGAATGGTAAGGTTTACTTTGTAGATGTAATTGATACCAAACCTATTGGGGTCTTTCTGATTTATGCAGGCTTGATGAGTGTGTTTGGGAAATCCATCTTTGTATTGCGGCTGCTGACTGCTATCTGGATGGGAGCTACCGCTTTCCTTTTATATAAAACCCATCGCAGTTATGGGAGCAAAGAGCGTAGCGCCATTGCTTCTGGCATCATCTATTTGTTATTGACCTCCATTTTTACTTTTTATGGCGTCTCTCCAAATACCGAGTGCTTTTTCAACCTGTTCACGATGCTGAGTCTCTGGTTGATCCTGAGAGAGCGAGGAGGCTTGGAATATGTTGCAGCAGGTACGAGCTTAGGTTTGGGCTTTATTACCAAATATGTAGTGGGATTTGATGGTTTAGCATTTGCTTTGTTTCTGTTTATCAAGCAAGTACAAAAAAATACAAGCTGGTTGAAGTTTTGGGGGAAGGCCGCTTGTCTAGCTATCGGCTTTTTTGCCGTACTGTTTGGGATGTACCAATATTATGCAGGTTTAGGAGCTATGGATGCTTTTCTATTTCATACGGTCGAAGTCCCCAAAGCTTATCCACAGGAGAAGTCTTGGTTTATTCATCTTAAGTTTGTGGGAGATTTTCTCTTGAGGTACTTGCCGATTAGTCTTTTCTATTTTTCCGTATTGATCAATAAGCGTATTAATAGGAATCTAGTGCTATTAGGCGTTTTATGGTCTGCCTGTGTTTTGTTTGCCATACTCATACCCGGCAATTGGTTTGGCCATTATTGGATCCAATTCATGCTGCCTTTTAGTTTTATTGCGGGCTTGTTTTTTGAAATTCCCATGGCTCAGATACCACACTGGATGCACCGTTTTTTTAATAAAAGCTTGGGCTATACTGTAGTTGCTATATTAGTAGTTGTGGTGATGATTTTCCAGAAACAAGATTACTATGACAAAGTGGATTACCCTCGCCAAGTTGCCAATTACATTAAGCCTCAACTACCCAAGCACGAGCATATCTATACAGGGAACTTTGCACAGATTCTTTATCATTTACTCGATAAAGAAAGCCCCACCAAATATGTCCATCATTCTCTAGTATGGACGCCCAAACACATTCGATCTCTACAATTTGACGTGGACGAAGTCACGCAAGATATCAAAGACAGTAATCCATTGTTTATTACCCAGCATAAGGACTGGAAAGACGACCGCCTTGTCTCCTGGCTTGAGGAAGCGTATGAGGTGGAAAAGACTTTTATGAATGGGAAGATTATTTTGTACCGGAGAAAATAGGAAAGCTTTGGATTGGGGACTTTGTGAAGGGGAGACACTGAGACTGGGAGACCAGGTGACGAGGAGATTTGGGGACGTGGAGACTGTGAGATGGGAGACTGGGACTCTGCGACTGGGAGACTGGGTTTACATCACCATAAATCGCCTGTAACCTTTTCATCAATTGGGCGACATTAGGAGTAATCAAACATTCCTAAGTACCATGAAAAAAATTACTTTTCTATTGTTGTTATTCCCTGCCTTGTTAGCTGCTCAATCCATTGATCTACGGCAAATAGACCAGCAAACGGTTGCTATCCAACCTGGAGATACCCTACAATATCATCTTGATATGCAAAAGGATGAATTTGCCTTTATGCGTTTTGAGCAGCAAGGAGCAGATATTGTCATCCATATCAAAGATCCTCAAGGACGGCTCTTGATGGAGTACGATGGCGGGACCGGTGCCCAGGGACCAGAACTCGTACAGATCGTACCTTTTCAAACAGGGCCTTATCAGGTTGTCGTTTTTCCCTACGAGGACCAAAAGAAGGCCGGTGATTTTTTCTTTGAGATAGAAAAGATTGTCAAGAAAGCGCCTCAGATTACAGGACAAATCGATCAACATCTCAGCTATTGGGCGAGCCATAACCTGATTCCAGGTTTTGGTGTGGCACTGGTAACCAAAGACAGTATCCTTTTTCAAAAAGCTTATGGTTATGCCGATTTAGAAAAAAAGAAGCCATATACCCTCGAAACTATTCAAAATATTGGCTCCGTTTCTAAAACCCTCATCGGCTTATCTTTAATGAAAGCGGTAGAAGATGGAAAACTAGAACTCGATGATCCCGCTAATGAATACCTCCCTTTTGAAATCAAGAATCCTTACTTCCCAAATCAGGAGATCACCATTCGTCAATTGGCGAACCATACCTCTAGTATCCAGGAAATGGATGCTTATGAGAAAACGTATATTCTCAAAGAAACTTTCCGCTATGCCAAGGGCGAAATCTCTAAAGGAGAGTATAAAGAGATGAAGTATTATGCCAAAAATAAGGCACGCCCGATGGGTGATTTTCTAAAAGCACTACTACACCCAGATGGAGATTTATACAAAAAATCAAATTATCGGAAAGAGGCTCCTGGCACGCAATACGCTTACAGCAATGCTGGCGCAACCGTAGCTGCTTATATTATTGAGCTACTTTATGAAATGCCTTATTCCACATTTACAGAGCAGTATATCTTGGAGCCACTTAAAATGAAGGATACGGGCTGGTCCTATGAAACGATTGACGCTGAAAAACATAGCCAACTCCATTTTCTCAACCACAAGGTGCTTCCCAAATATCGGATTATTACCTACCCAGATGGAGGATTGCTCACCAATGTCAAAGACCTTTCCAAATATTTGCAAGCAGCGATGAAAGGCTATCAAGATGGACAAGGTATGGTGGCCGCTACCTCGTATCAAGAAATGATGGCTCCATCATTATCCGCCAGTCAGCAAGAACGAAAAAGTAGAAACTACGGTGTCTTTTGGGAGCAACGTGGACCTCATATTGGACATACCGGAGGTGACCCAGGAATCGTTTGTTTCTTAAGATTCAATACCGAAACGGGTGTTGGGAAAATATTTATGATGAACATGATTCCGAATACACCTCTCTCTAATGAAATGTTTGGGAACGTGTGGGGTATTCTTAGTGAATTTGGTGATCTTATAGGCAAATCTCAGCAAGCAAAGACCAATAGCTCCAATTAATAGACTAGCAAGGTTGACTAAGCAGGGATAAATCTTAATATTGCTTTAAAAAAGTATGCGCAGATTTTCCTTTCTAATCACAGCCTTTCTTTTAGTGGCTTTTCATCCCTTACTAGCACAGAAAAAAATCAAAACCTACCCTGATAAATGGACCGCTTCTAATCGAGAGGTTAAGTTCGACGAGGATACGATCATGTTGAGTGCTGCTGAAGGTGACGGCGTACTTTGGCTCAATAAATCCAAGTTTAAAAATGGTATAATCGAGCTAGATATAAAGGGAGAAAATACCCCAGGCAGGAGTTTTGTAGGTTTTGCTTTTCATGGGGTAGATATGGAGACCTTCGACGCCATTTACTTCCGCCCATTTAATTTTCAAAATGAACAGCGTCGAGGGAATAGCTTACAATACATTTCTTTGCCCGAATACGAGTGGTCTACCTTACGAAAGAATTTCCCAGGTAAATATGAAAATCCCGTGGAACCCATACCTGATCCTAGCGCTTGGTTTCATGCCAAAATTGTGGTGAGCTACCCAAGTGTCAAAGTGTACGTAGACGGGAGTAGTACACCATCTTTAGAAGTAGAACAGATCAGTGAACAAAGAAAAGGAATGATTGGGCTATGGGTTGGAAATAACTCTAGAGGCTGGTTCAAGAATATCACTATCAAAAAGAAAAAATAAGCGCGATGAAGATCATCCTTAAAACCCTAAAATGGACAGGTTTATCTATTCTTGGCCTCCTGCTATTCTTAGTTTTACTATTAGCCTTGGATAACAATGCCAAAGATATCCAAATGACTGAGCAGCAGCAGGCTGCCATTCAGCCGCAACGCGAATATGATGCAAAGGTGGATTCCAGCTTTTATTATCAACTCCTCAAGGAATATGGAAAAAATAAAAAACTAGCAGAGGGTTTCGAATATCAATGCCTTTTAGCTTTGTCACATTATCCAGAATTGAAAGAAACTCGGATGGATTTTCTGGTACAGCCGACCTTCTTGCCTTTGGCTTCTCGGCCAGAGACCATGAGCGTTATTTTTCCTTGGGTGAAACGAAAGTATCAGGTCATTATTAGTAGCGAATCGGCTGATTTTTTTGAGAAAATTTTACTTAAGAATACGCCCTTTAATGAGCAAGTCGGGATTATAGGTCATGAGTTGGCACACTCCGTTTATTATCAGGATAAAAACTCTTTCCAATTGGCTAAAATGGCTTATGATTATCAGTATGGTGATATCCAAGTTGCTTTTGAACGGGAAACAGATAAAAGGGCGGTTGCGCATGGCCTGGGCTATCAAATGTATGATTTCGCTTATTTTGTACGTAGGGCTTTTGGTGATTCTGAGGAAGAAATAGAAGCAGAGGAGGGAGATATGTATCTCAGTCCTCCTGAGATTCTAGCGGAAATGGAAAAATATGATTTCTATGATTTGGAGGGTTTAGAAAAAAGTCCCGCTAAGTAACGGACAGAGAATAAGTCCCGTATTTTGATCAAGAAGATTCCCGACGCAAGGTCGGGATAAATTCGTGCCGAGACAAGGCAAAAAACGTAGGCAATGCAGGGCATTCTGCCAAGCTTATGCCTGTGGCATAAAGAGCGCATTAACGCGGTATTGGAGCAAGCCTGTCCCGACTTATAGGTCGGG
Source organism: Saprospiraceae bacterium (assembly GCA_042095835.1). Lineage (GTDB taxonomy): Bacteria > Bacteroidota > Bacteroidia > Chitinophagales > Saprospiraceae > DATFKA01. The sequence continues at coordinate 8,191 of JBELML010000033.1, forward strand.
AAGATTCCATCAAAATCGGTAAATTATTTTTTGGCTGTTACTAAGCGTTTTTTTTGATCACAAAGCCTCTAATAAGTTTCTTTTAGGTATCGCAGTTGATTTCTAAATGTCACTCACTAGAGGCTTTGTGGCTATTTGAATTATGCATTGATCTTTCCCAACTCCTCCATCAGTCCACTCATGTATCCTTGGGTAACGTGTGCCTCTTTATTATAAAAATCATCAGTCATCAATGTTTGGTGCAACTTTGGAAGATGATAAAAAGGGACGCCAGGATAAAGGTGGTGCTCCAAGTGATAGCCCACATTATGTGGAGCGATCAAGAAACGCTCAATCCAATTTGTTTTGACGGTACGCGTTGAAGTCAATAAATTGTCATAGGACAACTCTCCATAATGCTCTGCTACCGAACGGATATACTGGAACATGAAGAAAGAAGTCAAGTAAGGAATCACCCAAAACAAGAGGTAATACTTCCAGCCACCAACCAAAGTCAAGCCAGCGATTAATACAATGAAGAAAACGGTTTTCAAGGGTTTGTTTTCATCACCTTGTCCCTTCTTTTTCTTGCCAGGACCAAAACGCTTAAAAAACCAAGCGGCATCTAAGAAACCTTGATATAGCGTCATATAAGTCACTAAAGTCCACATAAAGGCTTGCTTGGTCTTAGGGAATTCAAATTCGCGCTTCGTCAATTTAGCGACCCAATCTGGATCATGATCGGTATTTAAGTGGTTGTGGTGTGCTAAATGGTTGTGGCGGTATTTTTCAATCGAGGTGAATAAAGGATACATCGTAAAGAAATTGGTGATCGCGTCGTTCATCTTCCGATTCTTTAGAAAGCGAAAGTGGGTAGCATCGTGCATCAGAATAGCCAAAGCGTGTTGGCGAGCGCCAATAACTAAAACAGCTAGAAAATATACCAATGGATTCCAAAAACGAATACCCAAATAGATGGCTGCTGCAATGACGGCCCAATCAATCACCATAGCGATTGCATGGCGACGACTGCTTGTTTTGAAAAACGCTTTAAGGTCTCTATTGTCGACTTGGAGATTTAAATCTTTTGCGGTGAAGGTTGTCATGATCAATACTTTTTTGCATTCTTAAGCAAATCTTGTGGTCGATTGTGTATAGCTAGGCGAAAGTGCCGAAAGAAACTGGCGCACTGTTAAACTCAATCGATCAAGTCCACAAGATTTGTCTAAGAACATTATCGTGATGTAATGACCACAAATTAGGGCTGGAATGGAGGAGAATCAATGGGGTAGAGGTAGGTGGAAAAGCAGTGGCGGTAAGTGGTTCAATTTGGAGGATAAGTGGTAAAATGGAAGAAATCCTTAAAAGAACATAAAAATAGACCGAACAGAATGAAGTAAAGGAAGGCAGTAAAAACTACCTTCCCCTCACTCAAAAAACAGAGAATATCTTATCTAATACTTCCGCGGTTACGGCGGCCGCTAGCTCTAGCACCTTTCTCGAAGCGATACTGTAGATTAAGCATGCTGCGCCAGCCTACCCAGCGACCTCTTTCCTCGATTACAAAAGATGGTCTAAACACCTGTGAGTCCCACCAAATAGGACTACGAGTCGATAGCGTCAATGTCCACTTGTCATTCCATTGCTTGCTTAGGCTGAAACTACCCGTATAATTGGCGCGGTTGAGGATTTGTACGGTCTTCCTTCTAGCCCGGTAATTGCCCTGGGCCTGGATACTGATGTCTTTAGGTAAATCGAACTGCAATCTTAAACCACTGGTCCAGGTAGAGAAATCAAAATCAAAGCTTCGATCTCCGAACTCACCTCTTTGTTGGTAACCATAATAGTTGGCATCCCAGGCGATGGTGATAGCATCTGTCGGGCGATAGTTTAAAGTGATTTCAATCCCGAATTGATCTTCATAATCTAGATTGATGGGACGACTTAATAAAGTGCCTGATTCAAAACCAAAAATATTGTCAGCCTCTTGATCTCTAGCAACCTCAAAATAGTCAGAGGTTCGAGAAGCATAGATGGCAGGATTGAGGGTCAGTTTTTCCCAGCGTTGTACATAGTTGAGCTCGACTCGATTAGTATAAGCGGGATCCATGTCAGGATTGCCAATAAAAAGAGAGGTAGGATCATTGAAACCTCTAAAAGGATTCAATTGCCAAAACTGAGGTCTGCGAATTCGGCGGCTATAACTCAATTGCAAATCTTGACCTTCTGTCAATTGGTAGCTCAAACTAGCAGAGGGGAATAATTGGTTGTAAGACTTGTCAAAATCACCACTACCAGCTTCATCGCTTTCTACTTTGATAAAGGTATATTCATTACGGAGTCCAAGTTGGATGCCAAATGCCTCTTTCTTGTAGCGATATTGAAAATAAGCCGATCCAATGCGCTCATAATAATCAAAGATGTTATTGAAGCCACTGATTGGTAGCCATACCTCATCTGCTTGTTGTTCTGCATTATAGTCTGCGCTAATGATCCGAGTTTCTCCTCGTACCCCTACTTCTAGTTTACTATTTTCGCCTAAAGGCGTCTCATAATCTGCCTGCAACAGGTGGTCTCTACTTGTTTCTATGGAGCTGGTACGCAGATTTAATAGGGACTCAACACTTGGGAAGGCTTGATTTATTTTGGTATTCTCACTTTCCTCTTCGGCCCAGATATCATTACGAAAGTAAGCTGTAAATTTTCTACCCTCTTTATCATATTCCTTGGTGTAGATCAGGTCGATTTGATGATAGTCGCCAGGCTCAAGGTAGTCGAGGGTTTGGTTCCAGCTATCGGTCGTCTCGCCTTCGTTGGTGAAGAAAAGATAATCGGTAGTATAAACATCATCATTGACCATGCTGTAAAGGGAGTAAGAAGCCGTCAAGGTGCTCTGGTCTGTCAGGTTATAATCCAAGCCAGTATAAATGCTGAACGCTCGGTCTTGACGCTCCATATCATAGTCTTGATCCAAGTTGTCAATTACACCTGCAAGATTATTTCTTCTTTCCATATCAGAACCGCCAAAGAAATTGGCGTATCGTGTACCAAAATTCAAGAAAGCATTATACTTCTTTCCTCTCCAGTTGAGGTTGGCACTTGTACGATGGTCTGCTGGATAGCCAGCGCTTAAACTTACCGTACCGCCATAACCCTTGGATTGATTCTTTTTGAGGATGATATTAATAATCCCCGCTGTACCTGCTGCCTCATACTTGGCAGAAGGGTTCGTAATGATTTCTACCTTTTCGATGTTTTCTGCGGGGATACTCGATAAGGCATTGTTGTTGGCTAGCGCAGAGGGACGGCCATTTATCAAAACACGGACTCCGGCATTGCCTCGTAGACTCACTTGGCCATCGACAGATACGGCTACGGAGGGAAGCGACTCTAAAACTTCATTGGCGGAGCCTCCTCTGGCTAAAGCATCCTGACCGATATTGAAGACTTTTTTGTCGATCATGAGGTTCATTTGACTTTTTTTAGCTCTAACTTCTACTTCAGAAAGTAGTTGTTGGTCTGCCTCTAGTTTTACAAAACCCAAATCTTTAGCTTTTTTCAGGTCTACTGTCAAGAATTGAGGTTCAAAGCCGAGAAAGTCGAATTTTATTAAATAATTCCCGGTTGGTAATTGGAGTTGAAATTGTCCCACTTCGTTGGTAATACTACCTTCTATTAAGGCACTATCTAATGTAAAAGCAGAGACGGTCGCGTACTCTAGCGGTTTGTCCGATTGAGCGTCAACGATCTTTCCAGTAAGCGCCACTTTCAAATTGGGCATAGCAGTGGCTAGTAGAGTGCTGGCAAAAAGCAGCACCCCAAGTAGGGTGATTTTTTTCATTGTTGTTTGATGTTTTGAACCACAGTAGGAGCATAGGTTTATATTCGCTTTGCTCATACGTGGGTAAACCATATAAGGGATTATAAGGGCATATTAGGTTACGCCTGATCCCTTATTAGCTATCATTAATTGTAGTCGGTATTCTTTTGGGGGACCACATAGACACATAGGGGTCTTAGGGCCTATGTAAACTATGTGCCTATGTGGTTTTGTAACTGTCTTTTATAAATTGATTACTTGTCTGCGTATTTCTTGAGTAGGTTGATCATTCTTTGATCTTGTCCAACTCTTGCATGGTACATAGCATACTCATCTCCGGGCACATTCTGGTATGGATCCGCTCCGGCTTCGAGGAGCAATTCGGCAACCTTATGATGATTCCCACGGACTGCTGCAATAATGGCATTACCATCGCCTTGCACAGCATTATTCACTTTAGCGCCTTTCTCTAATAAATACTGCACAAAATCGTAGTGCCCATTTCTGGCAGCAGCAATTAATGGAGTGGCATCCCCTCGGGCATGGTGTTCAATATCCGCACCAGCTTTCACTAAAATCTTTCCTATTTCTAAGTTACCTTGTTGAGCGGCCACTACCATTGCGGTGCGCGGATCATTGTTGTGGTCAAAAACACAATCGGGATCAACATCATCGATTAAGCCCAAAACTGCTTCAATTTCATTCGCCTGAGTAGCTACATATAAAGCCAAACATTTTGGATTTATATTGGCATCTGATCCTACCTTTACGCTTACTTCTCTTCCGCCCATCTCTATTTTGACTTCCTCTCCTGACTGAGCAATTTCAATGACTTGCACCTCCTTATTGTGTCCAAACTGTACATCTGCACCTCTACTCAGTAGATATTGAAAAATTTCATCATGGTGAAGAGCAATGGCAATATTGACAGGAGTATGCCCGTCTTCAGTGACCACATTGATCTTGGCGCCTCTTTTTACCAAAAATTGTACCGCACCAAGATCAGCATCTTTTACTGCTTGCATTAAGGCCGTCCAGCCATCGTCCATAGTAGCATTAATATCTATACCTTTTCGGATTAGTAAAGGATACAATTCTTCATGACTATGATCAATCGCTTCCATGAGTAGATTCCAACCATCATCACCTGTGATTAAGGCATCTGCTCCTCGGGAGAGTAGATAGTCGGCGATGCCTATATTCCCATGATGTATAGCGTGGTGTAAAGCGGTATAACCATCTTCATCTCTTGCATCTATATCAGCACCTTGATCTAATAGCAGGCTTGCAATTGCTCTAGCGTCATTCTCAGCAGTTTGCATGAGCGGTGACCAGCCTTCATTCGTTGTTTGATTCACGTCTACACCTTCATCGATCATCCATTCTACTATAGTATTAAAGTTGGCATAGATTGCAGCCATAAGAGGTGTCCAACCCTCATTATCTTTTATTTCAAAATTGGCACCTTCATCTAATAAATAGCTGGCAGACTCGAGTTTTCGATCTATCAGTCCTGCCAAGAGAGGCGTTGTACCTTCGTTATCTTGGATGTCAATCTCAGCTCCTTTTTCTAGAAGGATTTTGGCCATCTCTATACGGCCATGGCCTGCTGCTTCGTGCAATGGTGACCAGCCATCTTCATCTTGTCCTTTAGGGCTCGTACCTGCATCTATAAATTGCAGGAAAGAATTCATATCATCGCTATGTATAGATTCGATGAGCGCTTCGATGGGAGAATCAGCATTGGCATAGAATTGGACTTGAGATTCATCTATATCGAACTCCGTAGAGGCATCATATTCTCCTTCCGCATCTCCTGCAAAATCAAAATTTATATCTGGGTCTTCATCAATAGCAGTCCAGTCAATTGGGCTAGTAGCGTTGGCTTCCTCAGGTTTGTTGATGAATAACAATGTAGCGAATAGCACCGGAAGCATAAAAGTATATTTCCAGTAGCTATAGATATTGGAGCGCTTGGTATTCATTTTGAGAATACGCTGCTTCACCAATGATTGGTTGTAGTTGGTTGTGACTGCAAGCGGCTTGTTATAAGTAGCTATGCGTAGGAGATTCAGTTGATAGATTTCTTTACGCTGAGGTTCTCCGTTGGTCATGATGGCATCGGTTTGGTATTCGATATTTTTTTCAACCTCCTTTCTAAAAATCCATACAAATGGATTGAACCAAAAGAATACAACTGCCAATTCTGCAATCAATAAGTCGATCGTATGGCGTTTACGCACATGAATTTTCTCATGCTCTACGATTTGCTCATAGGTATCGAAATCATAACTATCGGGATGGATAAAAATATATTTGAAAAAAGAGCAGGGCTCAGAGGGCTGCTTTAAGTTGACAATGATATTGTCTTCATCTTCCAATTTGTCATCATTCTTATAGACCTTCAATAAGGTGCTGACGACTTGGGCGAGGAGATTGAGTAGCAAAATGGAAGCTCCAAAAATATAAACCATGCTGAGCCAGAATGTGCTACTTTTTCGGCTAGCTGTAGTTTTTTTGTCTCTGATTTCGAGAATGCCCTCCTTAGAGGACTTGTTTTCTGCAAAATTGGCTCCCTCTTGATCAGCCGCATTCTCCTGGAAGGAAGGTGGCGGCGGGGGTGGTACTGGTTTTGGGGGCGAAAATGTAGTCTCTGTAGTCTCTGTAGTCTCTGGACTTTGATTCGGAAGCACATTTTCGACAATGCCTTGGTGCTGGATAAGATGTGGTAAGCCAATAAAAGGCAGGGTCACTGCAGCAATGAGGCAAGTGATCAGGTAAATACGATTGGCAGCAAAAAAGCTTTCTTTTTCTATCACCAATTTGTAAAAGGCCAATAGGATGAATAAAACCAAGGAGGCTTTGAATAGAAAGATCAACATGGTTCTAGGAATTATTGGATTTAATAATTTTGATGAGTCGGGCGATTTCTTCTTCGGAGAGTTTTTCCTTTTTCGCAAAGTGGGCGAGCATATTAGGTAGAGAGTTGTCGAAGTATTTGGTTTTCAACTCCTCAATGTGTTCTTCGCGATAATCTTCTTTATTGATCAGTACAAAATAGCGATAGGTGTTGCCTAATTTCTCTTTTCCAATGAAGCCTTTCTTTTCAAGGAATTTGACTAAAGTCGCTACGGTATTATAGTGAGGGCGTGGCTCTGGTAGTGCTTCCCATATTTCTTTGATGAAGGGGTTCTCAAGGTCCCAAATGACCTGCATGATTTCTTCTTCTCTCTTTGTCAATTGTGCCATAATATCATTGTTTGATACAAACATACTATGTTTTTCGGATTGTTCCTAATTTTTTAGGAATAAAGTCCTAAATTTTTCGGATTAGAATAAAAACCAAATAATTTCAAACAAATAAATTTATTTTTTATATTGTGTGTATGTCTATCCCTAAAAGAAAAATACTAGTAAATCACCCAGATGATCATTTTTTCAAAATCGTCATGCAGCAGGTGAAAAATGTACGTGCCTATTTACAGGAGTTCCACCCCAAGTTTGTAGAATTCATAGACTTGGATACCTTGGAGAATACCAATACCAGCTTTATCACAGCAGACTTAAAGGATTTTAAAGCGGATATTATTTATAAATGTAAATTCAAAGATACAGATAGGACGCTTTCGCTATCTCTGCTTTGGGAGCATAAATCTATTCCCGATGAGTTTACGAGTTTGCAATTAGCTACGTATATCAGCCAGGCGCTATACCAGCAGTTCAGAAATGGGAACAAACCTATTGAGCCTATTATTGCTATTGTATTTTATAATGGTAAGAAGTCCTGGAAACCAAAAACAGTAAGCGAGCTTTTTGAGGATCACCCTTACTATGAATTTTTCGCTTCTTATCTACCTACTTTCAAGTTCGAGTTTTTGGATATTGCTCATTTTCCTAAAGATAGGTTGATCGCCATCCAAAGAGGTTTTCTGAAAAGCGCCTTACTAGCAATGGCCAACCGCTTTAAACCGGACTTGTTAATCCAGTTTTTATACATTATTTTTGAAGTAGAGGGTGAGCGAGATTTTCAGGCTATTGTGCAGTATTATCTGGCCGTCTTAGATCGTTCGCCAAAGCAGTTCAGAGATGAACTCAAGAATATTGAATTTGCCAATAAACCAAGGCTTATGAGCACTTTAGAAATGTTGATTAATGAGGGATTAGAAGAGGGGATTGAAAAAGGTTTAAAAAAAGGACTTGAAAAAGGACTGAAACAAGGTTTGGAGGAAGGACTTGAAAAGGGGCTAAAACAAGGCTTAAAGAAAGGACTTGA
>JBELML010000033.1:16362-38478 GCA_042095835.1 Saprospiraceae bacterium
AGAAAGGACTTGAAAAAGGACTGAAACAAGGCCGGGAACAAGGTCTAGAAAGAGGTTTAGAGCAGGGCCTTCTACAAGGGGAGGTGAATGCAATCATTTCAAATTTAGAGCTTCTGGTCAAGACCAATCAAAAATTTCTAGATTTGAGTTATCAAGATATTGCAGATATCTCCGCTTTAGAATTAGAGCAAATCCAAGCTTTCTTTCAGATTTTAAAGGAGTATGCTTCTGAAAAGATGGCTGCTATCCAAGCACTACAAGCACAATTTTTCAAAGATTTACCAATTAATGAAACTCAACTAGGTCGGCTTCATCAATTGGTAGAATCCTACTAATGCATCCTTAACTTTTATTCTCCTCCTTGACGGATGGCTTCTACTGGATTAGCCACGGAGGCGCGGAAGCTTTGCCATAAAACCGTGAGCATTGCAGTGCTAATGACGAACAAGCCTGTAATCAAAAATACCCACCATTTAATCTGAATACTATAGGCGAAACTTTGCAACCACTGACTCATCGCATACCAACCAATAGGTACAGCCAAAATCACAGAGATCACGATTAATTTCAAGAAATCTTTCGATAACAATTGAACAATACCAGTCGAAGACGCTCCTAGCACCTTGCGAATACCAATCTCCTTGGTCCGCTGAACCAAATTGAAAGATACTAGACCAAACAAGCCCAAACAGGCAATGAACATGGCCAAGATTGTGAAGGTATGAAAGACCTTGGCCAGGCGTTGTTCGGCCGCATATAAACGATTGTAAGTGTCTTCCAGAAAGCGAGCTTGGATAGGGATCATAGGTGCAATATCTTTGAAAACACCTTCAATGAAAGCAATCGTCTCTTCTGCCTGATCCGGATTTTTTATACGTATAGAGAGGTTGCCAAAGTTGCTTTCTCTATGCTCCGGCGTGTTTAGGAGCATAAACAATGGCTCTACCTTGAGATCAAAGGGCTGGAAGTGAAAGTCTTTAACCACGCCGATGACCTGCCCATCTCTAAAACTTTTGCCAATTGCACTAGTCCAACCCGTTGCTTTTAAAGCAGCTTCATTGATAATATAAGCCCTAGAAGAATCCGAAGGATAGGCAGGAGAAAAGTAACGACCCTCCACCATTTCCATTTCGTAAAGATCTAAGAAATCGTAATCAACGTAGTAGCGATAGATGCCAAAGGTTCGGTTTTCCTCATTTCCTTCCCATTCACTCAGAATGCCTTGGTTATTGGTATTGGTAGGTAGGCTGGCAGATAGAGCAGTAGTTTCAATGTTTGGGTCCTGCTTTAAACGCTGTTTGATCAAAGGAATATTTTCCCTGATCTCTTTATGAAAGAAAGTAGTAAACAGCACCTCTTCTCGATTATAGCCTAACTTTTTATTCTGGATGTATTGCATTTGTTGGTAGACAATGTAGCTTCCTACACCTAATACAATAGCGGCTGTAAACTGCCCAACTACTAGTAAATTCCGAAGGGAAATGCCACGGTTGAAATTTTTATAAATACTTTTTTGGAAAGCCTTAATTGGAGAGACTTTTGATAAAAACAGCGCTGGATATAACCCTGATAAAATGCCAATTGTGACAGCAATAATGAGCAAACCAACCAATACCGAGGAGTTGCCCATGAATCCAAGTGGTATTTCTAATTCTAGAATTTGGTTGAAATAGGGAAGAAGGAAAAAGACTAAGCCTATAGACAATACTAAACTGAACAGGGTCAGTAAAAAGGATTCTGTAAGCAACTGAATAATCAACTGAATGCGGCGGGCACCTACTACCTTGCGCATACCTACTTCCTTTGAGCGACGTACGGATCTAGCCGTTGCTAAATTCGTATAATTAATGGAAGCCAATAAGAGAATTAGGAAAGCAATACTGCCAAATAGATACACATAACTGATATCGCCACGTTTTCCTAGTTCAAAATTAGCATTAGATTTTAGGTGTAAATCTTGGATTGGGGTGATGTAATACCTACCAGTAAAGGGCCACTCTGCATAGGCTTCATCGAGTAGATTATCATAAATCGATAGTTTAGACTGTGCCTCCTTGGCTGAGGCTCCATCTTTCAGCAATGCAAAAGTATTGTAATTATTACTCCCCCAGTTATTGACTCCATTTCTATAATCACCATAGTGCTCGATGGGAATCATAAAATCAAAAGCGAGCGTTTGGTTGTCAGGCAAATCTGGAAAAACACCTTTTACTACAAAAGAGACGTTGTTGTTCATCTTGAGAGACTTATCAAGTGGTGATTCTCCTCCAAAGAATTTCTCTGCTAATGATTCGCTTAATAAAATCGTGTTGGGTTCTTCTAGGGCCTCAGCTCCTATACCATCAATAATGGGCATCGGAAAGACGTCGAAATAGCGCTCATCGGTATATATACCTCGCTGACTAAACACTTCTTGGCCATAACTTAGCAATTCAAAATCGAGCTCTAGGGTGGTAGCTGCCTCTACCTCAGGAATATCATTGACCATTTTGGCCGCAAGTGGATCAGGAGAAACCGCAAACCGATCGGTACCTCTAAAAGTATTGCCTGCTTGTAATTGGCCTACTCGATAAATCCGCTCAGCATTAGGTAGATGATCATCGTAGCTCAGCTCATATTGCAGGAATAGGGCAATCAAGAGGAAACAAGTGAAGCCTACCGTGAGGCCTAATAGATTAATCGAAGCGTAGGTTTTTTCTCGAAGCAAGCTACGCCAGCTTACCTTAAAATAATTTTTCAACAGTCCGGTGTACATAATGGGTGATAATTTGAATGATTTAATAAAGTCGGGTCGAAAATGTAGTAGTACTTGCCAGATGAAGGTTCGACGTGCTTGACGTGGATCATCAGAGAATTGATCCTCAAATATTTCAATAAGATTACCCTCTATTTCCTCTAGGTAATCTTCTCTACAGAACCAGCGCAGGAAACGCGTCGCATATTTGGGTGCTTGTGAATCCATTAACCGAAGGAGATTTTGGGGATCTGTTGATAAATACTATTACGGATGCGGTAGCGCTCGTCCAAGGCTGTTTTTCCCTGCATTGTGATGATATAGTATTTCTTTCGGCGGCCTCCACGATCAGTAGTGATCCCTCCAAACCGCGCATTAACAAAGCCCTTTTCCTCCATGCGCTTCAAGGAGACGTGGATGGCACTGATATTGACCTTGCGGCCTAAATATTCTTCTAAATGCTTCTTGATAGAAACGCCATATGCTTCATCATGCTGAGCAGCGACTGTGAGTAAAACGAGTTCTTCAAACTCTCCTAAAGATGGTTTCTTCATGTGGTACTATTTACTTAACAATTGTAAATATAATAAATTATTTTCACTTTTGTTAAGTAAATAAATTCTCCGACTTCATTTTCCATTAATGTCAGTCAATTTACCAATCGATTAGCCTACAATGTCAGACCGCTTACTTTTCTCTATCTATTAAGAATCCCTTAAGAGTACATCTACAACTACAAGGCCTTTAATCCACGTTATCCAATCACAAAACGTGAACACACTTATGAAAATCCGATTTCTGCTATTCACTTTATCTATTACTTTGGGTACTCGACTCATGAGCCAGGAGGCTGCTCGTGTACAACCTATTATTTGTCATCATGACCACTCAGATCAAGCAAGTTTTGTACCACCACAGCAGGTTCAGCTACGATCTGCGGCAGTCAGTGACTTTGTCTTTAATTTTGAGAGAGATGTGCCTACCCAAGCTAGAGAGGCCATGGAGTATGCAGCAAGCATTTGGGAGCAATACCTGATCTCTGAAGTACCCATTAATATAGATGTCACTTGGCAGAGTTTTGAAGAAGATAATGTATTAGCGAGTGCGGGGCCAACGACAATTTATCGTGATTTTTCCTTCCAGGCATTGCGGGGTGTTTGGTATCCTGTTGCGCTAGCTGAAGCGATTGCAGGTACGCCACTCAACGAAGAGGAAGCAGATATACAGATTACCGTGAACAGTGAATTGAATTGGTATTTTGGCACAGATGGGCGCGTCCCTTTTGGGCGCACAGATCTAGTCTCCGTAGTATTGCACGAACTCGGCCACGGGCTTGGTTATATTTCCTCTGCTGATGTGAATGATAGCAATCTAGGAGAGCTGGGCTTTGATGGCCGTACCATCATTTATGATGAGTTTATCACTACTTTAAACGGTGAGTTTATCACAGATATAAGTACTTTCCAGCGGCCTTCAACCGATCTCCGTACGGCTTACACAAGTACCAATTTATTTTTTGATGCGCCAGAAGTTGACGACTTTATCGGTCGAAATAGAGGGGCAGAATTACATGCACCGAGGAGCTTTGATTCGGGGAGTAGTATTAGTCATCTGGATGAATTTACTTTTCCTGCCGGATCAGAAAATGCATTGATGACGCCCAGCTTATCCTTTAGAGAAGCAGTACACGACCCGGGGCCAGTGGGCTTGGGTATTCTACAAGCGATGGGTTGGGAGATCGCCCAAGCTACGGTCACCAGTACAGCCCAAATACAAGTCGAAGAGGTCAGTGTATTTCCTAATCCTACTCGGGACCAGGTTCGCATCGTATGGCCGCAGGATTTCCCCAATGAGATGAACTATCAGCTATATGATCAACTTGGACGGACCTTGCTGAATGGAAATATCACTCAGCAAGATCAGATCAATCTGAGTCAGCTACCTCCAGGCAACTACCATCTGTTCTTGCAAGCAGAGGAGCGACAATTTAGAACGCAAATTATTTTAGTGGAGTAAAAGCTAGCGATCGCTAAGGTCTTTTAATCTATGCTCAAGTTGCATTGAAAATCTACCCATAAAAAATCCCGATACTTCCTAATAGAAGTATCGGGATACTTAGCTAGATGGCAATAAGGTACGCTTACTCCTTTTTCCAAAAAGCAATACCTCCCGCCTGTTTACCAATCTCTGCAACAGCTACCCGCTCCATGCTTTCTAAGTCGATCACATCGACGGAGCCGGGTTCTATACCAATCCCTTCTACAGATATAAAGGCATATTTGCTATCCGTAGAAATCGCAATACCGTGCGAGACTTTACGACTGTTTTCTATACGTGCCAATTCTTTTCGGGATGCTAAATCCCAGATTGCAGTAGTGGCTTCTGACTTGTAGGTCACTACCATCTTTTTACCATCTGGAGTGATTTCTACATTATAAGGCCCTTTTCCGCTAGCCAGACGATGAGTGACTTCCCAGGCATTCAGGTCCACTTCTAATACCTCATTAGAACCATTGCCCGCTACAAAGACTACCTCTTTGCTAGGGTGTGGTATGACCCAAGTTGGTTTGGTAGGAGAATGCATTTTCATATCCATACCGCCACTCATTCCTTTTTTCCCTTTAGCGCCCATCATATCACCGTTCATGGAGGTGCTTTGCATATCACTCATGCCAGTCATTTTGGGCTTTTTCATGGCCATGCCTTCCTTCATAGCGGGATCGAGGTCGAGCTTACGGCTCACTTCCATATCTAGCGTATTGATCTCGAATAGTTCACCCGACATCATAGATACAGAGTACTGGTGCAAACCATCAGGTGAAATTCTCGAGCCATGTGGCATAGCTCCGGTAGTAACTTTCGTTAATTCAACCATGTCTTCTGGATCAACTACAGATACGGAACTTGGCTCCATCTTTCCGTGTAGATTAAAGTTGACTACATAGAGTAAACCAGAAGCTTTAGAAATTTGCATAGAAGCTGGAAAGAGTCCTAATTCAGCACTTCCTAATATTTCATTGGTGGCAGTGCTGTACTTGTAGACTTTTCCGTATGGGCTACCATGCGCCATAGAGAGGTACCAGTATTTTCCATCTGGACTTACCGTGATGCCGTGTGGGCCTTCAATCTCTGTGGGCATATACCCAACAGTGATGCTTTCCTTTACGGTAGCTTTCTCTCCGTCAAACTGCACTATATAAACTTCGTCCTCAGACTCTGCAGCCACGTAAACATAGTAGTTTTGTGCTTGCAGAGCAGTAATACTTAAGCAAAGTAGAAATAGCAATATATTTTTCATTCAAATCAATTTTCTAATTCGCGTCTTTTTTCTCTTCTAGTTTTACAGACCAAAGACCTGTATTCCAGTCTGAGAAAAAGATATGTCCTTTATGTGGTTGCGCGCCCCAGGTCATGGAAGCATTAGGTACTACGCCATTGGGATCTGTAGGTAGGAACCAACCAATTTCACGTCCCTGCTTGTACAAATCGCCCAATAAATCACCCGATAAATCAACCACTCTTAGCCCAGCATTGTAGTTGGCTAGGTAAAGTACATCATCTTCGACCCAGAAATTATGCGAACCTGCACCAGGTACCTCATACTTCGCTACTTCTTGAGGGTTTTTAGGGTCACTGAAGTCGATAAAGTGTAGCCATCCTGCGGGGATGGTTGGATTGTCTTTTACATAAAGACCATTTGGGAAAGCTTCGTCGCCACCAATGACATAAAATTTACCTGTTTTTTTGTCGACGTAGGGGAAAGCAGCGTGGTTCCAACCACTTGGGTAGGCATAATTGGCTACTTTTTGCGGATTAGATGGAGAGCCACCTGCAACGCCATTTCCAACATCTACAATCTGGATGCCATTATGCCAATTAGAAGAATAGGCGAGGCCATCAACCACCCAAACATCGTGTATTGCATGACCAGAATTCTCCAGCTCAAAAGAACCTACTTTATAAGGAGAAGCGGGGTCTTCGATATTGATGATATCATAGCGTTCACCATTACTCAAAGCATATACATGACCATCATAGATGAAGACATTATGGACACCGCCGGTCAGTCCTTCGGTATATTCTGCCTGGATATAAGCTTCTCTAGGATTAGTGACGTCGATGATGATAATACCATTCTTGCGACTAGAGGCACCTTCTCGACTGATAATGCATACGCGGCCATCTTCCGAGATTTTTACATCATTGACAGTACGGGCATCTACTTTGACTGTATCGATGGGAATCATGTTAGCAGGATCAGTTACATCCCAGAAGAATGCTTCCCCATCGGCTCCCCAGGTACCTGTCACGGCGTAATCGCGGCCATCAACCCCTTCCCATATCCAGAGGTCTGAAGTGTGCTTGTCATTCACTTGGCCTCGGCCTACGAGCTGAACTTTACGTTGAATCTCTTCTGCTCTAGAGCGCACTTTGATTATCTTCTGGCTGGAGACTGGTCCGCAAGAGACCATCAAACGATAGGTGCCAGCTTGGTAAGCGACAAAACGCCCATCTTTTTTCATTAGGCCAGTGGCAAATTCCATTACATCGCTTGATTGTCCGGTGTAGGCGTATTCTACAGGTATATCTTTCAGGACCTTGCCATCTTTATCATAAATCATGGGTTGAAGTTGGATCACATCACCAGTGCGGATATCTGTTTCGGTCACCTTCAGTTCTATAGAAGCTGCTGGGTTGTCAATAATGGCCACTTTTGTAGTAGCGACTAGGCCTTCAGCAGAAGCCGTAATATTTACTTTTCCTTTTTTATGGGCAATTAGATTGTTGAAATCATCAAAAGAGGCGATCTCAGGTTGGTCACTTTCCATGACTACCTCAACATCAGTTCTGAGGAAGTCCATTTTATCCATGAGTTGGGTATGGAAACCAGTCAGGGTACCTACAAACAACTGCTTAGGTGCCTCCTTGAAGTCAATAGAAGCAAGTGGCGGATGCGCAATGGTAACCGAGATATCTTGTCTCAGGTATTTTCCATCGGGGCTTGGCATCAGTACGATAATCCGACCCTCGCCGGGGAGTTCTGCTTTTACTAAGCCTGTGGTATCGATGGTGCCGATATTTCCTCTTTGATTGCGGCCACGCATATAGTAGCGAATATCACGCTCTAACTGATTGCCATCGGCATCAAGAACTTTTACATCGAGTTGGGCTTCATCACCGACCTTGAGGCTGAGTTCTGCAGGCTCAACTATCAGTTTCATGCCATTCTGCTGTGCAAAAGTGAAGGTGGTCGCGAATAAAAGAATTGGGAGTAGAAGATACTTAAGTGAAAGCATCTGTTTGAATTTCGTATCCATACTAATTCAGGTTTTGATTTTAGATAGAAAGATAACCAATTTATGAAAGAATGCTCGGTATTGTCTCCAAACGACAGCTAAAAAGAGGCAGAGGAGCTAGGTCTTAAGCAATTTGGAAAGAATAAGCTAAGAGCCCAAGGAGAGGAATATCAGCTATAACTGAGCTATTGGTCATCTACTTTGCAGAAAGGCTATGTAAAAAATGATGATTTTTTAGCAATATTGTTGCTTTACAAAAGCACCCTTGGTTACATTAGCTTTCTAAACCAAGGAAAAACATGCTCATCAAAACCTATGCTAGCGCTTTACTAGGCGTCAATGCACGTACAATTTCTGTAGAGGTGAATGCAGGAGGTACGCCTGCTGGAGGGAAGAATTGGTACCACATGGTTGGTTTGCCAGATAGTGCGGTACGCGAAGGCTTCCATCGTGTGGAAGCTGCCTTAAGTAATGTCGGCTATCGAATGCCTCGAAAAAAGATTATTGTCAATCTTGCTCCTGCCGATATTCGCAAGCAAGGTTCTGCCTACGATTTACCAATCGCTTTAGGTATTCTAGCAGCCAGCGAACAGATTCAAGGCCAAAATTTGGACCAGTACCAAATCCTGGGTGAGCTATCATTAGATGGATCTCTGCGCCCTATTAAAGGGGCCCTCCCTATTGCGATTCAGGCAAGAAAAGAGCAGTTTAAAGGACTGATTCTGCCTAAAGAAAATGCCAAAGAAGCGGCGATTGTCAATCAACTAGAAGTCTACGGCGTGGACAACTTGCGGGAAGCTATTGATTTCTTCAATGGCCAAGGAGGTATTGAACCCACAAAGGTAGAAACTAGAGAAGAGTTCGAATATAACCTCAATAATTATGAGGTCGACTTTGCTGATGTGAAAGGCCAAGAGAATATCAAAAGAGCACTAGAAATTGCCGCTGCGGGAGGGCATAATGTAATCTTGATCGGACCTCCTGGAGCAGGTAAGACGATGTTGGCAAGAAGACTTCCCACTATCCTGCCGGCATTAAGTCTACACGAAGCTTTAGAAACTACAAAAATTCATTCTGTTGCCGGTCGGCT
This sequence comes from Saprospiraceae bacterium, assembly GCA_042095835.1. GTDB lineage: Bacteria > Bacteroidota > Bacteroidia > Chitinophagales > Saprospiraceae > DATFKA01. Next base: position 25,484 of record JBELML010000033.1, read on the forward strand.
AAAAGCCAATGAGGGCCTCATCAGTAAACGCCCATTTAGGGCTCCGCATCATACGATCAGCGATGTGGCGCTGGTAGGAGGAGGTTCTAACCCTATGCCTGGTGAGATTTCTATTGCCCACCATGGAGTATTATTCCTTGATGAACTTCCGGAGTTCAAACGCAGTGTGCTCGAAGTGATGCGCCAACCTATGGAGGAGCGTAGAGTCACTATCTCGAGAGCGAGGGTAAGTATCGACTATCCGGCGAGCTTTATGCTTATTGCGTCGATGAACCCATGCCCTTGTGGCTATTATAATCATCCGGATAAAGAATGTGTCTGTGGTCCTGGTGTTGTGAAAAAGTACTTGAATAAAATTTCAGGACCACTACTAGATCGGATTGATTTGCATGTTGAGGTGACACCGGTATCTTATGATGAGTTGACCGAATCCAAGAGGTTGGGAGAAAGTAGTGCCACCATTGCCGAAAGGGTGATCAATGCCCGTAAAATTCAAAAAGAGCGCTACGAAGCTCATCCAGAGATATATACCAACGCTCAAATTCCAAGCCGTATGGTCAGGGAAGTATGCCAAACCCAACCCGCTGGATTGATGCTCGTAAAGAAGGCTATGGAAAAACTGCAACTATCGGCCAGAGCGTATGATCGGATTCTAAAAGTCGCTCGTACCGCAGCTGATCTGGCCGGTAGTCCAGAAATAAAAATAGAGCACCTAGCAGAAGCTATTCACTTCAGAAGTCTTGATCGGGAAGGTTGGGCAGGATAGGACGTAAAGAAGAATTTACCAAAATAAGGCCAAGTGGCTATACCACTCGACCTTGTGTTTTATTTATCCAGTATACACATAAAATTTTCAGTACTTCACTTTGCTGTAACTCATTTGTAACTACCAGCTTCTACATTTGCACCGTAATTAATCATTTAAAAAGAAATTACTTTAAAATTAAAAGATATGGCAACTAAGAAAAAAGCAGCTCCTGCTACAACTGAGATCAACGAGCAAATCGAAAACGTAAAGAACAGCGTAAGCGAAATCAATGAGCAAATCACTGATCGTGCTTCTCAAGCAGTAAAAGATTTGTACAGCAGTGGCGAAGAATTGATTGAAAATGCAAGAAAAACAGTTAAAGAAACTGTTGCAAAAATCAACTTCGAAGATGGCTACAATGCAGTTAAAGAAATCGCTTCAAAAGCAACTAAATATACTGCTCAGACTGCTGACGAAATCGTTGAAGGTGCAATCTCTACTACCGAGCAGTGGCAAGGTATTACTTCTAAGGCAATCAAAGGTGGCTTGAAATTGGCTTCTAAGCAGCAAGACCTCGTTTTTGAAGCGCTAGAAGATGTAAAAGGACAAATTGTTGAAGGTACTAAGCGTACCAAAGCTTTGTTTAAAAGTGAGAAGTAATTTTCTCCGGTCGACTATTTAGTCGATAAGCACAAAAATAATAAGACCAAAATCCCTGGGTAAAGTAGCTTGCTGCTTTACCCATTTTTGTGTACCTACACCGCAACGGGATCTTTTAGTAGTGGCAAGGCGACCAAGAAATATTCACTTGTTTCGATGACTTCCATTTTCTCATTGGTATAAAAAGAATAGCGGTGACGAATATTTTCCAGACCTACTTTGGTAGAAGGCATCTGTTGGGCCTTGCGCTGTAGGTTATTACGTACCAGCAGCCGATCAGCATCTACCCATAAACAGACCTCCAGCGGCTTGTCTTTTGAAATGATATTGTGCTTGATCACATTTTCAAAAAGGAGCTGTAGAGAGAAGGGGATCAAGTGTTGATTATGCAGCGAAGCATCGATGTCAATTTTGACCTTTAAGTTTTCTCCAAAGCGTTCTTTCAGCAAAAAGATGTAAGAATCTAAAAAATCTAATTCCTCTTTCAGAGAAGTCAATTGCTTGTCTTTTATTTCTAAAACGTAGCGATAGACCTTCGATAATTTTTGCACAAATTTCACGGCCTTGTCAGCATCCTCCGGTATTAAATAAGTGAGCGTATTCAGACTATTGAATAGAAAATGAGGATTGACTTGACTCTTGAGACTCTCCAGCTGAGATTGTGCGTATTCTTTTTGTAATTTCTCAGTAGCTACAATGGATTCCTTCCATTTCCTATTCAACCATACGCTTTCGTAAATTGCAGCAGTCAATAAGATCAATAAAACTGAAGCCACATTATAATCCCATTCACTCACGTCTTTATCCTTTGGCATATATTGGGTGAGTACGGAATTATGAATCACCAAATTAAGCAAGCGATTCAGAAAAATATATACCGGCACAATAACAATAATATTATGAAAAAGCCTGGTGTAAAGTTGGCGGTATTCTGGATACTTTCGCCTAAAATAGATAATGATCTGCCGTACGGAGAGCCAGTAGGTAAGGGTGTATATCATAGAGACTCCTGCCTTGGGCAAATAGTTGATTAAACCAACCTCCAGGCTGGCATCAAAAAAAAGTATAGGGATGAAAAACGCTAGTAGAGGGATGCCAAAGAGCATCACCAAGCGATCGTCCATGCCAATCACTTCTCTTATACATTGCTTGTTACCTGCGATTTTCTTCATCTCTAGTTCTTAAAATTGGATCCTATAGAGAATATCTGGGAAAAAACCAGACTGGAATACATCGTTTACCTCATTGGTCAGCTCATTGAAACGACGGGTGAAAAAATTCTCATTATCGGTCACATTCTGTAAATCTAGGAAAAACTGCTGAGAAAATTTCTTGGTTTTGCTGTTTAGTCGGATACCAAACTTTAGATCTAAACGCAAATAAGGGTCGAATCTTTCACTGAAAGCCAAGGCTTCATTTAAGACTTCTTCACCTGCTATTCTGGATGCTTCCAAGTCCACAGGTGTATAATATGGTGTGGACTTCATGTCAAAAGTTTATACTCCTTTCACTGTAGTGATGGTTAGAGAATTTGATATTACAAAAGTGTAAAGTATACAGTAAAAAAGACAGTAAAAAACCTTGAATTGTAGATAGCAAGGTTTGAATCGTTGAATAAGTAGAGTCGATCTTTAGCCTGAAAAATGTTTTTGCTATATTAAACAGTCAAAACACTAGACTAAATTATTTAGATTAGAAATATGAAAAACCTACTTTTTACGCTAGCCGCTATTTTACTACTTTCTTGGTCTTGTACACCGCCTACATCAACAGAGTCCTCAGGCGATAGACAAGCCTATTTTATGATTCCTTTTCCGGGTGAGGATGGAGAAGTTTTAGACGGCCGCCTGATGGTCATGCTTTCTACCAATGATGAACGGGAACCACGATTCCAAATATCAGATGGTCCAGGTACACAGCAGCTATTTGGTTTAGATGTTGAAGGATGGAAAGCTGGCGAACTCCTCACCATGGGGAATGAGGCCTATGGTTACCCAATTACCCAACTCAAAGATTTCCCGAAAGGAAAATACCAAGTACAAGTCCTCTTCCACAAGTACGAAACTTTTAATCGGGCGGACGGACACACTGTGAAATTACCCATGGATCGCGGAGAAGGCCAGCAGTGGAATCGGGCGCCGGGAAACCTATACTCTACACCAGTCACAACGAATTTTGATCCAATAGATATAAAAATGTTAAGGATCGAACTCGATCAAGAAATTGCTCCTATCGAAGATCCAGCAGACACGAAATATATCAAACACATTAAAATCAAAAGTGAAATGCTCTCCGAGTTTTGGGGAAGAGATATGTACTTAGGTGCTCACGTTTTACTTCCTGAAGGGTTTGATGAAAATCCAAATGTCAAATATCCGCTGGCGATTATGCATGGCCACTTTCCATATGATTTTGGTGGCTTCCGAGAAGAGCCTGCTGACCTTTCAGTACCTTGCGAGTACAGTGGCCGATTTGACGTCGACTGCTATAATCATATTGTTCAGCAGGAAGCACATGACCTCTATAAACAATGGACAGGGCCTGATTTTCCAAGAGTAATTGCTATCAAAATCCAGCATGCCAATCCTTATTATGACGATTCCTACGCCGTCAATTCCGAAAACTTAGGACCGTATGGAGATGCCATTACTTACGAATTACTTCCTTATATCGAGGAGCAATTTCGTGGAATTGGCGAGTCTTGGGCGCGATTTCTGTATGGTGGATCAACAGGTGGCTGGGAAGCTTTAGCCGCTCAAGTCCTTTACCCCGATGATTATGGTACTTGTTATGCGGCTTGTCCTGATCCAATCGATTTTAGAGCTTTTTGTTTGGTCGATATTTATGAAGATAAAAATGCGTATTACTATCAGGGCGATTTCAAAAAAGTCCTTCGACCAGGACATAGAGATTATTTAGGGAATGTAGATGCTTCTTTGAAAAGCATGAACCTAAGAGAGCTAGCTTTAGGTACTAAAAGTCGTTCGGGACAGCAGTGGGATATCTGGGAAGCAGTTTATTCTCCTGTGGGAAATGATGGCTATCCGCAGCGGATTTGGGATAAAGAAACGGGAGAAATCAACGCTGAAGTAGCTGCCTATTGGAAAGAAAATTTTGACTTGGCTCACATCTTGAAACGAGATTGGGCAACGCTCGGTCCTAAACTCAAAAATAAGATCAATATCTACTGTGGTGATATGGATAATTATTACCTCAATAACGCGGTCTATCTGATGGAAGATTTTCTGGAGACTACCACAAGCCCTGCTTATGGTGGCGAAGTGACCTACGGAGATCGGGCCGAGCATTGCTGGAATGGAGACCCTACACAGCCCAATCACATCACTCGACTGCGCTATCACCGAATGTTTATCAAAAAATGGGCAGATAATGTAGAGCGGATCGCACCTAAAGGCGCAGATTTAAGTTCTTGGCGGTATTGATACCATGATATGATAACAGAAAAGAAAGCTTTTAGAACAACAACTGACTGAAGAGTAGCCTTAAAAGATGTTTTTGATAGCCCACAAGGAAATTTTAAACAGCTTCTTTGCTTGCTTGGATAGATAAATCTATTTTTGCACCGTTTTTTACTACTAATCCTAATCCAAATGGCGAGCGAACTGCAATTACACAATAGTCTTATCCGTGAGAAAGAAACCTTCAAACCTATGAAAGAGGGTTATGTAGGTATGTATGTATGTGGACCAACGGTCTACAATGATGTACACCTGGGGAATTGTCGGACTTTTGTGAGCTTCGATATCATCTATCGCTATTTGATGTATGCTGGATATAAAGTGCGTTATGTACGTAATATCACAGATGTAGGTCACCTCTTAGATGATGGTACAGACCGTATGGCTAAAGGAGCCGCCATCGAACAGTTGGAGCCTATGGAGGTAGCCCAGAAGTATACCAACTCCTTTCGAGCAATGATGCGCACCTTCAATACCCTGGAGCCAAGTATCGAACCTAGTGCAACTGGACATATTCCCGAGCAAATACAAATGGTCAAGGATATCCTAGATAATGGCTACGCCTACGAAGCGAACGGCTCTATCTATTTCGATACCCTCAAATTTGCGGAAGAGAAAAAAGTCTACGGCGATCTTTCTGGTAGAAAAATTGATGAGCTACTAGCAGAATCTAGAGATAATCTAAAGAACCAAGGCGATAAACGACATCCTTCAGATTTTGCGATCTGGATGAAAGCTTCGCCTCAACATATCATGCGTTGGAAATCTCCCTGGTCGGTTGGATTTCCTGGGTGGCATCTAGAGTGCTCTGCTATGAGTACCAAATATCTAGGCGAAGAATTTGATATCCACGGTGGTGGCAATGACCTTAAGTTTCCTCACCATGAGAATGAGATTGCCCAGAATGTAGGATCTTGTAATCACGCCGGAGCACGGTATTGGCTACATACCAATATGCTACTCATGAATGGTCGCAAGATGTCAAAGAGTGATGGCAATACGATCACACCTGTTCAGCTATTTACCGGAGACAGCGATCATGTCTCTAAAGGATATAGCCCGATGGTAGTGAAGTTCTTTATGCTACAATCGCACTACCGTAGCACTCTTGATCTTACAGATGAAGCATTACAAGCTGCCGAGAAAGGCTACAAGCGTATGATGGAGGGCAACCGCATCCTGCAAAATTTAAGTGGGGCTACGGCTTCTGAAAGTACAGATTTAGATAAAGAATTGCTGCAACTCATCGAGCAGGTCAAAATGGAAATGGACGATGACTTTAATACACCCAAGGCTCTAGCCGTTCTCTTCGAGCTGGTCACCAAGGTCAATAGTCTGAAGGCGGGTCATTTAGCGATGGACCAGGTAAGTGCAACCACGCTTTCTACCCTTCAACTAACGTTTAAAGATTTCCTATTCGAAGTGATGGCCCTGAAAGATGAAATGACTGCCGAAGGTGGAGCAGGCAAGGAAGGCGAAGTACTCGATGGGATCATGCAACTCGTCATCGAAATGCGTGCCAACGCCCGTGCCAACAAAGACTGGGGGACTGCCGATAAAATTCGCGATACCCTGAAAGATCTCAAAGTCGTACTGAAGGACGGTAAAGATGGAACTTCGTGGAGTTTGGATTAGACGCTACACCTCCTCTGTAGCTTTCAACTTCTCGGCATTCTCGGCTACTTGTAGTGCTTCGATGATGTCATCGAGTTGGCCTTCCAAGATTTTATCTAGGTTATACAGGGTGAGGTTGATGCGATGGTCCGTCACTCTATTCTGAGGGAAATTATAGGTTCTTATCTTGTCAGAACGATCTCCTGAGCCTACCAAAGACCTTCTTTTGGCAGCTTGCTCCGACTCATGCGCTTTGCGCTGCGATTCATATATTTTTTGGTAGAGGCGCTGGATGGCAATCTCACGATTTTTGATCTGGGAGCGTCCATCTGTACTTTCAGCGACGATACCTGTGGGTAAATGGGTAAATCGTACGCCGGATTCTGTTTTATTGACGTGCTGACCACCAGCACCACTGGAGCGGAAGGTATCCACTTTTAGATCCGCTTTGTTGATCTCTACATCTTCCATTTCAAGCTTAGGCATCACCACTACGGTCGCAGCAGAAGTATGTACCCGACCTTGCGACTCTGTCTTAGGAACGCGCTGTACACGATGAGCTCCCGACTCAAATTTCAAAAGGCCATAGACATCATTACCCGTGACTTCAAGTACGAGTTTGTTATAGCCACCTACGGTACCTTCATTGACCTCGACGGCTTCGGTTTTCAATCCTTTAGATTCGAAATAGCGGGAGTACATTTTATATAGATCACCTGCAAAAAGACTGGCCTCATCGCCACCCGTTCCTGATCGAATCTCAAATAATACATCTTTGGAGTCTGTTGGGTCTTTGGGGATCAATAAGAATTTGATCTCCTCTTCCATTTTTTCTCGTTGAGGATGGAGTTCGTCCAATTCCATCTGCGCCATCTCCTTCATATCGGGATCGTCGCTTGATTGGATCATCTCCTGTGCGGTTTCGATATTGCCAACGATGTCGCGGTACTCAAAATAAACCTGAACGATTTGCTTGAGATCTTTATATTCTTTGCTCACTTTTTTATAGCGATCCATATCCGACATCACGCTTGGGTCGGAGAGTTGCTCTTCCAAGTAAACATATCTTTCGTGGATGGCTTGTAACTTATCTAGCATTCGTATTCCAATGATTTAATGTGTCTCTATCTACACTGTATTTGGCGCAAGCTTTAGGTTGCCGCCGCCAAAGACAGCCTAGGTAGATAAAAATGATTTAAGGAGGCCATAGGTGTAGCTGCGAAGCGACTACTTGGTCTCACGAAACCATTGTGTGGTAAAAACCCCTAGCAAGACTAAAGAGTTTCCTAATGGAAAGCAAAAATAAGAGAAACTTGCTGAAAAAGTAATATCCCTGGCAAGAGTCGTATCTTCGGGGGCGTAAAGTGTAATAAATGAAGATTCTAAACATAGAAAGCGCTACTGCTATCTGCTCGGTTGCAATTAGTGAATCGGGCGAGCTCAGGCATCAGGTACAAACCGAGGCCCCCTATCAGCATACCTCAAAGATTACGCTATTGATCGAAGCGTGCACCAAGGCCTCGGGTATCGCCTTAGAGGACTTGGATGCGATCGCGGTGAGTATGGGCCCAGGGTCTTATACGGCACTACGAGTGGGCTTGAGTACCGCCAAAGGGATTTGTTTTGCTTTACAAAAACCAATGATTGGAGTATCGACTTTAAAGGCACTCGCTGAAGGCGTGAGAAAGACCTTGGTGCCCGCTGATGATTTGGTGAATATTTTGATCTGTCCAATGATTGATGCACGACGTATGGAAGTATATACTAGTCTATATGATGTCGATTTGAGGGCACAAGGACCGGATGAAGCTAAAATTATTGACGAAAACAGCTACCAGACCTTTTTTGAATTAGGAAAAAAAATTATATTTACAGGAGACGGTAGCGAAAAGTGCGAATCCGTCATTCATAATACTCATGCAGTTTTTCACAATGGCCTAGCATCAGCTTCGAATATGGTCCCCCTGGCCGAAGATGCTTTCACGAGAAATGATTTTCTGGATGTTGCTTACGCAGAGCCATTTTATCTTAAGCCGCCTAATATAACGACACCCAAGAAGTTGCTCTAAGTGGCTGAAATAGTCGCAAAAGTTATTTTTTAACGTTACTTCTTGGAGAATCCTTCGTCTAGAAAATAAATATGCTAATTTAAAATACAAGAATTATTTAATGCGTTATAATTGCATAGCGTACTGAAAATGAAAAAGGTAGCTCCCATTTTTAAGCTATTAATTTCATGCTCTGAGGCTTAAACATACTATTTTATTATAATTTGGTACAGATTTTGAATGAAGGTTGATGTACCAATTTTTTACTTGAAACAACTTTTTTATGAGAAAACAGAAAGAAGGCAATGTCATCCTCAAGAAAGGGAGTGAAGACATACAGCTGGACTACGCTGAGTTGCGCAAGGCCGTTCTGGTCTTACGGGCAGTGAATCACAAGCTCAGGCAACGTATCATTGATCTACTAGAAGAGGGAGAGAGAATGACCGTAACTGATATTTATATCAAGTTGCGTCTAGAGCAGTCCGTTGCGTCTCAACACCTAGCTATTTTACGCCGTGCAGGTGTAGTGAGTACTACGCGTAATGGAAAGTATATCTATTACTCTTTAGACAATGATCGTTTGTCTCAGATCGCACGCCTTGTCGAGGAACTGGCTGGCTAAGCCAATCGTAATTATTTTTTGAGAAAGCAGAGAATCAGTTCTATATCGGAAGGGGAGGTTCCGATCTGATTCTAAGTGACCCCACATTTTATTACCATTTAAACATTTACCTAATGAGAACTACTAAAGTTAACATTTTAAACGAGCAGCTCCAGGAGTCTTCGGAGCTTTTGAGAGCATTGACTCACCCACTACGCATGCAGATTTTGGAGTTCATTGATCAGAATGAGCAAATCAATGTCAACAAAATTTATAATACCCTCAATCTAGAGCAATCTATTACCTCACAGCACCTACGCATTCTTAGAAATGCAGGTATCGTGGAGACCAAAAGAGATGGGAAATTTATCTACTACAGTATCAACTACACTAAAGTAGGCGATACCGTCAAGTCTATTAATGCTTTCCTCGGAGAAGAAGAGGAAGCAGAGGCTTAACTAATATCCAATCAATTAGGCATAATTAGAAAAAATAGAGAGCTGTAAAGCAGCTCTCCTACTAAAGCCAAGACCACAAACGTCTTGGCTTTTTTAATTTTCTAGCTACCTTTGCAATCGATAGTGTCGAATTTTGCTTTAAATGTATTGATTATATCGATGACAAAGAGCCAGATTAATTATATCCTTGCAGTAGCCAAATTGCGCAATTTTGGTAAAGCCGCGGAAAGCTGCTTTGTCACGCAATCGACGCTAAGCGCAATGATTGGAAAATATGAAGCCCAGATTGGGATTAAAATTTTCAACCGCAAAACCAAACCCATTTCCATTACATCCGAAGGGGAGCAAATTCTACAACAGTTAAAAGCAATTGATCGGGAGTTCAATAATTTGACGGAGCGCATACATCAGATCAAAGGTTTACAATCTGGTCAGCTTTCTATTGCTGCCATACCTACTGTGGCGCCCTACATTTTTCCTCATATTCTTATCAAACTAGCTGATCTGTATCCAGAGGTTCGCTTTACCATCCAGGAGATGACTACCCACCGGATCATCGAGCGGATTCAGTCTGGTGATCTGGATATTGGCATCGTATCTACACCACTAGACATCAAGGACCTCCAGGAATACCCTTTGTACAAGGAGTCTTTTGTCATCTACGACAAGCGAGTACAAGGGCATAATAAATCAAAGATTAAGATATCTGAAATAGAATACGATCGACTTTGGCTATTGGAAGAAGGGCACTGTTTTCGAAATCAAGTAGAGAAGATTTGCGCCTTTCGGCAAAAGAAGGAAGTCCAAAATAATATCACTTACCGATCAGGTACCATAGAGTCTTTAAAAAAGTTTGTGAGTGAAAACCAAGGACTGACGCTGCTACCATTTTTGTCTACTCACGACCTTTCTCCGGAGGAAATGAATTGTATACAGTATTTCCACGATCCGATACCGGCACGCGAGATTGGCCTGATCACCCACAAGAATTTTGTCAAGAAAACGCTACTCAGAGGATTAGAAAGACTCATTCATGAGCATTTGCAGCCTTTATTGGAGGAGGAGTTTGATGCTCAGGTGATTAATCCGTTTTAGGTGACGTATGTGCTTTAGCATTTTGCTACTTCTACTTTATTTCATGCATGCATAGCGTACCTAAGGCACGCCGACATCCAATTAGTTCATGATTTTCCCCAAATTGCGTCCCTACAGGACGCTTTCTTGTATTTAATTTTTGATAAGCATTCAATGGCATCTAATAATCCATCTCGAACTTTAGCAGCAGTCAACTCAGATTCATTTTCTTTAAGCCAATGGTAGATTTTCACGTATAGCAAGCTTGGCTTGCTTGCTTACGGAAACTGTATATTTTTAGGGCAAACGCCTTAAAATAAAATCTTAAAAAGAAATGCTTATTACTCGAAATTAAGAGTGAAAAAGGTGATAAGCGAAGTGCGGGATGCCGCCTAGGCACTGTTCGAGTGGAACGAGTTTGGCTAGGCAAGATTTTTTTGCTTCGTTTTTGTATCGAATGACAAAAATGAAGATGCTAGAGCGGTTTTGAATTGGAGCTTTAGTAGGAATTATAAAAAATTGCAGGGTAGTTTTTTGGCGCGTTTGCCCTATTATATTTTACCATTTTGCCGCTTCTATTTTATTTCATGCACGCCGACACCCCATTAGTTCATGATGTCCCCCAAATTGCGTCCCTACAGGACGCTTTTTTATATTTAATTCTTGATAAGCATTATTAACTAAGAATGGATGTAGATCACTAATAGTTCTACATCCATTCCAGCAATTCTCATTTTAGAAATTAAATTTGGGTTGTCTTTTTAAAATTTTAGGCACTGAAAATTAGGTACTTAGGGAATCAACCTGATTGAGGCGAAGTATTACCGCCAAATTTATTGCAAATATTAAAGCTTGAATAGCAACATAGAAGAATTGCTGGCTCAGTAGTTCCGTTTTTATTCCCTAGCTAAAGCTAATCAGCCCGATTCTAGCAACTTCCTAATAAATACAAAAATAAGCCATTGTTTTCGGGAGCAGCATACTTTTTCTTATTTTGTGGGCAATGTTGATAGACAAACTATAAAGCAACTAAAAGTACAGTCCAAATCATAAGAACATGTACAAACCCTTAATCGCCATAATGTGCCTAAGCCTGGTATTCCTATGGCGAGCGCAAGCCCAACAAGTAATCAGTAATGGAGGTGGCTCTTTCCAGAATGGAGGTGCGACGATGACCTTTACAATCGGAGAGACCGTGATTGCCACCTTTTCCCAATCCAATGGTATCATGTCGCAAGGCTTCAATCAGGCCCAAATGGCCCCCGAGTTGCAAGTGCAAGCTGAGGTCGGTACGCTTATTTCCGGAGCTGAATTGCTATTTGAATTGGTGGAGCCAGGGGAGAGCAGCACCTTAATATTGACCCTACGCAACCTAGGCAACGGACCACTCTCCATCAATGGCTTAAATTTTATGGGTGATCCTGTTTTTTCCATTGAGGGTAATCCTAGCTTACCGATTGTCTTAGCGGCGGCGGCAGAGCAGGTACTGATAGTAAGTTTTAATCCGGTAGATGCCAATGATTATACCGGCCTACTGCGTATCGAAAGTACGGACCCCAATGTGAATCCCTTTACGATTAATCTTCGGGGAAATGCCCTGATTGTGGATTTACCGGTGATGTCCTGGCCAGCTACGTTGCTGATATCGCTGGTCCTGCTGGGATTATCGATCCTTAGTATCCGGGTATTATAAATTCATTTCCAAGCAAAAATCACAAATCAAAATAATCATGAAAAGGAGTATACTCTTATTAAACGCTCTGTTTTTGGGGCTCAGTGTCAGCCTGCAAGCCCAGGCCCCGCAAGCGGTCCAATACCAGACTATTATCCGCAATGCTGTGGGCGAGGTGGTGATGGATCAGGTGGTAGGTATCCAACTGACGATCAAACGAGGGCCACTAGATCCTGGGCCCGGTACTGATGTATATGTGGAGACGCATACTGCCACGACCAATAGCTTTGGCTTAGTGAACCTGCAAATCGGTATGGGTAACTCTAGTTCAGGTACCTTAAAGGATAATGTTGACTGGAGCATGGGCCCTTATTACCTGGAGGTCGGACTGGATCTCACAGGTGGCAGCAGCTATACCATCATGGGTACGACGCAGTTGCTGAGTGTGCCCTATGCTTTGTATGCGGAGACGGCTAATGTTCCTGGTCTTCCGGGACCAAAGGGTGATCCAGGTGATACAGGACCACAAGGTATACAGGGCGATAAGGGTGATCCAGGTGATACAGGACCACAAGGTATACAGGGCGATAAGGGTGATCCAGGTGATACAGGACCACAAGGTATACAGGGTGATAAGGGTG
>JBELML010000033.1:38578-47644 GCA_042095835.1 Saprospiraceae bacterium
AAGGTATACAGGGTGATAAGGGTGATCCAGGTGATACAGGACCACAAGGTATACAAGGTGATAAGGGTGATCCAGGTGATACAGGACCACAAGGTATACAGGGTGATAAGGGTGATCCAGGTGATACAGGACCACAAGGTATACAGGGCGATAAGGGTGATCCAGGTGATACAGGACTACAAGGTATACAGGGCGATAAGGGTGATCCAGGTGATACAGGACTACAAGGTATACAAGGCGATAAGGGTGACCCAGGTGATACAGGACCACAAGGTATACAAGGTATACAAGGTGATAAGGGTGATACAGGGCCACAAGGTATACAGGGTGATAAGGGGGACCCAGGCTCAAATGGGAATACTGTTCTGAATGGGACCGCTAATCCTACTTCCGGAGAAGGAGTTGATGGAGATTTTTATCTTAATACGACTACGAATGAAATATTTGGTCCTAAGGCCAGCGGTAACTGGCCAAGCCCGGGAACAAGTCTGATTGGACCAGAAGGGGCCCAGGGCCCACAAGGCACCTTCCCTGATGGCACTCAAGCCGGCGAAATGAACTACTGGGATGGCTCGAGTTGGGTAGCGGTAGCTCCGGGTAGCTCCGGACAAACCCTTACTTTTTGTGAGGGGGTACCGGCTTGGGGACCTTGTCTTGAGGTAGGAGCTTTTCGTAAAGGTGGGGTAATATTTTACATTTTCCAAAGCGGAGACCCCGGTTATGTGGATGGCGAAATACATGGATTAGTATGTGCAGTAGAAGATCAAGATGGTGGAAGTGGAATCGTAACGTGGAATGGAAGTTATACAATCACGGGAGCAACGGGCACTGCCATTGGAACAGGTCAGGCGAATACCAATACAATTATTTCATCACAAGGCATAGGTAGTTATGCTGCATCTGTTTGCAATGATTATTCTGTTACTGTAAATGGAATAATATATAATGACTGGTTTTTACCTTCAAAAGATGAGCTGAATTTAATGTATCAAAACAGGGGAAATATAAATACTACTGCAGTGTCTAATGGCGGCAGTGCGTTGTTTGTGGCTTTTGATTCTTTCTACTGGAGTTCTTCGGAGTTCGGTGAACTCGATACGTGGTTACAGAACTTCAACTCTGGTATCCAGTTCGGCAGCCTTAAGAACAACGTCTATCGTGTTCGAGCTATTCGGACTTTTTAACCAATTTAAGTTTTTAAATAGGTCTCCGCTAAAGCACCTATTTCATCCCAGGTTTAACTAGGGCGGCACTTAGCATACAATGATAATTAGACTGGCTACCATCTCGGTGATTAGGTTGAAGACAATGCGAACAAGCAATCTTTTTTGACTTAAAATGTTCCACTTCATCAATACTAAAAATCAAGTGATCTTCCCAAGTTCGAAAAGCATCTAAAACTTTATGATCTGATGCCCATTGATATAAATCATGAAAGCCTTTTCTTAATTCTTGGCTATCTATTTGGTCCAGTATTTTTCGTAAACCATTGTCAGATGGAATAGAGTTAATCTTATAAAATAGCTCGTAAATTATGAGCCTCTGCCTTGGTATATTGACGAAAGGCAAACAAAGAAGGGCTTTTCAAACTATAAAGAGCAAAACCGCTTTTAAGAGCCTCACTTTGATCATAAACATTATTGTGTCTCCTTTTATCTCCAATGGCATTAAAGCGTTCAACTAATACTTGACCATAAAGCTCATCAAAGCTTCAGGCGTCAATTTTTATTTTAGGCACAAGGTACTATTTTAACCTTTTTACCTTATTTTTGGCTACAGTGAGACCCTATGTTGATAAGATATCCAAAAGCTGAATTAACAATCCAAAGGAATTTTATTAATTCTTCTTTCATGGCGGCCACCATCAAAATCGGTGCTCAGAAATACACGTACCGACTCCAAGGCCGTTTCCTCCGATACAAATCGTACGGGTAGCGAGAGAATATTGGCATTATTATGCGCTCTGGCCAATTGAGCAAGCGGCACATCCCAGCAAAGCGCGCAACGGATGGTCTGATGCTTATTTGCAGTCATAGAGGCACCATTGCCACTCCCGCAAAGAATGATCCCAAAATCAGCTTCGCCATTCTCCACTTTCTCTGCAACCGGATGGATAAAGTCTGGATAATCAACCGACTCCAGCGAGTTCGTTCCGTAGTCAAATACGTGAATGTCACGCTCTTCGAGCATAGCTTTGATGGCATCCTTGTAAGGAAAGCCAGCGTGATCACAACCGATGGCTATATTTCTTATCTTATCCATAGGAGTTAATTAATCTCTCAACGGAGTATTTTGTGGTGGACTTTGTATGTTCAAATAGCTACCTAGTAAAGCTTGGTAGCGTTGCAGTGTTTCCTGATCTCCGGTTTGCTGTGCCAAACTCAATAGAGAAGTAGCAGCCTGTCTGGTATTAGAATTATCTGTAGAGAAGAATGTACTATTCTGCAAAGTTCTAGGCTTTAAGGAGCCTAAGAAACGCAGCTTATCCGCCAAGTTTTCTGCTAAAATATCCATATGCGGCTTGGCTTTATCATAAGCGCCTGCTTGGATATAAATCGTTAGCATATAGTTGGTCTGATAATCGTACGGGAAATTGAAGTCAGGGAAGCTAGCAAAATATTGATCCGCTAATTTCAAAGCATCTTCCTTTCTATTATCTCTTAGTAATTGCTCTGCGGTACGTACCATCAAGAATTGCATCGACTGGATACTAGGTGCATAACTCTGATCGATGAACAAGTCTTCTTGATCAAAATTCCCCCAGCGGAACTTATTCAATACATTGTCTAAGACCTCATCTGTAGCGACTCTACCTGCACCCAGCATTTGACCATATTGACGGTTAGGAGTAGATTTAATCGGAATCAATCGTAGCGCTAAACCTTCTAACTGGCAGTACTCGTTGAAGCCCATCATTTTTCTCGCCTGAGTAGTCACGGAGAAATAGATTGGACGGTCATAGAAGTTGTTGGCAATGATATCCAAGATCGCAATGTCGTCTTTATTAATGGTACGACGACCTTTGATCCCAATAGGAATTCTGTCTACTATCTGAGCTGTTTCTGCGGCATCAACCAGGCCAACTTGAACGGCACGCTGCTTGTTGATCGGTAAGAAAACATCATCAGTAGGTGCATAAGTCTCTGTAAGCTCACCGCTTTGTAAAGGAAGCGGATGTTCTTCAGACAAGAAAGTCATGAACTGCTCTAAAGTCATTTGACCGGAGGTCTTATTAAATAAGACTTGATTCCGTTTACTACCGCGTATATCATCTGGCTGTAGAGATAGTTTGATGGGGTCAGAGTCATTCACCTTGCGACGCAATAGGTCAATATACCAGTCTACTGCGATCAAACTCAAGTTGACGACCCTTACATCTGGGCGAATATTTTCTACCTCCTGGGCATACCATAGTGGATAGGTGTCATTATCTCCATAAGTAAAAATGATGGCATCCTCCTCCAGGGAGTTCAAGAAGTTGGACGCATAATCTCTAGAGCCATAGTGCTCACTCCGGTCATGGTCATCAAAGTTTTGAGTACCCATCAAGAATGGCGCAATAAATACCAGGGCAGTAGCGATACCTCCGGCTATAGGTCCAGATAATTTGGCTCGTTGTCGCAGTACTTCGAATAGCGCCAAGACGCCCATGCCTATCCAGAAACAGTAGACAAAGAAGGAGCCTGCGAACACGTAGTCCCGTTCTCGGGGCTCGTTCGGCGGCGGATTCAGGTAGACAATTAAACCTACGCCTGTAATGACAAAGAAGGCCAATAATACAAAGAATTCATTCCTGCCTTTTCGAGCCTGCCAGATTAATCCCAGCAGACCAAACAAGAAGGGTAGGAGGAAATAAGTATTTCTAGCTTTATCATTATAATCTATCTCTGTGAGGCTACTTTGACTATAGTCGAGCTTCATATTATCTATAAAGGAGACGCCCGATATCCAGTGTCCTCTGGATTTATCCCAAGGATAATACCCTTGTTTGCCATTTTGTCGACCGGAGAAATTCCAGAAGAAATAACGCCAGTACATCCAATTGACTTGGTAGCGCCAGAAGAAGGACAAATTGTCTGCTTGGTTGGGTCGCCCTCTTGGCAAGGCATTATTTTGGTTCAAGCCCATCCATTGTTTATAAATTGCCGGGCGATTTTGCGATGGATCGGCCATTCGTGGGAATAGCATCTTGTCGGCATCATTATATACTACCGAAATTTTACGGTCTATTACCTCATAGCGATCTCCATCGCGACCCATACGATCTTCGTAGTCGTATCTCTTTGGTTGTGTCACTCCAAAGTGTGGACCTCTCAATAGCGCACGACCACCGTATTGCTCGCGATTCAAATAAGGAATCAGACGAGTAGGATCGTCGGGGGTGTTCATATTGATGGGTGTACTCGCTTGCGCTCTAATCACCACCACGCCATAAGAAGTATAGGCGGTAACTAGTAGGAAAACGGCAACTACCAGTTTTTGAACAAGACCATTATTGTTTTTATAAGCCCAGTATAAACCATAGCCCATGATGCCAGCTAGCGTCAGGAAGGTAAAGATCAGGCCACTATTAAAGGGCATGCCTAGTGTGTTCACGGCGAAAATGTCGTACATCGCCCATAATTTTGGTACACCTGTCACAATTAAGAACTGGATCAAACCAATCACACCTACTCCTGCTAGCGCGGCTAAGCCCATTCCTAACCAAGTAGGGTTCTCATATTTCTTGAAGTAATACAGTAGGGCTACTGCTGGGATCACCAACATACTCAGTAAGTGGACTCCAATTGATAAACCTACGGCATACAAAGTGAAAATCAACCAGCGATCAGCATGTGGCTCAT
Source organism: Saprospiraceae bacterium (assembly GCA_042095835.1). Taxonomy (GTDB): domain Bacteria; phylum Bacteroidota; class Bacteroidia; order Chitinophagales; family Saprospiraceae; genus DATFKA01. The sequence continues at coordinate 43,423 of JBELML010000033.1, forward strand.
CTGGCAAGGTGTACCATTTCACACCAGCCCAAAAGGCCATAGCCATAAAGAATACCGACATGGCGTATACCTCACCCTCTACGGCCGAGAACCAAATAGAGGTAGCAAAGGTAATGGACAGACCCGCCACTAAGCCGGCTCCACCCAAGGCAATGCGCTGCCCCAAGTCAGGTTCGTTGTTACGCCCAACCATAGCTAGCTTGCCAAGGCCCATTGTAGACCATGCTCCAAAGGCAGCAGCAAAAGCGGTAACGATACCAGACATAAAGTTCATGGCAAAAGCAATATCTTCTGGATTATCAGAGAAAACTTCTGCTACCCAAGTGAACATACGTGCGATGATTAGAAATAAAGGGGCACCTGGTGGGTGGACCACCTGCAATTTATAGGCTCCTAAAATAAATTCACCACAATCCCACAAACTACCTGTACGTTCGGCAGTTAGATAATAAACCAAGGCTGCAATACCGAAAACTGTCCAGCCGACAATGGTACTGATCCGCTTATATGAATTCATTTAACTATTTTTTCAATTTGAACTGCAAATCTAATAAATTATTATGGCTCACCTACTTTGTTAATTATAGGTTTTTCAGTGCTTTGCCACTTTTCCTTAAACTTAAGCTTTCCATAACATTGTCCAGCCTGCTTCTTTGGGTTATCTTTACAACCCAAACCAAATATTATGATCAAAATTATTTTACTTGTTGTTGGACTTTACTTTTATCTACGGTTTGTATTGATGCGACCCGCTATTGATGATCGAAACAATTCGCAGCAGCAGTCTTATAAGCAGCAGCCCAATTATTCACGAGCAGAACCGGAAGCAGAACCACTAGACGAAGAATATTTAGACTATGAAGAACTTGACTAAGGATTTGAATATCGGTGACTTGGTGTTATACAAAAACAACCAACTCATTGCTTTTAATAAACCCGCTGGTATAACGGCGCAGGCAGATAAAACTAAGGACAAATCCTTGCTAGATTTTGCTGAAATTTATACCAAATCGCGTATCCATCTCATTCATCGGATTGATCGACCCGCTAGTGGCTTGGTCCTATTCGCAAAAACAAAATCTGCCTTAAGTTCCCTCAATCAGCAATTTCAAGAACGCAGCGTTGATAAGGTTTACCTCGCCGTAGTCCCCAATTTGCCTGAATCATCATCTGGTCAATTGCAACATTTCTTAGTCAAAAACGGCCGTACAAACAAGTCCTACGTCACTCAAGCCGAGCAAGCAGCAGCAAAAGAAGCTATACTAGACTACAAAGTCCTTGGGAGTATTGACAACTACCATCTTTTGGAGATTAAGCTGCAAACCGGCCGTCATCATCAGATCAGAGCACAACTAGCTGCTCTAAATAATCCCATCAAGGGAGATGTCAAATATGGCGCCAAACGGAGTAATAAAGATCGGTCAATTCATCTCCATTCTTGGAAACTTGCTTTTGACCATCCTCATTCTGGCGAACGGGTACAGCTGCAAGCAGATCTACCCGCCGACCCCGTTTGGGATGCCTTCGGACTATCTGAAAGCTAATTAGTGGAGGACCACTTTTTTTACTTTTGTGATGCCCTCACTCCTGACCGCTACCATATAAATACCTACACTAGGCAACTGCTCAGCATGGAATAGGAAAGTACTGGCCTCCTCAATGGCAGCCTGCTGGACTATCCTACCTTGCTGATCGTAGATCGATACCTCACCGCTCAGAGGTTTGGAAAATATAAGACTATTCTCCGACCAAAAAGGATTTTGCCGAAAGCTAAAACCCCAGTCCTGATCTTGTCTGAAAACCAGTTTTGGACTTAGGATTTGGTCCTTGCTGGTATATACCTGATTATTAAATCCAATATTGCTGAGCTGGATTAATTGCTGTGTTGTTATTGCTTGCCTCACTTCTAGGTCCAACTGAAGGATTGGAAGTGCAGCGTCTGAAGACTTATTGGTCCACAAAGCTTTTAGTAAGCCTCTTTTCTCATCCCATACAAAATCCTCGTTTGGAATCTGCCCATCTCCTAATTGGATAGATCGAATATAGGCAGGATTCAAACTCAACTGGAATTGCCCACCGATGAAGGTCTTAGAGCTGTTCGCGGCGTATAAAGGGATGGTATAGCGATTCCCTGGTTCCAATATTTCATCTTGGATGATCAGGCTTGCTTGTTCCAATGACCTACCTTCTAGATCATCGAAAGCAGAGCTGTTGACATCTCCAATTTTAACAGCAATAAAATCGATGCGCATGCTGTCTTGCTCAAAATCAAGGACTACCGCTTCTTGGTAGTTTTCCATACTCGGATGATCTGCATCTTGGAAGGTGTAGTCTTTTGCAATAAAGCGCCAAGGATTATTGTCCAGTATTTCTTTATCGATACCTAATAACAACTTTTTGACGCGTACTAAATCCAGAATGTTGATACTCCCATTATCATCTAGGTCTGCTGCTACTCGCTGGTAGGGGCTGCTGAAGGCAAGTGACCCAAGAATATGCTTCTGAATCAAGATGAGATCGAAAGTTGTTAAGCCTTCCATATAATTATCGGTAGATATGGGACGAAGTGCATATCGCCCAATGGGCCCTTCCAGGTTATAGGCAAAAGCGCCTTCCTCATCTGTATATATCAGGGCCTCATTGATGCCTTCAAGATGAATCTCTACATTGGCTAAAATGGTATTGTCTTCCATGCGGATGTTGCCCGCAATGGCGATTTCGCCCACGGGTATAGTACAGGCCTCCTTATTGTCTTGTACGATAATCCTGGTTTGACAAAAATCGTGGTTCCACAATTCATCCCAAGCGTGGACTTCTACCTCAACAGACCCTCCATCCAAATCATTGCAGTCTACTAAAACAGATTCACTATCGGGATCAGCTAAATCACCTACTCTATTGATAGAATAATGAGTGACAAGCGAATTCCCATTATTATCTAATGCGCTAGCATCTTGGCCATTACAATCGTAGATTGGCGATGCTACAAAATCATTGGCCCAAACGAAGGCCTGTGCTAGTGTTGAGGTTTCTTGGGGACCATCTATCTCATTTGGAATCAACTCTACCACGATATCTTCATGACAAATGGGACTGGGAGCCAAACCATCTGCCACATCAAATACTTGCTCGCTTTTGCTCACATTTCCACATCCATCTTGTACTTCTAGTATGAATTTGTGCTCTCCCTCGGGATACCTGCCGGTATAGGACAAGTTGCGCAGTTGATTGCTGAGGGTCTCGTCAATAGTGCCATCATTGTTGAGGTCTAGATAAAATCTGATTTTTCTGTCTGCGCCACTGCTACAACTATCAGCGTAGCTTATTGATACGGCTACTTGAGCTTGACAATCATTATTATTGGTGGAGTAGAAGGTGTCCTCCATGAGTATATCACCAGTCGGTGGCGCATTGTCATAAACGATGATATGCTGCGTGTATTTCCAGTAACCAAAAGAACCATAGCGCTGGTCCTGGTCATCCTGAAAGACATTGCCACTAATGTCGCTATCGAATTGATTTCCATCAAAGGACCAAGAAGAGCAATTCCCTTCATAATATTCTTCTTTGCGGATGTCGTTATCGCCGCTGACCACTCTCCACCAGAAAGATTCAATGGTGTCCAAGGTGGTGGTATCATCAGGGAACTCATTGTGTGGATCATTATCAGCATCGTACCAAACGGTATCTGGTAGATTATCGTTGAGGTGTCTTTTTACATAAACGTAGAGGTCTGTATTCCCTGGAATATCGTCACCATCGGGCCTGCTGAAATTACAACTACCACCTGGATTAGGCGCCTGCCAAGTATCCCAGTCACGACTGACGGTGACGGGAGGAGCTTCGCCATCGTACTCGCACCAATTGATGATTCGGTAGGTACGAAATATTTTAAAACAGCTGGAGTCTGGCGTGACTTGAAAGGTAAGATCTTCATAGCCCGTGGCTAATAAATCGCAGCCGATTTCTTCATAGTCTAAACCAGGAATTTCTAGTGAGGCGGGACAGTCCGTGATGACATCAGCTGGAAACTTTATCCAATAATGATAAATGGTATCTACTGGGTCTGGTTTTTCCTCTTCCTCTTTAGGATCATGCTCGGGAGGCCAGTATTGGGCGTGAATAGGCTGGCTTAGTAGTAAAAGACTAAGTGAATAAAATAAGCTTAGAGTAATACGAATAGTAGACTTACGCTTCATAAGTTGAGATTAGATTGTTTCAT
>JBELML010000034.1:0-46903 GCA_042095835.1 Saprospiraceae bacterium
ATGGTTATTATCTATTTGATACGCTAGTTGCGGGAGATTACTACACTTTATTTGATGTGAGTACGTCTACGGATGCAGCAGCGGGGTCATATTTACCTACTTTAGAAAATATAGGTAATACGACAGGAGACAGTGATATTGGATCAGATATGCGATCAGATACGGTTATGTTGGCATATGGCGATACGATATTGACATTAGATGCGGGCTATTTTCTATCAGCGGCAATTGGGGATCGAGTGTTTTTCGATACAAACAGTGATGGTCGACAAGATGTTGGTGAACCTGGTATTCCTAATGCCCGAGTCATATTATTTGATGCAAATTCTGGATTGGCAATAGACACTACCTTTACTAATGCTGATGGATTATATTTGTTCGATTCTCTGGTTGCTGCAAACTACTATACATTTTTCGACTTAAGTACTTCTACTGATCCACTGGCTAATATCTACGTGCCTACTTTGGAGAATGTGGGAGATGGAATTGGCGATAGTGATATCGGAGCCGCTATGCGATCAGATACAGTTTCTTTGGCTTATGGAGATACTATCTTGACTTTAGATGCGGGCTACGTGATCCGAGGAGACTATGGAGATCTACCGGATTTTAATACTGCAAATTCGTATGCGACGGACAGGACTGATGGTGGAGAAGGGATCGGTCCTGTACATCTGATTCTTCCTGATTTTAGGATAGGAGCTATGATAGATGAAGAGAATAATGGCCAACCCAACCGAACAGCTACAGGCGATGGAGCTGACGAGGATGGCGTGACCATTCCAGCGGCTATTTACACCGGTCAATCGGGTATGATTGTCACTGTAGAAGCGAGTATTCCTACTGGAACAGAAGGCCAAGTTAAAGGATGGATCGACTGGAATGGAGATGGTAGACTTTCCCCAGGAGAAGCGGTAAGTTCTACTATTATTTCTGGGAGTAGTGGCGTTGCTCAGGTGATTGAGCTGATTTTTGAGGTGCCTTCGGATGCAGTGACTACACGCCCACTTGGTGCTAGGTTTAGGTTATTTGATGTGAATGAGGTAGAAAAAAGCTCTACTAACCTTGCACTCTTAGGAGGTGAGGTAGAAGATTATTTGATCGGAGTGAGGCCTTGCCCAAAGCAAAACTGTAAATAAAAAAGCCGCCTATACGGGCGGCGATCAAGATTAAAGATATTATTATACAAAACACTCGACTGTCAATCGTTGGGGCGATTAAGCGATCACCGCATGAGCCCGGCTAGCCTTTACTTCCTGTTGCTTCAAATACTTTCTCAAGGCATAACTTGCTGCTACGCCTTCGCCGACTGCAAAAGCGACTTGTGCAATGGCTCCTTTACGATTGTCGCCCGCTGCAAAAACACCAGCTACACTGGTTTCTTGCTGTTCATTGGTTTGAATAAAACGTCGCTCATCAAGCGCTACCAGCTTTTTGACAAAGTTGGTATTGGGTACCAAACCTATAAATACGAAGGCGCCGTCTGATTTAATGAGATGCTCTTTTTGGGTCACATTATTTTGCACCTTTGCTCCTAAAAAGGCTCCATTTTTATCCGTTTCAAATGCAAGGGTAGTGCTATTATGATGCATTTCGATATTGTCATACTGCTGCAACTGCTCTAGATAAGTCTCGGTGGCTGTGAATTGCTCGGTCAGGTTGATGAAGGTGACTTTTTTGGCAATACTTGCTAGGTGCAAACCTTCTTCAACAGCACTGTTTCCTCCTCCGATGACAACGACCTCTTTATCTTTATAGAAAGCGCCATCACAGGTAGCACAGAAGTGAACCCCCGAACCGATCAATTCATTCTCACCTGGCACTCGTAGTTTACGGTAGGAAGATCCGGTAGCAATAACTACAGATTTACCGTAATACTCCCCTAGGTTGGTTTCAATTCGGAAAAGGTCCCCTTCCTTGAAGATACCTCTTACATCTGTTCCTTGGCGAATCACGGTACCTAGTTTCTCTGCTTGAGTGGCCATCTTATTCATCAAGTCAGGACCAGAGATAACTTCAAATCCAGGGTAGTTTTCAATTTTATCGGTTAGGTAGGCATTGCCACCGATATTCTTTTTCTCAAGAATTAATGTCTGAAAACCATCTCTTTGAGCATAGATAGCGGTGGTCATCCCCGCTGCTCCAGCACCGATAATGATACTGTCATAAATGGTTTGATCCTGTTCTGCTTCGATGCCCAAGACATCCCTAAGGATACCATTATCAGGATTAGTATAGGCTTGGTCATCAATAAGCAAAGTAGGAATAATTCTTTTTCCCTTATTGATTTGCTCGACGAGTGCTGCCGCCTCGGCATTATCGTCTACATCGATGAAGTCATAACCAATCTGGTGTTCTTTTAAAAAGGCTTTTGCTCTTTGACAATCTGGACACCAGTCTGCTCCGAATAATTTGATATCTCTCATGATTTTTTTGTTTTTCTTGTTTTTGAAAGCGTACTGACGGAGCATTTTAAAAATTGCTCGTCAGTACGGTTAGTTGGTTGATTTCGTTTTGGTGATTTACTTGTTTGTTTTGTTTGTTCGTTTTGTTGATACAAAGTTGCATAGGTTTCGGTAGCTAATAAATGGACAAAAGTTCTTGCCCATTGCACTTTTGGGTTTATCTCTTCATTTTTCCAATGAAGCGCTCTACAAACTTGCGGATGAAGGTCAGTTGAGCTTGGCCTTTCTCCTGGAGCGCTCTATCAATATTGATTGGGATCGCTTTATATTCATCGTTCCATTCCTGGATTCCCCAACAATTAGGACATTCAAAACTTGTTTGGAAAGATTGCTGTACACGGTCGGTTGCATTATAATCAATCATAGCTTTTGATTTAGGTTGTTAAATAATTACAATACAAAGTTGTGAGAAATAAAGGCCCAAAGAAATGGATGATGGTTCCTAGAAGATGGACTATTTTCTAAGTTAATGAGACCGGATGCTTTGCTATATATTATGTGTCAAGTGCCATGTGTCAAGTGCCATGTGTCAAGTGCCATGTGTCAAGTGCCATGTGTCAAGTTAATGAGCCCCGATGCTTTAGCAGCGCTTGGTCGAATTAATCCCGTCGTAGCGCAGCGGATGTCGGGATGCTTTGCTATATATTATGTGCTATGTGCCATGTTAATGAGATCATTGAAGTGCGCAGCAATACAATTTGGTCGAATTAATGCCTAATAACCTAATCAACCTTATAACCTTATAACCTTATAACCTCATAAACTCATAACCCTTTAAACCTAACCCCCCTGACAAATAACATCCTCCTACATTGACAAAAGTCACTCTTTGCCGATAGCATTGCTACTATTTTGGATGTGACAAAACAACAACAGCAATGAAAAACATTTTAGTACCAACCGACTTTTCGGCCTGTGCGAATAATGCAGTCGATGCCGCCTATCAATTGGCTGAGCGCTTCGAGAGCAAGGTGCATCTACTACATGCTATACCGCGGGATCTACCCGGGCAGGATGAGGCAGAGTGGATGCAGGAGGTCGCTAATGCGAACATCTTATTAAAGGATATCAGAGAAAGATACCCTGCCATAGATACTACCGCATTAAGTATCGCGGGTAAATTGCCTGCTTTAATGAAAGAGTATGTCCAAGCCAATAGTATTGATCTGATTGTCATGGGGTCTCATGGCGCTGGTGGCAAACAGGAGTATTTCATAGGTTCTAATACGCAGAAAAGCGTGCGCAGTGTCTATTGTCCTGTACTCGTAGTGAAAGATAAAATTGAGGACCTCAACTTTGATAAAGTCGTCTTTGCCTCCAATTTTAATCGGGATGAAATGGTGGCTTTCATGGTCTTTAAGGACTTTGTCAAACACTTTATTCCCGAGATTCATCTAGTGATGGTGCATACCTCATCGTTATTTGATCCGCCTTATTCTCTAAGCAAGGAAGCTATGAAAGATTTTGAGGAGCTGTGTGCCCCTTTTGCTGTAAAATCTCATATCCATCGCGACTTTACCATAGAGAAAGGTATACGGTCTTTCTCAGATGAGATAGGCGCAAGCCTGATTGGTATTTCCAATCATTACAGACATCCACTGAAAAGGATGTTGGTAGGTTCGAATGTAGAGGCATTAGTGAATCATTCTAATTTGCCCGTCCTAAGTATTGATTATTTACAAACCAAAAAAGCCTAAGCAAATGCGAAAAATACTGTTTCCAACCGATTGCTCACCTTTAGCACACAATGCTTTTATGTATGCCATAGAAGTCGCTAAATTGATAGATGCAGAGATTGATATTATCTCCATATTTCACTTGCCAATGGCCGATGCTAGCGCCATGCCGCCAGAGTACATCGATCAGATGATTGATGAGCGCCGCAATGAAGCAGTGCAGCAAGTTGCTCAATTTGTAGAAGGATATGAAGACGTAATAAATGACGTTCGTGTCGATTATGGTGTTTTTGTAGCTACCGAAATTTATGAAGCCGCTGGTGATGGAGACTATGGGTTGATTATTATGGGTACCAAAGGGAAACACAACGCCCTAGAGAGAATAATGGGGAGCGTCACCTCTCAGGTGATGATTCACGCGCCTTGTCCTGTACTCGCGGTACCTGAAAGTGCCACGTATAAACCTATCAAGAAAGTAGCCTATGCTACGGACTTTCACCTCAAGGATGAGGATATCGTCTTACAACTTCTGGAGATTAGTAATCGCCTGGGTGCTATGGTCCATTATGTACACGTAGATAAAAACGAAGAAGATCTTGCTAAAAAAGTAGCCACCCTTGCGGGCTTTGCTAAGGTAGATCATTTAAGTAATAATAGCGTAACAGATGGGCTCAATCAGTATATCGCAGAGCAGGAGATGGATTTGCTGGCGATGTACATCCCGAAGAGAGGTTTGTGGGAAAAGCTTTTTCATACGAGTATTACCAAGAGAATGGCTTTACATACACATACGCCTTTATTGGTTTTTAGGGAAAAGTAAAAAAAGCGGCCTGATCTTGATAATCAGGCCGTGGAAACCAACTTCATAAAATTGAGTAGCGTAATCTTATGTATTCTTTCTGGAAATAAAATTAACCTAAAATTTACTTCTTTGTTCATTTTCCAAATATTATTTGGAGATCAATATGTTTCGTTTATGTTCATGAGAAGCAATCAGGTAAAATAGAATCCATAGAGAACGCTACTACAACCGAATATTATTCAAAAAACGCCTTTTTCTAAAAGAAAAGCAAGTTTTTAGGCTAAAAAATGCCCGTTTAATAATTGGTTGGTTAATTTGAAAGTAAAGCTTTTGAGCATCTATCAATAGCTTTTAAGCCTATTTAAAAAAGGCATCATTTGGCCTCCAAGTGTTGGGCTGCGGCTTCTAGTTCCTGATAAAAAGACTCGCCATATTTCCTGATGATGGCATCTTTGAGGAATCGATAGAGACGGACTTGTTTTTTAGCGCCCATTTTACAAGCAGGATTACAAATCTCCCAGCGATCGTATTCTAGGTGCTCAAAACCATTATTGGCATTCACACTTACCCGTATCGGATATAACTCACAGGAGACTGGTTTTTTGAAATCGATGACCCCATCTCTATAGGCTTTTTCAATACCGCAAAGGGCAATACCATTTCTCGTGTAGGTGAGATAGGCACAAGCTTTACCATCTACTAAGGGGGTTCCATATTCCTTGGGTTCCTCAAAGTAGGTAGAGGTACCTTGTTCTTTGATAGCAGCTTTACCTTCGGTAGTAAGATAAGACGCTATTGCAGGATAGATCTCTTCCAGCTTTTCAACCTCTCCATCTTCTAAAGGAGCACCATAGTCTCCCTCTACACAGCAAACACCTTTGCAGGCATCCAGATTACATTGAAAATGCGAAGAAATAATATCCTGATCTACGAGTTTTCCTTGAATGATGAGCATGGTAGTAATGGTTTAGAGCCTTATAAATACGATGTTCTTCTGGTAAATCCTAGGCTTTTAAGGACAATGTACTTTAGTTAAGTATGATTATAGAAGTTATTCTAAGATTCCGATAAAAGTCACCCCTTAAAACATTTCTCTACCTTATTTTTGTAGTTTAGTAACAGCCAAAAAATAACTTACCGATTTTGATGGAATCTTCCCGATATAAAATCGGGACAGGCTTGCTCCAATACGGCGTTAAAAATCCTCGTCAATGCCCTGCATTGCCTACGTTTTTTGCCTTGTCTTGGCACGAATTTATCCCGACTTTGCGTCGGGAATCTTCTCGATCAAAATGCGGGACTTATTCTCTGTCCGTTACTTAGAAGCTATAAAATGAATCAGCCAAACTTTCTTTTAGAAGCCTGCGTACAATCTATTGATGAGGCATTAAGTGCTCAAGCAAAAGGCGCAGACCAAGTTGAGTATTGTGCCCAGCTAGAAGTAGGGGGCACCACACCAAGCTTTGCAGAGATCCAAGAAGCCAGAGAAAAGGTAGATATCAAAATAAAAATGATGATTCGACCTAGAGGTGGTGATTTTGTCTATACAAGCCAAGAGTTGGAGGAGATGGAAAAAGCCATTCTCTTTTGTAAAAAAATAAATATAGAGGGTGTAGTCTTTGGTGTTTTAGATGCACAAGGCGGTCTCGATATAGCTGCAATAGGCAGGCTAGCAACTTTGGCTCAACCCATGGAGGTGACAATTCATCGAGCAATTGATGACACCCCGGATATTTTAGAGGCGCTTAAAATGCTAAAACAAATACCAGGTGTTCATGCTGTTTTGAGCGCTGGTGGAGCTGCAAATACTTGGGAAGGACGCAAGACACTCCAGGAAATGGTGAAAATTGCTGGAGATGAATTAGTAGTGATCCCAGGTGGCAAAGTGACCAACGAAAATGTAAATGCACTACATCAGATCGTGGGCGCCAAAGTCTACCACGGGACCAAGATAGTAGGAGCTTTAATCAATAGTCAATGACATAGAGGCTTAATGAAGTAATTTTTTAACGCTTTAATGATGTCAATTTCATTAGCCCTAAATAAATTACACCATCACATAAAAAAATGATCATCATCGTAGTTGGACTTCCAGGGACGGGGAAAACAACATTCTCCAGGGCATTAGCCCAAATCATAGATGCGGTGCATCTCAATACCGATATGATCAGGGACCAACTTGACCTGAGAGGCCAATATGATCGACAGACCAAGGCGCTCATTTACCAAGAAATGATGAATAAGGTGGAGGCTGCACTCCTAAAGGGGCGTAATGTAATTTTAGATGGTACTTTTTACAAAAGAAAAATCCGCGAAGGCTATCGCAAACTAGCCAAAGCACAAGAAGTGGAGATCAAGTGGATAGAGCTGAAAGCGGAGGAAAAAGTGATCCGCAATCGAGTCGAGAAAAAAAGAACCTATAGCGAAGCAGATTTTAATGTTTACTTAAAAATAAAGGCGCTTTTTGAACCAATGCGCCTAGAATGCCTTCAATTGCAAACAGATCGAGAAAAAGACCTTCAGGTATTAGTGGACGAAGCGGTGCAATATCTCGGCTTAACCACTTGATGAGAAAACCAAGCATATCCCATGACCACCAAAGAAATTAATCTTTTGCATCGCGACCTTTATGTACGCTATGGCCCACATGCGGTTGAGCTGATCACTACGCATGCTTCTTGGGTATTCCTTACGCCTGAATATGCCTATAAAATCAAGAAACCTGTCCAGTTTTCCTTCCTGGATTATTCCACTGTAGAAAAAAGAGAACACGCACTGCAAGAGGAACTAAGACTCAATCGACGGTTTACAAAAGATGTTTATCTGGAAGTCGTAGAGATCAGCAGTAAGGATAACCGCTATTATTTAGAAACGGCCATTGGTAATCGTCTTGATTTTGCCCTGAAGATGAGACGTATTGATCCGCTTAGCCAAATGGATCGTCAGCTAGACGAAGGAAAAGTGGGCCCCTTACATATGAAGCAGCTAGCAGAGCAGATTGCTGATTTTCATAATAAAGCAGAGCGCAGAAATCATTGGCTCAACTTGGAAGCGCTAAAAGAGCAATTCAACGATATCAAGATTATTGAGGACTTTATCCTAGCACATTTTGGCCCCCAGGCCAGTAAACGAATAGAGGAAAGCATCCGATTATCCAATCAGTTTTTAGAAGAGCAGTTTGAATATATGCTTGAGCGAGAAACCGCAGGTTGGGTCATAGATGGTCATGGCGATCTACATGCCAGAAATATTTTCCTCGTTGATCCACCCATTCTTTTCGATTGTATAGAATTCAATGAGGCATTTCGGGTGATGGATATCCTCAATGAGATCGCTTTCTTTTGTATGGATCTCCATTATTTCGGCAGGCAAGACTTGGTCGCTCATTTTATGGAGTACTATTTGACACTAGTGCCTTGTATCCAGAATGCTACAGATTGGATGCTTTTCCATTATTTCAAGCTTTATCGAGCGAATGTACGACTCAAAGTCAACACCCTCAATGCCATGCAAACTGAAACGCCCGAAGAATTAAATGCACTCCTTCCGACTATCCAATCTTATTTGGAATTATATACCTATTACCTCCGAGCTTTACATTGAAGTTGTCTAAGGTTTTCTGTTGCAGGCGAGAAAACAGTATTTTAAGGCTAATCGAGGCAAAAAACGTAAGCTATGCATCGCATAGCTGAGGCTTTTTAACGAAGAGTAGCCTTAAAAGATGTTTTTGATAGCCCAACAAGGGAACTTTAAACAGCTTCATTGATAAACAGCTTCATTGATAAGCAGCTGTGGAATGGAGCCATCAGGCCATTTCTATCTCCTTCTTATACTTACTTTCGTCGTGAAATAGAAGCGTTGGCAGAATAATTCAAGAGGTTTAGACAAAAAACTAGGATTTCATGCTCAGGTCTATCATATTTGGACCATCACTTCTGATAAGCTTATTCCCCGGAAATCACTCGACTAAAATAAACAAACGATGAAACGTTCCGTACTATTGATTTTTGGCCTTTTATGTGCTGTATTCGCTTTTGGCCAAAACCTACGCTCTGGAGAACAAGTTGATATCAACGAAAAAACGAATGAAAATCTCTATCTCGTCGGAGGAGATATTTATGTCAACAAACCTATTGCTGGTGACTTGGTAGCTGCTGGTGGCGAAATCCATTTACGAGACAGCCTACTAGATGACGTTATTCTAGCCGCAGGTACCTTAAATGTAGAAGCTTTTTGTGCCGATGATCTGAGAATGATTGCCGGAGAGGTTCGTATATCTGAGGACATCCTGGGCGACCTAGTACTGATGGCCGGCGAAGCCAGAATTGAAGAAGGCGTTATCGTCCATGGCTCTGTCATCGGTGCAGTGGGTGATCTTAGAATTGATGGTAAGGTATTAGGCGATGTCAAGTTAAGAGCCGGCGAGGTAAAGCTAAGAGGAGAAGTCCTTGGGCAACTAAATATTATAGCCGGAGAAATTGACATTGATGGCCATATTAAAGGGCAGTCTACCTTGGCTGCTATGGAAATAAGCCTCGGCTCAGATGCGACCTTCCACAATGATGTGAATTACTGGACAAAAGAAGGCACCGTTGACTTTGATGATCATCTCCAATCTGGTAGTAATGCCAATTTTGATACCGGTCTAAAAAACGAATTCATGGACGTCAATTGGGAGAAAACCTTTAAAGATGGTAAAATCGCTTTCAATGGTTTCCGTTTGATTTCTGGTTTGTTTTTGACGCTATTGATCTTTTTGTTTGGTCGTCCTTACTTCCAACGAAACGCAGGAACTTTCTTAGCTGAACCCGCACCTGTACTGGTCAAAGGAATGATTACTCTAATTGGATTACCCGTGTTCTCAGCTTTAGCTTTTGCAACGGTGATTGGTATTCCGGTTGGCCTGATCACATCGAGCTTGTTTGTAGTTGCTCTTTTGAGTTCTAATGCCTTGGCTTCGGTGATAGGTGTCTTTGAACTGAATAAATGGCAAGATAAAGATTGGGGCAAGGGACGATTATTGCTATTGAGTTTAGCCCTTTTTGTAGGTATTCGCTTATTGAGCTTTATTCCTATCCTGGGTAGTATATTCTCTTTTGCGGTTGGAGCGGTGGCCATTGGCTATATCGTACAAACCATTCGCCGCAAACCTAAAGGTGGTCTACCGACCAATGAACCCAACGAAGACTTAGTCTAGTGTTCTACTAGATCAAATAAAAGAGCGCATTCCACTTAATTGTAGAATGCGCTCAAAAAATTCCCTAAAATCACCCGAATTATTATTCTCATTACAAATAAACGGCTATTTGCTCCACTTCCAAATGACATTCCTCATGTCTAAGTAGTGATACTTGTCAACTTCTTTGATTGGCTATTCTCCTAAGTTTGTATAGAGTCGTTTAGTTTACTACGACTAAGGGCCTAACCAAATACAAGCAAACCAAACCGACCAAGTGGTTTATCGGCAACTTATTTCATGCAAGTCATTGAGCTGCACGGTGGCGCTGGTTGAGTAACCTAAATTTTTTGTCATGGGTGATCTAGCCGTTAAATCCATCTCTAACCGGGAGGTACGAAATACTTTCCTTAAGCATCTGCTAAAAGATGTAGAAATCTTAGACCAAATGCTTCGCGAAGATTGGTTTGAGAAAGCACCCATTCGTATAGGAGCAGAACAAGAATTAGCCGTTACGAATTTAGATTTTTCTCCTTCTTGCAGCAGTATTAAGATACTAGAAGCTAGTGATGATCCACATCTCACCTCTGAAATTGCGCAATTCAATCTCGAACTTAATCTCGACCCATTGGAGCTGAGAGAGAACTGCTTTTCTCAAATGGAAAACCAGCTAGACACGCTGCTCGGTGAGCTTCATGATTTGGCACAAAGCTATGATCAACAAGTCTTATTGACGGGTATCCTAGCTACGATCAACCGCAGTCATCTCGATCAAAAATATATGATGCCTTATGAGCGGTATAAACTATTGAGTGACCTTTTTAGAAAATGGCGTGGTACTGATTTTGAAATCCACATACAAGGGCGTGATGAATTGATTGCCAAACTCGATTCCGTACTTTTTG
The DNA here is from genome assembly GCA_042095835.1 of Saprospiraceae bacterium. Lineage (GTDB taxonomy): Bacteria > Bacteroidota > Bacteroidia > Chitinophagales > Saprospiraceae > DATFKA01. The sequence goes on from JBELML010000034.1 coordinate 11,025, forward strand.
AAGCCTGCAACACGAGCTTTCAACTCCACCTGCAAGTGCCTGCCGATGAGTTTGTGCAGAAATATAATTGGGCACAACAAATTGCCGGACCTGTGCTCTCTATTATGTGTAATTCACCCTTGCTGCTAGGGCGAGCTTTGTGGCAAGAAACCCGGATTGCCCTATTCCGCCAAAGCTTAGACACCCGTACCGCTTTTAATCATTTGCGAGATAAGCAGGCCCGCGTCTTTTTTGGCGCTCATTGGTTGCAGAACTCAGTATCTATGCTTTTCAAAGAGCATATCGCTCGTTTTCCACAGCTCCTAACCAAACATATTACCGAGGATAGTGTGGTTGATTTCAACGATGGAAAGGCGCCAGCGCTTAGAGCATTACGTATTCATAATGGTACCGTTTATAATTGGAATAGACCCTGCTATGGGCGCTCGCAAGGAGTAGCACATCTGAGAATTGAAAATAGATACGTGCCCTCCGGCCCCACGAAAAAAGACGAGATCGCGAACCTTGCTTTTTGGGTAGGCCTCATGGAAGGTATGCCTGAGAAATATGAATATTTTTATGAGTGGACTTCCTTTGATGATGCCAAAGACAACTTCTATCGAGCTGCTCGGACAGGTCTACATACTTGTTTCAAGTGGTTCGGGCAGACTATTACAGCACAGCGCCTGATTCTAGAGACGCTATTACCAATAGCCGAGAAGGGACTACAGCAATTCAAGGTTGATGACGAGGAGATTAAAAAATACCTTTCGATTATTGAGCAGCGTGCTTTGACTCAACAGACGGGCGCGCAGTGGCAATTACACAATTTTAGTCAGATTCGTAAATCCTACGGTGCCGATGTAAGCTTGAAATTTCTAACTAGAGCGATGCATGAATTTCAAAAAGAGGATAGTTGTGTACACGAATGGCCAAAAGACATTTCTTTAAAGTCTTATATAGGAATGAGTGCAGAGAAAAGTATTAGCCAGATTATGACCACTGATCTTTTTACGGTAAGAGCCGAGGAGTCCATCGATTTAGTGAGCGCATTGATGGATTGGCATGCTATTCGACATTTACCAGTAGAAGGTATCGATGGCTTGCTCAAGGGAATTGTTACTGCAAAAGATGTCGCAAAAGTAGAAGATGGAGAAAAGACGCAGGTAGTGAAAGAGGTGATGACTAAAAATCTGATTACGGTTGGTCGAAATTGCAAAGTCTCCGAGGCCATCCGCTTGATGAAGACCAATAAAATAGGTTGTCTACCTGTAGTGAAAGATCAGCGTATTATCGGGATGATTACAGATACAGACCTGAGAAATGTAGGCTTGTGGTAGGTGTATAAAGTAGTAGAACTTTTGCCTTTTAGTAATTGATCAAAATACGAGACTTATTCTTTGTCCATTACTTAGGGCAAAAGTTCTAAATGAGCTACTAAATCCGCTCCGTGCTATGGGCCGATAATTTCCCATTTCCGACTTCCTCTACGGGGACACAACCCTTATACGGTCCAGGTACCGGACTGTAATCTAAGACTTCCATGCCAATTTCTTGGGAGGTAAAATATCCACCAATGATCAGCCTTTTGAGTTCTATATAAGTGCCCAATACGGGGTCTGGCTCGGTAGCAGCTATTGCAGAATCGTTTAAGCTAGTGAGCTTGGCCATCTGATCTTCGGCAGACGAACTAGCATAATCCTTACCTAAATGTTCTTCCAACAAGGCCATACCTTCTTTCGCCTGTGCTTGATCTTCTGCGCCAAGTGCATTCGATACAAAGTAATCTATGAATTGATGTACTTTCAAATCTTTAGCACCTGGAGTATCGGTAGTGGGGAGCATGGTGTCGGCGATAGCACCAATCATTTCTACCTGACTTTTGGTAAAGGTGCTGGGTGTCCAACCACTAGGATCAGAAGGATCAGCTTGGCAGCTTTGTAAGAAAGCGGCAAAGGTGCCACCTGTGACGGCGAAGCCAAAGGCAGTACCTGTATATTTTAAAGCATCTCTGCGATTCATTTTTCTGGTTTTTTTAAAGATTCATTTTTTTCAACTCTTCAACGGCATGGTTCGAGGCACGAGCCGTCAATGCCATATAGGTCAAAGAGGGGTTCTGGCATCCAGCCGAAGTCATACAAGCACCATCTGTCACATAAACATTATTGACATCATGTACTTGGTTAAAGGCATTCAAAACAGATGATTTAGGGTCGCGACCCATGCGAGCAGATCCCATCTCATGGATACCTAATCCTGGATAAGATCCTGCATCATACTCCTGAACGTCTTTAAAGCCAGCCGCTTCCAGCATTTCAGCTGCTGCAGGCCCCATATCTTTACGCATGAGTTTCTCATTCTCCTTAAACTCTACATCTAGCGTGACGGTTGGCAGTCCCCATTGATCTAGATTGTTGTAGTCTAGCACCATTTTGTTGTCATGGTAGGGGAGGCATTCTCCAAACCCAGTCATACCCATCTGCCAGGGGCCAGGTTGTACGAGCTCCTTTTTCAAATCTGCTCCGAGCGTACTCAGTTCTTTGATTCCTCGCGTCCAATTGGTACGACTTGCACCACCTTGGTAGCCAAAGCCGCGCAAGAATTCCATTTTTGTAGCTGCATTGAGGTTTCTAAAACGCGGAATATAGAATCCGGTAGGTCGACGACCTTCGTAATATTGATCGTCAAATCCTTCGAAACGACCACGTGCACCTACTCTAAAGTGGTGATCCATGATATTGTGACCTAATTCGCCGCTACTTGCACCCATCCCTTCAGGGAAAGCATCCGACTTGGATTGCATGAGGATAGATGTACTTGCTAAAGCAGAAGCACAAAGGAATACAATCTTAGCATAGAACTCATGCGTCTCTTTCGTCTCTGTATCGATGACTCTTACGCCAGTGGCTTTTTTAGTTTCTTTATCATACATGATTTCTGCTACGATAGAGAAAGGACGTATGGTCAAGTTTCCGGTACGTTCGGCAGCGGGAAGAGTAGCAGCGTTGCTACTAAAGTAGGCACCAAATGGACATCCCCGACGGCAGCGGTTTCTGGTTTGGCAGGTTCCTCTACCTTGGTGAATAGCAGGATCTGGTGCAGTAAGATGGGCAGTACGTCCGATGATTAGGTTCCGCTCTGTAAAAGCCTTTTCGATACGCTCTTTTGCTACTTTTTCTACACAGTTCAAATCCATACCTGGCTGGAACTCTCCATCAGGCAGCTGTGGTAGTCCTTCTTTTGTACCACAGACACCAGCAAATTTCTCCACATAACTATACCAGGGAGCGATGTCTTTATACCTTATCGGCCAATCTGCACCCATGCCATCTTTAGCATTGGCTTCAAAATCCATTGGACTAAGTCGATAAGATTGGCGGCCCCAGGTGAGTGATCGTCCACCAACGTGGTAGCCACGCATCCAATCGAAGCGTTTGACCTCATTGTAAGGGTGCTCATCATCTTTTACAAAAAGATGCGCACTGTAGGCATCTGTTGTATAACCCGTGCGACTTTGCTTAGGGTAGTGCTTTTCAATGGTTGCTTGTGGGAGCCGACCACGCAGTTCTGTGTCCCAGGGATCTAGATTGGCAGTGGGGTATTCTCCATGTTTAATCATACGACCTCTTTCGAGGACAAGTGTTTTTAGGCCTTTTTCGGTCAGCTCTTTAGCTGCCCAGCCCCCGCTGATACCAGACCCGACGACAATAGCATCGTAGGTGACTTCCTCTTTACCTTGCGAATTAAAATACATTTATAATCTCGTTTTTATTTTTTATACCTCAAGTAAATAGTGAAATAAGTTTAAAGAGTCCGAAAGATATTCAAAATTTAATTCCTAAAGAAGTGGATTTTTCAAATTAATATAGGTATGCTGATATAAATGACAAAGGATTGAATTTTAAAGACGGAATAGATACTGGTCTACCCAAAAATCTTTATACCTTATTTAAACTAATTACAAATTAGTGCGATTCTTGTAGTAGGTGGACACGTCTACATTTCCTATTAAAAAATTGCTACTTTTATGGCAATTTAAAACGGCGAGTACACCGTCATTTTTAACCAACAAAATACTTTTAGTATATGCCATTTGATATAGATATGATAAAGGCGTATTACGATGCCTTGCCTGGCAGAGTAGCCGAAACAAAAAAGGCCCTTGGCCGACCTCTAACCCTAACAGAAAAAATACTATACACGCACCTCCATCCAGATTCTCCACTACAGAATTATAACCGTGGTAAAGATTATGTATTCTTTGCTCCTGACAGAGTTGCGATGCAAGATGCTACCGCACAGATGGCACTCCTTCAATTTATGATGGCTGGTCGCGAAAAGGTAGCTGTTCCATCAACGGTGCATTGTGATCACTTGATCCAAGCTAAAGTTGGTGCAGACGCAGATTTAGCGATCGCCAATGATACCAATAAGGAAGTCTACGACTTTCTTGCCTCCGTTTCTAATAAATACGGAATTGGCTTTTGGAAGCCTGGTGCGGGGATCATTCACCAGATCGTTTTAGAAAATTATGCTTTCCCTGGTGGTATGATGATCGGTACCGACTCTCATACACCAAATGCAGGCGGCCTCGGGATGATTGCTATCGGTGTAGGTGGTGCAGATGCCGTAGATGTAATGGCCGGTATGCCTTGGGAACTGAAAATGCCTAAACTGATTGGTGTGAAGTTGACGGGTAAATTGAGCGGCTGGACTTCTTCCAAAGACGTTATTTTGAAAGTAGCTGGTATCCTCACTGTAAAAGGTGGTACCGGAGCAATTGTAGAATACTTCGGTGATGGCGCGGAGTCTCTCTCCTGTACTGGTAAAGGTACTATTGGTAATATGGGAGCAGAGATTGGTGCGACAACTTCTACTTTCGGCTATGATGAGTCCATGTCTCGCTACTTGAAAGCTACTGGTAGAGCAGAAATCGCAGCATTAGCTGACGGGGTGAAAGAACACTTGACCGGAGACGCGGAGTGTTATGCGCAGCCTGAGAAATACTTCGATCAAGTGATTGAGATTGACCTGTCTACTTTGGAGCCACATATTAATGGACCTTATACGCCAGATTTGGCGTGGCCAATTTCTAAGTTTGCACAGGCAGTTGAAGAAAATAACTTCCCACCAGTATTGGAGGTAGGTTTAATCGGATCTTGTACCAACTCTTCTTACGAAGATTTAGACCGTGCCGCTTCTTTGGCTAAACAAGCCGTTGCTAAAAAGCTAAAGGTGAAATCAGAATTCACCGTTACACCAGGTTCCGAGCAAATTCGCTATACCGTACAACGCGATGGCCAATTGGATGCCTTTGAAGAAATGGGCGGTGTTGTCCTAGCTAATGCTTGTGGACCTTGTATCGGTCAGTGGGCAAGACATACCGACGATCCTAATCGCGCCAACTCTATCATCACTTCTTTCAATAGAAACTTCTCTAAGCGGAATGATGGTAATCCACAAACCCGCTCTTTTGTAGCTTCTCCTGAGATTGTGACGGCGATGGCTATTGCTGGAGATATGAAGTTCAATCCATTGACAGATACTTTAGTCAATGAAGCAGGTGAAGAGGTAAAGCTGGATCCACCAGTAGGAGTGGAGCTGCCTCCCAAGGGTTTTGACGTAGAAGATGCTGGCTTTATTCCTCCTATCCCTGATGGATCAGGAATTAATGTAGTAGTGAATCCAGATTCTAATCGTATAGAGTTGTTGACCCCCTTCAAAATCATTACTAATGATCAGGTGACGGACATGCGCCTCTTGATTAAAGCCAAAGGGAAGTGTACAACGGATCATATCTCTATGGCTGGTCCATGGTTGAAGTTCCGTGGGCACTTAGATAATATTTCCAACAACTGTTTGATTGGTGCAATCAACTACTTCAACGAGGAGCCAAATAATGTAGCCAACTACACAGATAGTGATACAGAAGCCGAGTTTATGGCTGTGCCGGATTCTGCGCGCAAGTATAAGGCTGCTGGTATCAGCACGATTGTATTTGGTGAAGAGAACTATGGTGAAGGTTCTTCAAGAGAGCACGCTGCAATGGAACCACGTCATCTAGGTGTGATGGCCGTAGTGGTGAAATCTTTCGCACGTATCCACGAGACCAACTTGAAAAAGCAGGGGATGCTTGCTTTGACTTTTGTTGATACTGCTGATTATGAGAAAATCAGACAAGATGATAAAATATCGATCGAAGGATTTGATTCGATGGCTCCTGGCAAAAACCTAAGCATTCGTCTAGATCATGCTGATGGTACATCTGAATCTTTCGAAGTAGCACATACCTACAATCAAGCTCAAATTGATTGGGTGAGAGCAGGATCTGCTTTGAATAAAATTAGAGAAGAGCTGGCTTAGTCTTAAGCAAAGCTAGTTTAAAAAGAACATGCCCGGATGTGTGATTACATTCGGGCATTTCTTTTGTTTAGAACTAGCTCTTAGTTCCTGCTGGACTTACATTCCGAGTTTAATTTTTACAGGAGCCATTACATCGTCAGATTCCTGGGTAAATAAAATGGCATTAAATACGCTCGTATCGAATATCATGGTATAACCCTGCTCTTTGGCGACTGCATTTATCGCATCGGTTGCTTTTTGTAGAATTGGTGCGAGTAACTCTTGACGCTTTATTGCCACTCGTTGTTGCATCTGTGCATCGTAGCCTCTGATTTCTGCTTCTTTCTTTTGTAAATCCTGTTGCAGGTTTTGCTGATCAACTGGAGCTAATTTACCTGCTTGTAAATCTTGCACTGCTTTTTCATACTCCGCTTGGAAGGCAGTAATCATATTCTCTCCTTCTTTTTGAAGTTGTTGCGCATAAGCGGTGATCTGCGTATCAGCAGTCTTCGTTTCGGGCATTTCTGCAATTAGGGTACCTAGATTGAGGTGCCCAAATTTCTGTGCATGGACTGATCCAAAGCTTAGCAATGCTATAAATAGTAATAGTGAAAGTCTCTTCATCATCATTGTTTATTGTAATATTCTAGAGTTTATGCAAGTTAGTTTTGTATAGAGAATCAATTAAAATTTTTGAACAGATCAAGAAACAGGCAGAGCCTAATAGCCATAGCTATTATGGCGAGCATCCCGAAGGAAGTTCGGGACTAGCAGTGCCTCAGAGCTGTGCAAAAAGATTTTTTAGGCTCATACGAAATTGATTTACATAAACTCTTATGTATAACACAAAGGTAAATTTCTCTTTTTGATTGCACCAATTTTTAACCTAAGATTAAGAGAGGGCTACTTTTTTTAAACAAAATGAAACAATTTGTTTTTAATTAAAACTTTTTGTTCTATATTGTGTCCAGATCAATCAGCAAGGATCAAAGTTACCGTTTTAATCCTTGAACTAAATAAATAAAGCAATGAGTCAAAACAGGATTACAAATTTGTCGACCTCAAGGTCGACCCTAAAGAGCTATGCCTATTGGGTAGGCAAACATTGGTTTCGAAGCATCATGGGCATATTATGTCTCTATGTTTTTTTCCAAAAAGATGTACAGGTGCAATTTAATCTGAGTGGCCAAGAGACCTACGCACAATCTGTTCATCAGATGGAAATGATTCCTTATGCAACCAATACGACTACTACAAAAACACCTCAAACCAAACCCCGCCGTTCAGTGGTTTCTAAAGCGGATGAAGAGCGGTTCGCCAGGCAGCAAGCTTATATCAAGCAGTTCGCCTCGGCGGCCCGCAAAGAGATGGATCGATTTGGGATTCCGGCCAGTATCACGCTGGCTCAGGGGCTGCTGGAAAGCGGTGCTGGTAGGAGTTCGCTAGCCACTAGGAACAACAACCACTTTGGTATTAAATGCTTTTCTAAAAGTTGTAAGAAAGGGCATTGTAGCAATCACTCAGATGATAGTCACAAGGACTTTTTTAGGATTTATACCGACGCCCAGGAAAGTTATCGGGCCCACTCACATTTATTAACCAAAGATCGCTATAGACATTTGTTGGGCTATGATATCAAAGACTACCAAGCCTGGGCAAAAGGTCTGCAAAAAGCAGGCTATGCTACGGATCCTAGCTATGCCAATAAGCTGATCAATCTCATAGAGCAGCATGGCTTGTATGCACTTGATAGATGATATGTAGTTGTTCACAATTAACTATAAGTTTTATGATGGTATCTTTCTCCTCAACTTTTCGTTGCATCCTCGATCGATGTGAATCGATCTGCGGGTGTGCCTCAATTTGAGCAAAAATCTACTCGATCAAAAACTATATTTATTATGAGCAGCTACTTAGAAAATTTTAAGGAAGGATTATATGAAATAGTCCTTCCTTAAAAAAGTTTACTGTCTTTATCTATTTCAAAAGAAATAGACAACAGTAGTAGATAGCGGTAGTAAAAGCAATGCTTATTCTGAAAAGTCGTAAATCGTAATATTGACTGCTCTTGTTCCCTTATCTGTTACCGCCACTTCGAATTCGACGAAGTCGCCTTGTTCAATCTCGAGATAACCAGATTCTCTTAAGTCTGAAATATGTAAGAAAATATCCTTACCTCCATCTTTCGGACTAATGAAACCATAGCCTTTCTCAGCATCGAACCATTTTACTGTTCCTTCTTTCATAATAACAATACCGTGTGATTAAAATTATTTGTTAGTAGCTAAGTGGAAAAGAAAAGCATATTGTGGAGGAAACTCGCAAAGGTCATGAAACACGATGCAAGGTAAACGTAAGCTATAAAGTATTCACCAACTTAGTACGAAAACATAAACGTGGGGCTGCCTGAAAATGTTTGGATAAAAATCGACAATCAAAGTTAATTTTCTGCTAATTGTCGAGTGGGCTGCAAAAGTATACCACTCCTACAAAAATTGATCGTAAATCATGACATTAAATTGATAAACCTTCTTCTCTTTTGATCCTCCTAAAACATACGCTTTCCTTTTACTTTCATATACCACAAAGTGGCAATAGTTGCTCCTAGATCAGCGATTGGAAAAGATATCCAGATGCCATCTAAACCCAACACAAGCGGCAAAAGCAAAATGAGAGGTATCAAACAGAACCCCTGTTTTGTAAGTGCTAGTAATAGGGCAGGCAATGCTTTGCCGATAGCTTGGAAATAGGCACTACCAATCAAATTGATGGCTAATAGAGGCGTCGCTAGGTAGGTCATCCGCAAAGCAGGAGTCGCCATATTAATTAAAGCCTCGTCTGTGGTAAAAATACCTACAATAGGGCGCGCTGATAATTGGATAGATATGAATAAACCCACGGCAATCAGTGTAGCCGTACGTACACTTATTCGTATGGCATCATTGACTCGTTGCTCTAATTTTGCGCCGTAATTATAGCCAACAATAGGCACGAAGCCTTGCGTAATGCCTAGCACCGGAAAATTGGCAAACATGACCACTCTACCAATAATACCAAAGGTGGATAAACCCAGTTCTCCACCGTAGCGAAACAAGGCATTATTTAATACAATCGAAAGCACAGCTATTGTTCCTTGACGGGCTAAAGTAACTGATCCAATAGCAAAAATTTCTTTGATAACGGGCCATTTGAAGCGCAGATGTGGGCCTACCAATTTCAATTCCCCTTTCCCGAAATTGAAATAGATAATCGTATAAACCGCACTGGCCATGTAGGAGAGGGTAGTGGCCCAAGCCGCTCCTTTGATGCCCATATCCAACCAGACAATAAATATAGGATCTAAAATGATATTGGCTACCGCCGGAATCAACAGGGTGAACATCGCCATCCTTGGAAATCCCTCCGCACGGATATTGTTATTGCTCATCATAGACCAAGCCAGAAAAGGAACGCCATAGAGTACAATCTGGAAGTATTCCCTGGCAGGCTCTAAGGTTTCTCCTCTGCCTCCAAATAATTGCAGGATAGGGTCCATAAAAAGAAAACCGAGTAGGAAAAAGGTCGATGCCAGTAGAATGGTGAGCAAGACCTGGTTGCCAAAAGAGGAAAAGGCCTTTTCCTGATTGTCTTCGCCTAGCGAGCGGGAAACTAAAGATGCTCCACCAACGCCAATCGCCATACCAAAACTTGCAATCAAAAGGGTGATCGGCCATACTACAGTGATCGCCCCTATGCCCAAAGGTCCTACCCATCGTCCTACAAATATAGTGTCTACAATACCATAAATGGACATCACAAGAATACCAATAGAAGCGGGTATAGCTTGTTGACGAAGTAAAACGCTTAAAGGCGCTGTTCCAAATGCACTACTTTTTTTACTCATGAATGCACAAAATCGCTATTTTATCTGAACCTGCAACAGATATAGTATAAGCAACACCTTAAAACCGATGAAAAACAATTTCAATAGGATGAAACCTCAATCCTGCTTAGCCTTCCTTGCTTTTCAGCTTTATAATGTGTAAATTAAATGTTAAGCAAGTCCTGATAAATTGGACTTTATAGAAGGATGTCTAATTGTTGTTTTAGACCTATCCTAAGAAAAAGCAGCTAGCAACTGCTGATTGTTAACGAAATTCTTGTTATGCTCACAGCTATCCCATCTCTTTATGTAGCACCCAGCGAAAAAGGCGGAAGAGGCGTTTTTACTTCTGCAAGTATACTCCAAGGAGCAAAGATTGAAAGCAGCCCCGTAATAGTTCTCCCAGGAAAAGATCGCCAAAAAATACACGCCACCCTTTTACACGATTACTATTTTATTTGGGGAGAGCAAGATGATAAATGCGCTATCGTATTGGGCTACGGGTCTATTTATAATCACCAGTACGAGCCCAATGCAGAATACGAACCAGATTTTACAGGGAATACCCTACATTTCTATGCACTTCGTGATATTAAAGCAGGCGAAGAAATCACCGTCAATTATAGTGGTGATCCAGAAGGCAGAATAAATCTATGGTTTGAGCAGAAGTAGAGCATTAAGCTTTCGCTCTTATTTCTTACCTAATTTGCCAGGATTTTCTTTGATAAAGGCACCCCAACCACTGTAGCGCTTTTGACCTTTCAGAATACTACTAGAGGAATAATAATGACAAAGGGCTGCCCCTAGTGCATCACTAGCATCGAGATACTGCTGGTCGAATTTAACCTTGAGGATAGATTCTAGCATGGCGGCCACCTGTTCCTTGGAGGCATTACCGCTGCCGGTTACTGATTGCTTAATTCTCTTGGGAGCATATTCTGTGACCTCTACGTTATTGGTAATGGCCGCAGCGATGGCTACCCCTTGTGCTCTACCTAATTTGAGCATCGACTGAGGGTTTTTGCCATAGAAGGGAGCTTCTACAGCCATCTCCTTAGGACTGTAGGTTTTAATGATACTTTCTAATCGCTCAAAAATCCGTTTTAGTTTATACTGGTGACTATCGAGGTGGCTCATATGTATGACGCCCATATCTGGTACAGATAGTTTTTTGCCATTGACTCTTAAGAGCGCATAACCTAGTATATTTGTACCAGGGTCAACACCAAGTAGGGTATATCGATCCGGATTCGTGTCCAAATGTTTTGTTTTTTGTAAACATAAAACAATTTATTGTTTAAAACAAATTTTAGTTTTGCCAAAACTCTTGCCCCATTGGTTGAATACTATTTTAAAAGCGCTCATTGCTTTGGCTCTTTTTTGGGCATTGTACAAGCAATTATCTGGCAAGGTAGATGTCAAAAGTGCGGTCAATACTTTGCACACTTTATGGAGCTGGAATAGTGGGAAATACCTCTTTTTAGTCCTGCTCCTCATGCCTTTGAATTGGTGGTTGGAAGCCTACAAGTGGCAGCAATTCATTCCGAAAAGTAACAGACTGAGTCCCTTCCAATCCTTGCTCGCAGTCTGTGCGGGTGTTTCCTTTTCTATGTTTACGCCCAATCGAACGGGCGACTACCTGGGGCGCATTTTATTAGTAAAAGCTAAAGACAACTGGGACTTTTTTTCAGCTACCGTCATTGCTAATATTTGTCAATTAATGGTCCTCCTAAGTTTTGGATGGATTGGCTTACTCTATTTCTTGCCACGTCAAATGTCCATTTCCTGGTTAGATTATAAATATTTCTTAATTTTTATACTCTTTGGAACTATCTGCCTCTTTTTTTGCCTAATAAGTTTGAAAACGGTTACGCGAAAATTGCTAAAGTGGAGACTTTTAAGAAAAAATCGCGTCCAAATAGAGCAGTACCTGCGGGTGATCTCCAATTTAGAATGGCAGACCCTGCTAAAAGCGACCGCAATAGCAGCGCTGAGGTACTTCACCTATGCTAGTCAGTATGTGCTCATGCTTTACTTTGTAGGTTTTGAGATACCCATATTGTTGGCTTACGCAGGCGTAGCGACCATTTTTTTGGTCCAATCTAGTATTCCTTTGCCTCCAGCTTTAGGACTACTTGCCAGAGGAGAAATAGCATTACTGATTTGGGGCTTATTCATGGATGATCCCATACGAATATTGACCGCTTCATTCGGTTTGTTTATAATAAATTTAGCAGTGCCAGCGTTAGTGGGTTTAGGAGCAATTTTGAACGTAAATATCTTAAAATCATTAGGTTATGAAAAATATGATTCTTAAGTCAATCCTTGGATTATTGATGGTGACTTGTTCACTTTCTTTTACCAATCCTTATACTCCAACCGAAGCGCCAGCTTCTTCAGTTGATTTCCCTAAAGTGAATACCTGTGCCTCTGAGAATTCTGTTTTTCAGGATGGTGAAGAGATCACCTACAAGCTCTTCTATAATTGGAAGTTTGTCTGGGTGGCCGCCGGTGAGGTGACCTTCAAGGTGCAAGACTTAGGCAATGAATATTATTTTTCAGCTTATGGCCGTACCTACAAATCTTATGATCCTTTTTTCAAAGTGAGAGATAGTTATGAGTGCTATGTAGACAAGGAGACCTTGCTACCTACCAAATCTATCCGGAAAGTAGCCGAGGGCAAATATCGACTTTTTGACGAAGTCACCTTTGACCGCAATCGCAACGTCGCCAAATCTTTTAGAGGGAAAAGCGAGGAGACCGCAAAAGTGACGGAATACCCTATTGAAGGTTGTATCCATGATATCCTTTCGGTCATTTATTTCTCTAGAAATATCGAATTTGAGGGTATGGATTCGGGTGATAAAATACCCGTCAATCTTTTTATGGATAAGGAGACCTGGCCCTTGAATGTCACCTATAAAGGTCGCCAAGAGAAAAAGCGCATCAAGGGGAATGGAAAATTTAAAACGATGTTGTTTAGTCCCGAGGTGATCTCAGGGGAATATTTTCGAGAAGGCACAGAAATGAATGTCTATGTTTCCGACGATGACAATAGAATTCCTTTAATTATTGAATCGCCACTTTCAGTAGGTTCTGTAAAAGCCGTTGTTAAAAGATATAAAGGCTTGAAATACGAAATGACGGCGGATCTGTAAATGACATGATTCAAGACACCAAACTCTTAAAAGCTATACAACAGTTGCCTTTCGACACAAAGGCTGATCAAGCTTTATTTATAGAGGAAATCTATGCGCTTCAGTGCGATCAGGAGATCGTCCATCTAGTTGATACCAGCAGTGTGACGAGTCTTTACTATCTATTCAATCGGATTGAGGCAGATCTGCCTCCTTTCCTGAACGCTTTACAAAAAGAGCCTCTACTTCCAGCTTATTTTAAAAGATTCTTTGCCAAGGAATTATCGCTACCCAAAGGTGGTGTTGCCAGTCATACCTTTATCGATATATGCGCGAATAATCTAAGCGAAACTTACCTGGAGCGCCTGTTGGTCAATGGCTGGTTGGATCAAATTCAGGTGAATATCCTCAATGTGATGCAAGTTGCTTCTTTGTCTAATCTAAGAGCACTAATTGATTTCTTGGAAGAAGAGAGTTATGAACTAGCCGAAGCAGAAATAGAGTTAGGACTACAGGTACTACTACTTTTATATCCAAGTACTTTGGATGAATCTGCAGGAAAAGATTTTCGGGAATTCCTGGCCCAGTATTGGCCACTTTTTATGGCAAGATTTGAGGAGAAGATAGAAAAAAAGGATTTATACAATCACATTGATCGACCTGCCGAGTGGTTCTTATTGTGGAGAAGGCATCGCCGTAAAGAGGAAGAAGACCTTCCCGCTGATGATCCTTACTTTGCGATTGATTTTGAGAAAATCATTAAATATATTCCAGAATTTATTTGGTGGAATAATGGCCTTACTTACCGAAATAATGACAAGTGCTATCATTTTGGGAGTGCCGAATTTAGGCATTTAGCTACAGGAGGGTCTGTGCGGAAAGGGCCTGATCAAAGACCGTATACGCGTCGAATGGCCAAAGCTTTTGTGACGCTACCTTTTGATTTTGAGCAGCCCGATTGGGATTTATATATCTATTTCTTTGCTAAAAGCTTGGGGGCAGAGGGTACTCTACTGGAGTTGTTGCAAGAATACATTATCCACCCGGAAAACCCAGCAGCTATACAAGCGACCTTTGATGCATGGAATCCTGTGATACAGAAGTTGATGGATATCAATTTTAATATGCTGCATCCTAGGGATGGCAGAGCCATACTCGGCTATCTTTACCATTGCATCAGGGATAATCCAGATTATTCGGTACAGGGAAAAACGCTGGATCAGATTGAGGCAGAGAGTAATGCTTTTCACCAACGTATACAAGAGCGTGCCCAGGATCGAGAGGCTAGACGTGAAGTGCAGTTGGCATTATATGAAGAAAGGCGCAAAGCCAAACTAGTCACCTATTGGGCGCCTCATAGTCGTATCAATTCTTTTGAGCAAGGGCATAAGCACGGCAAGTGGTATAGAATTATTGAATTGACAAATGAGAATCTTCTATCCAGGGAGGGCAGTATCATGGGGCACTGTGTAGGTTCTTACTCGAACTATTGCAAAAGTGGCACGACGTCTATTTGGTCATTGCGGCAGTTAAAGAAGGAAAAGTGGTATAGCTTAGTGACTATTGAGATACGTGGTGATACCATTGTCCAGGCGAGAGGTCAATTCAATTCTAAACCTACGGCGGACCATAGAAAAATTATCGATGATTGGGCAAAAAAAGAGGGCATTGTTTGGGCGGCTTATGCTTATTAAGAAGAAGCCGCCCAAGTCCATTGCTTATATTTTAGAGGCGTTTTTAAAGATTCGGTTCCAGTTGATGCCTTTGCCTATACTACCATCCTTGGTAGAGAACCAGATGACTAGTGGACGACCTACGATATTTTTCTCAGGTACTGGCCCCCAAAATCTAGAATCTTCAGAGTTGTGGCGATTATCTCCCATCATCCAGTAGTAATTCTGCTGGAAGGTATATTCATCGGTCTCTTGTCCATTAATAGTATAAGACGAGCCATTGATTTTTAAATCATTACCCTCGTAGACTTGGATGATCCGCTTGTAGAACATGATCGTTTCTGGACTCAGCTTTACGGTAGCTCCTTTCTTTGGAATATAAATAGGCCCATAATTGTCGCGATTCCAACTTGGATAATTCACCGCATCGTGTGGGAATACCAAGCCAGGAGCATCAGACTGCTCTCCATAGGGAAATCTTTCTACTACAATATTGGGATCGGATTGCTTAATCGTTTCTGCTTGTTGGAAGCTCAGGTGATAAACAGGGCCTTCTGGAGAGTTGCCTGCGAAGTCGCCTTCTGAGATGTCCATTTTTTCAAAGTTCCGATTGTTGATCGTTCCTCCTGCCGTATTTTTGATGGTGTGGAGGAATTGGACGTTTTTAGGCCATTCTACTTGTGTGCCATTTAAAATGATAGCGCCATCTCGAATCTCTAGTGAGTCACCAGCTGCCGCTACACAGCGTTTGATGTAGTGATCCATTTTGTCCATAGGACGAGTAACTAGGGGAGCTGCCCCACTGGCAATTTGGCTGGCATAAGGTTGTGGGATTTGTCCCCGGCGATAATCATAAACACTCCAGGAACGTACCGGGAAAATGTAAACGGAGTCACCTTCTGGATAATTGAATACCACAGGATCATTGACTTCCACTTCTTTCAAACCAGGAAGACGGCGATATTCCAAACTTGGGCTTTCCAAGTAAGATTCTCTGTTCAAGCCCGGTATACGATTGTGCAAGAGTGGAATCATGGCTATGGTCTGCGGCAAACGAATACCGTAGGTCGCCTTACTCACAAAAAGAAAATCTCCTGTATTCAGAGAACCTTCCATCGATGGTGTAGGAATAACATAGGCTTCAATCAAAAACATACGGATGAAGGCTGCCGCAAATACGGCAAAAACGATGGCTTCTATCCATTCGCGAAGGGGCGATTTATAGTAAGGATTATTCCCTTCTAGTTTCTTGATTTGACGCTTATTTCCTTTCTTACGCGCTTCATCTAGCTGGGAGAAATAGGCTTCTTCTTTTTCACGCGTAGGGCCATCGTATTTTTCATCTTTACTAAAAGCTAGGTACAAAAAGGCTACGGGGGTGAGTACCAAAGCCACCGCAGAGTGCCATAGTTGATACTTTTTGAAAGACCGAACCATATCTACGGCCAAGCCAGCAAAAATGAAGATATTAACGATAGGAATGAGCAGCAACAAAGCATGAATTGGCTTCCTTCCCACAATTTTGCACCATTCTACAAAATTAAGTCCTGGAACTAATCCTTTCCAACCTTCTACACCGGCCTTCGGGAATAGAAAATATAGACTGATGCTCACTAATACATACAAGATCAATACGAACAATGCAAAGCCCATGTCCTAAAGAGGTTTTGTTGTGAAATCGGCCTCAAAGATAAATTAAATTATCAGTTTGAGAATCTTAACATCTAGTTAAGATCGATTAAGCTGTAGTTTTATTGGATGAAGGCTGCTTTCTAGCGGAAGCCCAACTAAAGTTTTATCACAAAAGCCTCTAAATAGAGCTTTTCGGCTTTGCGTTGACCACTGATGTAGACCTTGATCAGTTTGCGGCTATAGCCAGCAGTACGTGGTCGGAAATTAACTTTTATTTCAGCGCTAGTTCCTGGAGCAATGGCTTTCTTGTCCCAATTAGGTATCGTACAACCACAACTGGGCCGGATATTATCAATCCGGATAGAATCACTACTAACATTCTTGAAAGTGAAAGTATGGGTATAAGATTCGAGGAGCTCAAGATCACCGAAATCGTGCGTAGTTGGGGTCTCCCAAGCTACTACACCTGTCAACCATAAACTGAGAAAACTTACAATTAGATACACAGTCTTTTTTAGGGAAGAACGAATCTGCCATCATCAAAATTGTAAATCCCTAGATATACCATTTATTTCCCGAGGTAAGACCTTAGATTATTTCGATTATTGGATTTGCGAAGACGACGGATAGAGCGCTCTTTGATTTGGCGGACTCTTTCTCTGGTGAGACCGTACATTTCTCCGATCTCTTCTAGAGTCATTGACTTTTGACCATTAAGACCGTAGTAGGCAGAAAGCACTTCTACTTCTCTAGCCGATAGAATGGATAGTCCTTGTGCGACTTCCTCTTTGAGTGACTCCTCCATAAGGCTGGTATCCGGGCTTTCGTCTTGTCCATTGGAGATCACATCGAGCATGGTGGAATCTCCATCTTCACCGCTGAGGGGCGCATCTACGGAGAGGTGTCGGCCGTTGCCTTTGAGCATATTGGATACCTCTTTAGGTGTCATGCCTAATAGTTCACCTAGCTCCTCATGGGTAGGTTCGCGCTCAAACTCTTGTACAAAAGAAAGAAAAGCCTCATTGACTTTGTTGTAGGAACCTACTTTATTAAGTGGAAGTCGTACGATGCGAGAGTACTCTACTATTGCTTGTAGGATAGACTGACGAATCCACCATACCGCATAAGAAATAAACTTAAAGCCTTTGGTCTCATCGAACCGCTTGGCAGCTTTCATTAAGCCTACATTTCCTTCGTTGATTAAATCACTCAAAGAAAGTCCTTGATTCTGATACTGCTTGGCTACAGAAACGACAAACCTCAAGTTAGATTTGGTAAGTTTTTCTAGGGCGGCTTCATCTCCTTGTCTAATTCGGCGAGCGAGTTCTGCCTCGTCATCTCCGGTAAGCATAGGGATCTTACCGATATCATTTAGATACTTGTCTAAGGCTAAACTTTCTCTAGCAGTAATCTTGTTGGTGATTTTCAACTGTCGCATATCAGGAGAATTTTTGAGCTATCATTATCTATTACCCTAAATTTACTAAAATTGTTTCAGAATCAGGCGCGGTGTCGGGAATAAAAAAAGCACTTCCCCAAATGGAGAAGTGCTCTATTTTTAAAAGGTCTTGTTGGAGGCTTAATCTCTGCGACCACCGTCGCCATCACCTCTAGGCTTGCGCTGAGGTCTAGGTAGCAAGGCTTTGCGAGATAATCTCAACTTACCTGTTTTCTTATCGACATCAATTAGTTTAACTTTTACGGGATCTCCTTCTTGGAAGTGATCTTCTACACGCTCAATTCTAGAGTGTGAAATCTCAGAAACGTGTAATAAACCACTCTTACCTTCGAAGTCAACAAAAACACCATAAGGCATCACTGTCTTGACTACTGCATCGTAAACCTCACCAATTTCAGGAGTGAAGGCAATACGTTTGATTCTAGCGACTGCATCTTTGACCGAAGTGGCATTATTGCTGGCAATACTGACGATACCCTTATTGCCTTCTTCTTCGATATTGATGGTGGTACCTGTCGTTTCTTGCAACTCCTGGATGACTTTTCCACCAGGCCCAATGACTGCACCGATAAAGCTCTTATCGATCTTGATTTGTACAATTCTTGGCGCGTGCTCTTTATAGTCTTCTCTTGGTCCGGCCATTGTTTTAGCCATTTCCTCTAAGATATGTAGTCGCCCCTGGCGAGCTTGCTCAAGAGCAGCTTCTAGTTGTTCATACGGAAGACCATCAATCTTGATGTCCATTTGTACGGCACAAATCCCTTCATGGGTTCCAGTCACTTTGAAGTCCATATCTCCTAGTGCGTCTTCATCACCTAAGATATCACTAAGGATGGCAATTTTATCTCCTTCGGCAATCATTCCCATTGCAATACCAGAGACTGGCGCCTTGATCTGTACACCAGCATCCATTAATGCAAGGGCACCGGCACAAACCGTAGCCATGGAAGACGAACCGTTAGATTCTAAAATATCTGATACAATTCGGATCGTATAAGGAGACTCTGCTGGCAAAACTTTCTTTAAAGATCTTGCAGCTAAGTTGGCATGACCTACCTCACGACGACCAGGGCCTCTCATTGGTTTGACTTCACCTACCGAATAGCCAGGGAAGTTGTAGTGTAATATAAAGTTGGAGAACTCTTGCTTGAGGGCGTTATCGACCATCATTTTATCAAGTTTGGTACCCAATGTCAGTGTAGTTAGCGATTGGGTTTCTCCACGTGTGAAAATTGCCGAACCGTGGGCAGAGGGTAGATAATCTACTTCTGTCCAAATGCCACGTACTTCATCAAAGGCACGACCATCAAGACGTACTTTCTCATCTAGTACCGTATTACGGATGACATTCTTCTTGATCTTTTCGTAGTATTTTTTGGCGGCCCCAATTTTTTCTTCGTAGGCTTCTTCACCCAATTTCTCAAGGAGTGCCTCTTTCATGTCTTCCTTGATCTTCTTGAGGGCTTCTTTGCGTTCTGCTTTATCTAGTGAAGAGCGGGTCATTTCCTGGACAGGAGCAGTAACCAATTCTGCGACCATGTCTTTCAATTCAGCATCCTCCTCTACGACTTCAATTTCTCTTTTGATCAATGCTTTGTCGCCGACTAGTTTAGCCAGGTCGAGTTGTGCTTGACATTGTACCTTGATGGCTTCGTGTGCAAAACGGATTGCTTCGATCAAGTCTTTCTCCTGGCACTCATTTCCTTCGCCTTCGACCATCATGACATTGTCCATCGTAGCAGCTACGATAAAATCCATGTCGGCTCTTTCGAGGTCACTACGGTTGGGATTGATGACCAACTCCCCATCAATTCTTGCTACACGTACTTCAGAGATGGGGCCATCAAAGTTGATATCTGAAACAGAGAGTGCGGCAGAGGCGGCTAATGCAGCCATAGCATCTGGTAAAACCTCCGCTTCTCCTGAAATCAGATTAAGGATAATCTGGGTTTCGTTCATATAACCATCTGGGAAGAGCGGGCGGATTGCTCGGTCTACCAATCTGGAAATGATTACTTCGTAGTTAGAAAGTTTAGTTTCTCTTCTGAAAAAGTTGCCGGGAATCCTACCGACGGAGGCGAATTTCTCTTGGTAATCTACAGAAAGCGGGAAGAAGCTTTGCCCTTCTTTCGCTTCTCTTGCTGATACGGCAACAGCAAAGATCATGGTGTCACCCATGCGCACGACAACGGAGCCGTCTGCTTGGCTCGCTAATTTTCCGGTTTCAATTGTTACTGCTCTACCATCAGGTAAGTTGAATGAGGTAGAAATTGGAATCTTTTGTCCCATAATTTTAGGATAGCATTTAAAATTTTCAATAACTCAAAGATTAGTCATGTCCACTAGTGTAGTAGAGATGCTAATAAAAGAGGAAAGCATTTTATCGTTTGAAATTGAGTCAACTCGAAGAGGAGATTGGATAGTTTGTAATTGATGGTGATTTTCGCTTTTGGTCACCAACGCATTATTTATCATCGTTACTTACTCTTCACGCTGCGAAGATAAGAAAATTGTATGGTATTGCTACGTTTTTGTACAGTAACTTACCAAACGGAATTTAAAAATAAAGAGGGTAGCTAAAGTTCTTATATTAGAAAAGACAAGAAATTAACCTTATCAAACCACACTAAAGCAAACCTCAATGAAAAATTTGGTATTACTCCTGTTTTTTACCTCTTCTCTATGTGCCTATGGGCAAAATGATTTTTCTAACCTTCGGATATTCAACCCCAGACAACAATGGAATCAAGCACAAGGTCAAATCGATGAAGTGACTATCACCGTCAAGCCCAATGGTATTTATACCGAAGTTGGGCTTTATTTGACGATCTCAGACCAAGGCAGTGACTTTTTTAATGGTACGCAATTGGAGGCTGTTTTAAATTTCAGCATGCCCGAAGATGTCATTGTCAATGATTCCTGGCTTTGGGTTGGAGAGGACATTATCAAGGCTGAAATTATGGATCGATGGACGGCTTCGACGATTTATGAAGACATTGTAGATCGAAGGCAAGACCCATCTATCCTTTACAAGAACTCCGCCCAGGATTATGAATTAAGAATATACCCTTTAATCGCGGGTTCGAGTAGGAAGCTTAAACTCAATTTTCTCATTCCAAATAATTGGACCAATGAGCAAACCTGGGCTAAGCTTCCTTATCACCTTGTTCGCTCAAGCAAGACCCCTCCAACCAAACAAGCGATTCGTATATTCTCTACAGAGCAATGGGGCACTCCCTATTTCTTAGACGACGATCGGAGCTTCAAGTTGGTGGAAAGTGAAGTGCTCGGGCGTTTTTATGAAGATCAGCTTCGCCCTGAATTTTATGAAGCAGGTGATCTAAGTATTGGTTTTGAAGCGCCCTATAAAGATGGCGTTTTTCTGCAGCGGTATCAAAAAGGACAAGAGCAACTTTATGAGTTGGTTATGATTCCATCTCAAGTTTTTGAGTTAGGGACGAATGCCGCCCGAGATATACTCATATTAGTTCATTACAATGCTTTAAATACAACCTTGAGTGTAAGTGAGGTACTCCAACAATTGAAGCAAAGTTTAAAGTGGTCTTTGTCGCCAAGTGATCGATTTAACATTATGTTGGCGGGCATTATACCTGAATTGGTCAGCCCTGATTTTATGCCCGCTGAAGCATCAGTTATTGATGCTGTTTTTAATCAGATTGATCCTAGTAGCATTGCTTCTTATAACCTACCCGGCTTATTAGCAACCGGAGTCAATTATTTACAAGAGCATCAACCCAATGGCCGAATTGTCCTGTTGGCCAACTCGGGTTTAGAAGGTGATCGCAACACGGCAAATGCTTTGATCAACGATGTAAAAGGTTTATGGGGAGATCAACCGATTCCTATCTTTATTAATGATTTTCAGGATCGCAATCAAAATCGCAACAGTATTAATGGCATCAATTACTATGGCAACTCTTATTTTTATACCAACTTAAGTCGCATCAGTAATGGCGGATTCGAACAATTGAGCACTTGTTGCAATACCTTTTCTGAAAAAATGTCTAAGGTCTTTTCTGGGGCATTGGCACGAATCGGTACAATGGATCTTTACACAACGCTACAAAATGGTTTTTGCTACCAAAGATATACTCTAAACGAGTCAAGTAGCCTGGTTAGTTTTGATCAACCCATCCGACAAATTGGTCGCTTTACTGGTGATTTTCCTTTTATCATTGAGGCAGCGGGTGAGCTTGATAATGAAGTTTATTTAGACGCACTTTCCATAGGAATTGAAAAAATTGATACCACCAGCGATATTCTTCGATATGGATTGGCCGGAAATTTCCTCCAGGAATTAGAAAGAGAAGCGGCACCCTTTGGATCAATTTATAATGGTACAAACCAACAATTAGCGACGGAGGTGATCAATAAAAGTATAGAAGAAAGAGTACTTAGCTTATTTACTGCTTTTCTTTGTCTAGAACCCGCACAAGGCGGAGAACCTTGTGTTACCTGTGTCGATGAAAGTGATGAATTGATAGTTGCTACTTATGACCAGCTACAAGATAGCCTTTTGCTAGTGGAGGTGGCTCCAAATCCCTTTTTAGATGAAGTCAATATTGAAATTCAATTCCGCAATGCTCAGGAAATAGGAGATTATCAGGTAATGCTCTTCAATCAAATGGGCCAGTTTGTGCGGCAACTGAGTCCCTTATATAGTGGTAAACAGCATACCTTTTCTATCAAATGGGATGCCAGACAAGCCGATGGGATGGAGGTGACTAGTGGTATCTATTTTTTGAGGATTATAGGTCCTCAAGGGCAACATACTATGAAGTTAGTGAAGCAATAATGGAAGTAAATAAGTGGTCAAACGGCTTGTTTCCGTTTGATCACTTAGCTCCTTATCACTACGATATCTTATCCATCATCCACGGATAGACCTTCTTAAATCCAGCTACCCAAGTCATATGCCAATGCCCCAAACCTTTCTCTACATCAAGCTTCATGTTTTCAGCAGGTACACCATAATCTAATAAGATGTTATGCATCTTCTGGATGCTATTTACAGTTGGGGTTTCCAATTCACCAGCATTGAAGTATATTTTTTGCTGCTTTATGGCTGGATTATTTTCATGTAGAGTATAGACTTTAGGGTTGACCCAAAAAGAAGGAGAAAACACAATGGCTGCACCGTAGGTCTCAGGATAAGCGTTGAGCATATAATAAGACATCAAGCCACCTAAGGAAGCTCCACCGATGATTGTTGCTTCGGGCCGCTTATTAGTTCGATACCGTTGGTCTACCCATTGCTTGAGGTCGGTAGCGATCCACTCGGCGTGTTGATCGCCACTTACCCTTTTATGAGAATATATTTTTGTAGAAGGGAAGGGCTTGTACTCGCGCATTCTGCGATGAGAGTTATAAACACCAATGACAATGGCTTGATATTCTTTAGAAAGGGAGTCCATCACTTCGTCTACTTCCCACTCCATACCTTCTTGGATTTTCTCATCAAATAATGATTGCCCATCTAAAAAGTAAATGACAGGATAGTTCCTGCTATTGAGCTGATAATCTTCTGGTAAATACACCGAAAGGGTCCTTTTTTCATCTAGATAATCAACAGTGACAGTATCTTCGAGGATCTGGACACGCTCAGATGCCGTATGCTCCAAAGTAGCTACCCAGGCTTGATGCTCCCGCTCTGCTTTCTGATGCTGTACCCTTTTTATGATAAAATAAATGCCAGCTACTGCTAGACTGATAATGGTGCTTATATATAATAGCTTTTTCATTTGTATATAATTTTATTAAAAGGCTGTTTTAAGTTAGTTATGTAGTTTCAGTTTTCTTGTTTTCGGCGCGTTCTTTTGCTTGACCAAAAGAACCTAAGGAATGAGTCAATAATAAATTAAACATCTTTACTTGTTCTTTTGCTGCCCAGTTTCGTTAAGGCTTTTTGTGCCGCAGGCACAAGCTAGGCAGGATGCGCTGCATCGCCTGCGTTTTTTGCCTCACTGAACAGCAAAATACCTGCGTAAATCTTGTATACTTTATTAATGCCCCATTCCTAAACTCAAGGCTCAGGTAGATTTTTTTACCTGCTGGGCGAATAAAGGCATGTTAAGAAATGACTCACGCAGTTTGGTGACGACCATTTCTCACCTTGACAAATCTAGCCAATCGGGTACTTTTTGTACACCTTTTTCTCGTACTCGGGCGATGACGCTTTCAAGAACTGAGGGATCATATTCGATCCAGTCGATTTGTTTTTCGATTTTTAAATCTTCATCGAAGTAGAGCCAAAAGGTTGCTTGCATACCCCAAATAGGTTTTACGGGTTGATTATACCAGTAGAAAGGCTGGAAATACCCTTTGGCGACCACCTTGTTTTCGTCGACTACCATGTCCTCGATGATGAGGTGTTTTTGCTCGGGGCTTAGTTTTTCAAAATTCGGATCGGGCCAATTATAAAAACGCTGAAACTGCCAGAGACTATCCAACTTCAGCTGGAGTGCGACATCCTCAAACTGCATATCCTGACGGTAGAAACTACAGAATTGCTCCCAATCTGCCCGCTCGGCATAGGTTTGAAAGAAGGCCTCTGCCTGTGCTTGTACCGCAGCAATACGGGCCTGTCTACCATCCGTACAGCCATTAAAAGAGCAGGCTATGATCCCTAATAGGGCTAATATCCAAACTTGTCGCATAGACTGGTTTTTATAATTAAAAAACACCGAACTCAGGTCTAATCTACATATTGGGCGAAAAACTTCCAAATCACCTCGCTGGCATTAAAATCCATATTGCCAAAAGCACCTGGCCAATCGTGTCCTCCACCTACAAGCTGATAGAATTGAATTTGAGTATTTTCTCTACAGTTGGTATAGCTTTCTAATACCACATAGCTACTGTCTGCCAGAAAAGTATCAGCTAGGGTGTCAATTGCTAGCGTTCGGCATTGGTTTTTAGAAGTAAAAATATCGATCATAGTCCTAGTGCTTTTATAACCATTTGGACCAATAGCTGGATAGTCGGCCTCACCCGCCCAGAAGGTAATGCTATCGGCCGTGCCATTGATGAAGAGGGCTGAAGGGATATAATCTACGCGGGTAGAATCGTGTAACCAGTTCATCAAACAGCCTACATCTGGGGCAATTGCTTTAAAAACATGAGGTGCTAACAATGCCATTTGGATGGTCATATCACCACCATTTGACATACCTGTACAAAACAGGTTTTCGGTAGAGAAGTCATATTGCTTTTGCAAATGATTGTTCAGGAATTGCATAAAACCAATATCGTCTCGCTCGTAATTCGAGTAGCCCACATTCCAAGAGCGTAGGGAGTCTGGCCCCATTGTTGCCTCCGGGTAGCAAACAGCAAATTGATGTTGATTGGCGACCTTGTCCATTTGGGTAAAATCGCGAATTCCGGCGGCGGAGTCTCCATAACCATGCAAAACATAAACCAAGGGAGCACCCTCAGCTAATCCTTCAGGTTGGTACAAAAGGTATTTTCGATCTTCTCCTTGAAACGCTAGTGTAAAAGCTTCTCTAGGCTCTTCCGATTGTTGCTGGCAGGCCATACAAAGTGTAGTGATCAGGGCGAGGCAAAGCAGGGGCTTTATCATGCTATCTTTTCTAGTTGTACCCTTACATTTTTGTGGTAGGGAGTTTTAGCAAGTGGATCGCAATCTTCGGTGGAGGTCAGGATGTTAACCAATGCACCAGCGGAGGTCTCGTCGTGACCAGTATATTCGAAACCATAGCCATGCGGTAGGGCGAGCATGCCGGATGGAATATCTTTGGTAATCATAGATTTTACTTTCACACGGCCAGTTTTGGAGTAGCAGTAGACCCAATCTCCGTTGTTAATACCATAGGCTTCGGCATCACTCGGATGAATTTTTAGTCCACCTTCTACGTCATTTTTTCTCCAGGCCGGATTGCGAATAGCGGCATTGGCATTGTAGGTGCGGCGCTCACCGGCTAATAAATTAAATGGATATTCTTTCTGATCAATAACCTCCCGCTTGGCCTTATTGGGGAGATTATCTAACCAATCGAGCATTTCTGGGATAGCGAGGTGGACTTTTTTGTCTTTGTGCCGAACCAAGTCCCAACTTTCTTCAAAGAGATGCTTACTGATCAAGGTGCCGGATTTGCTATGTAAAATCTTATTGAAGAGGGCCTCTCCAAGCATATAGCCTTTTTCTTTAAAACCTGCTCGACGTACCTGCTTTTCATATTTTTTCACATATAAATGTGAAGCAAACCAAATAAAGGCAGCCGATTGAGCATAGGGATAGGGGAGGGCTTTGCCGAGTGTTTTTCTTAATACAAGCAAGAGATATTTTTTCCAATGAGGTTTGAAAAAAGTGCTTACACCCAAGGCCAACTGGATCAATTTAAGCTGTGGGAAGCGACGATCTAATTTAGCGACTTGTTCCAAAATGGGAAAAGATTTAGGCAAGTCGCCCATTGCACAGACGATTCTTTGATAAATCTCGGGCTCGGCTAAAGTGTTGGATGGAGCCTCGTTAATGGGATGACGTAGATGGAAAAAGTTATCAGGAAACTCCAGGTTAAAAAAGGTAGCTTCCATTTTCTCAAACTGATTTTGAGCAGGGAGCACATATTTTGCCGCTTTTGCTGTTTCGGTCATGGCGACATCGATCACTACCGAAAGGTCTAGCTTTTCTATAGCCTTGCGCTGGGCATGGGTATTGGCGTAGGTAGCTACTGGATTAGCACTATCAACGATTAATGCTCTCAAGCGTTTGGGATGATCGGTATCGATTTCTTGTGGTAAAATATTGGGCGGGAAGAGCTTGCCAATACCTTTCATACCCGTGACTTGAGTAGTCACACCGCCCTTTTCAGGTTCTTTAGAATGACCAACTAAAGGGAACAAGGAGGTATGTAGGCAATTGGTGCCTTCCTTGCCAAAGTTGCCAGTGACTAGGAAGAGCAAGCGAGCCAAGTAGGCATTCAGTGTACTATTATGGCTTTGCTCGATGCCTAGATCTGACCGAAGTGTAAAAGTTTTTGCAGCAGCTATTCCCTGAGCAACTTCAATAATTGTTGCTTTTTCAATACCTGAGATAGTGGCGTAATGATCAAGGTCAATACTTAGAAAGTGAGGTTTTATCTTTTCAAAACCTACCGTATGAGTGGCAATGAAATCTTGATCTTCTAGGCCATTTTGTAGAATGTGGCCTAGAATGGCTGCTAGTAAATAGGCATCTTTCCCAGGATGGACAGCTAAATGGATATCGGCCTTTTTAGCTGTTTCGGATCGTCTGGGATCTACGACTACTAGTGTTCGGTTGGAGGCTCGTGCAATCGCATTAACAGTGGGTCTAGCCTTGTGGATACCATGAGATTGCAGTGGATTAGTACCGAGGAACATCACGTAGTCGGCCTCCTCTACAGGCTCACAATAGTTGGTGTTTTGTCTGCCAAAAAGATGGCCATTCACCCAAAAGTTGCCTGTTTTTTCTTGAGCGAGTGAGGCATAGATATAAGGCGTGTCACAAGCTGCTCGTAGCATCGAACCATAGACGCCACCTATATGGTTACCTTGTCCGCCTCCGCCGGCATAGGCTATACTTTTGCCACCGTAGGTGTCGCGAATATGTACCAGTTTATCTGCAATTTCTTGAATAGCGGTATCCCAGGAAATAGGCTCGAATGTTCCATCTTTTTTTCGACGGAGCGGATGCGTGAGACGCTCTTGCTCTTGGTAATAATTCAATCTTGTTGCTTTCTGGCAAATGTAGCCTTCGGAGATAGGATGGTCAGGATCACCAAGGATTTTCCCAAAATTCCCTTTATCATCTTGTTCAATGAGAATCCCACAATTGAGATTACATAGGATGCAGGCGGTTGCTTTTTGAGTCACAGATCTTGTTTTTTATGAACCTAAGATCAGTATAATCATTGGGAGATGAAAGGAATTCTCAAGATTTCCTATTGGGCATCTAGCCAAGCGATAGCATACTGTTGTGTCCAGTGTATTTGAGGATCCTGATCGATGGTTTCGCTCATATGGATGAGTTGGTAGACGATCCTACTCTTGGTAAGTGCTTGGCCTAGGACGGGCGGGAGCTTATCGACTAGATATTCGGCGTACCAAATAGGCCATTCGGGATCATCTCCGTCGGTATCAATATATGCTTGGTGGTGTTGATGTCCTGCTTCTAGTAGCAAATCGGTAAGTGCTTCGACTTTAGAGGTATCCATTTTGTAATTGATTTCTTTTCATTAAATAATCGTTAGATCCAATCATCGCCCGAGTAATGGCAAGTGCTTCACTTGATGATATTTCAAGGCCATACGGATGCATTCTTGCAAAGCAGCTTCGGGGAGTTCTTGATCGATAGGAAAAATAATTGCCCGATCTTTCTCATACAAAAATAAAACTCCGAAGAGTTCTTTGACCGTTGGTATCATCAAAGTTTGGCAACTGAAATACATGGCGTATTGTTCGGGTGTTTTAGTTTTCCAATCTATCCGAATGGTCGTTCCTTTTTTGGCGATATAGCTGGGCTCACTCCACTTCAATGTTTCTTCTAATTCTGCAATATTACCCATTTGCTGAGCTGTAGTCAGGATTAAGTCTCGTAAGTGGCTCATTTTCAATTTCACATGAGCTGGGTAAGCCTGGAATTTCTCCAGTACCGCTGGATGTTGTTTAATGGTCATGATCAGTCAGTGATTTTGCGCATGATCCATTCCAGAGGACCAGCCTTTTTATGTTTTAACCAAAAATGAGCAAATACAATGCACAATAGGCTAAAACTTAAGGCATAGAGTACGGAAAAGGTAATACTATAAGTACCCAATGGTTGATCTAATAAGAACTCTATAAGCCCCATTCCTACAACAACGTGGGCGACATAAAAGGTTAGGGCAAGTTGACCTGTTTTGTGGAGTGCTTTGACCATAGAGTGCTCTTCTCTGCCTTGTGCCCAAAGAATACAGATAGCAATCAGAAAGGTAGAAAAAGAAATACCATTCAGCATATACAATGGTAGAGGAGGCATAGGTGAGGTGCCTACCACCGCCTGCCAATCATCAGAGGGGTCTAGTTTTCCAAGGAAATAGGAGCCTACTTGGATCGCAAAGAAGACGACCAAGCTAGTCTTTGTAAGTCGTTTCAAAAAATGTCGATCCCTTAAGTCCTGCCTCCCAAGCCACAAACCAAACAACATAAAAGCGGCCCAAGGAAAAACAGGATGGAAACCATTGAAAAATAGGTTCCGAAAAAAGCCATCTAGCGACCAAAAAGTAGGATAATCCAAGGTTTCAAAATTCCAGCCTGTACTATAATCAAAGAGATACATCAAGACGGGATAGCTTCCAATTAAAACTATGGTGCCAATCCATATATAAGTTTGTTTCTGAGAAATAAACAGTAGGAGCAAAAGCATATAGATACCATAGAAATGCAGGATGTCTGCGGGCCATATCCAGATGTAAGAAAGCCCTACTACAAAAAGAAATAAGGCCCTTTTCAGGATTCGACTTGTTGCTATTTTCAGTTTGGCCTTATCTTTTTGGCGTATTGCGGAGTTTGTCATTAAGGCTAAACCTACACCTGCCAAGACCACAAAAGTCGCAGCTGCTTTTCCACTGAAGAAGTCCGCAATGATTTTCAACCATCCTGGGCCTTGATCACCAAAGACAATTTTGAAATTGACGATGATCATGCCGATCACCGCCAATGCTCTTGCTATATCGATACCGACGATTCTTTTGCTCATCCTTTAGGTATAGGTACCCTGCCAATTTAAGGATTTACTTTCTGAAAAGATAATCCTCGAGCGCCCCAGTTAGAAATGGTGATTCCTTCAATCTTACCTTTTTTGTTTCTGTGGAAAGAGAGATTTTTGAAGTCTCGCACATCGGAAGTAAAAAGATTCTGATTGACCATTTTTAAAGGGATATCTTCTACTCTATAATGTTGAAGTAGGAGTTGACCGTCCAGTTGAACAATCGAATAGCTAGTACTTAGTTTAGGGGTATTAGTGGTTTGGTCTAGGAGAGTGCCTGCTCCTAAATTAAAGACTCCTAAGGTAGAGAATGTATTATTTCGGATGAAGTGGCTTCGATTAGATGATTACTCCATTACTATTTTACTTTGGTAAATAAAGATCCATCCTACCCAATTCGACCTCGTCTAGATGTCCCATCTTTTGTTCATCTTGGGTGATAAGATGCAGGTGTACATTAGTATCATGGTGGGTGAAAATGCCTTGATGAGCTTTTGAAAAGAATCCGATGATTTCTACCTCCTCTCTTCCTAAAGGATAGTTGATCTGACCTTGATGAGCTTCTTGAGGGGAGGAGACTTGGGTGCCAGGAGGCAGGTTTTGGATATGAATAAGGGCACTATTTATGCTGCCTCTTAGTTTAAAAACAAAGGGCTCCTTAAAGTCTGCCATTTGACCTTCGATATATCGCTCGAGGACAGCAATAGTCTCAATATCTCGAGGTAATGGTTTTTTTGACCAAATTTGTTGGCGAGCGTAGACAAAAAACGGGGCACCTACATTATACGTTTCTTCTACTAGCATAGTAGAGTCACTAAGTACCTTGGATTGAAAGGATTGGCCATCCTTAATCAGAATTTCACCTCTAAGACCTGCTAGTGGCCCCAAACCGTATAGCCCTTTTTTATCGGGAATCGTATCTAAATGGATAATTGGATTCAACTCGCCTTTCCACATGACGTTTTTCATGGCACCGGCAATATGGACTTTACCAAGATGTTGCGCAGGTTGACTACAAGAAAGGGATATTAATAAAAGGACACTTGAAAGTAGTACCGATCTCTTTTTAAAAATTGCCATGATTTTAATGGTTTATTTTAGTGCTTTCATTTAATACTGTCGAATGATCTCTCCACGACCTTTACCTTCCACACTACGGATGTAGGCTTTGTCTAGGCTACCAATCGATTCCATAGCAGACCGAATAGTACTACTTTCGGCAATATCTATTTGGACATAACCATGTTTTCTATCACCTACAAGCATTTCATGTTGAGTACGGAAATACTCGGTGAGTTTTTTCCGATGGTCCCGTAGCCACCAATAATCAAATACACATATTGTTTGGTAGGAACATAGTCTAATTTCCTTGATATAGAGTCCAAAAGAGGGAATAAATCTATGTTGTCTATGTGCCTATTGTGGTTCAATGCCGAGTCAAAAAGGAGAGCCACAGTAGGAACAGTAGGTTTCATAGGGCTAATACCGCTATGTTGTCTATGTGCCTATTGTGGTTCAAAACTAAGTCAAAAAAAGAGAACCACAGTAGGGACAGTAGTTTTCATAGGGCTAATACTACTATGCTATCTATGTGCCTATTATGGTTTATTTCTTGTTACACCTCGTATTCTTTTGGATTGATTTTTATTTGGCTGCCTTTTTTGTTGATGGCCTCGTGAATTTTATAAATACAGACCTCAGATTTGTAAGACTCTACCGCATCGTAGTTGAGCGTTTCTTCCTCCCGTACAGACTCAATGAAGTTGTACAAGTGGGCCGTATGAGAGGCCAAGTTGTAGACCTTGTCCATATCGTTCATCTCATTGATATTGTAGCTGATCTGCGGAGCGGTCTCCTTTATCCCGGAATCACCAGCCTCTTTCTCCTTGTATTTTTGCATATCTGCTAGGTTGGAGATGTAGCCTCTATCAATGTATTTCTGCCATTTATTGCTTTTTACCTTAGATTCGCGGTAGATCTTATTGTCCTTGCCTTCGGAGATGATAAAGGCACCTTCATCTCCTATGAAACGCTCGTAAACACCAATCGCACGCGAATTAGAAATGTTTTCATAGATGCCAATAGCAGGACCATTCGGCGTATCGTATTCGAGAATGGTCGCCATAGTATCCGCCTGCTCAAAGTTGAAATAAGAGTTGTTCCCAGCTGCATAAACAGTATGAGGAAAGGCTCCGAAGAACCAGTTGAAAATATCAATCTGGTGAGAACCTAAATCAGAGACAACGCCGCCGCCTAAACTTTTATAGTTACGCCAATTGTATACTTGATCTATGGAGTCGAAGCCGTATTGTTTGAGTGTTTTTAGGTCGAATTTGTCCCTTTTATTGGGTTTTCTATGGTAAATGCTGGAGCGATTCCATTGGCCAATGGCATGCGTCAAGCGCCCAAACATTTTTTCTTTTTCTAATAATATTTTATGGGTGAATCGATAACGATCATTGCTACGTCGTTGGCGACCAATTTGTAGCAGCTTACCCGTCTTTTTCATGCTTTCCGCCATCTTGCGAGCATCTTTGATGTTGTTCGACATTGCTTTCTCGCAATAAACGTGCAGGCCTGCCTCCATAGCATCAACGGCGTGCTGCATATGCCAAAAATCTGGTGTGGTGAGCACGATGGCATCAAGGTTCTCGGTCTCGATCAATTTATAAAAATTCTCGTAGGCCTTTATTTTGGTGTTATGCTCTTTATTAAATCGATCCTTGGTACTTTCTCTTCTACTTTCAACAATATCACAGACAGCAACGAGGTTGGCACTCGGTATTTTCGGGATATTATTAAAGACGACTCCGCGACCTCTTCCACCAAGTCCAACTACGGCCACATTGACTTTGTCGGCAACGGTGAAGGGACTAGCTGTTATATTAAATGGATTACCAAGTACAAGACCTGTACCTAAAATTGAAGAGGTTTTGATAAAATTACGCCTGTTTGTTTTGTTGCTATTTTGCATTGGATTGCGACTATTTAGGAATGAGTCAATAATAAATTAAACATCTTTACTTGTTCTTTTGCCGCCCAGTTTCGTTAAGGCTTTTTGTGCCGCAGGCACAAGCTAGGCAGGATGCGCTGCATCGCCTGCGCCTGCCTGCCGGCAGGCAGGTTTTTTGCCTCACTGAACAGCAAAATACCTGTGTAAATCTTGTATACTTTATTAATGCCCCATTCTTTATTTGGGAAATGCTATAGAGAATGTTCGATTCTTATTATACGAATTTAACTTTTTTTTGTGGAAGAAAAACTAATTCCTCCTCTTTACTATAAGCTACCCAGATGATTTCCGAAACTTCGTCGACCAATGCAGTAATTTCAGATACAGAAAGCAAGAAAAGTCCGGTAGAAAAGGCGTCGGAAAATGCCCCCTTCTCACAAGCTACCCAGACTCTGTCTATTTCGGATATCCCATTATTCTTGCCTGTGCGTGGGTCAAAAATATGCTGGCCTTGATGAAAGGTGCCAGATGCACTAACCACCAGATTAGCTATTTGGATTTGCTGCTGGACATAGGTATTGGCCAAGGTGAATTGCCAAGGCTTTCCATCAGCTTTTAAACCAGCCGTCATGACCGTACTTTCTCCGGCATTAATAGAATAGTTGCCTACTTCTAGCTCCATTAAAAGATGAGCTAATTGATCAAGCGCATAGCCTTTTCCAATGCCTCCCAAATCGAATTGCATACCAGCTTTTACACAATAAAAGCGAGGATGCTCAGGATCGAGGTAGAGGCTGGCGGCCTGTTTTTCTGCTTGAGCGGTTTCGAGTGCCTTATTCATCTCAAAAGCATTCAAAAGGCCCTGCTTGGCTGCCCTAAAGATATTCATGTGCTCTCCTACGCCAATATCGAAGTTCCCATTCGTCCACTGTTGTACCTGAATTGCCTGCTGAAGAACTTCCCAGGTCTCCCGATCAATCCAGAGTTCTCCACCTGCTTTCAATTTATTCATTCGACTGATATCGCTATCGGGTACAAAGCGACTGAGCTTTAACTCTAATTCGTCGAGTAATTGAAAACATTGAGTAGCTACCTCTTCGGCAAAAGCCCTTTCTTCTTCTACAATAGACAATAGATATTGCGTAGCCATAGCCTGGTGTTCGAATTGGTGCATCATATTTAAGGTATGGTAAAGCGACCTATTCTTTTTTTCTTTCCCTGAGGAAAAGAAGTTCATTAGGTCAGTTGCCAATTTATATTTCTTTGTTGGGAAAGGCTTAGTTTTGTAATGGAAGCTGTTTAAAGTTTCCTTGTTGGGCTATCAAAAACATCTTTTAAGGCTACTCTTCGTTAAAAAGCCTCATCTATGCGATGCATAGCTTGCGTTTTTTGCCTCGATTAGCCTCAAAATACTGTTTTCTCGCCTGCAACAGAAAACCTTAGACAACTTCATGTAAAACTTGAGCCTATGATCATAAATATACCGCCTGATTCCGATTTTTCTATCCATAATATTCCATTTGGTATTTTTTCTACTGCCAATAGCTCTCCAAGAGTAGGCGTTGCTGTTGGAGAGCATATCTTGGATCTATGGGCTGTAGCACAATTGGAGCTTTTTGATTTTGAAGTGAAGGTCTTGTGTCAACCTGTGTTAAATGATTTTATAGGTTTGGGAAAGAAGGTGACTTCTAAAGTGAGGAGTGATATTCAGGCTTGGCTGCGAGAAGAACATTCGCCTTTGGCAGATAAGCAAGGCCTTTTTGTCGCACAATCGGAGGCCAAGATGCATCTGCCCGTACGTATTGGAGACTATACCGACTTTTATTCAAGTATAGAGCATGCAACGAATGTAGGGAAGATGTTTCGCGACCCTGAGTATGCATTATTACCCAATTGGCGGCATATTCCGGTAGGTTATCACGGGCGAGCTTCTTCGATTGTGGTCAGCGGTACGCCGATCAGGCGGCCTAGAGGTCAGGTTCTACCCCAAGGAGGTGCAGTGCCTATTTTTCAAGCGAGTAGCCGCCTAGATTTTGAATTAGAAACGGCTTTTATTATTGGAAAAGGGTCAAATATGGGCGCTGCTATTTCCACAGAGGAAGCGGAAGATTATATTTTTGGAAAAGTACTATTCAATGATTGGTCGGCTAGAGATATACAGAAGTGGGAATATGTACCGCTTGGGCCTTTTTTGGGAAAGAATTTTGCCTCCTCCATTTCACCTTGGGTCGTGACCTTAGAAGCTTTGGCCCCTTTTCGAGTGGATGGTCCAAAGCAAGCACCTGAGGTCTTGCCTTATTTGCAATACCAAGGAGCAAAAAACTTTGATATTCATTTAGCAGTGGATATTCAACCAAGCGGAGGAGAACAAGAAACCATCTGTCGATCCAACTTTAAATACATGTATTGGAATATGGCACAGCAATTGGCGCATCATACCATCAACGGCTGTAATATCAAAGTAGGTGATATGATGGGTTCTGGCACCATTTCTGGAAAAACCAAAGACAGCTACGGTTCTATGCTTGAATTATCTTGGAGTGGTACTAAAGCTTTGACTTTAAAAGACGGCAGTAGTAGAACCTTTCTTGAAGATGGTGATAAGGTGATCATGCGCGGATATGCTCAGCGGGGGACTGTGCGTGTTGGGTTTGGAGAAGTGAGGGCCGAGGTCTTACCTAGTTGGGATACCAATATTGCCAGCAAACGATAATAAAGATGAGGGTAAAAATGAATAGGAAATCAATCAAAAAATAGTTTATATTTGTTAAGACAAATTGTTGGAATTAAACAAAAAATTGATGAATGTAAAGAAGGAAAAGTTTATAAATCCATTGACGGACTTTGGATTCAAGAAACTATTTGGAAGTGAACCGAATAAAGAACTACTCATTGGTTTTTTGAATGAATTACTACCACAAAAGCATCAAATTGAGGATTTATCTTATGCACAAAATGAACACCAAGGACAAAGAGTAGTCGATCGAACGGCAATTTTTGATATTTACTGTATAGGGAAAAATGAAGAAAGATTCATCGTAGAAGTGCAAAAGGCAAAACAAAATTATTTCAAAGACAGGAGTGTTTATTACGCTT
>JBELML010000035.1:0-45646 GCA_042095835.1 Saprospiraceae bacterium
GCTTTTTTTGTTGATATACCTACCTTCTTATCCTTTCATTTTTACACATTTTGTTCTATACTATCTTACAGTGTGCGAGAAGTGCATGTTTTTGTATTTTTTTCTCCTATTTTTCTTAGATGAATGCAGAAGCCTTATGCTTAAAACATAAAACACCTAATGTCAAAACTGACCACTTTTTGGGAAAACCATTAAAGATTTTTAAAACATTGGGATGCCAGAAAAGAAGACGCAGGTCCCTAGAAACCAAAGTTAAAACCCCAATTCACAACAACTGCCAACGCACACCAACACGACCCCACCAACTATAAAACTCCTGCTGCTTGATCACGTCTTCGGTACCCAAATAAAAGCGCAAGGGCGTATTAGAGATGTTGATCCAGTCACTGAAAACACTGAGGTTTTTATTGAGTTTGTAATTCATGGTAAAGTCTAGACGGAGTGCTTCGTCGTAGTACTCGTCAAGGTCGGGGTCGGGTCCGATTTCTACCAGGAAAGCATCCTGATAATTGACGGTCAGACGGGCGAAGAATTTGTCGCCATCGTAGAACAAACCAACATTAGCGGTATGCTGTGCTTGCCCTGGTAAGGCCTGTTGGTGTTTACCAATATCAACGTAAGTCTTCTTGGCTTTGATAGCTTAGTACGTTTTTATTCATAAAAAATTACACGAACAATTGTATCCTTCTTCCCTCTGCTAATAGGGATCTTTTTAGGTCCAATTTCTAATTGATTACCCTCCACAGATTGTACCTGCTTTTTAGCGACAATAAATGATTTATGTACTCGAATAAATTGATCCTGGGGCAGGATAGCTTCTAAATTTTTTAAACTTTCCAAGGTGACGAAACGTCCTTCTTTGCAGACAATGCGCACATACTCCTTCAAGCCTTCTACGTAAAGAATGTCATCGTAGTAAATTTTGACAATTTTACCATCTACCTTTATGGAGAAAAAACCTTTCTCGATTAAAGTAGAATTAATTTCAGTTGCTGGGATAGGCAACAATTGCTTAGCCTTGTTAACGGCTTGGAGGAATCGTTCAAAGGCAAAGGGTTTCAGGAGATAATCTACAGCGTCCAACTCAAAGGCTTCCAGGGCATAGTCCGTGTAGGCTGTAGTAAAAATGGTCAAAGGCGGATGTTTTAAGGTTTTCAGGAGGTTATTGCCACTCAAAGTTGGCATTTGGATATCCAGAAAAAGTAAATCTATCTCTTCGCGTTGCAAAATAGCTACTGCCTCTATCGGAGATTTGGTTTTAGCCACGATCTCCAGGCTGGGAACTTTTTCAACAAAAGTTTCCAATAAGTTCAACGCTAAATATTCATCATCAACCAGCATTGTTTTTATGATCTGCGCCATTATCTCCGTGTTTTTATCTTCAAATTGACCGCAAAGTAATCCTGCTTGTCCTGTATGTTTAATTCGTGTTGATGTTCAGCATTAAGTTTCAGGCGCTTTTTAATATTCTCTAACCCGACTCCGCCTACTCGGTCTTTCTGTTTATCCGCATCATTTTTGGAATTCTTGGTATAAAAATACAGGATATCGTGATCTAGTCCTAACCGAATTTCGATAAACGCATCAGGGTTTTCATTGAAGTCGCAGTGTTTGAAACAGTTTTCGACAATGGGAATCAAGATCATCGGTTCTATCTGCTGGTCGTTTATCTCCCCTTTCTTTTCAAAGCTGATATTCAATGGATGCTCGCTTTTCATTTGGAAAAGCTCAATAAAGGCTTCAATCTGTTCAATTTCATCCTTCAGCAAGACACGCTTGGCTTGACTTTCATAGACCACATAACGCAATAAATTTGATAAGCGCAAAACCATTTCTGCCGTTTTATCGGATTGGGCGACGGCGAGGGAATAGATATTATTGAGTGAATTGAACAAAAAATGCGGGTTAATCTGGGCTCGCAAGGCTTTTAATTCTGCCGCTCGTTGTTCGCTGATAATGGCCAGGGTTTGTTTTTCTCTTTTGTAACGATTAAAAAACAACTGTGCTAAAATAGCCAGGCCGAATATGCTGGAGTTGGTGAGTAGGGCACCAAAAAACAATATCGTATCACTGTTGATGAGTTCTACGTTGGCCTCCAAGTTGGGGAATAAGGCATTGCTTTTTGAGCGCAAGAGTGTGATAAAAATAAACATTAAAGTTGCCCGCCACACAAAGGCTACATACCGTTGCTGTTCTAAATATTTATCAACTAGATGGGAGGTCGCATAGTACAATCCCGCCATGGATAGTACATTGACTAAAGCACGCAGTAGTCCTAGCTCCAGGGAGATGAATTGCCCATAAACCACCCAGGCTACCAAGAATAAGAATATCCAAAAGCAGAGATGCAACAACAATTCAAGCGTTTTCTGATTCATGCCCCAAAAGTACAGATTATCAGGTGCTTATCATTCCAATTTTCAATGAATGGTACAAAAGCTTCAACTATCGGTAAATGTTGCCTCATTTACTGATGGTTGATTAATCCGAACCAGTGGTTGAACAAACTTTGAACGCCTTGCCTTTGCCCTTTTCTTTGCATCAACAAACGAATTACTATTCTCAACCAGTCATCAAAATACCGTAGTATCATGGAAGTATTAATTGAAAAATTTGGAATTGGCGGTGCCTGGATCATTGGCACTTTAATGTTTTTCCTTCGCTACTTGCTTTTTGCGGGGGCAGCTTTCGGCATATGCTATGTGATTTGGAAGCAGCAATTTGCCCAGCGAAAAATACAAACCCGCTTTCCTAAAATACAGCGTATCTGGCACGAAGTGGAACATTCTTTTATCACGGCGACTGTTTTTATGCTCGTAGTCATGGGTATATATTTTTTAAAAAAAGCAGGCTTTACTCAAATATATCTGGACATCGCCGATTATGGATGGAGCTATTTGGTCTTTTCTTTCTTTTTATTGACCATCCTTCACGACACCTATTTTTATTGGGCTCATAGATTGATGCACCATCCTAAACTGTTCCGCTATTTTCATAAGGTCCATCATATTTCTAATAATCCAACGCCTTGGGCATCTTTCTCTTTTCATCCCTTGGAATCCCTTGTGGAAATTGCCATTGTGCCACTAGTAGTACTAATCATACCTTTTCATCCTATCGCATTGATTGCTTTTGGTACCTGGTCTATCCTATTCAATGTGCTGGGACATTTGGGGTATGAATTATTTCCGAAAGGCTTTGTGCAGCATAAAATTTGGAAATGGATAAATACTTCGACGCACCACAACCTACATCATGCCCGCTCTAATTGTAACTACGGACTGTACTACAACTTTTGGGATAGATGGATGGGAACTAATGCACCCGATTATGAGCAACAGTTTGAGCAAGTTGTCAATGCCAAGAATCGAAGCACAAAACATGTAAAGGACAATCATTCAATTATGACCTAAAATAAATCGAGTCATGAAAGCAATTATCGCACTATTTACGGCCATGTTAATTGGAGTTGCCGGGTTTTCACAAACCTTGGAAAATCCAGGAACTCCGGACGGGCGGGCCACGAAAACCACCCTGCAATTGCAAAAGCACTTTCGGTTAGATAGCGCGCAACTCCAACAAGCCACTTACTAATTGATAATCCCTTGAATAACAATATTTTATTTTTTTATTTCTTAACTCTTTAAATTATTTTTTATTATGAAAAACATCTTTTTCATCCTGGCATTTATTGCCTCAACTTTCGCAGCACAAGCTCAAGTACAAGTACAAGGAACCATTCAAAAAATTGATGCCGATGACGTTCCAGCGGCAGTGCTTACTAGTCAGGCATCTAATTTTCCAGGCGTAAATGTCAATGTATGGGAGCATCAAGACGCAAAGGGGGCAAACAATTCTGCGGAACGCTACATTGCCAATTTCCAAAACAATGGCCAGAAGGCAAGAGCGAGATACTACCCAAGTGGTGTGGGTACTACTGCGACCACTTACTACAGTAGTTCACAACTACCAGCAGCAATTCAGGAGGCTGCCTCTACCAATTACAGTGCTTATACCCTAAGTAGTGGAGAGCAGATCGTAACCCTATCAACCAGCGACGTTTACTACCGTTTGAGATTGAGAAAAGGCGCGCAGAAGTTAGTAGTCTACACTGACGAAACCGGGACTGAAGTCTCACTAGATGACTTACCCGAAGTAATGAAAAAAGACAAATAAAAGGATCGTTCCACCACCTCAACTGAGGTGGTGGACTTTAAAAATCCAAATCGCTTCTTACTCTGTTTTTGTCTTCTACTTAGTCTAAATTATTTACAAAAATTTGTCGTCATGATCAAAAAAATTTTTTTATTATTCTTATTAGTCACTTCTTTGGGACAATTGTTTAGTCAAAAATGTGATAATCAGCGCTATTATGATGAAATTTTTAGCGTTAATGTGACCTCTGATATAAAATTTGGGGAGAATGCACAGCCAACCCTTCTGAAGCCAAATAATATCCAAGAATTGTTTTTGGATGTTTATCAGCCCGATGGTGATACACTCAGCGCTCGACCATTGATTATATGGGCATTTGGAGGAGCATATTTATTTGGATCAAAAGAAAGCCCGGACATAGTTACGCTAAGTAATTCTTTTGCTAAAAGAGGATACGTTTGTGCTGCCATTGACTACCGCCTCTCAGATAACCTTATAACTTCTGGACTCGTGCGCAACAAAGCAACCCAATATGAAGCAGTCCTAAAAGCAATTCACGATATGCGTGCTTCTATTCGCTTCTTCTACAAAGATGCAGCTACGACCAATAACTACAGAATAGATACATCAAGAATCTATCTAGGAGGAGTTTCCGCTGGTGCCATTACTGCATTGCAAATAGCCCATTTTGATGAATTGAATGAAGTTCCTGCGGAAATGGATTCCGTTTTTAATGCAACTGGAGGTTTTGAAGGAACTAGTGGAAATCAAGGTTATTCTGAAGATATAGCAGGTGTTGTCAGCCTTTGTGGTGCTTTGCTGGATACAGCCTTCATTAATCCGGCCATAACTACTCCGATAGTGAGTATGCATGGTACAGCCGACAATATTGTCCCTTATGGATCAGATACTGTAGACATTTTAAATGTCGATTTTCCTTTGGATGGCAGCGCGTCAGTTCATCACAAATTAGATCAGTATAGGATTCAGAATGACTTTTACACTTGGCAAGGGGCTGGACATACGCCATTTATACTAAATCGACCTAAAAAAGCCAAGGCCTATATGAATACCACGATTTGGTTTGTCCGAGATTTTCTTTATGACTTAGTATGTGATGATGTGAAATCAACAAATTAGAGGATTGAAACAATAAATGAAACGATTGACAAGGACAATTTTTCTTTTGTTAACTTTTTCAATCCGAAGATTCATCAAAGAGTAAATCGTTTAGAAATAGATTTGCCAAAGGGCATCTACGTAGTCAAAACTTCTTCTAGAGACAAGCTAAAAATTCTATACCAAAAAATCATTCTGCATAAGATGATAAGTAAGTATTCAATAGAGTCAAAATGAATTCATTCGGAACCATTCAATATTAATTATTATAAAAAATCTATTATGTCAACTATCACAAAATTTTCGTCATTTGCAGTTGCTTTATTTTTTGTTTTACTCTTTACTTCCTGCGAAAAAGCAGAAGTAATTATCGAAGCACTATCTGAAAGCGATGCAGCCGAGATCATTGAGGCCAGCCTACAAAATAATGCTGGCGGTTTAGTTACTAACCTCGAAGACCTGGCCGAACAATTCGTATCTGCGGTAAGTTCTGGGGAGCTCTGTGACACCCTTTACCTAGAAACCATAGAAAAGGACTTCCAGGGTGCTCAACTCCAAGCATCCTATAACTCAGAGCTGTCCTATGAAATGGTTTGCAATGCATTAAACGTACCA
Organism: Saprospiraceae bacterium; assembly: GCA_042095835.1. Lineage (GTDB taxonomy): Bacteria > Bacteroidota > Bacteroidia > Chitinophagales > Saprospiraceae > DATFKA01. The sequence continues at coordinate 5,890 of JBELML010000035.1, forward strand.
CAATCGGCTTCTTTTTCTAACTCTACTTTATCGATGTATAGCTCTTCCCGAATAATATCTGACGACAACGGCAATTTCATTGGAAATGCAACCGGTTTGCAGCCGACCTCTTCGACCATGAATATGAATGGCGACTATAGTAGGACAGGGACTCAAACGCTCAATTTTAGGGAACAAAAGGAGGTTAGCAGCACCTTGACCATTAAGCTCTCCGCGCTCGAAATGAGCAAGCTAGGGTTTGAAGTCGAGTCTGGCAATGGTACCATTACAATCACTGGCTCTACAGATGATGGGACTTTTTTCTTTGATGGAAATATCGTTTTTAACGGTGGTAAAACGGCGACTTTAACGATTAATGGAACAACTTATGAAATCGATTGGAATTAAGAGTGGTTGGTTCTAACTGGGCTATTTGGTCGATTGTATTCATAAAACATTCTTCCTTAGAAAATGAAAAAAATTAGCTTCTTATTCATGGGCCTGTTTTTTACTACAGTTGGTTATACACAAGAAACAGCCCTGCTTTCCACTGACAACTGGCTGAATGACGCGACCACCATCACTTTCTCGAAACCAGAGGAGAGAAAAAGGTGGAAAAACTCCTTTAATGGCTTGAGGTTGATCTTTGAACCGCAATTGGGTACCGTCATGCAAAACGATGAGGACAGTTTTGAGGCCCAAAACTTCGGATCTTTAGAGCGCATTGGGCTTGAAACCAATATTTACAAAGGGGGCATTGCCCTTCAGGGGCTGTTCTTTTACTCGTCCGAAGTTCAATTGGCTGAAGAAAATACACTGAGGACCAACAACTGGCTCAACGACCCGAGTGGCCGGGTAAATGTCGATTATGGAGTAGCACTGGGCTTTTCTTTATTTGATGGGGTAGTTGCCCTTGGATACGGAAGCTTGTTTTACGACCAAAGAGACTTCCGTGGGGATTTCTCACAACGGAATACCTCCAAGCTAAACAATGGCTTCTGGTACGTCAATATCCAAACTATTTCCTTTGTAAAAACAGCTATCAAAAATTTAGGTAAGCCATAATATGGTGTAAGTAATAAGTCAAGACTGCTCATGTAAGCTGGGATCAAAGGCCACGACCTAAACCCAGGCGGTAGAGACAACATCAAACACATTCCGGTAGTCGTACACATTATTCATCATGGAGAACTGATAGATAAGTTCAGCTTCATTTACCAATGATTGATGAATCCGAACCACTGGTTGAATAAACTTGGAACGCCTTCTCTTTGCCCTTTTATTTGCATCAACAATCGAAGCACAAAACATATCAAAAACAATACTTCAATTACAACCTAAAATAGATCGAATTATGAAAGTACTTATTATCCTATCTGTCGCCCTATTGTTTGGAACTGCCAGTTTTTCACAATCTCTGAAAGATCCAGGAACACCGGAGGAGCGAGCGGTGAAAATCACCCAGCAGATGCAAGCAAGTTTGCATTTGGATAGCATACAACTCCGGCAGGTGGAAGCATTGAATTTGAAATATGCAAAAATTGCCCAAGAAGAGATCGTTGACCAAGGCCTGAATAAATGGTCCATGTATAGGCAAGGCACCAAACTGAATGCTCAAAAAGAGAAAGAACTGAAACCTCTTTTGAGCGCCAAACAGTGGGAAAGGTATGAACAACAAAAAAAGCAAATAGTCGGGAAGATTTTGGGCTTCCTCTTTTAAAGCTGATTAACAAGCCGGTCAAAACCGATGATGTACCTGCTGAAGTGATTACTAGTCTGGTATCTTATTTTCCCAGGTGTCAATGTCAAGGTGTGGGAGCAGCAAACCGCGAAGGGAGGACAAAGCTCCTCTACTTAATTTTTTTCATTTCAAAATAAATAAAAAATGAATTGGATAATTGGATTTTTTGCCTTACTGGGCTCCTCTTTACTACCATTAAGCTGCGAAGTTGAAGCCCTTAACCTTAGAGCTGAAGAGAACATCCTCCGCATTCCTATAGTAGTGCATATTGTTCACAATGGCGAACCCATTGGTACAGGTGCGAACATCAGCTATGCACAAGTAGAATCTCAGATTGAAGTCTTGAACGAAGACTTTAGAAGAAAATCAGGAACGAATGGATTTAATAACCATCCTGCTGGAGTAGATACTGAAATTGAGTTTTATTTAGCACCAACTGATCCCGAAGGAAACCGCTTAATAGAACCTGGAGTGGATCGTGTAAACGGCCGTCGAGCTTTCTGGCCAAAAGGCGCAATTCGAAATCCCATAGATGTACTAATTAAACCGATCACTATCTGGAACCCCAATGAATACTTCAACATCTGGACAGTTAATTTTGGGGGTTTTGTGAGTCGAAACTTACTAGGATATGCACAATTCCCATCTAACTCAAATCTAAGAGGCTTGGAGGCAGATGGAGGCAAGGCAGAAACGGACGGTATTGTTGTAGGTTATAAATACTTTGGCAGTAGTGAAAAAGGAGATTTCCCAAACCTATTTGCACCCTACAATTTAGGGAGAACGACCACCCATGAAGTTGGACATTGGTTGGGTTTGAGGCATATCTGGGGCGATGGTGATTGTTTCGTAGATGACTACTGTAGGGATACGCCTCGCGCAGCAGCTCCTAACAACACCTGCACTACCAATGTATCCTGTAGATCTACGGATATGATCGAAAATTACATGGATTATACTCCCGATGCCTGTATGAATATTTTTACACAAGAACAAAAAAGACGGATGCAAACCGTTTTGAAAAATTCGCCAAGACGTAAAGAAGTGGTGGATTGAAAAAGTGAGCCTATAATTTAAACAGAATTCCTAGGAGCCAAGAGTCATTAAGGCTTATTACACAGTATACTTACTTAACCTCTAATAGGAATAGTGAATTTGTTAAACCATCCAAAATGATCTCAAAATGAAGTATTTTATTTTACTAGCATTACTTACCCTATCTATGTTCTCTGCTCAAGCACAGGGAAAATTAAGACCAAAAACCATCTCTGCCAGTCAAGTCCCGACTTTAGTGAAAGCTAGTCAGGAGAAGTTCTTTCCAGGTATTTCAGTTGATGAATGGAAAAAACGATCTAAAAACATTAGAAATAAAACTGCAGAAAGCTATACCGCATCCTTTATGATAGATGGACTAAAGACGGAGGCCAAATACAACAAAAATGGAATAGGAATTTTATCCATTACTCATCTTAATAGTACTAATATTCCTGCTTCCATTAATGAAAGTCTACTTAATAATTACGAAGCTTATACCGTCCTCAAAGGAACACAAATTAGGATACTAACGACCAACAAAATCTTTTACCAATTTATTTTAGATAATGGAACCAATAAAATGCCCCTCAATTTGGATGAATCTGGTAATAAAGTTTCGTTGCAAGAATTAGCTAAAGCAGGCTTTTGAAAAAGAATAGAACTTACGCTACCGGAGCAGAGGTAGCCAGTGCCTATGGTTACTGCTCCGCCAGTTATCTTGCTAAAATTTATCAAAAGCGATTTTTTAAGCGGCCTAGAGATTATTGATTTAGGAATTCACAACAACTGCCAACGCACCCCAACACGACCCCACCAACTATAAAACTCCTGCTGCTTGATCACGTCTTCGGTACCCAAATAAAAGCGCAAGGGCGTATTGGTGATGTTGATCCAATCACTGAAAACACTGAGGTTTTTATTGACCTTGTAATTCATAGTAAAGTCTAGACGGAGTGCTTCGTCGTAGTACTCGTCAAGGTCGGGGTCGGGACCGATTTCTACCAGGAAAGCATCCTGATAATTGGCGGTCAGACGGGCGAAGAATTTGTCGCCATCGTAGAATAAACCAACATTAGCGGTATGCTGTGCTTGCCCTGGTAAGGAGATTTCCTCCTGACCCGTTTCATCAAAAAATTCACTTAGATCATCCGCCGCAGGATTGATGATGACGGCACTGGCAAAGTTGGCAGAAGTTCTTTGCGGTATGAAAGCCTGGGAATAGGTGTAGGTATAATTGGTATACAAACCAAAGTTTTGCAAGAAATTGTTGAAAAAATCAAATTTAAACTGTGCCTGAAATTCTGCCCCAAAAACTTGAGCATCTTTCCCGTTGAGTGGCTTAGTAAATTCGAAAACGGGGAAATTTCCCGATCCTGGTGCGCCCTCGCGGCCGAATCTTTTATAAGAGAAGACAAAGTCATCGATACTTTTGTAAAAAAGACCAGCAGAAAAAATGCTACGGTTGAAGTAGCGCTCTACCATCAAGTCTACATTGGTAGATCTGGGGAAGTCCAAATCCGGATTACCAATGCTCAATTCTCGGCGGTCTTCTTCTCTCGAAGGGATGACATCTACATAGTTCGGACGGGCATAAGTGTAGGTCAGCGCAGCTCTCACATTAACATTTGGTGTCAGCTGGTATTTCAACTGCAATTGAGGAAGCAGAAAATCCTGCACGCGACTATTCTGAATGGTATCAATGCCTATGAATCTATTGCCATTCAAAATCACTCCAAAACCATCATTTTGTAATACATCGGTACGCTCGTATCTCAAGCCGGCAATGACCATCAGTTTATCAAAATCGTGCCGAATCATACCGTAGGTGGCATATATATTTTCACGGTATTTATAATCCTGATTGTAGGAGTTTTTACGTGTCTCGTTGCGATCAAAGATGAAGAATTGCGGGAAAAACTCGTAAAAATCCAGCATGATCTGAGCAGAAGGCATATACTCCATCGTATATCCCTGGTTCAATAAATTGGTTGCTCTAAAACCGTCTGAAGCCGTCACAAGATTAAGTGGATCTCCAGTGCCTGGATATAGATTGGAGGTTTCGCGGTAAGCGGCAAAGGTTTGGGAACGTATATCTCTTTGCTTGGTCCGCGATCTTAATTTTGCACCAAACTTGAAGTAACCATTGCTGCCTCCTGTGAAATACGGAAGCTTCAAATTAAATCTTGGTGTAAATAAAACTTCCTCCGTTAAGCCCGCTTCAATCAGCATTTCATCGAGCTCGAAATTTTCAAAATCGGTAGCATTACCCGCATTGGATGCTACCGGGAAAGTCGCTCTGGGATATTCAGGGTCGCTGGTGTCAAAATTAATGGCGATGGCTTGCCCCGGACTATCAAAACGGGCTTCAAAGCGATCGGGTTCGTCTTCCTGAGCGGAAGCATAAAAGAGTTGGTAATCGAATTCAATTCCGTTCCAGTTGTGCTCACCTCCTAAGGAAAGCGTACTCAATTCCTGACGCTTGGTGCGTTCTCTGACATCGTGTTCTACCCCACCAAATAGATAAAAATTGGCATTGAGGGGATCGTCTAAATCATAGATCAAGCGCCTACGAGTTTCTTCATCGGTAAAGCTATTGTACATCCCCTGCAAGTAGAAATAATTATTTTCATCCAACTGGTAGTCTAGCGTTGGGCTGATACTAACCCTGGTACGAGTAATGTCGTAATGTCGGAGTTGGGCTTCGCGGTAGTGTACAAAAAAGTTATCTCTACCTTCCTCTTGGCTATCGGTGTTAAAGAAGGGGCCTTTTGCAAATTTGTATTCTATATTATCCGAGCCTTGATTATTTTGAAAGACGCTGGCATTGATTTGGAAGCCCAATTTATTATAGCGCTGTCCATAGGCCAATTGAAAATTGTAATTGGGGGATTGTCTTAAGTTATTGTAGCCTACGGCTAATGTTGTAAATAAAGAAGGTGGCCCTTTCTGGGCTCTTTTGGTTTTAATGTTGACGGAGCCTCCGATACCATCGGCATCCATATCTGGCGTCATTACTTTGGTGACTTCTACCGCAGCAATTTGGTCCGAAGGGATAATATCCATGCCCACATAACGAAAATTTCCTTCGGGAGAAGGCACTTGCTCCCCGTTGATGTTGAAGTTGGTCAATTCGGGCGGTGTACCTCGCAATTGGACAAAACGCCCTTCTCCTTGATCCCTTTGCAGCGTAATACCCGGGACTCTTTGCAAAACTTCGGCGGCGTTGAGATCGGGGAAGGTAAGAATTTGTTCGGCAGAGACGATGTTCTTGATGTTCTCTGCCTGTTTCATTTCAATGATGGCCTTAATCTGCCCTTCGGCAATACCGCTGACCACTACTTCTCCCAAACTTACGCTGGACTGCTGCAAACGGATGGTCATCCGGCGCGCAGAAGCATTGCTCGTATTAAAGTTTACCCGCCTACTGGTATAACCTAAATAATCCACCACCACCACACCTTGTGGGACGGAAATCCCCTGGAGGCTGAATTGTCCAGAAGCATCCGTAATTGTACCGGTAGTGGTGCCTTCTAAAACAATGCTAGCTCCAATGAGTGGTTGGCTGGTTTTTGCATCCAATACGCGCCCCGATAAGGCACTTTGTGCTGATAGAAGCGTGGGGAAAAGTAAGCCCAGGCAGAAAAACAATATTCTAGACATGATGTGGTGTGAGTTTGTATACGAAGTAGTTAAAAAAGCTAAAAGTCCTACGTTCCAATAAAAAACTGGAGCGCAGGACTTCTAATTTTTATTTCTTCACAACAAATTTCTGAACATAAGTCGCTTCCTCTTGCTTAGCCATAATGAAGTAGACCCCTGCATTAAGATCATTAGTATTCAATTGAATATTTGGACCTTGCTGCTGGCGGTATTGCTGCATCAATTGGCCATTCAGGTTAAAAATTTGAATATCGGTCAATGCTGCATTATCTAAAACGATATTTAACTCTCCCGAAGTAGGATTAGGAAATACCTGAAGTGTCTTGATATCAACCGCTTTTCTATCAAAAACAGAAGTGACTGCATTTGGGGAAGAGTAGTGGATCACCAATTGAGGAACTCGCTCGGGTTTGTTTTGTCCGTCGCCACCATCTTCTGGATCCGAAATATTTTCGTAAGATTCCCACTCGCGCGCATTTTCTACCTCACTTGGCCCTTGGTCTTCTCCGGCTAGAATAAATGCAATGGAGTTACCAGCCTCCCAGCCATCTCGGTCAACAATTTCCTGGACGATAGCACTCAAATCAGGTGTAGTGTGTGGCGTCCATAAGCCCCATGGTTCGTTTACAATCCAACTAATCGTAGCTGCTGTAGCAGGACGAGCAGTAATCAATTGATCTTCTGTAAAAGTTTGGGCATCATCAGTAGCATCGCCATAGATCGTTAGATTAGCTACATCTTCAGCTGTTTTGGCTTCGTGAGACCACACTCGAATGTAAGCCGAATCAATCACCGCTCCTTGAGGAACCGCAATGTCACGGAAGCGCATACCTGCCGTTAGGATATTGAAATCTCCAGGTTCGCCTTCCCAGCCTGCGTCAATATCATCATCAAATAGTGCATCAATAGCGTCATTTTCTTGCTCAGCATCATCACTGGAAGCTTCAAAAGAAACGCCTTCATCTTCCACGATTCCGGTTGGTTTAATTCTGGTAGAGAATAGGCCTGATTGTACGGTATAGTAAACCACTAATTCAGGAATACGTTCTGGCTTATTTTGTCCATCGCCACCATCTTCTGGATCCGAAATATTTTCGAAAGATTCCCATTCGCGCGCATTTTCTACTTCACTTGGTCCTTGGTCTTCACCAGCGAAAATAAACGCCATCGAATTCCCAATTTCCCAACCATCGCGATCTACAATCTCTTGCACAATGCTACTCAAATCGGGTGTACTATGTGGGGTCCATAAGCCCCATGGTTCGTTTACAATCCAACTAATCGTAGCTGCTGTAGCAGGACGAGTAGTAATCAATTGATCTTCTGTAAAAGTTTGTGCATCATCGGTAGCATCGCCATAGATGGTAATGTTGGCTACATCTTCTGCGGTCTTCGCTTCGTGAGAGTGGACAATTATAAAGGCTGAGTCAATGGTCGCTCCTTTGGGGATAAAGAGGTTGCGGAAACGCATACCTGCCGTTAAGACATTAAAATCTCCAGGTTCGCCTTCCCAGCCACAATCAATATCATCATCAAAAAGGGCATCAATGGCATCATTCTCTTGCTCGGCGTCATCACTGGAGGCCGCAAAAGTTACGCCTTCATCGGTAATGGTGTCGGTTACAGTGATGTAACGAGAGATTTTTAAGTTCTGTGCGTGAAGATTCCCACTTAGTAGAAATAAGCAAGCAAAAACTAAAAGGTAAAAATGTTTCATAATTTATTGTTTAAGGTTGTTGATATTTTGAAGTGTTGAAGTGAGGCCGTTAATTCTTATCCAGGAAAATCTTTTCGATTGCTCCGTAATCCACCACTTTGAAGTTTTGATTTTTCTTTCCGTTGTGGCCATCCTGAGCGATGAAAACGCCTTTGTCAAATGGTCCAAAAGCTTGAGCCGTGACATCGATACCGTCGGTATCTGAAGTGCCTCCGTATTGCTCATTGGCTTTAATTTTAAAACTGCCCAAGTATTTATTTTCCTCATGCCGCTCGTAAACCGCATAGCTGTTATTACCTTGACTAGAAACCAATAAGTAGCCTTTACCAGCTGCTTGTGGATAGATACTCAAGCCTTCGATATCTGCTTTTAAATGCTTGTTACTTTTAATTTGATCTAGCACTTTTCTTTGTGCTCCATCTTCAGGGTTGGCACCGTATTTCCATACACCAATTTCTTCTTCGCCTACGTAAAGTTTTTCCAATTCATCATCAGCTACCAGGCCTTCACACTGCTCACCGACATCAAAGCTGCGCACCATTTTGGCTTCTAATTTAGACTCCTTATTGGGCATTAATTCCCATTGTTCAACTACGCCATCTTTACCAACCACGAAGGCATAGCATGTCTCTTCGCGGAGGTACATGCAAAAACCATAAACTTCGTTAACCGAAGAAGTAATGGGTAGCTTATGTAGGGCTTGTAGGGATAAATCTTCTTCATTCAATTGATAAAAAACCAGGCTGTTGTCCGAACGATTACTGCCACCAACAATACAGATCTGCTTTCCATTCCAAGGAATGTTCTGGCGCAGGTCTACATTGTTGATTCTACCGAAAGAGTATCTATGCAGGACTTTACCTTGATTGTTGTATACCACCAAACCTTTCTGTTTGTTGGTTCCAATAATGGCTTGTTTGTCTGGTTGGTTGGGATGGACAAAAATGGCGATATCATCAGCGGCATCTTCGGAGCTTTCTACAGGTTCGGTCTCCAGGGAAGGATAAACCGTATGAAAATTTTTATTACAACCTACTCCTAAAAGGAGCAACAAGAGTAAAATAAAGTGCCTCATTGATTTTGAATTTCGCTTTATACAAAGATGTGATTTTCAAAGCCTTAGCCTAAGGATTTAAGGGCAACAAAGAGGCAACTTGAGCCTAATGCGGAGCAACAAGCAGGCAACATTAAATTAGAGTTTACAATGAACTAACGTGGAGTTATAATAGTGCGTGAAGTGTAAGACTATGCTACATAGTAACGACCAAAAAATAACTTATTGATTTATGGCGGAATCTTTTGTCCCAATGCTGCGTTAAAAAGCCTCGCTAATGCCCTGCATTAGCTACGTTTTTTGCCTTGCCTTGAAACAAGCCTGTCCCGACTTCACGTCGGGAATCTTCTCGGCCAAAATGCCATACTTATTCTTTGTCCGTTACTTATAATCCAATCATAAAACTAGTGAGGTCTTCCTTACCTTGGATAGGTAATTTTTTTCGCAATCGATGGCGCGCTACTCGGACACTATCAGGCGTGATTCTCAAAATGGAGGCAATTTCTTTGGAGGATAAGTTGAGTCTAAGGAGTACGCCCAATCTCAATTCGGCAGGAGACAATTTTTCTTCCGCCGTTCCAGCTAGTTTTTTCACAAAATGCGGATGAATCTCTTTGAAGAAACGAATAAACTCTTCCCATTCATTTTCCTGCTGCAAACCCAAGTCAATACTTTTAGCGAGCGCTTTAATTTTCTTATTGAAATTGATATCCCGCTTTTCAGCAAGATGCTTCAGTGAAGTAGAAAGGTCCAGCAATATTTTATTTTTTTGAGCGATGTGTAAACTGTAGTTAGAAAGTGCTGCCGTTTTAAGTTGAATCTCATGCTGGAGATTTTGCTCCTCAATGGCCTTTTGAGCCAATTCTGCCTGCAAGGTACGTCCTTCGTATTCCTGAACTTTTAATTGTAGGGCTTTTTTGCGGCTATGGTAATTGAAGTATACTAAAAGGGAAAAAATTAAAACAACTAGCACTAGTAGGATAAGTCTTTGATTGGCTCGATTGGCTTTATTTTGTTGTTGGAGCAGTTGTATTTGAGCTTCTTTTTTATTGAAGTCATAAATGGTTTGAAGTCGATTGATTTGCGCACTACTTTGTTCCTGCTGCAATAAATCTTCATAAACTTGGGCATCTAATAAATGTTGATAGGCTAGCTCAAACTTCTTGGCTAAGGCATAAGTCTTGGATAAGTCTTTATGGGCACTTTCCATCTGATCCTTATTATTTATTTTCTCAGCCAAGGCCAGGGCCTCTTGTGTATAAGGCAAAGCTTGTTGGAGATCACCTTGTTTACGGAAAATATCCCCAAGGTTGTTCAACAATTTAATTTCTGGTTCGCTACTGGAACCCTTGAAATATTGATAGGCTTCGAAGAAGTATTCATGCGCCCGATCGTATTGCAAAAGATCTTCATAAATGCTACCAATATTCTCCTGAACCAATGCGATACCTTCTAAGTCTTGTAATCGCTCAAACAACTGAAGACTCTCTTTTTCCAAAGATAATGCCCTGAGATAATCGCTCTTTTTTTCGTAACAAGCACCCAATGAACTTTTGGCTTGAGCCATCCCTTTAGGATAATTAATGGCATCGGCCACTTGGATGGCTTCTTCAAAAAAATCTTTTGCTTGATCTAATTTACCAAGGACGAGGTAAATGGTCCCTAGGCAATTATTGATTTGGACGCTTAAGGTATCTTTAGCTAGCAAATTATTGCTGCCTAAAGCCTGATTGTAATGATCTATGGCTTCTGTGAAAATTTGGGCATCCTGATAAAACCGAGCAATCTGTAGATGCGCTACTGCTTTTTCGTAAGGATCGCTACTTTGTTGTGCTTGTGCTAAGGTCGATTTATATTCTTGAAAGATAGCGTCTGCATCAAGCTTCTCCCAGTTTGTTTTTTGATCCTGAGCTAGAAGTGGAAGGTCTAAAAGGATGCAGAAAATGATCAAGCTAATCGAAAAAATAGCATGGTATTTAAATTTATCTTTCATCCTATATCTTGGATTCAAAATGACTTTGTCGCTTGATTTAAAATCAAAATAAAATGTTCGTAAATTTGAAGGTCGCCAATTCTGTGGTACTTAAAAAGAAAAGTACTTTAAGTAATAGTTAAGAAAGTATTGTAAATAGTGGTTTTAAACAGATGAAATGCCCATGAGCTATTGCACATCAGAACGGGGATGAATATATGAAATCTGCTTGATGCCGGGAGTTTTACACATAAGATTTTTTCTTTTTGGCCGCAAAAAGAAAAGGGAATCTTTCAGGAAAAAAATAGCACAAGCAATTGATATTGAGTTCTTTACTAAAATTATATACACATGAACGTTTATCTTCTATCATCCTCTAGTGACTTAAATTAAAGGCTGCAAACGGCCTTCTACCCAGCATCGGATCATAAAATCCTACACTAAAGGCTTTCCGCCAATTCCATTGATAACTTTTAATGGTAATCTTGTGTTTGCCTTTTTCCAGCACCACACTCTGCAAACTCAGATCTTCACGGTGGGTTTTAATGCGCAGCTGATCGTCGATTACAAGTTCCAACCCACGAGAAGCAAGGGCATAAAGATCGTAAGTTTTAGTCTCTGGAACTTCTAAGTAGCCTTCGATTTGAATCCCCCAATAGGCGCTACTAGGCTGAATGTCCTCTAGATTGAGCATCAACAAAGTTCCTTCCTGAACAGGCTCCTGTGCCGAAAAATAGCTCGCTTCCTGCCCACGCCAGTCACCAGTAAATAATTGATAAGCTAAGCCTCGTTCCGTGTCCCCAGCTTGTTGGGCCGGCAGGGGCGCCATTTGCCGGAAGTCCTTACGTACCACGCGGCTGGCATGCCCATCTTTCGTATAGGCACGGGCACGCAGTTCTACTGAAGCATCAATACTAATCGGACCAGTATATTTTTTGGATTTGCGGGAAGGTTCGCTACCATCTAGCGTATAGTGGACTTCCAGGTCGTTGAGTCCAGGCTGGATGATCGTCTGGGTACTTTCGTAAAAAACGAAAGCATCACTTTCGATGATTGGAGCTGGTGGCTCGATCACGCTTAGATCATTACGGGTGGGATCTTTCTCCATCTGAAAAGAATCAAAAACCCGCCCCTTGTCGTCGATGGCCTTAAAGAAAAGCGTACGACCATAAATACCAAAGGTACAAAAATGATGAGCCTCCTTAAGCTCTGCAGTAAACCAGCTACGCGTGGGCGCGAAAGTCTCCAGAAAGCCCCCAGCACCACCAGAGTTAATATAAATCGTCCCTTCTTTTTGATTGATCCGATTACCTTTTAGCGGCCAACTGCGCTCATAAACGTGCGTATGGCCAAACAGGCAAAAATCTACCCCATACTTATCGTAGAGTGGCGTTAGGTCTCGTGCATGGGTACCCAGACGTGAAGCTTCTTTATAGGTGTCGCCGTGATCGTCTTTCTCCGAGGAATAAGGTGGATGATGGTGAATCACTATTTTCCAAGTAGCATCAGATTTTGCCAGTGCTTGCTCCAGCCAGTTGTATTGATCCGAACCTTCAGAGACGTCCTTGTTGGTATCAATCATGAAAAACGCTGCATTGCCATAGCGAAAAGTGTAGCGCCATTCTGGTTTGGGATTGGCCATGTATTGATAATAGAGGTCGGCATCGCCCTCGTGATTACCCAGTACCGTGTACATCGGGATACGTGCCATTAGTGGCTGTCCACCGGGAAAGAAATGCTCCGTCCAGTCCGTTTTCGTGGGTCCCCAGTCTACTAGATCACCAGCGTGGACAATAAAATTGGGGCGCTCCTGCCAGACGCGCTCGGCAATCTTTTCCCATGCCCAGGGCGTACCATCATTTTTCTGCGAATCACCGACCAGGGCAAATAGGTAAGCATCTTCATCCTTGATGACTGTCCGAAAACTGTACACTTCACTGAGGACTTCTTCCCCCTTTTCCGTGTAGGAGCGTACTCGCCAAAAATAATTAGTAGCCGGCTTCAGTCCTTCCAGGCGCACTTCATGCATGGTCCGAGTACCTTCTAGACTCGTCTCTTCTGGCAAGGGTGTTTCATTAATCTCCAGCATTGCTTCTCCAAACAGCACAGTAGAGCTGGCGGGCACCTTGGTCTCCCACATGATAATCATACTATTTTTGGTGGAATATTGCAGGTAGGGTTTTACCAGAAATGCATCCTGATTTTTCGCAGCAGGCTGCGCTAATAATGTGGAAATGCTGAGCGTAAAAAAGAAAAGTAGAGTGGTTCTCATAATACTAGGTTAAGGTGTCGCTAAAATAAAAGGTATATCCAGTTCTTGAGGTAGCCAAAAAAGAATTAAACTAATCTTGATGCTGGGTTTACATCTGTTGGCTTTTCTTAACGCAAGCTTCGCAATCTTTTAAAACCGGGTGGCAAGGAGTTCGTGGATTTTATTTTTATTTTAATAGCATAAAACAACACTATGAATATCTCCGCAAGTGAAATTATCGAATTGTTCAAAACCCACGGCGAAGTCGTCTACGGTGAAGTCATGAGCGTCAATTCCCATTCTATTCAGTCAGGTTGGCTCGCTAAAGAGAAGGGTTACAAGCGGGACATTCAACTGGCCGCTTTTCTGCACGATATAGGTCATATTATTCCCCTGCTAGCAGACGAAGTCACAGGAGAACGGATGGGAGAATTCGGCATGGAACAACACGATCAGATCGGAGCGGATTATCTGGAGCGTGTGGGCTTTCCGGCCGTGGTGGCCACTTGCGCAAAAAATCACGTCAATGCCAAGCGCTACCTGTGCTACCAGGAGCCCGGCTACTTCGAGCAGTTATCGCCCGCTAGCGTAGAGACCTTGCGCTATCAAGGCGGACCTATGGATGCAGATGAAGCTGCTGCATTTGAGCAGGCACCCTATTTTAAAGCTTCTATTACCGTACGTCGCCTGGATGAACTGGCCAAAGAGGAAGCCTATTCGGTTACAGAAGCCCACTGGCAATACTTCAAGAAACTAATGGAGGAAATGCTGGGGGCTAATCAATAAGACAATCGGATCAACTATACGATTCAATAGAATATTTCTGATTTCCCTTCGAGGCTACGGATTTTTGCATATGTAGGTATAAGAATAGATCTGATTTTTGAATCCTTGAATTATGCGATACTTCATTCTTTTTTCTTTTAGCTTATTTCTGTTGGCGACCTGTCGGCAAAAGACAAGGCTTATGCCTAAACAGCTTGACTATTGGTACTTTGCAGTGGGGAAGCCAGCGAATGGTTTACGTGTCAGTAGCAATCAAATTCCGGTCACTGATAGCCTGGTACAGCTTCCTTTTCGCATCAACCTACCCAATACGCCACTTTGGTTTATTACTAAAGTTCAATTCAAAAAAGATCAACTGCTATATGTCAATGCCGACGATGGCAGTCAGGTTTTTTATGCCCAAAAACAGGTTCGCCAGCTCTTACCCTACACTTACTCCTTACCCACCACTAAAGACTCTGTGACGCTAGCTATCCGTGTACTCAATAATGCCATGGCCGGTGGCTTGCGCAAGGCTGAACTCTATCCGCTACAGGCGGGCATCCTCCACTTTGAAGCGCAGGAGCGGGGCCGACAATTGGGCAAGCCTTTGTCTCATCAGCACTTATTGGATACGGCTTTCACCGAAAAAGCAATCAAAGAGCAACAAACTTTTCGTTTCACTGCCTGGGGTGATAGCCAGGGTGGCTGGAAGACCTTTCGACAACTAAGCGAAGATATGGCCACTCAGCATCCAGTCTTCAGCATTGGGTTGGGCGATTTGGTCAGTGACGGCTCCAGTCCAGCACAGTGGCAGGGTTTCCTAGAAGCTCTGGCCCCTCTGAGTACAAGGACCAACATCTTCCCCGTGATCGGCAACCACGATTATGATGGCTACTACGATGAGCTTATTCCTGACTTGTATCTCCGACACATTGCCCCCAAATACTATTTTGCCTGGAGCTACCAAAAAGCTCGGTTTGTGGCATTAGACCCCAACGAGACCTTTCCAATCGGCATTAAAGGTGCGCAACGCAATTGGTTTTTAGATGAGATCACAGGTGCCGAATGGGATGAAGCTCAGTGGCGCTTTATCCTTTTGCACCAGCCACCGTACTCGGCCGGCTGGCCTGGCTACCACGGTGACGATTTCATCCGCGAACTGGTCAATGAATATGCAGAATCAGCCGGTATTGATTTTGTACTCTCTGGTCATAGCCACTGTTTCGAAAGACTAAGTAAGACTTATGGCAACCAGCAGACCCACTTTCTCATCTTTGGTGGTGCTGGTGGCGGGCGGGAACCTCTGGAGAATTCGACATATCCTCAAATGGATACAATTATCAAAGCCCATCACTATGGTTTATTCGAACTGGAAGAAACACAAGTCCGATTACATGTCATTGGGTTAGAAAAAAAGGTACTGGATCAACATGTTTTCCAAAAGAGTACTTCACAATAGCTTTACAAAAAATAAAGGATATTTGGCAGTCTAAAAACCTATTCAGGCCGCTGTGGTGTGTTATTTTTAGACTTTGATCAGATGATAATACCAGACCATGCAAAAAACGGACTTAATTATTATTGGCGGAGGCGTACTGGGTACATTCCATGCTTATCATGCGCTCCAAGGTGGCTTGACGGTACGATTGTTCGAAAAAAACCAGCGCCCACACGGAGCTACAGTGCGTAACTTTGGCCAAATCGTACCTTCCGGGATGGGCATCAAATGGCAAAACTACGGCCGCCGAAGTCTAGAGATATATAAAGCACTAGACCAACAAATTGACCTCTACTTCCAGCATCAGGGTAGCACTTATATTGCCTCCAATGCCGAAGAATGGACGCTCCTACAAGAACTCCACGATATCAATCAGGCCAACGGCTACCTTTCTAAGCTAAGATCTAAAAAAAGATGTGAGCAACAATTGCCTAACCTCAAGCAGGACTATTGCCAGGGAGCTCTCTTCTTCCCAGAAGAGATTTCTGCCGATCCCATGAAGATGATCCACCGGGTACTGGCTTATCTAGGAGAGCAACAGGGTCTACATTATCATCCTGCTACTCTCATCCAAAGCGCTGTACAGGCCAATGGAAGCTGTGAAGTGGAAGATCAATATGGCAAGCTGTATCAGGCTGAAAAGATCATAGTCTGTAATGGTTCAGAATTTCAATACCTCTTTCCGGCTATTTTTGCGGAAAGCGATCTGGAGATTAGCAAATTACAAATGCTGCAAACGGTACCACAGCAGCAGGTCAAAATTCCCGGGAATATCCTGACTGGATTGAGTATCCGCCGCTATGAAAGCTTTCGAGACTGCCCTTCTTACGCCGCTATAAAAAGTAAGGAGCCAGATGATTCCTTCTGGAAGCGATGGGGCGTACATATTCTGTTCAAGCAGGGGCAAGATGGCAGCGTGGTCATCGGTGATTCCCACGAATACGCTGACGCTAATGCGGTTGATAAACTAGACTTCATGATCAAAGATGCCATCAATCAATATATCTTACAGGAAGCCCGCAAAATCTTCCATCTGGATGATTGGTCGATACAGCAATCTTGGTATGGTATTTACAGCCAATGCAAGACACAGGACGTTTTTCTGTACGATGTAGCTCCCCACCTCCATATCGTGACCGGAATAGGCGGGAAGGGTATGACGGCTAGCCCTGGTTTTGCGGAAGCAAACTTAGCCCGCTTAATATCTTAAAAGCGCTGGCAAGTCGGATAAAGTATTAAGAACATGGCACGGTTGCACGCTGGCAATTTTTTCAGCAGTACTAATGCCCAGCAACAGACCACAATTAGCAGTGCGGCCCTCTTCGATATCAATCGCAGCATCTCCGGTTTTGGTGATTGCGGCTGAGTTGTCCATCTCTGAACACTACATTGCCAACAGAATCATATCGGGTCTAGAGCGAGTATTTGGCACCTGCCGTAGGTTTTTAGACTACATTACCTTACCTCGACCGTTGTACCAATCTTTCCAAACACTACCCCCTGAATATCATATTCTTATTTTTGATTTGGATAAATGCCTACACGGTAATATGCCTTCTGATCTGCTAAGCGTACAGCTTCATCCAGTTCTGCTAGAGGAAAACGGGGTCCCACTAGCTCCTGAAAGGGATATTTATTCCTGCTGGCCGACATAAAACGAATAGCTACTGCCAAGTCCTGTGGGGCATAATTGTGTAGTCCCTTAATGGTGAGGAGATTCCGAACAATCAGCTCGGCATTAATAGCTAGGTCGCGCTGGGTATAAACCGCCCCAACCCAAATTGCTATACCGCCAATTTTTAGCCTTTGGATGCCTTGCTCCATAGCAGCAGGTTCGCCACTGGTTTCAATTAGGACATCAGCTTTGGGTACCTGGCCCATTTTTGCTGGGCTCCAAGCTTGATCGGCCCCAAAAAGCATGGATTGGTCTCGCCTTTCTTTCAACGGATCAATCACCCAAACGGTAGCAGCACCCGCCTCTTTAGCCATCGCAGCGGATGATAGCCCGAGCATACCCGCTCCACTCACCAATACGCACTTGCCTTGCACTGAGCCAGCAAGGCGAAAGGCACCAGCAATGGTAGCGTGGGTGCAGTTTAGTGGAGCCGCTTCGGCATTCTTCAACTCAGCAGGCAGTTTAAACAAGCTGGTCCCACAACGCAGCAAGCAATGACTGGCAAAACCACCGCTCAAGCTACTGGAGGCATCCTTCGCTCGTACGTGCCCGTACTTGAATAAGCCCGCCGACTTTTGTGGAATACCACGCTGCGCCATAGTATCAGTGGGGTTATGTGCATAGACCGTCCAGGTCAGGCGATCTCCCAATTCCAAAACCTGGCCGTAGTAATCTCGAATGAGACCATCTGGTAAAGCTTCCACTTCACCAATAATCTCGTGTCCTAGTACACTGGGTAAAGGTGCGGAACGTCGCCCCAGGCAAGTATGCAAATCACTGGTACAGATCGTGGTAAAAATATTCTTTACCAGTACTTCGCCTGCTTTGGGCGATGGTAGTGGATAGACCTGCGGTGTAAAGGCGGTCTTTGGTTCTTCGCAGTGCATGGCAATGGCACTAGTGGTTTGGCTCTTACTAGACATATCACAAATGTACCGAATCCTCTGCTGAGCATAGGCAGCTGCCCTAAAACTTAATCTTGTCTTAATCTACAAAATCCCCTTACTCCATTTTTAGCCTCTACTTTTAAGGAGAAAAGTAAACTTATGTATCGTCAACTAAAATCGCCTGCTGCTACAACTATCTGGCTGATGGTTGCTGCATTCCTCTGCTACACTGGCATGTACGCTGTGCGCAAATCTTTTTTGGCAGGGCAATATATGGATAGCACCTTTCACGGTATTCACTTTAAAACCGTGCTGGTCATTAGCCAGGTGATCGGCTATATGCTCTCCAAATTTCTGGGCATCAAATACGTATCTGAGCTAAAAGAGGAGCAACGCAGCCGAATGCTGATCGGGCTAGTCAGCTTTGGGTTATTAATGCTACTTGCTTTTGCCTATTTACCAAATGATTTCAAACCCATCGCTCTCTTCCTCAATGGCTTGCCCTTGGGTATGGTCTTCGGTGTGGTGCTTTCTTATTTAGAAGGTCGACGACAGACGGAGTTGTTGGTGGCGGCCCTTAGTACAACTTTTATCTTTTCGACCGGTTTTGTCAAGGCCACCGGCGTTTGGCTTTTGCAAAGCTTTCAGATTAACGAATATTTAATGCCTTTCCTGACGGGCTTGGCCTTTTTTCCCATCTTCTTGATTGCGGTCTGGATGCTGCAAGGTGCTCGGGTACGTGACCCTCAGGATATTGAGCAGCGCAGCGAGCGCAGCCCTATGCTGCGTGAGCAGCGCCGGGATTTTTTGCGTAAGCACGGCCTGCTATTCCTAAGCCTGGTATTGATTTATATCCTTCTAACTATGATCCGTGATTTCCGAGATAATTTTATCATCGAATTTTGGGTGGAATTGGGCTATGCAGATCAGCCGGCCTTAATTGCCCTTACGGAAATACCAGTGGCCATTATAGTACTGGTAGTCTCAGCCCTAGGCGTACTGATTTATAATAACCGTACTGCCTTCAAGGCCACCTTGTTTACCATTGGATGCTCTGCCGTGCTCATGTTTGGCATTACGCTCCTGTTCTACCGCGGCCAAGTCTCACCCGTCAGCTGGATGATAGGTACGGGTACTGGCGTTTACTTACCCTACATCCTATTCCATTGTTTGGTTTTTGAGCGACTGATTGCGCTGTTGCGTTTCCAGGGGAACATTGGTTTTCTCTTTTACGTAGCTGATGCGCTGGGCTATGCTGGTAGCGTAGGGATTATGCTGTTTAAAGAGTTCGGGCAGTTTCAACTAACCTGGGTAGATTTCTTTGTACAGCTTAACTTCTATGCAGCAGTACTTATCTTACTTTTGTCCCTCCTTACTTGGATACAGCTTTATCGGAAGATCGGTAGATAAGCTATTAAAAAGCTATCTAAAACTGGCTTAGATTAGGGATATATACATTGCCTCATTTATATCTATCAATTGTCTCTGGCGCCATCATTTACCCAGCAAATCAATGTTTGTCGATCTGCTTCGGGGATTCGTTCCATACCAGAATTTAGGGGTGGCATTGTATTATCCTCCATATGGCGTTTGATGTTAGAAGCCGCAGCAATTACTCCACTGGCTATAGTGAAGTTGGGAGACTGCTCGGCAGGCCGATGACAACCAGATAAAGCACAACTGGCAGACAGAATTGGAAAGACATCTGCTGCTAAACTGATCTCAGAATCCAACAATACCTGATCTTCTACTTCACATCCCAATTCATCTCTTACTTTGACAAAGTATACCCCCGAAGAAAGGGTTTCAAAACTATTGGTATCGAAGTATTGAAAGCCATTAATGGTATATTGAAGCTTACCGGATCCACCAGCCCCCTCTAAAACAATTTTCCCATTGGTCTCTCCGCATGCTGTCGCAACCGCTTCAATAATCTGTAATTGCAGCGTGGTATTGTCACAATTAGGAACAACCTCTTCCTGACCATTACTACTTTCAGAACAAAACTGCAGACTCAATAAGCATAAGCAAAACCAAAAAAATCTATACATGAGCGTTGATTTCAAGGGACATAAAACAGGTACGCGGATTGGACAGATTAGCGTGTTTAAGTAGATATATTCCATCTTAACCCGCTTGATCCGCCTAAGCCGCGTACCCTAAAAAATTATATTGGCGTTAAATGATTTATTGCAACAACCAAGGTTTGGTGAAGATTTCATCTGCACCTTGGCGACTGATTACTGCATCGTAGTTAGAGCCATTCAATACCTGCTCCGCGTCGGGGTATTGGATTCTCACCGGTACTTCATTGAACAAAGCATCTTGACCAGGAGTCAAAGCGGGAATACCTGTTCTTCTGAAATCATACCAAGCTTCAAGACCTACCATAAATAGGCCCAACCACTTTTGCGTCCCGATCAATTCCAGACGCTCTTCCTGAGATCCAGTTAAGCTGTAGTTAACTCCTGCTTGGGCGAAGTAAGCATCATCAGCCGTTACTCCATAGTACTCCATGGTAGCATTGATACCTGCCAAGTAGAAGGTTTCTGCATCGCCAGAGATGTATCCCTTTTCGGCTGCTTCCGCCAACAAGAACATCAACTCATTGTATTGCATGAAAGTCATATCAACATTTACATTGGAAGGCTCTTCCGTATCACGGAAACGATTTCCTAAACGAGATTGGTTCTTAGGACCACCATTGAAGTTAATCGCATTATCTTCTGAAAGACCATTAGGAATACCTGAAAATACACCTGGCGTCTCCTGGTTGTCGACTGGACGAAAAAGAACACTCAAACGAGGATCGTTAATGTCTTTCAAAGTGGTTTCAATACGCTGGCTCATACGCTTTTCATCGAAAGACCCCACACGTGTAGTTTGCAATGGCCATTGGTTGGGAGAAGTAGATAAATAAGGTAGGGTTGCATTGTCTGCATTTGATGCCATCCAGACACCAGAATCAACAATTTGCTGAAGATCAGCACCACTCAATCCTAGATCTGCCCATTTGTTTTCCAAACGCATGATGGTACGGAAACGCAAGGAGTTACACAATTTTTGCCATTTCACAACATCTCCACCGAAAAGGATGTCACCTCCTAGAGAACCCGTACCTCCAAACAAACCAAAAGCAGTTTCGTAATCAGCAAGGATACCTTGGTAAATTACACTTTGCTCATCGTATGCAGGTTCGAAAATAGGATCATCAATTTTACCAGAAAGCGCCTGTGTGTAAGGAATATCCCCCCACATCTCCGTCAGCTGAGAAAAGATGAAAGACTTCAAAACCAAAGCAACTGCTTTGAGATTATCATTACCGCGCTCATTCGCGATGATTTCCAAGTTTTGGGCATCGCGAGCGTTACGGTAAAGTAAATTCCAGGTTCCTGCTTCAGTACCCCAGTTGTAGATATCTACTCCAGTAAAGTTGTTGGTAGCTACCAATTGAGCTACGATATTGCCAAATCCCCAACCCATGTCGCTAGTTAGTTCGTCACCTACCTCGTAAAGTACTTTAGGTAAAATCAAATCTGGGTTAGCCTGGTCAACGGTTGGCTGATTTGGGTTGGTGTTGATTTCTTCAAACCCATCTGTACAGGAGAAGATGGTTAGCATCACCAACAATGCTGTTAATAGTTTTATATTAAAAGATTTCATCAGTTTTTCTTTTTAAAGGATTAGAATGTAGCATTAAGGTTGAAACCAAAGCTTCTTGCTGAAGGTGTTGACATATCTTCTACACCCGGTACAATGTTATTCGAATTGAAAGAGAAGACTTCAGGATCGAAGTGTGGGTTTTCTGTCCACAATAGCAAGTTTCTACCAACAAGAGAAACGGAAATACGCTGAGCTCCTAGCTTAGATACAATGGCTTTTGGAAGGGTATATCCAAGACGAACTTCGCGTAATTTCAAGAAAGAAGCATCGTACATTCCTACTTGCTCATTACCACGGTTGAAGTGAGACCAATAGAAGTCACGCGCAGATACGGTAATATCGTTGGGAACGTAAGAAACATTACCTTCAACATCTATTACTTCTTTCACACCAGGTCTATTCAACTCATCAACACCATCTACCTTAGTTACACCACCGATGTAAGTAGCTGATTCCCTATCGAACTGAGCAGTTTCTGCCATCATACCAGAAGTTCCCCCGATCAATAAAGTACGGGACATGACTACACCACCTACTTTTCCATCAAATAAGAATCCTAGGCTAAGGCCTTTATAACGTAAGGTATTGTAGATACCTGCCTGCCAATCTGGGTTGTAGTTACCCAAGCGGCGTAGATTAGGATCGCGTACTGGCAATCCGTTGGAACCATAAAGGTTAGCGTAGTTGGGCTTGATGTCTTCTACATCTTCAACCGTTACGCGCTCATTAGTTTCTGTATCGATCAAAACAAATCCTGTTCCATAAACATCACCCATTCGTTCACCAACTTTAGCAATTGACTGTAGATAGTTGGAACCGATAGCGTAAGTTTCCAGTCCTTCCGCAAGGCTGATTACTTTAGAGCGATTCAAAGTGAAATTCAAATTAACATCCCAGCTAAAATCTTTGGTCTTCACAGGCGTCAAGTTCAAAAGTGCTTCAACACCTTGGCTTTCAATCTCACCTGCGTTGATAAACTGACGTCCGTAGCCTGTAGTTTGAGATACTGGAATTTCTAAAATTTGGTTTTTCGTATTCGTTTTGTAGTAAGTAAGGTCCAAGCTGGCACGTCCGTTGAATAGGCGTGTATCAGCACCAATTTCAAAAGTAGAAGCACGCTCCGGTAAAAGACCCGCATTTGATAATACATTACCTTCTGTTGCCAACAACTGACCTCCATAAGGATTAGATAAGAACTGTACGTAGTTATCCAATGAATAAGGATCTGTATCACTACCTACTTGTCCCCAACCTGCACGCAACTTCAAGAAAGTAGAGTTAGACATTTCCAATAAATCAGAAAGGACTACAGAGGCAGAAGCCGATGGATAGAAGTAAGAATTGTTGCCATTAGGAAGTGTAGAAGACCAGTCATTTCTACCTGCTAAATCGATGTAGAAAACGTTGTTGATGCCAATCTGTGTAGCCGCATATAAAGAGTTGATGCGACGCTCAGCATTGAACTGGTTGTTGGATAAAGGAATCGCAGAGTTGTTGAAAGAGTAAACACCAGGAATCGCCAATTCATTGGCAGCCGTACGGTTGAAACGGTTGGTCTGATTCATTTGGTTGCCCCCTACGTTGCCAGAAAATGTGATATTATCGCTGAAGGTATTGTTGTAAGACAATAGAAAGTCTGCATTGCGCTCTTCGAAAAACACTCTGTCTTCACGGTACTGACCTAGCGGAAAACGCTGCGTACTGAATGCACGTCTACCAACACGTAGATCATTGAAAAAATCCAATCCATAACGCAGCATCAAGCTCAAATTATCTGTGAATTGGTAGGTCGCATTGATATTACCAAACAAACGATCCTTATCAAAACCATTGGTATTTTCAAACATCGTGAAGTAAGGATTATCGTGCCAGTTGTAGTTATAGTTGAACTGCTGGATGTTTTCCAAGCCTGGCTGCCAGTAATCACGTAGTGAGTTCATATCGATGTGGCGACCAAACCATACCCACAAGTACATCACGTTTTCTGTACCGTAAGAGTTGTTGGGACGGTTATCAGAAGCAGAGTTCACGTAGTTTAAGTTGGTTCTAATGTTCAATTTACCGTCTAGAAATTTCTGCCCAGCATCAAAGTTTAAGGTATTTCTTTTTAGGTCAGTATTTGGAAGGATACCTTCCGCATATAAATTGGTGTAAGACAAGCGGAAGTTACGGGTATCATCACCGCCATATAAAGCGATATTATTGGTAGTAGTAAAGCCTGTTTCAAAGAAATCTTCGATATTGGTTGGAGCAGGAGTCCAAGGCGAAGCATTGATTTGATCTGCAAAAGAACCGTTGAGGTTTTTAGGCCGGACAGCAAAGTCCCCTGCACGTACACCAGAAGAAGTTGGGCTATCGTGTTGAGCGATCATCTGACCATTTAAAGCGGGTCCCCAGCTTTCATCAACACCATCTGCAGTACCTGCACCGGAGCCATTAACGAATTCAAACTGGAAATTTGAACCCTGTCCATAGCTGTTTTGGTATTCAGGAATACGCAGGGGCGTTTCAAAGGTGGTGGTGGAATTAACACTGATTCCTAGTCCATTGTTGGCATTTGCTCCAGTCTTAGTAGTAATCAAGATTACACCATTTGCTGCGCGAGAACCGTAAAGTGCGGTTGCATTCGCCCCTTTTAACACAGAGATAGACTCGATGTCGTCTGCATTAATTTCAGCAGCACCATTACCGTAATCTGTTTCTAGGTTGCCTTCAGCACGGCCATTACCACCGATCGTATTGTTGATGGGGACCCCATTCACTACGAATAATGGTTGATTGTTACCAGCCAAAGAAGATTCTCCACGAATCACAATTCTGGAAGAAGCACCAACACCAGAACCACCATTAGTAATGTTTACACCTGCAACTTTACCAGCTAAAGAGTTGACGAAGTTGGCTTCCTTAGCTTCGATTAATCCAGCACCATCCAATTTTTGTACTGCATAACCCAAGGATTTTTCTTCTCTTTCGATACCCAAAGCGGTGACTACTGCAGTGCTCAAAGTAATCCCTTCTACCATTGTAACATCAATAGTAGTACGTCCTGCTACGGCAACTTCTTGCGTAGCATACCCAATGTAAGAAAATACTAAAGTCTCATTAGCTGTAGGAAGGTTAAGGCTATAGTTACCGTCAATGTCGGTAACAGTACCTGTGGTGGATCCCTTAATCGTAACGTTTACCCCAATCAGTGATTCATTAAATTCTCCATCAATCACTTTACCTGTCAGGGTAATTTGTGCGTTGACTTGGAAGCTCAAAAAAAGACATGCAGCCAACAAAAATAGAAGGCGCAGTCTTTGCACAAGGTGCACAAGTTTCATAATTTTGTGTAGTTTTATTATAAAATAATTTTGTATCCGAAGTAGTCCTTTTTAAAGATTACTTCGGTTTTTTATATCCTCAAATTTCAAAATTTCATCTATTGCGAAAGAATCTTCCTCTTTAACCTTTTGTTATTTTTATTCAAAAAATATTGACATTTTATTCACCTTAATTCGTGTTATTTTATGGCGAAAAAAATGCTAAAAACTATATATTTAAGTCATATTATTTTTTTTACTGCAATAATCATTATAAAAAAACCAATACAAGCCAAAAAAATCGCTTTATTTTACAATTAACTCCCGCCCGTTTTTTATACTTTTTTTTAACTAATAGTTAAAATCTATACCTTTAGATTTTCCGCGCATTTGACTAATCTTGTTGAATCATTTGAAATCAAAACACAATGAAACCAACTGCTACCTTATTACTATTATTCATTTGTAACTTACTAACCGGGCAAGGATTAAAGACGGAAAATGTATTTATTATCACTCTGGATGGCTTCAGATGGGAGGAATTGTATCATGGAGCAACCGATAGTTTAATGAATGACCCCACTTATGTTGGAGATACAGCCCACTTGCAATCCTTATTTTCAGGCAATAATCCCACCGAAAAGCGGGAAAAATTAATGCCCTGGTTTTGGAGTACGTTATCTACTTCCGGTCAACTTTATGGCAACCGGACTTATGACAACAAAGTCAACTGTAGTAACTTCTTCTGGTTTTCTTATCCTGGGTATAACGAAATTTTGAGCGGATACAGTGATCCTAAAATCACCTCCAACAATAAAATATGGAATCCTAATGAGACCGTTTTAGAATGGTTGAATCAAAAGCCGACCTTCAATGGCCGGGTGGCTGCTTTCGGTTCTTGGGATGTTTTCCCTTATATTGTTAATACAAAGCGGAGTGGCATTCCGGTTAATGCTGGTTTTGAAAACGCTAGTGGAAACGAATTAACGGAGCGGGAAATATTTCTTAATGAAATACAAGCCAGTGTACCTAGTCCATGGGCAACTGTACGTTTAGATATGTTTACGCACCATTACTGCTTAGAATACTTAAAAAGAAAGCATCCGAAGGTGGTTTATATTGCTTACGGTGAAACAGATGATTTTGCACACGATGGAGCTTATGACCACTATCTAAAATCCGCCCACCAAACTGATCAATGGATCAAAGAGCTGTGGGAGTATGTACAATCTGATCCTGTTTATGCTGGAAAAACAACGTTTATAATCACTACTGATCATGGCCGAGGCAACAATCCTAAATCTGAGTGGAAAAGTCACGGCAAGACTTTTGAAGGCTCCAATGCCATCTGGATGGCGGTGATTGGTCCAGATACTCCTGCCTTAGGCGAAGTAAAAACAGCAGGGCAATGGTGGCAAAACCAAATTGCTAAAACTGCTGCTGCTTTCTTAGGCCTCAATTATGAAAATAAAAAAGAAGAAGTTGGAAAAGTGGTTTCGGAGATGCTACCCCATGAGTAACCTTTCTAAAAGCCTTATCTTTCAAACCACATAAATACCTATATAATGGTTCAAGCAGTAGTTTTTGATATGGCGGGCACCACCGTAAATGAGCAAAATTTGGTTTATAAAACCCTACAAAAAGTTATAGCGAAAAACAATATTCCTGTATCTCTTGATTTGGTTCTTGAATTGGGGGCCGGTAAAGAAAAACTCACCGCAATCAAAGATATCCTGCAGCATCAGGGCGCTGACCCCAGCCTCGCCTCAGACATTTTTGGGGAATTCAAAAGCATGCTGAAAATAGCTTACGAAACCGAGTCTGTTCTCCCAGCATCAGGAGCAGAGCGCCTATTCGAAACCCTCCAGACAAATGGTATAAAAGTTGCGCTCAATACAGGTTATGGGGCCGAAACGGTACAGCAACTCCTCCATCGCTTAAAATGGGAAGAACATCCCCATATCAACTGCTTCATTAATGCTTCGGATGTGCAAAGGGGAAGGCCTTTTCCGGATATGATTCTTTTGGCAATGGAAAAAATGGCCATTACGGACAGCAAAAGTGTGATAAAAATAGGTGACTCAGGAGTGGATATCGAAGAAGGACAGCAAGCAGATTGCCTCTATTCTATAGGTATTACCACTGGAGCACAAACCCAATCCCAGTTAGAAAAATCTAATCCTGATTTTGTGATCCATCATTTATTGGATTTGCTATCCATTTTAGGAATTGAGCAAGTGCAAAACAAGGAAGCGATTTAAAGATCAAGTTCGTAGGTAAGGTGTGGCCCTAGTCGCTTCTACTTGTCATAGGTACGGAATGTGCTATTCGACCGGCTTAACAGAAAACAACTCTTGCTTTTCCATAAAAGGCTAGTCTCTTCCCTTCTTCTTCTTCCGCAACTGGATATCGTAATCATCGAGCGTACCTTTGACCCTTAGGTTCAAATATTTGGTATTCTTTTTGGGATCCTTTTCTATAATTTCATCATCTCCTACTTCGCCCTCTTTTGTTCTTTTGTTGCCGAATATCTTGTAGCGGGCGCCTTGCACAATTATTTTCCAGGGAATACGAATATAATAGTCCAATTTACCGGCTAGTGACTGCTCTCCAGACAGCTCATAATGACCTAAAGTGGACTCAATCGTCATGTTCGGTATGGTGATGACGCCATTCGTAATATCCATGTGGTTTTGGAGGGTGTCGAATTTCACCAAAGACAAGTTCTTATCGCCCATATAATCGGACAACATCAATACAGGCCCGTAGTTTTCTAGGCTCCCGTTCAATAGCTCCACATCCATATGGATTTCAGATTGATCTATGTCTGGTACCATGTCTGGATACATACGGATATTCCCCGTAATATCTGCTGATACTTTACCATGGACATAATCAGACAGCACCTCATCCTGCCCAAAGTTTTCATACTTTAAGAGCAGCTGGTCTACATCTGCTTGCCTTACTTTTAAGGCTGGTTTAAAATAAATCCGATCAGGATTGCTGCCATTGAAATAGCCCGACATGAAAAATTGCCCGCCACTAGCCCGCATACTCATCGTATCTACATAGATATAATGCTCAGGGGTCATTCTCAATCTACTATGTACCTCTTGCACATCAACATGATGATATATAAAATGATCTACATCAAGATCAAAGGTCATATCGGTAAAAGGCAGCTCGTAAATATTGAAGGCAGTACTGTGAGCCTCCACATCCTTGGTAGTGGTGTCTTGGGATTCAGCAGTTTTGGCTTTTCTGGGCGGGCTTGTATCGAAGGCAATTAATTGATCAAAATCAATATAACTCGCTTGCAATCCAAAATGATTATCTCGCAGCTTTATCGCCTCATCTTTACCGAGGTAATAGTTCATGTCGACATCGAAAATGCTGCGACCTATTTTACCATGCATTTTCTCAATGAGTAGATGTTCATCTTCGTAATGAAATCGCCCAGAGAAGTCTTCAAAGCGCATCGGGTGCACCTGCATTTTGGCATCAAATTGATCCAAATCCAGGTCTATTGATTGTAGCTCGGAATGGGCATAGTGCATTGCGCCCTTGATATGCAATTGAAGATTGTCCAATTCTTCGTGGCGATAATCTTCGGGCACGTAGTTTTCGCCTTGATACGAAAAGAGGTCTTCCAATTTTAGCATATCGGCGTTTAAGCTGATATCTAATTTTACATCTCCATCCAAAGTATCTTTCATCCAGAAACCGTAGTCATGGACGAGGCCATTAAGATGAAAATCAGAGTCATCAATAAAGCCGGTGAAGTCTACAATTTTTAAATCCTGATCATCAATCAATAGGTCTACATGAAAATCGTGCAGCTCGTGAGGATAGTGTTTTAGTTGAGCATGCAAATCTTCTATAAAGAACTCGCCTTGGGGTATATACTTATAGGTGGTCAATCCGCCAGCAGTAGACTTGAATTTCAATTGCAGGTTTAGGTCTTCTATTTGCTCATCTATACCACTACTATCTCCTTTTGTAAAACCTGTTAATGCCGCAATATCCAACAACTTTGAGCTTAAACTCAGGGTTGCTTCCACTGGTGTATTTTCTGCTAAAGTATCTTCCATCAAGGCACCGTAGTTGTGAATATCTCCTTTGAATCGAAAGTCGGAATAATCAATCAGGCCGTGGCAATCTGTAATTTTTATATGACTACTATCAATTAGAAGATCAGCGTGAAAATCATGTAATCGATGTGGGAATTGCTCTAGCCGAGCATGTAGTCTTTCAATAATAAATTCTCCCTCTGGCAAGTATTTAGATTCTGTGAGCGCACGCGCACTCGACTTGGCTTTCAGTAGCAGGCGCAAGTCTTTGATTTGCTCGTCTACACCAGTGCTATCTCCATTTGTAAAACCTGTTAATTCGGAAATATCTAACCAGTTGGAGCTGATGTCCAGTGCCGCTTCCACTGGCTTATCGGTGTGGTGAACGATTGCCGGAAGACCAGAAATAGAACCTTTTAAAGATAGGTCAGTAGCACCCATTTTCAGGTTAAAGGTATCCAAAACACCCTGCTGGCCATTCATGGTGAGATGTATATCCAAGTCATCAATGGGAACTGCTAGGCTTTGGGAAGCCATCTGCAGATTTTCGACGTTTAACTCGCTAAAGTAGGCCTGGTCTAATGCTTCTAGCGCCTTCTCTGGATGATCCAAATCAATGATATCATGAAAATTCATATCGAGTTTTACATTTCCCGAGGCCACTTCAATCCCTGGAATATCAAAAAACTCGGTCAGAAAGGCTACATTGAAGTCGGTGTTGAGCTTAAATTCCACATCAGGCTCGATAAAATTCTTCACAAATATGGAAGCAATAAAGTTTCCTTGGTCAAGTTTTGAAGTGAAGTCTTCAATAGAGAATTCCATAGTTTCCAAGGATTTATCCCTACCATTGGTAAAGTGTCCCTTAAAACCGAGATCTTCTATTTTTTTCCGCACATCTACATTCTCTAAAAATGCTTCACTCGCACCAAAGACGGCATCGACAAATGGCATGCGGCCATTGGTGATGGGGCCAAGCACATCTGCATTAAAAAAGATTTCCCCAGCATTTTTATACTTCTCTAAAGTGGGAATTAGGTTCTCAGGAGCAAAAGCGATGAGCATATCAAAATTGGGCTTTGTACCGTATACGTGCAGGTCCAAGTCCATCTCTTTTCTTGTTTCAATACTACCAGAAACCTTAAAATCGCCATTTTCCATTTTTATTTCTGATGGCTCGATTTCGAGTAGGCCCGACAACTCATTAAGGGAAACATCGGTATTGAACTCAAAGTGTTTATGTTTGATAAAGCTGGTATCCTGGTCGCGAATGATATTTAACTCAAACTCTGTATCAATATGGGCAGCAATCTTATTGTTGGCAGCTTTTACGCCACTTTTTGCCCAGTAGATATAGGTTTCTACGTCGAGCTGCGTCTCTTCATCAAGTTTGTGGATATCAAGATTCTTGAGTTCAATATTCTTTAAGTGTAGTTGGAGGGGCGCTGTTGATCCGCCTCCTTCACTGGGAGTAGCTAGGGCATTGCCAATATTGATCGTACCATCTTTGTGTTTGATAATATTAAAAAAGCCATCCTCGATCAGCAACTTCTGGACATCATACTTAGCGGCCAGGATATCTCGTACATTAAAGCCTACATAGATATCGGCTACCTCTAAAATAAGCGCAGCATCCTGCTCTTTTGATTCATAGACTTGAATGCTATCGACCTTGATAGAGATATAGGGAAAGTTTTTAAAAGGAGCGATGTGTGTATCTCCAATTACAATTAAACCCTCGTAGCTATTATTCAAGGCGTCAATTTCTCCCTGAACGAGTCCATCCTGCTTTTGATAAAGCAAAAATATTAAGAGCCCTGTAAACAATATCGGCAATAGGATACCAAGGAGTAGTAGCTTTTTCCTCAATTTCCATCCATTAATCCAATTCCATTTCATAATGGTTTAAATATAAAAAAATTACACACATCTAGTAGTAATTCTTCTCTAGGCTAGGGCAAACGCACCAAAAAGATTACACTACATTTTTTTATAAATTCAACTGAAACTCCAATTTAAAACCGCTCTAGCATCTTTATTTTTGCCATCCAGTCTCGAATCCAATATTGGATATAGTGTCACCTATAATTAGCGGAAGTCGGAGTATTCGAAACCCAATCCCGAAGGAACCCATTGGTTAGCAACCAAGTCTAGTACCCTGACTAGTTCAACTTCCATTTGCACAGCCACAAAGAATCGAACTTTGTCCTACGGGTTTGGAATCCGTTTGGCTACCATAGCCTTAGCTGCTTTTAAGAGGTGTAATTTTGAGCTAACTTATCGACAGCCCAAGCAACCTATGTCCCCATTCCAGAGGGCGTATTTTTTGCTCATCTAATCTGATATGTCGTACGCCCGGTGGAACTCGAATCCACACTTGTACAGGGCTTAAACCTGATGCCTCTGCCAATTGGGCTACGGGCGTAAATGGACGTATAAAACGCAAAAAGCCCCTTGAATTGAACCAAGGAGCTTTTGTATATCTCAACGAACTATCAGTTTCATTTATACACATACCGCTCCAGCTTGGTCCAGGACCAACTAAAACAAGCGCTCGATAAATTCTGATGCTGATACATTTTTATTGTTTTCAAATTCTAATACAATTTCCTCCTACAAAAAGTTCCTCGTCTACGAACTAAGTACACTGCCCTAGACAACTCAAGGATAATGGATACTTGCCTACTTTTTATCCCCAACTCCTATTCCAAATAACTGCATAATTCAGCTGGCTTGGCTCAGGCTTTTTTATAAAAAACTCAATAGTAGCCCATTTTCGTGAGCAAAATGTTAGATGTAAATCCCCTCTCGCTTACTTAAATTTCCTACCTTTATTACTTTAAACAAGCCACTCCGCTTTTATTTTGGTAAGGAAATTAAAAGTACGTCTAAGTATACATTTAAGATGCTCATGAAAAAACGACTCCTTTCCCTTTCTAGGAATATCTTTTTAGGCTTATTCTTCGTTGGTAGTAGCTTAGCTGTTAATGCCCAAGTAGGGATTAATAGTGATAATTCTGCGCCTGATCCTAGTGCCATCTTGGATGTAAAATCCACTACTAGTGGTTTTTTGACACCACGTATGACAAAGGACGAACGCGATGCCATCGCTAATCCGGCGACGAGCTTACTGATTTACCAGACAGACAATACACCTGGCTATTACTACAATAGCGGCACTCCTGCCACTCCCAATTGGGTACGCATTGGCAATGATGAGGCACAGGCTATCTGTGATTCTCGCATCCCACTGGACTCGGTCGCTCGATTTTCAATTTACAGTGGTCGGTTTACGGCCTATCTCATTACGGAGCCGGGCTCCTACTACCTTACGGATAGCATTTTGTTGAACCGGACGAGCGCTACGGGCATTTATATCGATACCGATAATGTCACACTAGACTTAAATGGTTATTCTATCGTGGGGCCAGGTATTGACAACAGTACTGCCTCTGATGGGATATACATATCTGGAATAAAATATAACATCACTATTAAAAATGGTATGATCGACGATTGGGGCGACGATGCCATTGATGCCGGCAATACCAATAACTGTCTGTTTCAAAATATTATCGCCTCCAACAATGGAGGCGAAGGTTTTTATCTAGGCGATAATAGTCTCATTATTGAATGTCATGCCTACGCCAACTCAGTCGATGGCTTCAGAGCGCGGAATGGCTGTAATTTCATCCGTTGTACAGCTAGTGAAAATCTGGGGGATGGCTTTGTAGTAAACTCCGGCTGCCAATTGATCAATTGTACTGCTTTCTTCAATGGGAGAGATGGAATTGATGGAGTCAATGATATCATGGTTTTGGGCTGTGTAGCCTCTGATAATGGCGAAGCGGGGATAGAGCTAAGTTTTAGGGGCTTGGTTCATCAATGCACGGTGTATGATAATCTAGGCAGTGGTATTGATGTAAGCTCTAGTAGTCGAGTATCCTTTAGCAATGCTTCCTTGAATGAGGGCGATGGTATCCTGCTCCGAGGAAGTTCAGGAATGGTATATGGCTGCGTGGCGCATGAAAATGACCTAGCTGGTATCCACAGCTCTTCCACCAGCATAAGTAGAGCTATTATTGAAAATAATGGCGTAACCGATAATGATGATTTTGGCATCCGAACAGCTGGACCTGGCGTTTTTGTACTTAGAAATCGTGCTGCTGGTAATACCATTCCTACGGCCAATACACCTGGCGATTACGATCTCCATCCTGGTACTAATCATGGTCCAATCCTAACGGTAAGAAATGCAGGAGATTTAAGTGGGATCACTAATGGCAATCATCCCTATGCCAATTTTAGCTATTAAAGCGATCAAAGCCAAGCGTAAAATGAAGACAATGAAGAAAATTACCTATATCAACTATATCCTTGGACTGATCTGTTTTGCTTGGTCCATCAAGTTACCAGCACAAGCCAGTATCAATGCCAATAACAGGCCTCCCGATCCCAGTGCGATGCTGGATATTCAGTCCAGCAACAGAGGATTTTTAATGCCGCGTATGACCGAAAGTGATCGCTTGGCCATCACTTCACCAGCCAATGGCTTATTCCTCTTCCAAACGGATAACAACAAGGGATTTTATTATAATGAAGGTAGCTCTAGCCTGCCAGCATGGGCAAGCGTAGCTATCCAAACTAGTGAGCTAATTTGTGACCAGCGGATTCCCATCGACTCGGTATTAGTTGGGAGCAATTATCGAATTAACGAGTCCGGCTCCTATTACCTCACCAGTAATATCACCATTACTTTCCCCAGCTTAGATGGTATTGTGATAGCTGCCAATAATGTGAGTCTGGATTTGAATGGATACACCCTAAACGGAAGTAATGCGGGTGATGATGGTATTTTTGTGCTTACTGACCTAGATAATATCATCATCAAAAATGGCATTGTAGAAGACTGGGCTGGGGATGGTATCAATGCCCTCAATGCAGACCAGAGCATTTTTGTAGATTTAAAAGTCAGAAACAACGGTGGTGATGGCATCGTGGCAGATTTTAACTGCCTCATCCATCGCTGTGTAGCCGAAGGTAATGGTTTTGATGGGCTAGAGGTAGACGATGGAGGCATCATTTCCAACTCTACTGCCAGTAATAATGAAGACAATGGAATTCAGTCTAGCGAAGGTACGCTAATCATCAACTGTACTTCCTTCGGAAATGCATTTGATGGCATTGATGCAGCTTCAGGTAGTAGGATAGAATCTTGCACCGCCTATGAAAATGGATATTACGGTATTGATCTGGGACTTGGAGGGCAAGTCATTAACTGTGTATCTAATAGAAACCGGAGTAATGGCATCGACTTAGCTAGCAGCTGCATTGCTATCAATAATATCGCCAATGACAATGGACGCTGTTGGCTGGATGGCGGAGGTTGCAATGGTATAGCTGATGATGGTGCAGGAATCAGAGCATTTACCAATGCTCAGCTTATCAACAACACCTGCAACGACAACATCATGGGAATTAGAATTTCCAGTACGGATACTTATGTAGCGGACAACTATGTAGAAGGCAATCGACATGCAGGTATTGCCGTCACTAGATCCGGCTGTCTCATTATTCGCAATCGAGCCTCAAATAATGGCTTTAGCACCATCCAAGGCTTGATTGATGCGGGAGACAACCCTAGCGGCAATATTACAATCGATCCCAACTCTACTTTTGGTCCGATTATAGATGTATCAGCGGCTGGAAATATTTTGAATACCGCAGGAGCAGCTCATCCCTATGCGAACTTTATTTACTAGTATTCCCAAAGGATTACATAACTCAAACATCAGCAAAGCACTTTCAGCTAAGCAGCAATTTTATACCAATGCGACCTATTTATTTAACCCTTTTTCTCCTCCTTACAGCAGGCCTCACTCAGGCACAAATAGAGCTGCAAGTCACCAATGGTTTTTTGGTACAAACAGGCGGTACAATTGTGTTAAATGAAGCTAATTTTATTAATAATGCTACCCTAAATGCAAGTGGTGGCACGGTTCTTTTTATGGGCACCACTGCTGATACGATTAGCGGAACTAGTCCGAGTACTTTCTATAATTTGAGTGTAAATAAGGCCAGTAATAAACTTTTGCTTAATCAAAATATCAGTATTGACAATGCGCTATCCTTGCAAAATGGTTTACTCGAATTAAGTGCTTATGATCTCACCATCAATCCTAGTGCAAGTATAAGCACCGCTAGTAGCAATGCGTATGTCGAGACTTCAGGAACGGGTCTACTCATCCAAGAGGTCTCGGCAAGCGATATCCTCTTCCCGGTAGGAAATGTGACTTATACGCCCATCACACTCAACAATTCTGGCACTACCGACAATTATAAAATCCGGACAGAAGATATTGTTTACTTAGATGGTACAAGTGGCTTGGAGATCATGGAAAGAGTGGTAGATGTCACCTGGTTTGTAGACGAAGAAGTGGTAGGAGGCTCCGATCTCAGTATGCGGCCTCAATGGAATGCCAGTAACGAACTCCCTTTTTTTGATCGATCGATAGCCTTGTTGGCCCATTATAAAAATAATGATTGGCTATCAAATGTAGTCCAAGCGGCCTCAGGCACAGACCCCTACAGTATCCTTCAAACAGGCATCACAGACCTCTCTCCTTTCGCTGTAGTGAATAGTTCGTCAAGAGTAGTACCTGTAGAGTTGCTCTCGTTTAATGGCGAAGCTATTGACCAGCAATCCCATCTTTGGTGGATTACGAGTAGTGAAATCAATAACGAGCGTTTTGAAATCGAATGGAGTACCGATGGAACGATTTTCACACCAATAGGACAAGTCAAAGGTGCTGGGAACACCATTATAGAGCAACAGTACGAATTTGTACACCCAAGTCCGGCCTCAGGCAACAACTACTACCGTTTGAAGCAAATTGATTTCGATGGCAGCTTCACCTACAGTAATATTATAGACCTCTATTTTGAACAGGAGGCCGAGCCATTGATCTTTCCCAATCCGACCAGTCAATATCTTTATATCCGTAACACGCCGGACATGCTCTACCAACTTTATGACACCCAAGGACAAGTTGTGCAGACTGGTAGGACTACGGGACAAGCTATCCCTCTTGCTCATTTACCGAATGGTCTCTATTGGCTTAAATTAGGGCAGCAATTTTGGAAGGTGGTCAAACAATAAAAGGATTTAGAGCAACTATTCCTCACTTGTAAATAGGCCTTTCAGTAGCTTACTTTCGACAACTAGCATACAAATTATCCGCCAATAAACCGGACTGCTCTTGTTTGTTCTAGCGATACGTTTCCACATTTTACTAAAAAAATCGCTACAAGCGGTCATACCTTTTTAGCTCAAAACACTCCCTATTGAAACCAATTTTAAATCAGCTAAAAAGATGCTATTATTATGAAAAATCTAAGTCAAATTTTCGCTCTTGTATTACTAATTGGATTATCCTTTCAGGTAGAGATGAATGCTCAAAGCACTAAGTACCGCACCAACAGTCAGGCCACACGCTTAAAAGCTAGCCCTGAAAAAGACAATGCCAAACTCATTTCCGCTCGCTCCTTAAAAGAAGGCAGAAATTTTGTTCGCATGGGCAGTACGAAGCTACAGATCGTCAAAACAAAAGGTCGAGTGGTGAGCATTAAGCCCATCTCCAATACCGGCCGAGTTGGACTGAATCTATTAAAAGCCAACACCCAAAAACAAGGCTTTACTTGCATCGGCCACCTCTGTATTTGCTTTGGTGATAATGATTGCAACAATATGTTCACCTCCAATGCTTGTAGTTCGAACATCAACGATGCCGCTTGTGTAGATGATGTTTGTGTTTGTAATACCAATTGAGACTGCAATATTCTCTAAGAATTGCTAAGCGTACGAGTACGCTTAGCAATTCTTGTTGATTGTGGCCTTTTAAATTAGCCTTGCGAATAGCGGCTAATGGTATGTCTAAATTTTGATGATTCCTGCCTTTGTAGGAAAATCTACCATCAAGCTGGTGTCAATATAATTCCAACAATTGACTATTGATCGAAAAGGCAACTTTGTTTTGTGCTGCTTTTGTGATCCATCTCCATCTTCACCCATCAGAGAAGAACGACTTGGCGATGAGCCCAAAAAGGTCGGCAAGTCGGTATAGGGCTCCGGTTTCGTACAACACTAGAGTGGAAAGTCTTGGCTTGCAGCCGATTTTCGTTGTTCTTTCATCGTTCATTTACTTCCACTAATTCTATATCTAGACTTTGATTCCCATAGTTCTGATAATTCATTTTTACAAATCCTAACTCTTCGTCAAACCAGTAATCAAGTTTAGATTGACCAAATGGAAAACTTGATGTGGATTCAATTTTCCAACAGTCCTTTATTTGACCATATGTTGTTTCAATGGTTTCTTGACCGATTATTTTGTAGCTTTTATTACCAACTGTATTCTCCCAATCTCCCCATCCTTCTAGAATGCTTAATTGATTCGTCCATTCTTTTCCAGCTTCTAAAGGAAATCTTACCATAGGAAACGGAGCCACTTCTGTAAATATAAATTGATTAGATCGAAATGGATGCATCCATACCTCTTCAACGTTTTCAATAATACCCGTTATTTCTTCAGCTTGCCATACAAGGTTTGGAAGAGTCTTATTTAACCTATATTTTAAAGATTCTTTGATGTCTTGATCCGTATATTCATATTGAATGATTATCTCATCTTGCTTCTCTGCTTGTAAATGCCAACGTTTACCACTGGCAGTCATTCTTATTCTGCTTGTTGTTATTAACTTATCTTCACTATTATAATAATCCGCTTTATAGGTGTAGCTTCGACATGGTTTGAATACCGTTCGTCTTTTTTCAATTTGACCAACTATCGTATCCTTGTAGGCAACACCATTTGTATCTAATAGCGATACCTTTCTTCCATCATATTTTGGCATTTCAGTTATTGAACATTCAATTTCTGAAAATTCTACAGCTTCTTTCGGATGGCTTGTACATCCTGAAACGATCAATAATATTAGTATTAGATATCTCATATTGTATTTTAAAAGTGAGAAATTCAAAGGCCAGTCTGCACATGCTGATATTTATCGTCAATACCGCTACCCACCAATTATAAGTGGAGCTGTCATTTATTTCGGTTTGTTTTTCTTTCAGCCAACGGTCTGTGCAGACGACGTAGGCGCGTTTAGCGACTATGTACGTTCTGCACTTTGTTGTGCTCTCGTTATTTATTCCATACGTTAATTAAAACGTTCCCCGTTTTCTGTCCTGTAATTACATATTCATAAGCCTTGGAAATATCTTCTAATAAATATTCTCTATCAACTACGGGCTTGAACTTTCCTTTCTCCAAAAGATTACTAATATAAGGTATCGTTTTCTGCTTACTATAAGGTATTGGAAAGATTACTTTTTTATTAAAAAATTGAGTCAATAACGAATAAAATATATTTTGAGAATAAGGCCCTAATTCTGATGATATATAAATTCCTTTCTCTTTTAATAATGGTCTGCACTTTTCAAACGTACTTTTACCAACTGCATCAAATATAAAGTCATATTTATCTTTGTCATTTGTAAAATCTTCTTTGGTGTAATCATAAATTTTGTCTGCACCTAAAGATTTTATTAATTCAATGTTTTTCGTATTACAAGTAGCTGTTATTTTGACATCATATTGTTTTACAAATTGCAGTAGAGCAGAACCGATTCCACCAGTAGCTCCATTTATTAGAATTTTTTGACCAGATTGGATATTTACTTTATGAATGAAAGTGTAAGCATAGTTAGCACCTTCCAAACTTGCAGCAGCTTGTTTATAATCAATTTTCTTTGGAATGGGGAATAAATTTTGCTTAGTTGTTGTTGTATATTCTGCTTGTGATTCAGAACCTGCATCATTAAAACCGAATACTTTATCACCAACGCTAAATGATTTGACATTTTTTCCTGTTGATATTACTTCACCTGCAAAATCTGTCCCTAATATTACCTTTCTTGGTTTAAACAGTCCTAAAACAAATCTCATAATAAAAGGTTTGGCTGTCAAATTTGCACAATCTGTCCTGTTCACTGTAGTAGCATATATTTTAATTAGCACTTCATTGTCTTTGGGAATTGGTTTTTCAATACTCTCTATTTTTATTTGATTTGGTGAACCATATTTTCTACGTATCGAAGCTTTCATTTTTGCCATTTTCATTTCTTTTTTTTTAATGGAGCACAACTTAGATATATAGAGCCATATTTATCCCTTTTGTCGTCTTTCCCCCAAAAAAATCGACCCAAAGGACTAACAATTCTACCAATACTATTTTTATTAATACGCGTATTACACAGCCTCGTTTTAACACCAAAATACCCTAAAAGCTCTTGGATCAAACGTACATTCTCCCCCGATTCTAGCAAACGGGGCGCATAAGAATGCCGGAAGTTGTGGAAAGTTAGAGCAAACGCACCAAAAAATTACCCTGCAATTTTTTATAATTCTTACTGAAACTCCA
>JBELML010000036.1:0-45530 GCA_042095835.1 Saprospiraceae bacterium
AGATTTTGTAACAAGCATCTGGATCATCAGTAGCACTGAAACGCTCATCTGTACTAGAGATCGCTAAAAGATCACAGGCTACATCTTCACTCACTTCTACTCCTGCAATGTCTGTGTCTTCTCCACAGTCGTAAGCTTCATCTGCTGGGAACTTCACCCAGTAGTCGTGTACGGCATAGACCTCTACATAGACTGGATCAGGATCAACATAGTTGTTATTCTTGTTGTCTCCTCCCGTTACATCTAGAGCAATTGCATAACGACCAACTCCACACTGATCCAACTCTGGGGTAATGGTAACGCCCACTTCTGGGCCATTACACTGGATACCCAACTGATCGATGGTGATGAAGTCATAGACATTGTCCTGTGTCACTTCCTCCTGGCAAGTGATCCAACCACCTCCATCCAATAGGATTTGGTAGTTCAAGCCGTTTTCTACATCTACGTTCAACCAACAAGTACTAACGTTACCATTCGAATCGGTTCCTCGTAGTTGTACTTCTACTGGTGCATCAATATCTGCACAGAAGAATTCTACAATGTCATCCCACTTGGAGTATCCCGTTTCTTCGATATAATCTTCGCGGTAATCCGCTCCGTATTTCTTCTCATAATCATCTGCTGCTCCACTGGTATTGTCGACTAGACGTCTGACCTGTAGGTCGACCAGCTCACAGTTATCCCAGCTGCCTTCGTCTACATCTTCGTAAGTCGCTTGCGCATAGCCATTGATCCCCAACTTGGCATCTCCATCGACTAGCGTGATTCTGAGTTCATCATCACACTTCATCACTGGTTTGGTTAAATCTTCTACATCAAAGAAGACTACACCAATAGCGGAGTTGTAGCAGCCATCACTTGCGGTGATCACCAGCGCATGGAATCCTATCGGTAAACCAACTAGCATCTGACCCTGGGTGGTGTAACCACCAATCTCCCAGATTTTGTTGCCCGTTGGAATATCTCCAATCTGCTCATCTACATAAGAGATCACTTCTACTGTGATATTTGGATCTTCGCAGTCCGTCACCACATCATCACCAAATAGCGCGCGTAGGCTTGCTAGGCTTGTATTGATACTGGCTGTACAATCCATTGGACCTGTAGAGACCGTTTGGATGCACACCGCTGGACCGTCATTATCTATATTCGGAGCGGCAGCTACTACTGCTCTGTCTGCTCCTACTCCATTCAAGGCAGAGGTAAGTCCATCTGGTAAGGACAAGGTATAGTCTGCAAAGTTTTGACCGGTCAATTGGTCGAACTCTGCATCATTCATCGCACAATCGTCAAATACTGGTGCTTCGAAATCCCCTACTTTCACGATATAGCTGAAGGCAGAACTGGAATTCCCTGCACACCAATCAAATACATCTATTGATCTTTCTTCTTTAAAGGAACCATCTCCGCATACACCATCGAATAAGCGACTACTTGTATTCGGGGTAAGACCACAGCCTGCTTCGTTTAAGCTGATTTTGTTGCCAAACTCATCTGTATAAACTGGATAGCGGTTCGCAGGTGGAGTACCTGAATCGGCACTACAATCTTGTACCATCAGTGTCCAGCGTCCATCTTCGAACACAAAGGTCCCATCTCCATCATTGGCATCTGTATCTGTCTCAAAGGCAAAACTCGATACGGGTACAGCTTCAAATACTATGATTTGTATTGCAGAAGCCGTGTTGCCATAGCTATCTTCTACGGTAAAACGACGCGTAATGCGTGCAGTAAAGCTGCTATCACAGCCGCCGTTTTCAACGATATCTGAGAAGGTTACCGATTTAATCGGTCCACAATTATCGCCTACTGTTGGGTAGCCTAAATCATTTAGGTGCGTATCGCCTCCATCATCATTGCCCCCCGCTCCGTCTCCGGCTGGCGCTACGGTACCTGCATTATTCACCACCTCATCCAATAACCAACAGGCTAGCGTATCACTTGGTGGTGCGATGATGCTTGGTGCTGTTTTATCTTCAGCGGTTACTGTTCCCCAGCAGACCAATTCATCTTGACGATTGAATACACCTACTGTGAAGTTTCCTACACCATCTACGGTATCTCTATTGAGTGGATTCGAATCGTCTACTCGCACGTAATAGCCTTTGCGGTTCCCTTGTGGTAGGCCTTCTCCTCTAGCTACTTGTCTAACTTGTAGGCCAAATTGACAATCATCATCTAAGGATACGATAATCTCATTCGAACAAACAATTGGGCAGAAT
This sequence comes from Saprospiraceae bacterium, assembly GCA_042095835.1. Classification (GTDB taxonomy): domain Bacteria; phylum Bacteroidota; class Bacteroidia; order Chitinophagales; family Saprospiraceae; genus DATFKA01. The sequence goes on from JBELML010000036.1 coordinate 2,226, forward strand.
TCTACCAAAACATCTATGGTCAAGGTATCTCCTGGGCAATCGTCTGGACTAAAGGGTACAACTTCTAATCGAATCGTATCTACTAAGGCTGTTGTATTTTCCCATACCATATCAGATAAGGCATCGAAGTCTGTTGTGCCCGTCATTGCGGCTATACCACATAACTTTTCTGATACGCCTAGTACACTTTCCATCGATACAATGAAGAAACTATCTGGTGCAACTGCTGTAGGATCAAACTCAAAGGTAATGCCGAAGGGCTCGTTGGAGCATACTGCGGTATCTACATTTGTCAATACAGGTTCTGGAAGGATAGTCACCGAAACAGCAAATGTATCGCCTGCGCAACCATCTGTATAAGGTACTATATCCATGGTCACATCTCTGGAAACCAAGGTTACATTCTCCCAGGCATCATCTGCAAGCTCTGTAGAATCTGTCGTTTCTAAATCTCCTGTAACAGTATTGGCCCGTGCCGTAAGCTGTGGATCAGCCATAAAGTTGACAATCGAGAAGCTATCTGCAATAATATTACTAGCTATAAACTCAATACCAAATGGCATATCTGAGCATAGCGTAGTATCAATATCTGCAATGACTGGCTCCGGCTTAATGATATAGGTATAGGTTACCGAATCTCCTGGACAGCCATCTGCGTAGGCAATAATTCCATATACTAAGGTATCATTATCGCTACTTACATTTTCCCATACATCATTGGCGAAAATTGAAGCATCCGTTGTATTGGTATCTGCTGATGTCGTATTGGCATCGCGAGGTGTAGCATTGCCATTTTGTGAAACAAAATCAATCACAAAGCTATCGGCAATCATATTGATATCTACAAGCTCAATATTTAGGGTATCATCTGAGCAGAATGTCGCTGTAGAATCACTCAAGACCGGTTCTGGTTTGATAGTTACCGTTATAGAGAAAGTATCACCTGGACACAAATCGGTATAAGGCACCACATCCATGGTCACTAGTCTGTCGATTGCCGTTTGGTTGGTCCAACTATCATTTTCTAGTTCATCATTATCTGGCGTCTCTAAATCGCCCATAACAGCATCCGGTCCTACAGTAAGCTCTGGATCAGCCATAAAATTGACAATCGAGAAGCTGTCTGCAAGCACATTGCTTGCCGTCATGACAATACCAAATTCAGCATCAGAACATACTGTGGTATCAATGTCAGCAATAACTGGCTCTGGTTTAATGATGTAAGTATAAGTTATAGAGTCTCCTGGACAGCCATCTGTATATGGAATGATACCATACACCAAGGTGTCATTCGCACTTGATACATTGGTCCATACATCATCTGCAAACTCTAAAGAATCTGTAGTCTCCACACTAGCGGCTGTCGTATTTGCACCTGCCGTAGAACTTCCACTCTGTGAGGTAAAGTTGATAGAGAAGCTATCTGCTACAATATTACTAGCGATTAATTCAATACCCAAAGTATCATCAGAACAGAATATCGTCACTGAATCTGCCATCACTGGCTCCGGCTGGATAATAAAGGTATAAGTCACAGAATCTCCTGCACAGCCCTCTGTATAAGGAATAATGCCGTATACTAAGGTGTCATTCTCACTCGATACATTGGTCCATATATCATCAGCAAATTCAAGTGAATCAATAGTTTCTAAATCAGCACTGAGTGTATTCGCTCCAGGAGTAGCTGTACCAGTTTGACCAATAAAAGTTATAGAGAAGCTATCCGCAATGATGTTGCTAGCAATCAATTCGATACCAAGTGTATCATCTGAGCAGAAGGTAGTCACTGAATCTGCTAAAACTGGTTCTGGTAGAATGATGGCTCTAACATCAAAGGAATCGCCTTGGCATCCTGCGAAATAAGGTGCTACACGATAGGTAACAGCTTCAGCATCCCCTGATTGGTTAATCCAAGCATCTATTGCCAAAGCCATACTTGAAGTTGAACCAAAACTGTTGGTCACAGAATCTGCTACCAAATTTGGTCCAGCATCAATAAATACGCCTGCAAAACTATCGGCTAATACATTATTGGCCGCAAATACTACACCTAGAAGCTCTCTTGAGCATAAGGTAGTATCAATCATATCCACAATAGGAATCTCACCAACGGTTACCTCAATAGAATCGCTAACCAAACAAGCCTGACTAGGATTGTCAATTTCAAACTTCACAAAATAGGTTCCTGTGGCAGTCCACTGTACTTTGACAAATTGTTCATTATCAGCACTTAGAATTGTTCCTCCACCCTGTGGAAGCGTCCAGGTAATCAAACTATCAGCTGTAGCTGGCACCATAGTACCATAAACCGCTGAATCTCTTTGACAAATATCATGGTCTGCATCAAAGTCAACCATCGCATTAATTGGAGCACCTGTAGTAGTTCCGACCGTCGCAAACTCATCACTTGGTATTGTACAAGTGTTTGTAATGGTCAGCACAGTATCTGGATAAAATGGACTCGATACTTCAATCGTATAACCTACTCCACTTTCGTGTATCCCTTGTATTACATAAAAAGTATCTGTTGGGGTTTGTACCTCCGTCAACATAGAATCTATAGCCAATTCACTGTAAGGAGGCCCTGCAGTTGTGGAATCGAGTAAACCAGTATTTGAGGTAATTCTCCACATTGCTCCGGGAATAGATCCGGTCACAATCACCTCTTCATCTAGATGGTTTTCAATTGCACTACATTGACAAGGGTCAGCAATATTTGGATCATCATTTGCTAAAGTTGGGATAGGGCAAAAATTTGAAGCCAAAATCACGATATCAACCATACAAGAACCTTCATTACCACTTAGATCAATAATTGATAGCTTCACATCTTTAATTACCCCTACATCATCACAGTCAACTTCGAGCAGTTCTTCATCATTAATTAAAGTAACGTCAATATCACAATTCTCCATTGAGCCTGCGTCGATGCTGTCGGGGGTGATTTCTGCATAACCTGAAGCATCCAATTTGATGGTATCTGTGACACAAAGGGCAAGAGGCTTAATTGTATCGGCCACTGTAACGGTAGCGGTGCAAGTTGCGGAGTTCGCATTATTATCCGTAGCTGTAAGCGTAACGGTAGTAGCTCCTCCTAAATTTGTACAATCAAAATCCTCTGTGTCTATAATAAGCGTATCTATTCCGCAAGCGTCGTCAGACCCATCATCTACATCTGAGGCAACAATACTTGCCATTCCCGAGGAATCTAATTGTATAGTAATGTCTTGACAAATTGCCATTGGAGAAACCGTATCAAATACCGTAACTGTAGCTGTACAGGTTGCCGTATTGCTATTAACATCGGCTACTGTAAATGTCACCGTATTCGAACCTACATTTGCACAAGTGAAGCTACTATTATTAAGAGCTAAACTAGCTGTACCACAAGCGTCATTCGATCCATTATTTACATCGCTAGGTGTAATACTCGCATCGCCAGCCGCATCTAAATACACCGTGATATCTTGACAAATCGCAACCGGAGCAATCGTATCAGATACCGTAACTGTAGCCGCACAGGTCGCCATATTGCTATTATTATCGGTTGCTGTCAATATCACCGTATTAGAACCTTCATCTGCACAAACAAAACTACTATCGTTAGTTGTAAAGGCTGTGATCCCACAATTATCAAAGGAACCATCGTTAAGATCAGCAGGTAAGATAGAAGCTTGGCCAGTAGCATCCAAATAAAGAGTGGTATCTGTTATACACATTACTGTGGGAGCAGTGCCATCCTGAATGGTAATAGAAGCGGTACATGTAGCCGTATTACTATTATCGTCGGTAGCAGTAAGTGTCACGGTAGTAGCTCCAGCTACACTGTTACAATCAAAGTCTTTTATATCTACACTCACACTATCAATACCACAGTTATCAGAGGATTTGTTATCTACCTGTGAGGCTGCAAGAGTAACCGAACCCGCTGCATCAAGTTGCAAGGTGAGGTTTTGACATACCGCAGTTGGAGATGTTGTATCTGATACTGTAACCATGATATTACATCTCATGCTACTATCAACAGTTCCTTTGATTAAGAGAACTGCATCAACAATTGCTGGAGCAGTTGTATTTGAGCAATCCAAAGCAGCTGGGTTTAAAACTAGCGTATCATTCGGACAGCGCATAGTACCTGCCTGCATATCAATCGAATCTTCCATAATGATTTGCAAATTACCGTTATTCACATTTCCAGAAGCATCTAAGTAGACAACAGCTCCTGTGGGACAATTTAGATTGATGCTACAAAAGGCTGCACTTGATGCATCAGCAGAGTAGGGATCAGAATCATTATACATTTCGGAATCAATACTGGTCCATTCTTTGAGTTGGAGTGTATTGGTAGATTCTTGTTTCTTTTTACTTGGGTTTAGTAACAAAAAGGGGAGCAACAAAAAGGACAGACTGAATAGTTTAAATCCTTTTATCAGGTGTAAAGTGTGCTTCATGAGTACTTTTTTAAAAAAATTATGAGTAAATATGTAAATGGGAAGAACCTACATTTTGATCCATGAAGGTCCTTATTTAAAGGTAGGGGTTTCTATTGGCATGTAAAAACAAATACTGCATTAATAGTTGATAATACCTCATATACGGTAGAAAACACAAAAAAGAGCGTCTCTTCAACAAAAGACACTCTGTTCACTAAGGATCAACGATATGAATAAAGATAAAACTAGGATTAAAGCAATGACTATAAGTCGAAAAGTTCTTGGGATTATTATATCCCCAAGATAAGGGTAGATAGCTGGTATGTACTGCTAATACTACGTTAAAAAAGCTTGTAAAATCGTTAAATAATTGAAAGGTCACTTAAGAGCGTGTTAAAGCTTGGTTTTGTTCGGGGGTTTTATTCTTTTATGCATTTCTGTTTATTAGACTACCATTCCCTAAAACGCGATCTTACTCTGGAGATAATTTAGTATAATTGCGCTCAACTATTCATATATATAGTCTTAAGATATAAAATCGATTATAAAGAAATGGAACAGCAAAAGTCCACTCTATTCATTCTTTTTTCCTTGGTCATTTGTACCTGGCTTCCTGCCCAAACGCAGTCCAGTGACTTTTATAATACAGATAGCATTCAAGAAATAAAAATAAAATTCGACTCCGATAACTGGCGTTTCTTACTGGATTCCCTACGTTTTAATGGCTCTGAGCTATTGGAGGCTACTGTAGATATCAATGGTAGCCCCTTCGAGGGAGCCGGCGTCCGCATTAAAAAAGATCGAGTTTTTATACCTGATCAAAAAAAGAATAGCCTTTTCATTCGCTTGGATTATAAGAATCCTGGGCAAAATTATCAGGGGTCAAAAGGCTTAATGCTTTCTCTCTCTCTCAGAGATCCAAGTATGGTGAGAGAAGTTTTAGGCTTAGAAATTGCTAGAAAGTATATGCCCGCACCAAAAGCTAATTTCGCCAAAGTGCAAGTTAATGATGACTACTACGGCTTGTTTGTAAATATAGAACCCATAGACAATCAATTCCTTGCCGATAATTTTTCGGCTACTGATGGCCAATTGTTCTATAGCAATCCAGCTGGGGCCACCCAATTGGGCGGAGAATGCCTTAATAATGCCAATGGAAACTTGCGCGTAGAAGAAGACATCGATTGCTACAAGAACAATTTCGACTTGGTCAAGGGAGATAATTATCAAGCATTGGCGGAGGTAGTTGCCGCCATCAATGCAGGAACAGATAATTTAGAAGAGTTGCTCGATATCGATCAAACCTTGTGGTTTTTAGCTTTTCATAACCTCTTCGCCAATTTGTCCAGCTATCTTGGTAAAGAGGCGCCTAATTATTTTTTATATCAGGATAGCAATGGTCAATTTAGCCCCATTATTTGGAACCTCAACTTTATCATAGGTACCTATAAAAATTTGGGCCGAGGATCAGATTTATCAGTAGAGCAGCTCATAGAATTGGATCCATTTCTGCACATCGACAACCAGCTTAAACCACTCGTAAGCAGACTCTTAAACAATACCAAAAACCAAAAACTATACCGCTCTCATTTGAGAACTTTGATCTACGAGGAAATCCTGAGCGGACAATTTGAAGCTAGAGCTAAAGCCCTACAAGCACAAATTGAGGTTCCATTCACCAATGATCCCAACCGTTATTACGAAACGGCAGATTTTGATAAAAGCCTAGTGGCTGTGATTGGTAAAGTCTCCAAAGTTCCGGGCATCGTTACCTTTATGAATGAGCGTGCTCGTTTTCTTAAAAAACATGCAGAGCTGATTTATATTCCATCAGAAATAAGCAATGTCACTTACACGCGTAGAGAACGATTCTCTAGTAAAAGAGTACAGAAATACCAGATCCAAGCTACCGTTTCTAATTTCACCAATAGAGTTGATATCTTCTACCGATTCTCTGAAGATGGGCCCTTCCAAAAGATGTCCATGGAAGACAATGGGAAACACAATGATGGCGATGCTGGTGACAATATCTACGGAATCACGGTCCGTCCAGCAGGAGAAAGCGGAAAAATTCAATATTACATCAGAGTAGAAAATCCGAAAACATTCGGTTATTTACCGAACAGGTACATGAACGAATACCAAGAAATTTCTCTAGCTGAATTAAATAAATAAGGCTATAATCCGTTAGTTTAGCGTAATAAAAAGCTCCATGAAGAATACATTCGGGTTATTGTGGTTCTGCGTTCTTTGCCTAGTACAAGCTAATGGGCAAAGTATTTTTGATAGCAAAACCATCAATGAGATTCGGATCAGCTTCGAAGCGAGTGATTGGCAAGAGCAACTAGGAAACAATAAAATAAACGGCAGTGAGGAACGCCTACTGGCCGATTTATCCCTCAATGGTACCGACTATAAAAATGTGGGCGTTAGATATAAGGGCAATAGCTCCTTTCATGCGGTCAGAAAAACGAATACCAATAAGTTGCCACTCAATATCAAGGTCAATTATGTTGATAAAAAACAACGCCTGCCTGGCGGTGGAAAAACACTCAAACTAGCCAATGGCTTTAGGGATCCTAGCTTTATCAGAGAAGTGCTCGCTTATGATATTGCGAGACAATATATGCCCGCATCAAGAGCCTCTTATGCGAAGGTCTATATCAATGAGGAATACATCGGGTTATACACTTTAGTAGAGTCGGTTGATAATACCTTTTTAGATAACAACTTTGGAGACCACGACGGCGTATTCTTTAAATGCGATCCCAATTATACGATTAAAGCTCCTGAGACTTGCCCGGCGGGAAGCCGTGCCTCGCTCACCTATTTGGGAGAAGACACCACTTGCTATATGGGGTATTATGAACTTCAATCTGATACCGGATGGTACCAATTGGTCCACTTGACTAAAACGCTGGGTGAGAACCTTGGCCAAATCGAAGAAATACTGGACGTTGACCAAACCCTATGGATGCTGGCCTTCAATAATTATGTGGTGAACCTCGACAGTTACTTGGGTGCCTTTTGTCATAATTACTACCTGTACCAAGATAAGGATGGAGTCTTCCACCCCATCATCTGGGATATGAACCTTTCTTTTGGAGGGTTTCGCTTGGTAGATGATAATGTAATTTACAACGAAGATCAATTAAAGCGTACGAGTATGCTCCTGCACTTTAAGGAGAATAATGAGAAAAGGCCACTTGTCACTTATCTGCTTCGGAATGAGTTGTACCGCAAAGTCTATTTCGCTCACCTCAAAACGATTTACGAAGATCAAACCCAAGATAGCCTAATCTATAAGCAAGCATTGGAGCTACATAGTCATCTCCGCCCCGAAGTAGAGGGCGATCAAAATAAGCTGTATACCGACGAGATGTTCGAGGCCAACCTAAACACTACCCAGGTCGCCAGTAAGTCGCCCATCATCGGTATATTTGACCTGATAGACGGTCGCCATGATTATCTTGGTAATCACATCGTTTTGAATCGGGAAGCACCAAGCATTTCCTCCATTGATCATAAAAAAGTAGACGACCAGGTTCAATTTGAAGTGGTCGCAGAGCAAGCTCAAAAAGTATGGTTATGCTACCGCAATCTTAAAGGGCGAGCCTTTAAAAAAGTGGCGATGGATGCAGGTAATGCAGAGGTAGGCTGGACCGCCAAAATTCCCCACCACGAGGACTTGCAATATTATATTATTGCGGAGGGTAGATATAATGCTACCCTATCTCCTAGAAGGGCTTCGTTTGAGTTTCATACCTTATCTGCAAAGAAAGAGTAGGGAGAAAGATGTAAACTATTCTTCATTTTATCTATTTCCCATAGACTCAAGAGTCATTTATTTTTTAATTCCTTTTTGTCATGCCCGTTGTTGCTCAATCTTCTTATCCTGGCGCACCTTGGTACCAATTTAATGGTCACCTCCAAACTATTGTCCCTACCTCCATCCGAAAAGTCGACTTAGCGCCCTTCGAAAGAGAGCGCTTAGAATTGTACGACGGTGATTTTCTGGATCTGGATTGGTTGGATGCCGGTAGTAATGAACTCGTTATCCTTTCGCATGGCTTAGAAGGAAATTCTGAGCGCAACTACATACGTGGAATGGCCAAATTCTACTACGAGCAGCACTGGGACGTACTGGCCTGGAATTGTCGATCCTGTAGTGGTGAGATGAACCGTAATTTCAAACTTTACTACCACGGAGACGTACACGATATCAATGAAGTCATCAAACATGCGCTAGCCCGCAAATCCTACAAACGGGTGGTCTTGATCGGCTTCAGTATGGGTGGAAATATAACGCTGAAGTACTTGGGTACCAAGGGTAAAGAAGTGCCTAGTCAAATCTCGCATGGCATCGCCTTTTCTACTCCTTGTGATCTACAAGCTTGCATCAAAGAAGTCAGCAAACCACAGAATAAGTTTTATAGCTGGTATTTTTTTAAAAGCTTAAAAGCCAAAATTGCGGCCAAGGCGGCGCAATTTCCAGACCGTCTCGATGTATCTAATCTTTTTGAGATCAAAGATTGGTATACTTTTGACACCAACTATTCTGCTCCATTAAATGGCCTGAGTAGTGCCGAAGAATTTTATTACGAAGCCTCCTCCAAAAATTTCATGGCGGGAACCACTATCCCTACCTTAGTCGTCAACGCCGTAAATGATCCAATGCTCGATGAAAAGAGTTCACCAAAACATTTAGCTAAAAACCATCCCCACTTAAGTATTGAAGTCAGTCGTACGGGTGGTCATGTTGGATTTGCCTTAGCCAAGAAAGATTACTTTTGGTCAGAGCTTCGCGCTTGGGAGTTTTGTCATGGATAAGCCGATCTACCTTTTAAAAAGCATTAATCGTATCGTAATTATTCCGCTGGTAAGGTACTTCGATAAAGTCTAAGGTTCCTGGTTTGACTCGGATAGAAAAACGGAAGGTACCCCGAGTAGGCGCTACATCTGCGGTAAATTGCCAGCAATGCAAATCGCGTTCCAGACCAATAGAAGGATAAGACAATCCCTTACGTACAAAGTCGTAACCAAAGTTACCCAAACGAGCCGACCAGTTGGTGGTAAGTTTGATCCGTCCGCGGGCATTGATGGCATGAGTCGTGACATCGAGGGTGGTATTATTATCGTTGTCGGTTGTCCAGCGCAGTGCCAAGTTATGGGCGACAGAGAAGTTTTCAAAAAGACTTAAAAAGTCGTCTTCCTGGGCGACCTGCGTGGCGGTTCGATTTCGTCTACTTTCTCTCACATTAGTGACCACTTCTTCATCCTTGCCCTCAAACAAAGCCCTGATTTTACTGACTGTCAAGTTGGAGTTGGCACGTAAAGTCGCATTATCAAAGCGAAATGGTAGGATACCATTAAAGCCCGTCCACTCGTTGATGCGTCGTCCGGAGCTGTTCTTTTTGTAGGGATCAAATGTCGCGTTGATCCCAAGTGTAGTAATCCCCTTGAAGAGTCGAGCAGTCGTACGCGCCTGAATTTGAGACCACTTTAAAGTATCTGCCGCAAAATTATAACGTCCATTGATAAAGATATTATCAATCAGCTTAGTGGTCTTGACAGTAGAGTCTCGCTTGGACCAGACCCTTGCCTGAAAGATATTGTTGAGGTTATAAGCAATCGCTAGCTGTTCTTCTTGTTGGGGCGGAGAACCATAAATATTCCCCTGAAAACGAGAGAAGGTGGAAAAATCATCAGGAAAACGAGTATCCGTCTGAATCGTTTGAAAGGCATCTGTTTCCAAATAGTTGGGCGAATAGTTTAATGATATAGTTGGTCTTAATTCCCAGCGTACCCCTCGGACCAAACCCTTATTTTTGCCGCTTTCCCAGGTAAAGAAAACTCGGGTATTCACGGCTGCACTTATATTCATCGTTCGCCACGAAGAAAATCCAGTCAGGGTATCTAGGTTCACATCACCGTAGCTCAAGATGGTCGTATCTAGAGTAAAAGCTGTACTATCTGCATTAAAGATGGTGTCTACCTGGATTTCTTGGGTCGGATCGAAGTTCCGGTCCAGAGATTTGAGGTACCAAACTTCCTGATAGTTCACACTTGGGTTAAAATTGAAAGCTTTTAGAAATTTAAAGGAATTACTCAGTGTGGCGGTTTGCTTCACTCCAAATTGAGCATTGCGAAAAGTCTCCGGCTCAAACAAGGTCGTATCTGTAGCCGTAAAGCGATTTCGCACTTCACCCGTGTATCTGATCACGGTATTCTCATACCAAGTAGATTTACCTCCTGGCTTACGGAAAGGATATAAAGACTGGGTATTAAACCTCAGATTAGGCAAACTGATGTTCACCTGCCGAGTCTGATTATTTTGGGAATGCGTCAGGCCCATTGATAAGCTATAAGGTTTATCTGGCCAATTCATGGAAAAATTGAGGTTGGAACTCAATTGGCTGTTCAAAACATTGCCCGCATCGTTGAAGACTCTACTTTGGTAATCATTCGTCTGGAAATTAATCGAACCACTCAAATTGCTGATAGGGTGCGCCCTGCGATCTTGCCTGATAGAAGCTCTCAGACTATAAGAGTTGGAGCGATTGAAAGTCCCGTCAGAAGTATTTTCTATTTTCCTCGAATCAAATCCAAGGTCGAAATTCCCGGAGCGGCGGTATCGTTTATTAAACTGAGAAGCCACATTGAAGCCATAACTTCCTTTGAGGTAGACATTACTCGTCACGGTTAGATTAAAGTGCTCTCCTACTGGAAAAAACCAACCTATCCCGCGCAGACCAAATCCTAGTTGTGGCGAATATTCATAATCATTAGGAAAAATCAGCCCTGTTCGTCGGCCCGATTTTAAAGGAATAAAGCCAAATGGAAAAGCTATAGGTGTAGGTATACCCATAAGCTCTAGATTGGAAGGCCCTACCACTGCGAGTTTATTCGGAATGATTTTGACTTTATTACTCCTAATACCGAAGTGAGGTTGTGGATGTGTACAGGTCGTAAAAACTGCACTTCGGGTATTGGCAATATCGTTTTTGGTCGTATCGGGTCCTTGGGCTCGGATAAACTTCGTCTCCGTGCCGATGATTTGAATATCATCCTGGCTAGTCCGCATATTATAGACCTTTCCCTTACCCGATTTATAATTATACTTTATACTATCAGCTGTGAATTTTTGGTCACCATCTGCAAAATCTGGAAAGCTGGACAGGCGCCCTGAAGAATCGGGAATGGGCTTGGCGGTAATCAGATCATTTTCATAATCTAAAATGATAATACCCGCATTGAGTACTATATCTTGATAGGTCACCTGTGCATTCCCGTAGAGGTAATATTTTTTGGTGAGATTATCTACTTCAGAAGAATCGGCAGCGTTTCTCTTCACCTCATCCTGGATAGCATCCTTAGAGACTTTGTAATTGGGAGCTTGGGGTAAGCTGTCTTTACGCCCGGTATCTCTATTTTGAATCAGCGAGCCAGGTTCAATTTTGAGGGTATCAGAAGTTTGCGCAAAAACGGAACAAACAGGACTGAATGTAAACAAAAGAAGGACAAAAATGCTTGTAAACCAGGGGATTATTGTTTTTCTTTGTATATCGTAACAAGCGATGTACACCGATTGGGTCCTGGGATACCTCGAGTACAAATGATTTACGATACTAAATTCCTTCAACAGGTCCACTTTCATACAATGAAATACAAATTAATCTTAGTCCAAACGATCCTAATATTCTTTTTGCCATCTATGCTTGGCGCTTTTAACATAACTTTAGGTTCTGTTCAAGACGCGGGCAAAGTTATCAAAGATATCATAAACGAAGGCAACCCTTACCGAATAAAAACGGTAGTTATTGATCCGGGGCATGGAGGACATGATCCGGGCTGTAGTGGGTCTCACTCCAAGGAGAAACATCTTGCACTCAATATAGGCCTGCGTCTACGCCACCTCCTAGAACAAAACTATCCTGACATTGAAGTCATTATGACCAGAGAAAAGGATGTCTTCATTCCTTTACATAAGAGGGCCGCTTTAGCTAATCGTAACCAAGCAGATCTATTTATTTCTATTCATTGCAATTATATGCCGGGCTCCAAAGCTACTCGTGGTACCGAAACATTCGTCTTAGGTTTACATAGAGCAGAGGAGAATTTGAAAGTAGCCAAAAGAGAAAACGCCTCTATCTTGTTGGAAGAAGACTATGAAAAGAACTACGACTATGACCCGAACTCTCCTGAGGGCCATATCATGTTGACCATGTTTCAAAGTGCTCATTTAGAGCAAAGTATCCTTTTTGCAGAATTGGCTGAGCAACAAATGAAGATACAAGCCGGTAGGAGGAGTCGTGGAGTAAAACAAGCAGGGTTTGTAGTTTTAAGAGAGACGACTATGCCAAGTGTACTTGTAGAAACGGGCTTCTTGAGTAATCTTAATGAGCAAAACTTTCTAAAAACAGAAGGTGGTCAAATGAAGATTGCAAAAGCTTTATTAAAAGCCTTTTCGGATTACAAACAACAGGTAGAATCTCCTGAGTATCTAGAATTTTCGAGGCCCGCTACTGAAGTGGCTAGTCTACCTCAATCTCAAGATATGATGGTAGAGAAGGGAGGTACAAAGGCCACGCTGCCACCTAGTCTTGATCGGTCACCTGTACCCATTAAGACCGGCAGTCAGCGTAATACTAGTCCGCCATCAGAAAAAACCACCAAAACCAAACCAACCTTTTCTAACGTCTATCGTCCTAAAAATGCTGTACCCTCTAGCGGGTCTGTTACTACAGGGGTTCAATTTTTTGTACAATTAGCTGCCTCTAGTAAACCTCAGAATACAGCTTCTGGAAAGTGGACCAACTTGGCTTACCCTGTAGAGGTGGTTAAAGAAGGGGATTTATATAAATATCGGGCCCGCAACTTAGCGAATCTGTCAGAAGCGCAGGCTGCAAAAAAGGATTTAAGAACAAAAGGCTTTGAAGATGCCTTTGTAGTAGCCTATAAGAACGGCCAGCGGATTAGCATGAAAGAAGCGCTCGAAACCGTCAAATAAGCACTATGCTACTCAACCAATTAAGCTTACAAATCGTTGAGAAGGTGGATTTGATGAATAGTAAACCTGAATACGGTCTATCTATTTATATTTCAGATAATTCAGAATTTCGCCTACTTTTGCGAATCTTGAATAAAGCATCACAACTATGTCTAGAGAAATCAGAGTAGCCTTATTGGCCATTGCAGCACTTTTGCTATCCTATTGGGGCTTCAATTTTATCATAGGAAACAGCCTATTCCAACAAAGCAACACCTACTTCGTGGAGTATCAATCTGTAGGAGGTTTAAAGACTTCTACACCTGTACGTATCAACGGAGTACAAATTGGTCGCGTAGCCGAAGTTAAAAACCAATTAGATAAGCAGAATGTATTGGTGCAGATCGATCTAGAACCTTCTATCAAAATCCCCAAAGCGACTGAGGCATTTATTTTAAATGAGACCTTCATGGGGCAACAAGCAGTGGAGCTTCGATACAAAACCCCTTGCTCTAGCGATGATTGTGCCAAAAGTGGAGACTACATTAAGGGGGCCAATTTAAGCGTATTAGCATCAACTATCTCCCGCGATGAGCTCTCTTTTTACCTCGAAGACTTCAAAACTGTATTCGCTCAATTGATCGATACGCTGAATCAAAAAATAATGGATCCAGATGCTAACGGTGCCTTAGCAACTACCTTCAAAGATCTAGAAAGCACCATGAGCAATCTCAACGGTGCCACAGGCAAATTGAATCGCATCTTAGGACAATCTTCTAGCGATATCACCCGCACAATGGATCATGTAGAAGCACTAACAGGTAATCTTTCTGATAATAATGAAAAAATCAATAAGATCATCAGTAGCACGGAAGCCTTCACAGAGCAGTTAAGTGTCATTGACCTCAAAACAACTGTAGATGAGTTGTCCTCTACCCTGGAAGCACTTAATGCTACTGTAGCCAAAGCAGACGGTACCTTCTCTGGCCTAAATAAAATGGTAGCTGGTATTGAAAATGGCGAAGGAAGTCTAGGCAAGTTCTTCAAAGACCCGGAGCTCTATAATGAATTTAGTAACCTGAGCGCTAAAGCCGATTCTTTGATCAATGATCTCCAAACAAGACCTTATCGGTACGTACCCTTAAAAGGCCGTAATCGGGTCAAACGCTATGACCGCAAGGATGCTAAGGAGAATAATTAGACGTGGTGATGTGGAGACTTGGGGACGTGGTGACATGGAGACGTGGGGACATGGAGACGTGGGGATGCGTTTGATCGTGTTAGGGAGAGTCCTTCGTTTTTGGGAGGTCAAAATGAGAGGCGTTTTTATTATTGGGTAAACTTAATTAGCGTCTTTGAGCCTTTGTGGCTTGTTTTAACTGTTGATGTGCACCCACTACATCATTATTCATCTACCGAAGCTTTAGGGTAGGTAGATATAACTACATGACATTTACCTCCGGCTCAAGTAAGATATTGAATTTGGTTTGGACGGATGCTTGAATTTGTTGGGCTAGGTTCCAGATTTCTTTTCCGGTAGCTTTGCCGTGGTTGACGAGAACTAGTGCCTGTTTTTCGTAGCAACCTGCATCACCGATTCGTTTGCCTTTCCAGCCGCACTGATCGATTAGCCAGCCTGCGGGAAGCTTGATAGCATTTTCATCAACTGGATAATGCGGGACTTGGGGGAAGGCGGAATAAATCTCCGAAAACTGGTCTTGTGTGACGATTGGATTTTTAAAAAAAGAACCGGCGTTACCTATTAGGCGAGGATCTGGAAGCTTGGATTGACGAATATGAATCACCGCTTCAGCAATATCTTTGATAGTAGGATCATGGACCGCATTTTCTTCCAACACACGCTGGATGGCGCCATAAGCGACATTCAGCTGATGGTGGATCCGGCTTAATTTTAGTGTGACACTGGTGATCAAAAATTGACCACGCTCCATACGCTTAAAAACACTATCCCGATAGCCAAAATCACAGTCTTCTTTTAGGAAAGTGCGCTTAATACCGTCTTTAAAGAAGATAGCTTCAAGAGAGTGGAAAGAGTCTTTCAACTCGACACCATAGGCGCCAATATTTTGAATAGGTGCTGCTCCAACTGACCCTGGAATTAGTGCTAAGTTTTCTATTCCTCCAAGGCCTTGGTCAACACACCACATCACAAGTTCATGCCAATTTTCACCGGCCTTCACTTGTACAAGTGCAGTATCCTCATCGAGGTATTCAATGGATTTACCTAGGATTTCATTTTTGAGGATCAAACCTTTGTAATCTTGGGTAAACAGGAGGTTACTTCCTCCACCTATGATGAGAAGAGGCTTTGATTGGAGCTTAGGTAATGCCTGAGACAAGTCCTCTTCTGATTGTACCCGAATCAATGACTCCGCAAAAGCTTCTACTCCAAAGGTGTGCAAATCCCTCAAAGGATATTTGAAGGTTTCTATCATGCCACTTTTTCTGTTTCGGGTATATCAAATTGAAGTTTGGCTAAAGTGCTATACGCACCATCTTCTATTTTTGAAAGCTCATCATGTGTTCCCTTCTCAATGATTTTCCCTTCATCAAGCACATAGATGCAGTCCACATCTCTGATCGTTGCCAAACGGTGAGCAATGATAATGGAAGTTCTACCCTTCATTAATTTATTCAAAGCCTCTTGCACCAACTTCTCTGATTCCGCATCTAGGGAAGAGGTCGCTTCATCCAATAACAAGATGGCTGGATCTTTCAATATGGCTCTAGCTATTGCGATCCGTTGGCGTTGACCGCCTGATAGTTTAATACCGCGCTCCCCTACGATCGTTTCTAATCCTTCTGGAAAAGATTGGATAAACTGCCAAGCATTGGCTTTTTTTGCGGCCTCTACGACCTCTGCATCTGTGGCTTCAGGTCTACCATAAATAATATTCTCCTTAATCGTCCCTCCAAAAAGTAGTACTTCTTGTGGTACAATGGCGATATTTTTCCGATAGTCTGCCAAATCATAGCTGGAAATATTTTGACCATCTACCAAAATACTGCCTCCATCTAAATCATAAAATTGTAGTAGCAGTTGGATAATAGTGGACTTCCCTGCTCCACTACTACCGACCAGTGCTACACTTTCGCCAGGTTGTACATCAAAAGATATCCCATTTAAAACTGGAACATCTCGGCGAGTAGGATAGGAAAATTGGACTTGATCGTAGCGTATCTGCCCCTCGAATCTTAAGCTCGTAGGCTGGTACTCCTCCTGCGCATTTACTTCGGTCTCCTCGTCAAGGATATCCTGGATACGCTCTGTAGCCCCAATTGCACTTACTATTGCTGCATAAAAATTTCCCAAGCTAGCAATTGAAGCGCCGATTAATCCAGTAAAGACCACAAAGTTGACCAAATCACCTTCCTGCATGGTCCCCGCTTGCACCAATAAGGCAGCTCGCCACATAATAAAGAAAAGGGCCCCAAACATGACAAATATGATAAAGGAGATAAATAAGCCCCGCATATGTGCTGCTTTGAGGGCGACTTTGACCACATTATCTAGTTGCTTTACATAACGACGCAGCTCAAACCACTCATTCGTATAAGCTTTTACTGTTTGTACATTTTGCATGGTCTCTTCGACGACCACATTGGTTAGTGCCAATTCATCTTGCCTTTGGCGCATGAGCTTTCTAATATGCCGCCCAAAATACATCGCGATCAGGACTACAATAGGAAAGGTAGCCAACATCGTCAAGGCTAACCTTGGCATGGTGAATACGATGATCCCAATACCACCTAGGAGTATAATGATTTGTCTAAAGAATTCTGCGAGTGTAGTCGAAATCACACCTTGTACCTGAGTCACATCATTGGTAATCCTACTAGTCAACTCCCCTACTCTGCGCTGCTCAAGAAAAGGTATCCCGAGTGATATTAAGTGCCGATAAAGATCTCTTCTTAATGCGGCCATACTTTTCTCACTGACATAGGTAAAAATTCGGACTCTTAGGTAGGAGAACAAACTTTGACCAGCTAGTAAAACGAGTAGTAACAGAAAAGCATTATTAAGGCTAATATTGTATTGTGGCTTTCCACTGACAATATTTAGAACCTCCCCAGGAATAGCCATAATCCCTAAAAACAAAAAACTCCCCGCAGCAAGGAAAAACATACCTGCGAAAAAAGCTCCTCGGTAAGGCAAGAGATAAGAAAATAAAGTCAGTGATTTTTTGAGCCTATCCATTGTCATGGCTTGTTTTGGCTCTTGCTGTTCATCACTACCCTTTCTACGCATTCCCATATTTAAGCATTAAAATTTGAGCAAAAGTAAACAAATAACAACATTCACTCTATCTTTCATCGACTGGATCGTGCTAAAGTTCTGTCAAAGTGTAGATATAGGTGATCAGGTAGGAAATTGCTTTATAAAAAATCTATATACGTTTTACAATGCATTAAAATTTTTACTTTTATTTGTCGTTAAATATTTAACAACACACCTTCACATCTTAGAGCATGTTTAAAAATTTATCCTTCGGGCTAAAAACAAAATTTAAACATACTCCTAAACCAGTATTCCATAAAAAATCCAATGGAGAAATGGAATCAAAATCGCTACTAAACCCTTATCGATTGATCTCAAAAACTAAACAATGAAAAAACTTTTATTGCTTGTCCTTTTGCTTGGCAATGGGCTTTTTGCTAAGGCGCAAACCAATGTAGACTTTGGGGTCATAGGAGGTGTGGCGCTTTACAGTGGAGACCTTTCTCCTGATCCAGCTGGCTTCTCTTTGGATGATTTAGGACTATCAGGTGGCATATTCCTCAGGTACCAATTCCAAAAGTGGATTGCTTTCAGGCCAGGATTGACCTTTTTACAATTGAAAGGTGAAGATCAGCGACCCTCCAATCGTTCTCGAGGTCTAAATTTTCAAACGAACGTATACGAATTAAGTGGAATTTTTGAGATTTCTCCTTTTAGTATTGGTTACTACAGTTCTAATACGGTAATCGTACCTTATCTAGCGGTAGGCGTGGGTGCATTCCGGTTTAATCCCAAGGGTACCTATAATGGAGAAACCTACGAATTACAACCACTCGGTACAGAAGCACAAGGCATAGATGGCCGCCCTGGTCTATATTCTCGCTTTGGGGTCAATTTCCCAGTAGGTGGTGGTATCAAATTTGTCATTAATGATAATATTACGGTAGGTTATGAGCTAATGGGTAGAATATTACGAACAGACTACATCGATGATATTTCGGGGACTTCTGTTCGCTACGGTGATGTCTTAGAAAACCGAGGAGAAGCTGCTGCTATAGCTAGCGCTCCCAACCTATCTCTAGAGACGAATCCCGACCTCACCTATAGACGTGGTGGCAACTTTAATGATTTTTACTTTTTAAGTATGCTACACGTTTCTTTTCGATTCAGCTATGGAGATACGGTCTATCGCCCTGGTAAAAAAGGCGTGATGTGCCCACGATTCTAATTTATTCCTAAATCTGGTCCATTTTATTTAGAATTCGGCTAAAGTTGTTTTACTTTTGTGTTAATTCAGTGTTAAGCACTTAGCAACATTTGCGAAAAGAATTGGACTAAATATTATGGTACAAGTTCTAATATTGTGTACAGGAAATTCGGTCAGAAGCCAGATGGCAGAAGGCTACCTTAACTTCTATGCCAACAAAAGAGCCATTGTGTTCAGTGCTGGTTTGCAAGGGACCACCGTCAATCCTTATGCAATACAAGTCATGGCAGAAGACAATATTGATTTGTCAGAGCATACCTCCAAATCCATGAAGACCTTCTCAGGTATCGAATTTGATTATTTAATCACCGTATGCGATACGCCCGAATCTGCTTTTTTGGACACCTTAAGCTACAAGGAGTGGCGGCACTTCCCTATGCCTGATCCATCTGAAACCAATGAAACAGATGAAGAAATCATTTTATCTCAATTCCGCAAAACCCGGGAGCTGATCAAGCATGTCGTTTTGAAATTTATTGGTCAAGAACTCTTTAAAAGCACCTCTGACGAGGCTTTAGCTAATTAACACCGGTTTTACAAAGCTACCTCTCACCATTCCTTAGATTAAGTATTTGTAAATTAAGTCCACCTTGGATTAGCTCCATTTGGTAGGATGCTTCTTATTGCTTTTATTGGGATGTTTAAAACCTGACAAGGCATGGATAATTTGCAGTTTCATAAAAGAGATACTAGTTGGCTAGCTTTCAACCATAGAGTTCTACAAGAAGCAATGGATGAAAATGTGCCGCTCTACGAAAGGATAAAATTCCTCGCTATTTACAGCTCTAACCTGGATGAATTCTATCGCGTTAGGGTCTCTGCGCTTCGTCGTTTCAAACAGATGGACAAGGTCGAGCGAAAGCAATTGATCGATATCAAACCCAAAAGAGAACTCAATGATATCAAACGGATTGTCCACCAACAGCAAATGGAGTTTGGTAGAATCTTTCGACAAGACCTGCTCCCTGCACTCCGCAAGCATCATATCAACCTGATCCATACAACAAGTCAAGTCAGCACCAATCATAGGAGCTATTTAAAGACCTACTTTATCGAACAAGTACTGCCCAAACTAGACCGGCAATACCTTAAAGAAGATCAGGATGCACCCTTTTTACAAAACAGGAACCTCTATCTGGTAGCCTCTTTTGCCAATGCAGCGCACTTGGGCTTGGTTAATATCCCTAGTGATATACTACCTCGGTTTTTAGCCCTGCCCGAAGAAAATGGACAGCACTATATTATTTTCCTGGACGATATTATCCGACTCAATATGCAAGGGCTTTTTGAAGAAGAAATAGCGCATATTTATTCTATCAAAGTCTCTCGAGATGCTGAGCTATACATTGATGATGAGTTTGCAGGAGATTTATTAGAAAAGATTAAATCCAATCTGGCGAATAGAGATACGGGGCTACCTACTCGCCTACTCTATGACTCAAATATGAGTATAGAACTGACCACACGACTAAAGCAAATTTTTCAACTCAAAAAAAATGATCTATTCCCTGGCGGTCGTTATCACAACTTTAGTGACTTCTTTGGATTACCCGATCCCACCAATAATCCAGATTTGAAAGATATTCCTCTACCTCCTTTAGAGCATCCGGTTCTTGCTCAAGCGACTAGTCTCATTGACTGTATTCACGAGGAAGATCAATTGCTCAACTTCCCCTATCAAAAATACGAATATGTTCCACAGCTGATCCTAGAAGCAGCGGATCATCCTGAGGTAGAAACCATCAAAATAACCTTATATAGAGTCGCCTCAAAATCCGCTGTAGTTAATGCCTTACTGATCGCACTTGAAAAAGGGAAAAAAGTAGTCGCTTTCATTGAAGCCAAAGCAAGGTTTGATGAGGCGTCGAATATCTTTTGGGGAAAAGAATTGGAAGTAGCTGGTGCCACCGTTTTATATAGCTATCCTGCGATAAAGGTGCATACCAAATTACTCCTTATTCAGTTTAATAAAGAAAGCGCCCACAAAGCCCTCTCCTATCTCGGCACCGGCAATTTTAACGAGAAAACTGCTCGCCTTTACTGCGATCATGCTTTGCTTACGGCTCACGAAGAAATAAACAAGGATGTCGAGCAAGTATTTGGCATTTTAGAGCGTAAAATTCTGATACCTGACACTAAAAAACTCTTCGTTTCTCCGTTTAGCTCCAGAACGGGCTTTCAGGACTTGATTGATAAAGAGATGGCACAAGCAGAAAAAGGAAAACCTGCTTATATGATGCTCAAAATGAATAGCCTAGAAGATCAAGGCATGATTAAATCCCTATATAAAGCGAGTCAGGCAGGTGTAGAAATCACCTTAATTGTACGAGGCATTTGCTGTTTAGTCCCAGGAGTAGCGGGCCTAAGTGAAAATATAAAGGTCTTCAGCTTGGTTGATCGATTTTTAGAGCATGCCCGTGTTTATATTTTTGGAAATAAGGGAAATGAAAAAATGTATATCGCCTCCGCAGACTGGATGACCAGAAACCTAGACCGCAGGATCGAAGTGGTCATTCCTATTTTAAATCAAAAAGTCTACCAAACCTTGCGAAAGGTAATCGATATACAGATCTCTGACAATACCAAACTCCGAAGCATCAATTCATCATTAGACAATCCCTATATCGAAGCAGCAGCAGGTGCTGAAGCGATCAATGCTCAATCAGCAATTTATCGGTATTTTGCAGAGCAATTGGAAAAATAGGGCTAAATTGCGTCACTTTTTTGAATAATACCTATTCCAAAAAATTAAATTTGACCGATGAATCAACTGAGAGATTGGGTTTTCAACAAGGTGCATACCAAAAATTTAGTATACAATACTTGTTGGGAGGACCCTAGATGTGATCGAGAATTACTGGATTTTCAAGAGGATAGCAATGTAGTCATGATCACTAGCGCCGGCTGTAATGCCTTAGATTATTTGCTCGACTTACCCGCTCAAATCAACTGTATAGATGTCAATCCAAGACAGAATGCATTACTTCGTTTAAAGTTATCAACTTTCTATAATACTGATTTTGATACCCTTTTCAAACTATTTGGAACGGGGAGTGATAGTAAAGCAGACGCCGTTTATTTCGACGCACTAAGGACTTATTTACCAGATTATGCCCAAAAATTCTGGGATAATAATCTGCACTTTTTTAATGGAAAAGGACTTAGAAAGTCTTTTTACCACTATGGCACTTCCGGCACCTTTGCCTGGATGGCCAATAAATACCTTAAAACACGTAAAAAACTATACGGGTCGATTCACGAAATGTTCGAAACCCAAGACTTGGCAGAGCAGAGTAAGATTTATGAGGAAATTGAGCCAAAACTTGGAAACAAACTGGTTGCTTGGTTTGTCAATCGCCACCTTACGATGAGCCTTTTAGGTGTACCAAGAAGTCAGCAGGAACTATTCATCGACGAATATAAACAAGGGGCCTTAGGTTATGTAAAAGAATGTTTGGGCAAAGTATTTACCCAACTACCAACTACAGATAACTACTTCTGGAGGCTCTATATCTACGGAAACTATACCAAAGAATGCTGCCCGAGCTACTTAAAGGAAGAAAACTTTCAAACCATTAAGGATAATACAGAGCGTGTAAGAACCCATACCACGACCATCAGTAACTTTTTAAAAGAGAACCCTGGTACTTACTCTCATTATGTACTACTGGATCATCAAGACTGGTTAGCCGCCAATAACATTCCAGCATTGGAGGAAGAATGGGAACAAATACTAAAGAATAGTCAATCAGGTACCAAAATCTTGCTCCGTTCAGCAGCTAAAGAAGTAGATTTTTTCCCACAATTTGTCCTAGATGCTGTAGATTTTGAAAAAGATATTACAGCTAAGACACACAAAGAGGACCGTGTAGGCACCTATGCGAGTGTATATATGGCCGTTGTTAAGTAAGAGGGTTTGGGAGTTAGAGTGTTGGAGTGATCTAGGAGTAAATATTTCCTTGAGCCTCTAGTTATACACATCATCACTTCTCCATATCACTATTTCAACAAATAACCTTATGAGTTCAGAAAAACCAACTATAGACAAATTTGGGCATCAATCTGCGGAGGAGCAGACCAAATTCATGGAGCAATATTACCGCTGGCAGTCCAAAATTTATGACAGTACCAGATGGTCATTTCTATTTGGAAGACGGCAAATTATCCAGGACCTTCCTTTACCCAAAGATAGTAATTCCACGGTGGTAGAAGTAGGCTGTGGTACAGGTTACAACCTGGCTTACATGGCCAAACGCTTTCCCAATCTCCGATTAATCGGGATTGAGGTATCTCCAGATATGGCGGCCTTGTCTCGGAAAAACACGAGTGCTTATCAAGATCGTATAAAAGTGATCGAAGCACCCTATCAGGATAATCATGGCTTTTTTGAAGGGAAAGTAGATGGCGTATTATTTTCCTATTCCCTCACGATGATCAACCCACAATGGAAGGATTTGATCCTGCAGGCCAAAAAAGATCTAAAGGTAGGAGGCTTTATAGCTGTGACAGATTTTCACGACTCTAAGAATATGTGGTTTAAAAAGCATATGTCGAATCACCATGTACGAATGGATGCCCATCTCACACCTGTACTGACAGAAGAATTCACCCCAATTGTCCATCAGGAAAAAGCAGCTTATGGTGGAGTTTGGCATTATTTGGTTTTTATAGGTAAAAAGTAGGCTTTGGCATTGTAAATAGTCTGAAAATTTGAAGCTAATTCGGGAGTGTACTTTTATGGAGGCTCTATCTAAGGCCTATATTTACGCCCCGATTCAAAAAACATTTCGATTATCCAGAAAACTATTTTTATGGCAAAGTTAAATTTTGGTGGTACTGAGGAGAACGTTGTGACCAGGGATGAGTTTCCTTTGGAAAAAGCACGTGAGATTCTAAAAGACGAAACAATTGCAATCATCGGTTATGGCGTGCAAGGTCCAGGCCAAGCGATGAACCTTAGAGATAATGGTTTTAATGTAATTATTGGACAAAGAAGCCCTTCTAAGAGTTGGGACAAGGCGGTAGCTGATGGCTGGGTTCCTGGAGAGACCCTTTTCTCTATCGAGGAAGCTGCTGAAAAAGCGACAACAGTCCAATACCTACTTTCCGATGCTGCGCAAATAGCTGTATGGGAGACCCTTAAACCTTATCTGACAGCAGGAAAGGCGCTTTATTTCTCTCACGGATTCGGTATTACCTATAAAGATCGTACAGGTATTATTCCTCCAGATGATATCGACGTTATTTTAGTAGCACCAAAAGGATCAGGTACAAGTTTACGTCGTATGTTCCTAGCAGGCAGAGGTTTAAACTCTAGCTATGCTATCTTCCAAGATGCAACAGGCAGAGCATTCGAAAGAGTCATCGCTCTAGGTATCGGTATTGGTTCAGGCTACTTGTTTGAGACCAATTTCCAAAGTGAGGTATATAGTGACCTTACCGGAGAAAGAGGTTCCCTTATGGGGGCGATCCAAGGGATATTCGCTGCGCAGTATGATTGCTTGCGCAAACGCGGACACAGTCCTTCAGAAGCCTTTAATGAAACGGTAGAAGAGCTGACACAGTCCCTTATGCCCTTAGTAGCAGAAAATGGTATGGATTGGATGTATGCCAACTGCTCAACTACTGCTCAGCGTGGCGCATTAGATTGGTGGAAAAAATTCAGAGACGCGGTAGCACCTGTCTTTGAGGACCTCTATGATAATGTAGCAAGCGGTGAAGAAGCCCAGCGTTCTATCGACTCGAATAGTCAGCCTGATTATCGCGAGAAGTTGGAAGTAGAATTAAAAGAATTGAGAGATAGTGAGATGTGGCAAGCTGGTCGTACGGTTAGAGGTTTGAGACCAGAATCTCAGGAATAAAAAAGACGAAACGATAAAAAACGTAAACCACGAGGTCTCTGGCTTCGTGGTTTTTTTGGTTAAAAAAGCATTAAATGTTGCTGGCATAAAACTTTTGCTACGCTCAAAAGCGTATTTTGCATACAACAAATACTAAATTGATGAAGACGTTATTCAGTATTCTAGCCTTTTCTCTAATCAGTGTGATGAGTTTTGCACAGACGGAGACTACCAACATTGAGTTCTTCAAAGGTACATTTGAAGAAGCTTTAGCGAAAGCTCAAGCCGAAGAAAAATTAGTTTTTGTAGATGCCTACACTGTTTGGTGCGGCCCTTGTAAATGGATGAGTAAAAATACTTTTACAGATGCCAAAGTAGCCGAGTATTTCAATGAAAATTTCATTAATGTGAAAATGGATATGGAAAAAGGAGAAGGCCCTGGTCTTGCTCGTAAATACCGAGTAAGAGGCTACCCTACTCTACTTTTCCTCAATGGAGATGGTAGTGTTGCCAAAACCCAATTGGGCGCTCTACCCGCAGAGCCTTTTTTAGCCCTTGGAAAGGAAGTCACTGCAATTGAAGAATAGGGTTTAAAAGCTTTAAGCTTAAAAAGGTGAGCGGTTGTGACTGTTCACCTTTTTTATTTTCCGTTAAAGAAATCAAAAATCCTAGGTGCTTTAAAATAGAGTCCTACCAGCCTAGCGTTTACCCAGCAAACCAACTTCCAAACAAGTAACCGAATTGCATGAATCGAATCCTTCTCATCGTCACCCTTCTAGCATGCTCTACCTATAGCAATGCTCAATCTTATAATACTACTGCAGGAATTCGCCTCGGCACAGATTGGGGGCTTACGGTCAAGCAGAGAGCTTATGACAATATCACCGCTGAATTCATTCTACAATCCAGTCTATTCAGAGATGAGACCATGATCACGCTACTGGGGGCATACCACCAGAAGATGATCGGAAAACGCTTTAATCTATTTTATGGTGGTGGTCTCCACAAAGGCTGGCTCTCAAAGGACCTGGAGGGCAGTAGCTTGAAAGATCCCTTTGGTATCGACCTGATTGGTGGTATCGAATTCACGGTTGCAGGCATCAACTTCTCCTATGATTTAAAGCCGGGCATCAATCTATCAGGTGGCCAAAGTGCTGTATTCCTTCAATCGGGTCTGAGTGCTCGCTATGTATTCTCTAAACGTTCTCAGTTGAGTTGGGAACCAGATAATAAAACCCTACGACAAAACCGCCGAGATAAGCGCAGGCGAAAACGGCAGCGGAACTAAATTTTCTTATCCCTGGTTGAGTAGAATGAAAGAGGAGAGATGCTGCACTAAGAAAGGTGATTTTTTTATTAGAAAATTTGCCTTTGTCCTAGTCATTGCATTATATTTGCAGCGCTAAAAAATCATGGTGATTGTAGCTCAGTTGGTTAGAGCGCTGGATTGTGGTTCCAGAGGCCGCGGGTTCAAATCCCGTCTTTCACCCTACTGACGAAATCCCGAATTATCGCCTACGGCGTTTTTCGGGATTTGTTGTTGTAGATCAAGCCTTGATTTTCAAAACTTACAGATTTCATCAGTAGCGCTGATATGCAGAAAATGGTGGAGCATTGTCAGTACAGTCGCGGAAACTTGTGGATTGATAAGCTAGATCTTCAGGAGTTTAATGGTGAGTCCTTCTATGGTGTTTTCGGTTATTCTCTTACCTATATGTCTGAATTGGGATTCGTGGGATTCATAGATTTTAGGAGTTATTTCTTGTTATCTGGATGGTTTAGATTGTACACTCTTTTGAATTCCAGACTTCGCGAACCAAAATTAATTAGTAGACCAATAGGTAAGTTGTAGGCTTGACAATAATTCATAGCCTGTGCCAAGTGGACATCTTCTAACTTGATGATCGCTTTTAGTTCTACCATAATTTTATCTTCAACAAAGAAGTCTACTCTCCTGGTCCCAATTTGAGTATCTCGGTAAAAAATTTCCATCTCCATTTCTCTTAGAAAAGATAAACCTTGCTCTTGCATCTCAATAGCCAGAGCCCTTTGGTAGATAAGCTCCTGAAAACCATTACCTAGAGTGCTGTGTACTTTCATAGCGCAACCAATAATACTGTGAGTTAAGGATTTGTCTTTCATCCTAGTAAAATATCAATAAAAATCTAATCCATTTGATTCCTACCATCCATAAATCCTGAAAATCCTAATCCAGACCACTTGCTTTTCCATCAAACCAAGAACTTATACCTCCTCCATCAATAAGCATCTGTATGGTCTGCCCAAATCAAGGCAGCGGCACCTGATATAGCTGCCGTTTTACCCGGTAGACCCGATAAAATAATCTTGACCTTACCTTTGTAGACTTGTAGGAGATTTTCTTCAAAATATTGGTGTAAGGGCTCTAATATCCACTTTCCAGAATTGACCAAACCGCCCATTAAAATGAAGGCTTCTGGTTGGGAGAAAGCCGTAAAATTAGCCATCGCTTTGCCTAAAATCTGAGCAGTAAAATCAAAGGCTTTAAGTGCGATCGGATCTCCTTCTGCTGCGGCTTGTGTGATCTCCTCACCGTGTAAATCATTATAGGCAATAGTGCGGAAACGGCTCTCATCCATGTACATGCTTTGCATATACATAATGGTACGCTTCAGACCAGTTGCCGACACATAAGCTTCCAAACCACCTCGGACCCCCAAACCCGTAAGGCGACCATCACCTAGGGTCATATCCACATGGCCCAACTCTCCTGCAAAACCATCAAAGCCCGTGATGAGTTGGCCATTGGCCACAATACCTGCACCGAATCCTGTACCCAAGGTGATCGCAATAAAATCTTGGAGCCCCTTAGCTGCACCAAAAATCATCTCCCCTAGAGCTGCTGCATTAGCATCATTCGTGATTTTCATCGGAATGGGCATTCGTTCCTTAAGTTTAGCGAGAATAGGAACCACTCCTTTCCAGGCAAGATTCGCGGCATGAACAATCGTACCATCTCTATTGGAGGCATTGGGAGCTCCAATCCCACAACCAATCAAGTGGGTATCTTCCGCAACTTGGGCTTGCAAAACTCCAACAGTGGTCACGATTTGATCTAGGTAATCATCAATATCAGGATACTTCCTGGTCCGAAAAAAAGTATGAGAAAGTACCTTGCCTTCTACATTTACTAATCCAATCTTAGTCTTAGTACCTCCGATATCTATTCCGATTGCTAAATCCATACCTGTATAGTTCATCGATTATTTTGCCACTATAATACGAAATTCCACAAGCTAAATCAGCAGTAGGCGTCAATAATTCGATAAAACCTCACCAAGGATAGCCAATCAGTAGCGACTCTACCCTATACAGACTATTCCTCGGTTTTCACCAATATATCAGACCCTAAATATGCTTCAGAGCTTATATCATACCAATGCTTCATCCGTGGTAGAAGTACATCATCAACCTCAAAGGTTCCATCATAAACCAAACGCTCTCCTACCTTTTCTCCGTTTTCCATTTTATACATATCCATACCCAAAAAGGCATCATCTTTTTTAGCAATATAAAGGCACCAATTTTTGGTAAACATAGGTTCCCTGAGCACTATATCTATAGCATAAGCCACTTGCCCATTAAAGCGTGTTTTTGACACCTGCGTTATGCGCTCTATAAAATCGTCATCCAGCGTCATCGGCAGACCAAATTGGATGAAATAAAATCGTTTATACCCAAGTGGAGATTGAGGAGCAAGTCGGTATTTTTCTCGCCATGCCTCCGGAAAAGAAGATTCGCCATCTATTAATACGCTCGGCGCTCCATTGGAGTCCACAATATAAGTGGCGATTTTTTCTCCTCGATTCCGGTCCAATTTAAAGTAGCCTGTTTCATAGTTCAGGGTGACTTTCGAGTAGCGGTCCGTCGATTGAGGTCGTGGTTCTTGGATATGTGCCTGGTAGCGAAGCTTAGAGAATTTCGCCTGTGGATCGTACTTTTGTATGCTCCGTTCAATAATTTTTTCGCCCTTTTCAATGGGTCCAGGACTGGGGTAAAAGCCAGCTGTCGATAAAAAAAGTAGGCAAATAGATAATAATTTCATATGCTGATTAATTTAGTTTAATTGAACTTGTATTATGTTTCCATAAAGATATAGCTAAGGAGCCGCAGCTTCTTTAATCCAGCAGTTTGGCTTGTCTCAATCCAATAGAATGAGACAAAACTTTTTTACTAAAGACAATCACTCGATGACATTTTACATTTTTCAAACCCTTCTTTTTGCGGGTCTTTTGAATGCAGCTATCTTAATGTTTGCCCTTCCGCAGCTACCTATTCAAGATAGGAGACCGCCCATTTTATTAGGCTTACTTATTTTTCTAATCGCCTTATCATTTGTTTCTTTTGGTATTCTACCTCGTATCAGGCGTGTTGTAGAATGGGTAAACCTGAGTCATGTCCCAGTGAATTTCTTTATTGGGCCGCTATTTTTGTTTTTAGTGCGTAGCATTTTTCTAAAAAATTGGAAATGGAAAGCAAGCCATTGGCTACACCTACTTCCTGGTATATTAGATCTATTTCTTGTGATTAGCGTTTGGGTTTACGTGGCTAGCTCTCCGCCTCTTGATCGAATCGCCTTTTTCTATCAAGCTAATTTTTCCTTGGGCTATAATGGCCTACTTTTGGTCTTTAGTGCGTTCTATCTTCTGAGATCCATCAGGGTATATCAGCATGCTCAGCTGCCTGATGCCAAGGGCAAAATGTATCAGCTCATTTTCTACGGCATGTGCGGTCTGTTGAGCCTTTGGTTATTGTTCTTTTTGATCGAAATGCTGCAATATCCACAGCCTTTGTGCCGAAAGTACTTCTCTCCTATTTGTCTTTTAGCACTCGCCTTTTATTTATTGATTGGATACAAAGTCATTATCAATCCCAAACGAATCACTGCTTTACCCAAGAAAAATTCGAACCTCAGCGAGGATCATCTTTTAGAGACTTTTCAACAATTGCAAGCTACTATCGTAGGCCAGGGCCTATACCTCAACCCCGATTTGAACCAGGCTGCATTAATCAACCAACTGAGTGTTCCAGAATATTTAATTTCAAAAGCCGTTCAAAAGGGAGGCGAACAATCCTTCCCAGATTTTATCAATAGACTTCGAGTAGAATCATTTTTAAAAAAATTGGATCAAGGTATGGATCAATCTTTTACCTTATTCTCCCTAGCGCAGGAGTCGGGCTTTAAATCAAGGGCAACCTTTTATCGTGCCTTTAAAAAACATACGGGCATGACTCCGGGAAGGTATAAGGCACAACACAAAAAGTCCTAGCCGCAATAGGGATGCTAAATGTTCAGTTGAGCGCCATTTTTGTTCAATTCACTTGGAGTAGTTGCCAACTTATTTACTCAATTGCCTATTTTGTAGGAAAGTAGATTTAATCCTATTCCAACAGTTAAAATTAAAACATGAACAACAAAAAGTTAATCATTCAATGCTTATGTGGCCTATGCTTGCTCCTGACTGCTAGCTTGCAGGCTCAGTCTAGCATAGAAGGGAAATGGCAAGACCCTGACAAAGGGAATACCATTCTCATTTATGAAGAGGATGGCCTTTTTTATGGCCAACTCATAGCAGCAGCAAATGCAGAAGAGAATGCCAAAATCCAGGAACATGGTGATAAAATTGTCCTTTTCCGGCAATTCGAGAAGAAAAGTGAAACGGAGTTTTGCTGTGGGACCATTTATCAACCAAAAGCCAAGAAAAAATTAAAAGGAGAGTTGAAATTACTAAGCCAAAATGAGCTTAAGGTTACTGGTAAACTGGGCCTAATCAAAGGAAGTAAAGTCTGGAAACGAGTAGAATAAATTAGTCCACCATTTGAAGCCTCCGCCTTGAAAGTAAAAATCAGTCATATTCTCCCAATCATCCTGGCTATTATTTTACCAGGTTTAAGTTTCTACACGAAGCTCGAGCTAGAAACGATTGGTCAACTTGGTTTTTATTTGGGATGGCTGGTGGCTTCCCTCCTGCTGTATCTGCTTTGGCATATTCTATGGTATCTATGGAAGCCCGAAGCAGCTATTAAAAGCCCCATTTTCTGGATTTTGGTTGTCCTATTCGCATCTATTCTGGGAGGTATGGTTTACTCTTCTGCTACAGATGAGATAAGTCCCATAAATTGGCCCTACCCCCTACGGTTTTTATTAGTAAGCATTGTTTTTCTCGCTATCCAATATGCTTTAAAAGCCCAACAAAACATAACCCAATTACTCTTAGAAAAGGAGCAGATCCAAACCGAAAATTATAGAGTCCAACTCAAGGCCCTACAAGCTAAAGTCGATCCACATTTTCTATTCAATTCACTCAACACCTTACGCTCGATGGTTCGGCAAGGACATGAGAATGCTGAAACCTTCATCATTAATCTTTCAGATTTTTTCCGGCAAACCCTCCGAAATAATGAGAATTCAACCATCCCACTTTCAGAGGAATTAGCAGTACTAGAGTCCTTCCTATTTTTAATGAAAAATCGGAATGAAAAAGCGATAAAAGTAACGATGGACATTAGCGATCAGGATTTATCTAAACACGTACCAACCCTGGCTCTTCAGGTAATTGCTGAAAATTGCTTTAAGCACAACAGTATGACCACCAAGCATCCACTTCATATAAAAGTGCAGAGTATGGCTGGAGACTACCTTGCTGTGACTAATAATGTCCAAGCCAAAATCATTCCAGAGGAGAATTCTGGCTTTGGTTTAGAACTTCTCCGCAAGCGTTACGCCTTAATGAAAATTGAAAATGGGATACTTATTGAATCCAAGCCAGATTTTTTTACGGTACAATTAAAATTACTGCCACAATGAATATTTTAATTGTAGAAGACGAATTGCATACGGCTGTTTTGCTAAAAGAAATCATCGAACAAGATGAGGATTTCATTGTCATTGAGCGATTAGAATCGGTGATGGATGCCGTCCACTACTTAGGAAAATATCAGAAAAATTTGCACCTCTTATTCTTCGATATTCAATTAGCTGATGGACCTAGTTTTGAAATCTTTAAACACGTAGATGTAGAAGTACCCGTTGTTTTTTGTACCGCCTACGATGAATACACCCTAGCAGCTATTAAGAACAATGGCATCGATTATATTCTGAAGCCTTTCAAAGAAGAAGAAATTCATCAGGCTCTGCAAAGGTTTAAAAAGTTGCAGCAATCTCTGCAATCTAAAGTCATTGCTCCAATAGCATTTTCTCCAACACCAAGTCCTCGGTACCAACAAAGCTTCGTAACCCAATATCGAGAAAAGTCATTGGTCAAAAAGGTAGAGGAGGTCGCCCTTTTTAGCGTAGAAAATGAGTCCGTTTATCTATACACCTTAACCAATAACCGCTATCCATTATTCAAAAAGATGGAGTATATAGAATCCGTATGTGATCCCCAGCAATTCTTTAGGATCAATCGCCAAATGTTGATCAACCGAAATGTGATTCGATCTTTCGAGGCTTATTTCAATCGTAAAATTGTATTAAACTTGAGCATTCCCTTCTCTGAACCCGTAATTGTGAGCCGCCTCAAGGTCTCTCCTTTTAAGCGATGGCTAGAACAATGAATGCTATTATCTGGTCGGCTTTTCCAATATCTTTTCAAGCACAAATCGGGATAAGCAGCCAGCGTATTGATTTTTGGTGTTTTAAAGTACCCAGCAGGCACGCTATGTCCGTGAAATACCCTATTCACCCTTTTATTGTCAGGCCATTGGAGCAATAGTTGTTCCTTCAAGTCGATAAGGTAATCACTTCTTTGCTGAGCTTCTGTGGTACAACAAAAGAGCAGCAATATAATTGTAGAAGATAGCAGTGCTTTCAAGATGTTTGGCATTTAATTGCGATGTTCAAAATCATTCGGCACGAGTTCTAGTATGCCCAGAAAGTCTAGACAAGCCGCCTTGACATTGTAATTGCGATCCGGCTGTTCATAAACTTGCTGGATGGTTTCAACAAAGGGCGACTTATCATCTACATATAATAGCTCATTGATGGCCATTAAAGCTAATTCCAGATGCTCCTGCTCGCAATACTGTTGGAGTGTAGTTGCAGCTTCACTGCAACCAAAATGCTGATACAGTATACTTGCCGCCAAAATAACTACAGGTGGGTAGGTATCTCCTAGAGCTATTTGTAAATCCTTTTGGTGTGGTATCAAGTCTTCTTTACTTTGGCTACGCAAACCCGTTATAGCCCAATACCGAAGGATTTTATTGGTACTTTTCAACAGCTTTATTTGTCGTTTAAGGGCCTTTTGATCCTTTTCGCCCGAAAGTTGAGCCGCTTTGTAAATTTTTCCTAAAGGGTATTGCCGTTTATCTAGTCGATAAAGGTAGGGGGTTTCTACTCTGGCAAGCTGTGCAAGCTCGTATTCTGGTAAAAAATGAACATCTCTGCGTTTCAAGACCGAACGGTCTAATTGCTTGCGCATCCGTTGGAGCACTGTTTGATGCTGAGGATCACCGACCAGGTTCTTAGTCTCCCACTGATCTGTTTCAATATCGAAAAGGTATTCACTAGGACGTGCTTCGAAAATACTTGTTTGCAAATCATTTAATTGTCCAGCAGCTCGGTCAGCACGCATGACATTGAGGATATCCGAAATTTCCATATATCGGATATAGCGCATCTGCGGGATAAAAGGCATAAAGTTGCGAGAATAAACATACCTACCATCTGTAATGGTTCGTACCATATCTATCCCGTTATCGGCCCGATCAGAGGAGAGCACAAGGTGATCAAGGGGCGCTGATCTTTGGTCTCCCATTAATACACGCCCTTCTAAATGCTCAGGAATAGTTGCACCAGCCAGCTGAATGAGCGTTGGCGCGAGATCTTCAAAAGTGATCAATTCCTTGCTAACCACACCTGCCGTACCCCAAGGAGAAAGATGCTTATACATTTCAGGGAACCAGATAATAAAAGGTACTCGGTAGCCATAATTGATCCCATTGGTTTTGCCTCTAGGCATACCTTCTCCATGATCTGCATAAAAGAAAATGATGGTACTGTCTCTCAGCTTATCTTTTTCTAAGCGATCTAGAAGTGCTCCTATCCGATTATCGGTCAACGTAATGGAATTATACACTCGAGCAAATTGCTTGCGCATAGCTGGTGTATCCTTATAAAATGGCGGCATTACAAAGGCATCTTCCTCGATTCTATCTTCCTCAGGAATCTGCTCTAGCACCTGCTCCAAGTACCAATCGTAGGCATGCGTCATCGTCCGTGATTGGTGCGATTCTGCAAAATTAAAAACCGAAAAGAAAGGCTGCCCTGCTTTGCGGTTCCACCATCCCGCTTTATTGGAGCTTTCATGCCATGCTTCCTCGATAAAGGTTTTAGCCTCAGCGACATTGTAGTCTGTCTTGCTATTATTGGTGACGTAGTAGCCCTCCTGCTGCATATAATAGGGAAAGCCCTTAATAAAATCTGGAATAGGAAAGCTACTGCGGTGATTGCCAGTACCCATTGCAAAGGTACGCGCTCCTGTGATGATGGTACTGCGGCTGGGCGAACAAACAGTACCAGTCGAAAAGGCATTGGTGAAGCGTACACCTTCAGCGGCTAATTGATCTATCACGGGCGTGCGCGCATCCTCATTGCCGTAGCAGCCAATGAACTGCGGTGAAGTATCCTCGATGGTGATCCAGAGAATATTGGGCGACCTTTGCCCGAATAAAAACGCAGGAAAGAAGACAAAAAGAAAAACTATATAGCGACCTTTCATTGGTTTAAAAATTTAGTAATTATTTGAAAGTGAAGTAATTACGAAATTTTAAAAAATGCAACCGCCTCACTCCTACCTGCCTTAGTACCTAAATACGGCAGGCAGGTAAGATCATGCTCATTTCATGCGTAAATCATTTTATTGATTATAAATCTGGATGCGCCAAATGGTGTGCTGTTGCATCCTGATAAGCCTTAGCTACTCGCAACACTTTACCTTCCTCAAAAAGTTTCCCCGTAAAGGTGATACTCGTTGGGCGGCCATCCCGAAAACCATTAGGCAGCACTACGCAGGGATGTCCAGTGTAATTGGTAATCCCCAGACTTGGGCTATTCCAAGAGGGATTGAGATAGACATCGACCTTTTCGAAAACTTTGTCCATTGCCTCAATCAAGGCGGTACGGTGCCGGTTGGCTTGGATATATTCAACGGCAGGAATAAATCGAGCCTCCCGAAAGGTATTGGGCCAGGCATTCCTGATTTGTCTCACCATTTCATCATCGGCTCCACTTCTAGTTAATTCATCAAAAGCGGCGGCGGATTCTGCACTTAAGATAATTCGCAAGTTTGGACTTTCTGGTAGCGTGATCGGCACCAATTCAAAGCCAAGTGCCTGCATTTCTAGTAAAGCCAGGCTGTCTTGTTTTTTAAAGTTATAAGAGCCCTCAAATGAAGATTTCAGGTAGCCTACTTTTATCTTTTTAGGGTCTTGGCTAGCATCATAATTGAAAGGAGCATCTATCACATGCAAGTCTTTTCCATCTGATCCATAAATGGCATCAAAGACCATCGCGGCATCATCTACAGAGCGCGTAATGGGGCCTATCTTATCCATTGTCCAAGAAAGCGCCATAGCGCCATAGCGGCTCACCCGACCATAAGTCGGCCGCAATCCCGTTGTACCACAAACCGTTGAAGGCGAAACAATCGAACCCAGCGTTTCGGTACCGATCGCAAAGGGCACTAAGCCCGCAGCCACTGCAGAAGCCGATCCTGCGGAGGAACCACTCGATCCCCGGCTGGTATCCCAAGGGTTTTTGGTTTTTCCACCAAACCAGACGTCACCCCAAGCCAAGGCTCCTAAAGTTAGTTTAGCCACTAGTACGGCTCCGGCTTCTTCCAGTCGCTGCACTACTGTAGCATCCGAGTCGATCATCTGTTCTTTGTAGGGCATGGCTCCCCAGGTCGTTTTATAATCTTTGGCTGCCAATAAATCCTTTGCGCCATAGGGTATACCATGTAGCGGGCCTAGATAAATGCCTTGCGCAAGCAATTGGTCTGCCCGTTTTGCTTGAGCTAAGGCCTTCTCTTCGGTTAGGGTCACTACGCATTCCAATTGAGGATTGTATTTCTTTAAGCGCTCCAGGCAAAATTGCGTAAGCTCGGTAGAAGTCAACTGCTTGGTTCTAATTAGTTCAGCCAATTGCCCAAGCGTGAGCCAAGCTAGATCCGCATCATTATCCGGTCTTTGCATACCTCCATACTCGCCAAAACGCAGGGGAAATTGCTCCATTGGCAAAGCATAGCCCGCAGGTAAAGGATTAAAATATACAGCTGGTGACACACCATTCTCCAATGTATGCTCCCGCATACCAGCGTAGGTTTTTTTGGCAGACTCCAAACCAGGGAGCAATAATTCTATCTCTTGGTCTGTCATCTCTAAATCCATAATCTTGGCAGCACTTTTTACATCCGGGTTGGTGATTTCTTCTTGATAGATATGGACAGTAAAAGCACCTAGCAAAAAGGCTAAGACGACAAAAGCGGTAAGTTGTAAGAAACGAAAAGGTATTTTAGAAAACATTTTAACGATTTTACTATTCCCTTGAAAATAGATAAATATTCGGTTTAATTAAAGAACGCATTACCTAAGCACTTATCTTTGCATTTATTTTTCTAATTCACGAAGCTGTAAAAGGCTTCGCTTATATCATCTCACATTAAATGAGTACAGCCAAAAAAGTATTCAAATTCGGCGGAGCTTCCTTAAAAGATGCAGAAGCTATCAAAAATGCCGTTAATATTTTAGATAATCACAAAAAGGAATCCCTTTTTGTTGTAGTCTCTGCTATGGGTAAGACTACAAATGATCTGGAGCAAGTCGTAGCAGCACACTACAAGCAAGACGGATCATCGCTCCAGCTTTGGGAAAATATCAAGCAAAAGCATTTTCAAATATTATTGGATTTACTTCAAGATCAAAAGCACGAGGCTTTTATCACACTCAACGATGCCTTCGTAGAAGTCGATTGGGTACTAGAAGAGGAGCCGCACGACAACTATGATTACACCTATGATCAAATCGTGCCCATTGGAGAACTTTCTTCCTCTATCGTCTTACACAATTATCTCAACCATATTGGGCTGCAGGCGCAATGGCTTGACGCTCGAGACATTATTATCACCGACGATCTCTTCCGAGAAGGCTGGGTACAATGGGAGCCCACCAAGGAACGCTTCCAACAAATCGCCCTACCCATGTGCAAACAGGACGGCTTTGTCATAACGCAAGGTTTCATTGGTAGTACTACTGAGAATTTCTCTATCACCTTGGGTCGAGAAGGCTCTGATTATTCTGCCGCTATTTTCTCGCATTGTTTAGATGCCGAGAGCATGACGATCTGGAAAGACGTACCGGGTGTCTTGACTGCGGATCCCAGGAAGTTTGATGATGTCGCCAAACTTGATCGACTCTCCTACAAAGAGGCCATTGAAATGACCTATTATGGCGCAAAGGTTATTCATCCTAAAACGATTAAACCACTGCAAAATAAAAACATACCTCTACTCGTCAAGTCATTCATCGAACCTACAGGTAGTGGCACCTTAATCTCAGCTGAAGTAGAAGATAATTATCCACCAATGGTGGCCATTGAAGCTACACAGGCATTATTACAAATTTCTACTCGCGATTTTTCTTTTGTAGCAGAACATCATATGCAGCATCTTTTTGATAAAATCGCTCAGATGCGTTTGCAGGTCAATATGATGCAAAATACAGCGATCAGTTTCAATATTTGTGTGAATGATATAGACGATAAAATTGATCGTTTTAAAGAAAGTATTGAAAAGGATTTCAAAGTAGTTGTTGAAAGAGGTTTAGAACTCATTACGATACGTCATTACAACCAGGCTACTTTAGAAAGTTTGCGTGGAGACCGTTTAATCTTGTTAGAAAACAGGATAAAGGCTACGGTCCAGATGGTCGTCAAGGAAGTTCCTATTTTAAAAAGAAAAGGATAAATGGTGGAAATCAAGCTAAAAGAGGAATTGGCAAAAATCGAAAGTATCAATGCTGATACTGATCGATTTTTGCTGGCGGTAAGTGGCGGAAAAGATTCCGTGACTATGGCCCATCTTTTTGCTGAATATCCATTACATTTTGGTATTGCTCATTGCAATTTTCAATTGCGTGGCTTAGACGCCGATCAAGATCTTCTATTTGTGCAGGATTTGGCCAGGCAGCTAAAAGTCCCCTTCTTTAGTCAGGCTTTTGATACGGAGCAGTTTGCCGCAAAGGAAAAGCTTTCCATCCAGGAAGCTGCTCGACAACTGAGATATGATTGGCTGGCACAAATACGTGTCGATCATCAATACGATTGGATCGTCACTGCTCATCATGCCGAAGACCAGCTCGAAACTTTTTTATATAATTTTACCAAAGGAAGC
This sequence comes from Saprospiraceae bacterium, assembly GCA_042095835.1. Lineage (GTDB taxonomy): Bacteria > Bacteroidota > Bacteroidia > Chitinophagales > Saprospiraceae > DATFKA01. The sequence continues at coordinate 40,425 of JBELML010000036.1, forward strand.
GGAATTCGAGGATTGACAGGTATCCCTGCTAAGAATGGGCGGATTATTCGGCCTTTGCTGTCTACTCTTCCAGCCCAATTACAGCATTTTTACCAGAAAAAAGGTCTCCAGCATCGAGAAGATGCCTCCAATGCCACTGATAAATATGCCAGAAATTTAATCCGCCACCAGGTCAGTCCAGTGCTCCAGCAAATCAATCCACAACTGAATAGCACAAGTATCCGCACTTTTAATATTCTAAAGGAAACGACTCAGCTGCTGGATGCTTTCATAGAGGAATGGAAAAAGACACATATTCACCAAAATCAGGAGGAATGGAAGATTCCCATCCAAGCAGTCTTGAGCAGTGCAGCGCCAGCTAGTTTGCTTTATGAAGTTTTGCGCTTTGCTCATTTTAATACTGCGCAGATACAGCGCATCATCGACAATGCCAAACACCAACATTTATCTGGTGCCTTGTTCCAAACAGCCAGTCATGAGCTATTGATCGATAGAACGCATTTTTTACTGCGCCCTAGAACTACTTTAGACAAGTCTGAGGAGATCATCTTAACAGACTATAAACAAAGCAACTCTATTCTCCATTTGGAATATCATCAACAACATCCTAGCAACATTTTCAAGGATAATAAGCAGATTCAGGTTGATGCTGCCAATATCCAATTCCCTTTAAAGGTTCGAAGATGGCAGGCGGGAGACAGTTTTTGCCCTATCGGAATGTCGGGGAAACATAAAAAAGTGCAGGATCTCCTGTCAGATTCAAAATTGAGCTTGTTTGATAAAGAAAAAATCTGGATTTTGGAAAACGGTAATGAGGACATCATTTGGGTGATCGGCCTAAGGATGGATGAGCGATTTAAGATTCGTGCGAAAACGGAGGCGCATTATGTTTTGCATTACCTACTTTGAGAAGGCTTGCCTTTAGGAGCTTTCTTTAGGCCATCTAATTAATTAAATTTGAAAGACCATAATCAATCGATATGCAAAAATTCTTTACACTAATACTTGTAATCTGCTCTACCTGCCTATTACAAGCTCAAGAAGATATTGTAGTACCTAAAACTCAAAAATCTTTAATCACTAAGCGTACCGCTACTTGGTGTCCCAACTGTGGTGCATCTAGAGCTTGGGATCTTAAAGCAGAAATGATCCAAGAGCATACTGGCAAAGCATTGGTTATCGCTGGCCATCATAGCCGAGGTAGTCAACTATACAGCGGAGCAGCCGAAGATTTGATCGATAATTTTCAGACCACTTTTAGCCAACCTGTCTTTTATTTTAACAATGTCTTCATAGGCACAGGTGGCGAAAACACCGCGGAGCCTATGCGTACACTAGTCAATGAGGCTTTTGCCGAGGAGCCTTTGGCTCAAACTGGTTTTGAAGCAGTCTACGATGAAGTTTCCAATAAACTCCAGGTAAGAAGTAAAACGGAGTTTTTTGGCAACGCCCAAGGAAGCTACTATCTAGCTTTTTATATGATCCAAAAAATTGTGGTAGAGGACCAATCCAATAGAGGAAGTAATGTGGAGCATCCTAATGTATTGTTTGAGGCGATGACGCCCTCTTCCTTTGGAGATTTGCTAGCTCAAAACACGATTGAAAGTGGATCTAGCTATCTCTATAACCTCGACATTGAGCTTCCGAGTGAATTAGATGCTGATAATCTCGTAATTGCCGCCGTTTTATGGAGTAAAAATGAGGAAGATAAATATGATTTTGTCAACCTTAATACGGTCGATATTGTCCAAAATGGAGTCATCACCAGTAATGAAAATGCGGCTATTCTTCAAAAAATGGAAGTCGCTCCTACCCTAACTTTTGGCAACACCAACCTCTTCTTAGACCTCAATAGTCCAATTGAAAATGCGAGAATTGACCTCCATACTATTCAAGGACAATTGATTAATAATATTTACCAGGGCCGAATTGAGGCCGGAGTGCAGCAGATCAATATCAATATCCCATCAAGGGGATCATTCTTGGTTGTTCTGAGAACAGGTGAGGTGGTGCATGCTCAAAGAGTTCTACGCTTTTGATATGCTGGAGCTCAACCTATTAGATTACCAAGACCAACTACGTGTAAAAAGGGAGGATGGCAAGACCTATCTATTTGATCCTATCAGAAAGACTTGGCTCCTTCTATTACCCGAAGAGATGGTCCGCCAATTGTTTCTGCAATACCTGATTATTGAAAAGACTTATCCAAAGTCATTAATCAAGGTAGAATTTGGTTTGCAAGTTCATCACCAATTACAGAAAAGGAGCGACCTCTTGGTTTATAATCGGGCTTCTCAACCGTTTTTACTAGTAGAATGTAAAGCTCCTGAAGTCAAGATTAATGAAAAAGCCTTATGGCAGATTGCCAACTATAACTCGACTTTTCAAGCAGCTTATTTAGTGCTAACCAATGGTGTGTCGACTTATTGTTGTAAAATGGACTACGTCCAGCAAAAGCATGAAATGGTAGCTGTGATTCCTGATTTTCCGATAGAAAACTAGAACCCTAGTTGGTTGTTTTAGGGAATAATAATACTTTGTGTCTTAGCATTGCCTTAACCAAATTATGAAAAAAGAAATTATCCTGATCACCGGAGCCAAGGGTCAGATAGGGACTGTGCTTACACAGGCTCTACGGGAAAAACATGGTATTGAAAATGTCGTTGCCACCGATATTGTACCGCCTTCTCACTCGGATGAAGGCCCCTATGAGTTATTAGATGCTCTTGATGGTGACCATTTCAAACAGCTTATTTTACGATACGGGGTTACTCAGATTTATCATCTTGCAGCTGTACTTTCTGCTAAAGGAGAACAAATGCCCCTCCAAGCTTGGGACATCAATATGAAATCCTTACTTGTCGTACTTGAACTTTCTCGAAAATATGAGATTAAAGTCTTCTTTCCCAGTAGTATAGCGGTTTTTGGTGATACGACTCCCAATCGATTAACACCACAAACTGTCCCAATGGAGCCAAGTACCATTTATGGGATAAGTAAGGTAGCTGGAGAGGGCTGGTGTAAATATTACCATGATAAATATGGATTGGATGTCCGTTCGGTACGCTACCCCGGTATTATAGGTTATCAATCTCAACCAGGTGGCGGTACTACCGACTATGCCGTGGAAATCTTTTATGCTGCCCTGAAAGGCGAAGCCTATTCCTGCTTTCTCGGACCGCAAACCAAACTTCCCATGATGTATATGGAAGATGCTATTCGAGCAACGATTGATATCATGGAAGCGCCTATTGAAACCATCAATATTCGGACCAGTTATAATATTGCGGCAATGAGCTTCACCCCTGAAGAAATCGCTAAGGAGATCAAAAAACATCTGCCTGATTTTAAGGTAAGTTATGCGCCTGATTATCGACAAAAAATTGCCGCCACCTGGATCGAAAGTATCGATGACAGTCATTCCAGGGCAGATTGGAACTGGTCGCCAAAATATAATTTACCGACAATGACCCAGGATATGCTAGAGCAATTGCAGTTGAAGTTATTGGAAACGGCCTAAAGTTGTGCTACAAACCGTATTTTTCCATCCGACGATATAGAGTAGCTCTGGTCAGGCCCAATTCTTCAGCAGCTTTAGAAATATTGCCGCCATGCTTGGTCAGTACTTTTCGGATGGCCCAGCGTTCGATTTCTTCTAAGTTGTAATGATCCAAATCTTGGAGTCCATTATTATCGCCTGATCCTGATACGAGTATAAAGTCATCGGAGGTTAGTTCTTGGCCATCTCCTAAGATTACGGCCCGCTCTACCGCATGACGTAGCTCCCTAATATTCCCTGGCCAATTATAGGTCTGCAACTTCTTAATGGTGGAGGCAGCAATCTTTAGCTGATGTTTTTGGTACTTCCTTTTATAAATCTTAAGAAAGTGCTCAATCAGTAATGGAATGTCTGTAATCCGCTCTCGCAAGGGCGGGAGTTCAATCGCTACAGTATTGATTCGGTACAATAAATCCTGCCGGAAAGTCTTCTCCTTGACCATTTCATCAATGGGCATATTGGTGGCAGAAATAAGTCTGATATCGATTGGAATATTTTTATTAGAACCCAGGCGGGTCACCATTCTATTTTGTAAGGCAGAAAGCAATTTGGCTTGAAAAGGTAAATTAAGATTGCCAATTTCATCAAGAAAAAGGGTACCACCAGAAGCTAATTCAAAACGGCCCATTCGATCGGCCTTGGCATCTGTAAAAGCACCTTTTTCGTGTCCAAACAACTCACTCTCAAAGAGGGTCTCTGAAATAGCGCCTAAATCGACTTTTACAAAGATATTTTCATTTCGGGTTGAAGCTTGGTGTATGGCCCTGGCTACTAGTTCTTTACCGGTTCCATTTTCTCCTAAGATTAGGACATTGGCATCTGTTCTACCAACTTTCTGAATAAGATCGAAGACTTGGCGCATCGCCGGCGAATTCCCGATAAGCTCTCCCGCCTCACCATGACTATCGCTAGTCAACACTTTCTGCTGGTCTTCTAGCTTGGCGACCTTCTTCTTAGAACTACTGAGTTTGAGTGCTGATAAAACAGTACTGAGCAATTTCTCATTTCTCCAAGGTTTCTCCAAAAAATCCAATGCTCCGGCCTTTACCGCATCTACCGCCGTCTTGACATCAGCATAAGCCGTAATCATGATAATATTGGCATCAGGTTTCAGCTCCAAAGTTTTATTGAGCCACTTGATTCCTTCTTTACCACTCGTTTCGCCTTTCGTGAAATTCATATCCATCAGGATCAGATCGTAGTCTGTATTCCTGATCCGTCGAGGTAGATGGGTAGGATTAGACTCCGTATCAACTACCTCAAAGTGTTGAGACAAGAAAAGCTGAAGGCTCAATAAAATGTCCTCCTCGTCATCCATTATTAAAATGCGCCCTTTATTCATTATGTGGTATATGCTATTTGTTATGTGTTATGTGCTATGTTAATGAGACCTTTGTAGTGAGCAGCAATACAATCTGGTCGAATTAATCCCGGCGTAGCGTAGCGGATGTCGGGATGCTTTGCTATTTGCCAAGTGCCAGGTGCCAGGTGCCAAGTTAATGAGACCTTTGTAGTGCGCAGCAATACAATCTGGTCGAATTAATCCC
>JBELML010000037.1:0-45351 GCA_042095835.1 Saprospiraceae bacterium
AGGTTTCAAAATACCAATTAACTTGTGTTACACAGTAATAAATCTAAACAAATGAAGAAAAGGTTAATTTTCGGAATGGCGATACTCTTTACGCTACATTCTTGTGAAATGATAAACAATTGGGGCAAGAAAAAGTTGGACCCCGAGGCCGTCATAACTGCTATTGAAGGTGGCTGGAAATTAAACCAAAGTGGAGCCGAAGAAAGCTGGCTGTTTAGTGCAGATGGGAATAATCGAACTTATGTCAAAAAAACGAGGTATGACCTCAATTATGGCCGCTGGGGTTTTGATGGTAAGAATTTATCTCTGCTAGATTCTTATACCGACTCCGTCACTTCCTTGGGACTCGAAATCGACAACAATCTCTTATTACTGGATAATTTAACCCTACAAAGAGATTCTTTGGTGCGAGCTGATATCGAAGCTGCTATTTCCCAAAAACTTGAAGGGAAATGGAAATCTACTCGCGACGATGTGGTCTATGAATTTGCTCCAGGAGGCTATATGTATGTCCAATACGCGGGCGATGGGTTTGAAGATGGTCGCTGGACGCTCAATGGCAACCTCCTGAGAGATAGCGAATTACAATCAGCTGCCTCTGCGATTTCTTTTAATAATGGCCAGCTAAAATGGGGCGATGATATTTTTACGCGTGTGGGAGATTCTGATACGCCTGCACCTGAAGGCGATGATCAACAGCCAACTACAGGTCGGCTCTCAGCTAAAGGTGATCCTATCTCTGTTCATAGCCTGAGAGCCAACCTGGGGAATTTTGGTCAGGTGAGTTTTGAACCACATTGGGAAGACCGCTATGGAGATTCCAAAGTTCATTATTATCTAAAAAGAGGAGGTATTCCCATTTACGAATTCCCAGCATTTGCCAACGCCGAGGGCACTTTTGATGGACTTCGAGCGGTCTCTGCCAGAGATATTAACAGCGATGGACGCCTGGATATTATTGTTATGGCCAACTATGCCAATAATGCTCCAGATAAGGGTCTTGCTATCCAAGCAATAAATGGGGTTTACCTCAATAAAGGCAATACGTTCAGTTTTGACAATGCTCTGAGTAGAAAAATTAATGGCGATGGAATAAGCTCCGTAAATGATATTGTGAAAACCCTTCGAGGCTCAAGTACCACGGGCAGTGGATCGGGTACCAAGTCTTCTACAGGAAAGTCTACTGCAGTGAATTACACCAAATATAAGGCGGATAGAAGCATCTGTAGAATTAGAATTGCTTCTTTACAAGGGAATATTGACTATGAAAGAATTGCTAAGCTAGGAGATTTGGGTATTCTAGATTTTGAACCTTCAGACAACGGCTTCACCAGAGTTTACTTAGGAAGTTATATTGGTAAATATACGGCTTATAAAGTACTGAATGAGGTGAAAAAAAGAGGCTATTCCTCCGCTTTTGTAGTCACTGATTTAGATTTTATCAATAGTAAGGCTGCTGATGAACCAAGTTATCATACCTATCAGATCGCTTCTGCTAAAAAGCTGAATGTCCAAAATTTTAATGCGCTTGATGACCAATTTAAGGGCAATATGTACATCACTTACTCCGGGACTGGATACCGCATTTCTCTTGGAGTCTACCAAAAAGATGTCAATCCAAATACAGAGCAGGAGTTTGCAGCAATAGGTAATCAATTGGGCTATGTTGATGGCTTCTCGAAGACGATAAAGTGATTTTAGACCATACCTACTGCATCTTGTGATGATGTTTTAGGTCTGATAGCAGGAATTGATTAGCCTTGACATTTGGTTTATTGTTAATAAAGATTAATTTTACGACTCGTCTAAAAATTGTTTTTTGTTAAGCAAATTGATGCTCATGACTGCTATACTAGATTTTATAGGACAATACCATCCTGCTATCCAAGCATTAATTGCCACCCTATTTACTTGGGGCGTGACGGCTTTAGGGGCCTCATTGGTTTTCTTTTTTAAAACGGTCAACCAAAAAGTACTCGACTCCATGTTGGGTTTTGCCGCTGGTGTGATGATTGCTGCGAGTTTTTGGTCCCTACTTGCACCTGCTATTGAGATGGCGGAAGAGATTAGCTCTTTACCTGCCTGGCTTCCTGCCCTCATTGGCTTTATGTCTGGGGGACTATTTTTATACCTTATCGATCAATACCTTCCTCACCTTCATTTAGGGTTTAAAAGAGAGGAGGCTGAAGGTATTCCTACTAGTTGGCGTAGAAGTGTCTTACTAGTACTAGCTATTACTATCCATAATATTCCAGAGGGATTAGCTGTAGGTGTCGCCTTTGGAGCCGTAGCTTATGGGCTGCCTTCCGCTTCAATTGGTGCGGCTCTTGCCTTAGCCATCGGGATCGGTTTGCAGAATTTTCCGGAAGGTACGGCGGTATCAGTTCCACTGAGAAGGGAAGGGATGACCCGCCGCAAAGCTTTCTTCTATGGTCAATTATCTGGTATTGTAGAACCTATCGCCGGTGTCATTGGAGCACTTGCCGTATTGACCATGCAACCTATTTTACCTTATGCACTAGCTTTTGCTGCGGGCGCGATGATTTATGTGGTGGTTGAAGAACTGATTCCAGAGTCTCAACTTTCTGGAAATACTGATTTGGCAACCATCTCTACACTTATTGGCTTTAGCATCATGATGACGCTTGATGTAGCGCTTGGTTGATCTTTTCGACTACACCTTCTCCAAAAACAAAGGGCATAAAAACAAGTTTGTTTTATGCCCTTCAAATATTCGGAATAGGTTGAATTACTAGATACAAGTTGATAATGTGTTTTGGGTAAAGGTCTTATTTGGTTAGGTGGAAAGGGTGTTAACAGTCGGGTAATCCTTATAGATTCCCTTTGATAGAGAAATATTAGATGCAATGTAATAGCAATTACTTTTTAATTCTTTACTTTTAGATGACTAGGCAGAGAAGCAGTATAAACAACCCGTTTTTTATACTCAAATGCATATCCCTACGACTTGTGGCTTTCTAGGGCTTTTGGGAGGTGGATAATCTTTTTTTAGGTTTTGTTGAACCTGTTTATTGTACTTTTAGAATATATACAGATGAGTAAAATGCAAGAGCTCAAAGAAATATTGAATCCAAGATATCGGATACTTAGCCATCTTTTATTTTGGGTTTGTTACGCTACTTTTACACTAATATCCGCCAACAGTGCTTTTGATGATCTTCAAAGGGCAACTGTTTTTGTTGCTTCTACGCTACCCGTCAGGATTATAGCTACCTATTTTGCGATTTACGTATTGATCCCACAATTATTAGATACCAAGAAATACCTTTCCCTTTCCTTGTCATTCGTGGCTTTGGCGATCGTTTTCGGATATTTGAATAGATGGTCTTTGCACGTATTTTATGTGCCGATGTATCGTCCAAATTACGACTACGTGGAGTATCCATTAAGTCATTTTGGTAAAGCCTTGCAAAATGTATTTTCTGTTCTTACCGTAGTTTTTGCAGCCATCATTATTAAATTGGTCAAAAGGAACTACGTAAAGGATCAAATTACCCAGGATTTAGAAAAGGAAAGATTGGATGCGGAGCTCAAATTTTTAAAGGGGCAAATTCATCCACATTTTTTGTTTAACACCTTGAACAACCTTTATTCTATCACTTTACAAGACTCTCCAAGAGCTTCCGAGTTGGTTTTAAAACTATCTAATTTATTAGACTATATGCTCTACGAAGCGAATGGGGCTTTGGTGCCACTTCGTAAGGAAGTAGAACAAATGTTTAATTTAGTAGAGTTAGAAAAATTACGCTATGGCAATCGTCTGGAGGTAGCCATTAGTTCTACCGGAGATATGACCAGTAAGCAAATACCTCCTTTATTAATGCTCCCGTTTGTAGAAAATGCTTTTAAACATGGAATCAGCCAAAATGTGGACGATTCTTTTATTAGCATAGATATTAGAATCAAAGATGATAGATTAACCCTACAAGTTGAAAACAGTAAAACGGACTTCTCTACAAAAGATGATGCTGGTTATACCAAAGGGATAGGCTTGCGTAATGTACGCCGCAGATTACAACTCATTTACGGGGAGGAAGACTACAATCTTCAGATTTTTGATGAGGAAGATACATTCATGGTTATCCTAAAAGTGCCATTACGGGTATCTCCCATTTCGTCCTCCGAATTGGTCAAACAAGCCAAGCCAGCATTAGCTAATTAGTATCGAAAAGTCATCGTTCTCATTTCCTTCCTGATCTAGGAATTCTAAAAATCTGATTATTTCCCTATATTGGATTTTTAAGCAATTTCCATTTATGAAGATTAGTTGCCTAATAGTTGATGATGAGCCTTTGGCTTTAGATGTAATAGAGTCTTACGTCAAGCGGATTGATGGTCTAGAACTTGTAGCTAGGTGTGAGAATGCTTTGGAGGCCTTCCAAATCATTCAGAATCAAAAGATTGATTTACTTTTCTTAGATATCCAGATGCCAAAATTGAATGGCCTGGAGTTTATCAACTCTATTTCTACTCCGCCAAAAGTTATCTTTACCACGGCTTACAGAGAGTATGCTATCGAAGCTTTTAATGTCGATGCAGTGGATTATTTGCTAAAACCTATTCCTTTTACTCGATTTTTAAAAGCAGTAGGTAAGGCATTTCAAGATCTAACCCCGAGTAATGAGTCGACTAAAGAGCCTAATCCAATGATGTCTGATATCGCCAATGATACGACGATCAGTGGTATGCAGTATATTTTTGTGAGGGCCGATAAGAAAATGGTGAAAATTTATCTGAATGATATTCTTTTCATCGAGTCATTAAAAGACTACGTCATCATTCACGTACCGAGCAAAAGAATTGTCACCAAGCAGAAAATAAGCTACTTGGAAGAAAAATTGCCAGAAGAAATTTTCCTGAGAATTCATCGGTCTTTTCTGGTAAGCATTCCTAAGATAGAAGCCTTTTCTCCGAATCATGTAGAGATTGCTGGTAAAGAATTACCAATTGGACGCTCCTATAAAAATGTAGTGAGTAAAGCACTTTTTACAGAGTAATCACCTCATCTAAGCAACCGATTAATGCGATTTCTAATATGCCTAATTTCCTTACTATTTGTAGTCGGTCAAGTGGCTGGTCAGCAAGTAGATACGCTTAGAATTGACGGTTCTAATGGCGTTAAACCACTGGTAGTTGATCTGGCTACAGCTTTCGAAGCTATCTATCCCAAGATTCATGTGCTTATTGGAGATGGAATGAATACTTCAAAAAGGATTGATGCTTTGATGAACGAAGATATAGATATCGCTATGGCCAGTCATGGTTTGGATATCCCTAGGTTCACACAGATGGGATTACAGGTGCATTGGTTTGCTCAAATGGCAGTTGTATTTGGAACGCACCAATCTGTTCAGGTTCAGGATATTCGGATGGAGGATTTATGTGCGATCTATGAAGGCAAGGTAGATAACTGGCAGGCACTCGGTGGCCCCAATCTTCCAATCATAGCTTTAGCCAGACCATCTGATGAAGTAGACACAGAAGTGATAGCCGCCGCATTAGCTTGTTTCGAAAACCTGGAAGAACAAAAGCATTTGCAATTTCACCAGAAATCTGGTCCTCTTGCGAGAGCGTTACAAAATACCAACGGAAGCATAGGCATGTGTGCTGCGGTAAGAGTTGCTCAGAGTGAGGGAAAGATTCAAGCATTAGCCATTGATGGTGTCGAGCCTAGCCCGAAAATGCTCAAAAAAGGAAAGTATCCTTTTTATAGGAATGCTTACCTCCTCACCAAAGGACGTATGAGTGATGCAGAAAAAAGGTTCTTACACTTTATTCGTAGCAAAACGGGTAAGCGTATTCTGGAAAGCAACCAAGCCATAGTGCCTAAGGCTAAATAAGCATCCTTCCTCTTCTCTAAATAGATCAGCAAATCATATTTTGCAAACGCTGTACAAACTTCAAATAAGGAAGTTGCTTTAATTGTACATTAATAATCTGATTGCGAAGTGCCGAGATTTGAGATTTGTGAAAGTAGAATTTGCCTTCATGAAGTCCTAAAATAAGCAAGTTTACCCGCTGACCAGCAGGGAGATTGAAACCTGAGAAACGGTTACGGTTGCGCTTTAATTCCACGACCGTATTATATTTATCAAAAAGTAAAAATGCTTTTATATCACCAAATCGGTAAATGCTGGGTTGTATCTCTACGCTGAACATTGCCTTTTTAGATGGATTGCGGCCCATTTTTATCTTCTTTCCAATTAAAACCGGACCAAACTGTTGTAGCTGAACCTTGGCGATTTTTTTTCCTCCTGGTCCTTTCTGAATGAAAAGTGGGGTAGAGGTAGGCTTCCACTCTAAGCTATTGCTTTGATGTAGTCCTGTAGTAGAACTAGGGCCTTGCTTGAAGATTTGTAATTGTTGTGGTTTAGAAATATCATTCACGGGTATCTCTAATTCTATGGCTTTGTTTAAGCGAATGCCCACTGCCGATGGCGTCTTTAATTGGATATCAATGAGACGATGTGCATCAATATAATAACCACTAGAGGAGAGGTTGAATTCAGAAAACAACAAATCCTTTCTAGTCTGACAGGCTCTTATTTGTAGATGAATCTTTTCATTGATCGGATATTGTCTAGTATCAGTGAAAGTGTTTTCGTTCACTTTTACCAAGCTGCCCGCGCTTGTATGGAAAGTTTGTGTAGAATTGGCTGGCAGCGCATACTGAACATCTTTTTTATAAACAGTGGTGAGAAATTCTTGGACACTTCCAAATGGTATCCCCTTAAATGTCTGTATCTTAGGTATAAGTTTTGTCATACTAAATTCGAATAGAGACTTTGAGCTAATCGCCACCTTTAGTAACAATCAAAAATTAACTTTTCGATTTTGATGGAATCTATTTTACCAATTCGGCGTTAAAAAACCTTGCTGATGCCCTGCATCATCTACGTTTTTTGCCTTGGTATAAAATCTTCTCGATCAAAATGCGAGACTTATTCTTTGTTCGTTACTTAGATGTTTTGTTAGCTTTTTGTAATGAAGAAATCGGATTGAGGCCCCGAAGGGTTTTTAATAAGTAGATGTTGCTCTTCTTGCTCTATTGTGGTATAATTACTTGCATATACGGATCGGTATGAGAAAGGTTACGGTACCGTAATAAAAGAATAAGGTTATTTTCATTCAGAAAACGATATAAATGATTAAGCCGCTAGCAGAACGATTGAGACCCAAGACTTTAGAGCAGTATATCGGGCAAAAACATTTATTAGGTCCTCAAGGCACCTTAAGCAAAGCCCTTCGCCAAGGCCATTTACCATCCATGATTTTTTGGGGCCCTCCTGGAGTCGGCAAGACCACCTTGGCTTTGGTTATCGCGAATACCTTGAATCGTCCTTTTCAAGTTTTGAGCGCTATTAACGCAGGCGTAAAGGATATCCGAGAAGCCATTCAAAAAGCACAAAAACAGCATTTTTTCGATCGGCCTAGCCCTATTTTATTTATTGATGAGATACATCGTTTTAGCAAAAGTCAACAAGATGCTTTACTTGGAGCTGTAGAAAAAGGAACCATCACCTTGATCGGAGCTACTACAGAAAATCCTTCCTTTGAAGTCAATCAAGCCCTACTTTCCCGGGCGCAGGTATATGTTTTACAACCATTAGAAAAAGAAGATTTGATTTTCCTAGTCGAGCAGGCATTGAAAAAAGATGAAATGCTCCAACACAAGCCCATTGAAGTTAAAGAATATGATGCGCTGTTGGCATTTTCAGGAGGTGATGCCAGGAAACTATATAATCTATTAGAGTTGGTGGCTAGTTCGCAAGAAGGAGAAGCTACCCTAGAGGTGACCAATCAAATGGTGAGCGAACGAGTCCAGCAAAACACTAGTCGATACGATAAAAGTGGCGATCAGCATTATGATATCGCCTCCGCTATGATAAAAAGTATCAGAGGTTCAGACCCGAACGCGGCGGTCTATTGGTTGGCAAGAATGATTGAAGGTGGAGAAGATGTAAAATTTATAGCTAGACGCTTGATGATTTCAGCAGCAGAGGATATTGGCTTGGCCAATCCTAATGCTTTATTATTAGCGACTACTGCCTTTCAATCGGTTCAGGCTATTGGTTTCCCCGAAGCTCGAATTATTCTTTCTCAAGCAACCATTTACCTCGCTACTTCCCCAAAGAGTAATACCGCCTATCAGGCGATCAATAAAGCTCAAGCGCTCGTAAAAGAAACAGGTAATTTACAGGTGCCTTTGCATTTACGGAATGCGCCGACCCAGCTTATGAAGTCTTTAGACTATGGTGCAAGCTATAAATACGCTCATGATTTCCCAGGGAATTTTGTTGAACAAGAGTTTTTGCCCGACGAAATCCAAGGAACAAAACTCTACGAACCGCAACAAAACCCAGCTGAGCTAAAAATAAAGGACCGCTTAGTGAAGTGGTGGAAAGAGAAGTATACCTAAATCGCCCCAGCTAGCACTCGGATAGGCTTGTTGGAGTGCTGCATTCTTCTTAAATTGACTACTGATTTAACTAAAACCGACCCTCTTGGACCAAGATTGGCTAAATATCCTTTTGCTTTTTGGCTTTTTACAAGGTGCTTTATTGGGGGGCTTTATTTTGCTCTCTAAGTTTTTTAAAAGCAAAGCCAATCAATACTTTGCTGGTATCCTAATTGTTATTTCTATTCTGGGAATTCTTCCAGTTCTTATTAATTTTTTTGGAGAGCAGCCTTTTCTTATTTGCTTGAATGATATCATGTTAGAATTCCTATTCCCGGTCTTCTTCTTTTTCTACTTTGCCAGCTCTCTCCAAGTACCGATCATGAAAGATGGAAAAAGAAAACTATTGTATCTGCCTTTTCTGATCGCGGCATCGATTAACATTTGGATTGACCTCGATATGGATTTTCACTTATTCGATTTTGGTATAAAGGAGGATAATCCAATTTTATTGACCTATTATTTTTGGGAATACCTAGCAGCAACTGCGTATACTCTTTTTTTAAGCATATGGAGTCTATTAGTGATTTTAAAGTATCGAGAGGCGACAAAACAAAGGCTAGGAACAGATTGGTTGTTTCAATTTTGGATGGTATCTAATTTTATTATTTTATTGTGGTTGGTGGATACCATTACCGATTTGACGATTCATCTGGATTTGGTCAATTGGATTTTCTTGGCTTTGTGCCTTTTATTTTTCTGGATTTCTTATCGTGGCGTTTATCAATTTAAATTGGCCGAAGATCAATTTGAAATTAGGTCTATTCGGGCGAGTAAGGCAGCAAAAACCCAAGAGAAAGAAGATCCTATTCCAGATTCAGAAAATGCTTATTTATATCGACTTCAGACATTGATGGAAAGAGAGCATTTATTCCGTGATCCAACTATTAATAGAGACCGTATTGCGGAGAAACTAGGGATCAGTAGTGGATATTTCAGTCAAATTTTTGGTACTGTACATGAGGTTAACTTCTCTGAATATCTCAATCAATTAAGGGTAGAGGATGTAAAAAAAATGTTAGTAGACGCTGACTTTTCCCAATATAGCTTGGTAGCAATTGGATTAGAGGCTGGTTTTAAATCAAAATCTAATTTTTATGCGGTTTTCAAGAAATTGACAGGCCAGACTCCTGCAGAATTTAAAAAATCTCAAGACCTGACACCTACTTCCCAAAAATCGAAACCAAGGAGCTACCCCGTCTAAGCCTAAGGATCAGTTTACCCAAAAATCACCGCCAATTTAATCCTGATTCTTCCCCAACTTCTTTTACATTTGCACTTGCCATGAAAGTACATCAGGATCTTGAGCATTTGCCTCATTTTAAGAATGCAGTGATTACCATTGGTTCCTTCGATGGAGTACATCTGGGACACCAGAAAATCATCGAAAGAGTCAACCAATTGGCTAGAGCTAATGATGGAGAAAGTATCTTGATTACTTTTCACCCTCATCCGCGCTTGGTCGTCTATCCTAAAGATCAAAGCTTACAGTTACTCAATACTATTGATGAAAAGGTCTCTACCTTAGAAAAATCTGGTTTAGATCATTTGGTGATTGTTCCCTTTACGGTTGAATTTTCTCAAATGACAGCCGACGAGTATATTGTCGATTTTCTAGTGAAAAAGTTAAAGCCTAAATTCATCGTTATTGGCTATGATCACAAATTTGGCCTCAATCGACAGGGAGATATTGACTATCTGAAGTTTCACCAAGAGCAATTTGCCTTTCAGGTTGAAGAAATTGCTAAACAAGAAATTGAAGAAAACAGTATTAGCTCTACTAAAATCCGTCAGGCTATCCAGGCTGGCCAGGTACAAAGGGCTAATCAATTACTCGGTCATAAATATCTATTGACAGGGGAAGTCATCAAAGGAGAACAAATTGGGAAAACACTAGGCTTTCCGACGGCCAATCTGCAAGTGGCTGACCAATATAAATTGATTCCACCTAACGGTATCTACGCGGTGGAGGTTTTGCATAAAAATAAACGCTATGGAGGGATGCTCTATATTGGCGATCGCCCGTCGATCGAGCATCTAACGAATCAAACCATAGAAGTCAATATTTTTGATTTTGATCAACAGATTTATGGCGATCAAATTCAGTTGGAATTGATCGATTTTATCCGTGGTGATATGGCTTTTTCTAATTTGGAAGCCTTGAGTGCGCAGTTGGCAAAGGATAAAGTCTCAAGCCTGGAGATTTTAGGTTCGAAACAGGCGAGGTCGGTTGATCTACAATTGGCGGTAGTAATCCTAAATTATAATGGCAGAGATTATTTAGAGACCTTTCTCCCATCCGTCCTTGCAAGTACCTACGAGCATTTTGAGATCATTATCGCCGACAATGGATCTACCGATGATTCTTTGGCTTGGTTGGAGCAACAATATCCAGCTATCAAAGTATTGGATTTGCAAGAGAATTCAGGCTTCGCTGAGGGCTATAACCGAGCTTTGAAACAGGTGGAGGCGGATGTGTATGTTTTACTCAACTCAGATGTAGAAGTAACGCCAGGCTGGTTAGAACCTATTGTTGACTTAATAGCAGCCGATACTTCGATAGCTGCTTGTCAGCCCAAAATTAGAGCGCAAAAGCAAAAAGATTACTTCGAGTACGCAGGCGCTAGTGGAGGATGGATGGATGCTTTGGGGTATCCTTTTTGTCGAGGGAGGATTTTTGATGTTACCGAAAAAGATGAAGGGCAATACGATTCTGTCGAGGAGATATTTTGGGCGACGGGTGCTGCCATGTTTATTCGGTCTGATATTTTTCATGGACTTGGAGGGTTTGATCCAGATTACTTTGCTCACGCAGAGGAAATTGATTTATGTTGGAGAATAAAACTAGCAGGATACAAGATAATGGTGCAGCCCCAATCAGTGGTTTATCATGTTGGAGGTGGCACACTGAACTATTTATCTCCCCGCAAGACCTATTTGAACTTCAGAAACACTTTATTTACCATCCATAAAAACGAATCGAGAGCCAAATTGCTATGGTTGCTGCCACTACGGTTGGTATTAGATGGTGTGGCTGCTGGTCTTTTTCTAATGCAAAGTCGCTATGACCACATCAGTGCAATTGTCAAAGCTCATTGGTCTTTTTTTGGGAGTATTTCTTCTGCTAGAAAGAAAAAGAAAACCTACCAGCAACGAATTAATACCATCAGAATTGGTCCTTCGAGAGTGAAGATAGGACAGTATAAAGGGAGTATTGTTTGGCAATATTTTCTGCGCCGCAAGAAGTTTTTCAACCGCGTAATAAAAAATAGATCATAGGCTGATGCTTAAACGATTGGAGATTTTATATCAAGACCAGGATTTAATTGTGGTGAATAAACCAGCGGGCATGCTAAGTATACCTGATCGGTTTGTACCCGAAAAACCCAATCTGGTACATCAACTATCCCTTCAATTTGATAAAGTGTGGGTGGTTCATCGTATTGATAAGGAGACGAGTGGAGCGATCTGTTTTGCCTTAAATGCTGATGCGCATCGTGCCTTATCTCAGCAATTTCAAAATAGAACAATTGGCAAAAAATATTGGGCGCTTTTAGATGGATGTCCTACTCCGAATACAGGAGAGATTGATCGTGCAATTGCACCTCATCCTACGGTGGCTGGAAAAATGTTGCCGAGCTCCAAGGGGAAGTCTGCACTCACCAAGTATGAGCTTGTAGAAGAATTTCGCTATTTTTCCTTAGTGGAAGCTCAAATTTTGACGGGAAGGACACACCAAATCAGAGTGCATTTTGCAAGTATTGGAGTACCATTAGCAGTGGATCCTCTTTATGGGAAACGTTCAGAACTCAAGCTTTCAGAAATAAAACGTAAAAACTTTCGCATGGGGCAGGAACAACAAGAACGACCACTGATGGCTAGACTAAGTCTTCATGCTCATAAACTTCGATTAGAGCAGCCATCAACTCATCAGGAGATTGAAGTAGAAGCGTCTTTGCCTAAAGATTTTAGAGCAACTCTAAATCAGCTCAGGAAGTGGGGCCAGCGATAATTGAAATTTTGAACACCATTAAATCATTGCACTATTAAATCATTACACCATTATAAATATTACTTCCTCTGGGCCTGTTTAGGGGCACTTTTTTTTCTACCATTTTTAGGAGGTGTACATTTATTTGATTGGGATGAGATCAACTTTGCAGAGATCAGCAGAGAGATGATTGTGCAAGGAGATTACCTGAAAGTATTCATTGATTTTGAGCCTTTTTACCAAAAACCGCCACTCTTCTTTTGGTTCCAGGTGGCTGCGATGAAAATGTTTGGGATTAGCGATTATGCTGCTCGCTTGCCTAATGCTATAGGTGGAATAATTACCTTGGTAGTGCTCTTTCATATAGGCAAGCGGCTTTATAATGAGCGCTTTGGAAATATTTGGGCGCTTTGCTATTTAGGATCTGTTTTGCCATTCTTATATTTTAAATCGGGTATCATTGATCCCTATTTTAACCTCTTCATTTTTCTAGGATTATACCACACGATCTTGTTTTATTGGAAAAAGGAGGGATTTAATTATCCCCTGCGATTCAGTAAATGGTGGTACCTATGCTGGGCGGGTATTTTTATAGGATTAGGCATCTTGACAAAAGGACCTGTTGCCTATTTATTAGCGGCTTTGTGCGCATTTGTTTATTGGTTTTATCAGCGTTTTAGGTTTTATATCAGCGTGCCTGCCGCTTTGTTGCTCACGCTTATCGCGCTGCTCTTACCAGGAGCTTGGTTGTTGGCGGAGACTTGGCTAAATGGGCCAGATTTTGTTCGCGCCTTTATTAACTACAACATTGAGTTGGCCACCACAGAAAGCGCAGGACACGGTGGGTTTCCAGGCTATCATTTTATTGTCAATCTTCTAGGATGTTTCCCTGCTTCCGTTTTTGCCCTACGGGCCTTTGCAAAATTGCCTCCTGCGCAGGAAGACTATCAGAATGACTTTAGAATTTGGATGAAGTTCTTGTTTTGGGTGGTCATTATTTTATTTAGCATTGTAGAATCTAAAATTGTCCATTATTCCAGCCTTTGTTATTTTCCTATCACCTTTTTAGCGGCTTTAGTGATCTACAAAATCAGCAAAAAGCAGATTGATCTTAAAAAATGGATGAAAGGCCTTTTGATTGGTATAGCTGCCATCTACGTATTGGTCATTGGCTTAATGCCTATCATTGGATTAAAAGCAGAGCAGATAAAAGGACTCATTGACGACCCTTTTGCCCAAGCTAACCTGGAGGCCGCGGTGCATTGGACAGGATGGGAAGTCCTTCCGGCCATCTTATTAATTTTTACCGTAGTTTATTTTTTAAGACTATATAAAAAGGGAGATCGACTGACTTCGTTTTTCTACTTATTTGGGCTCAATGCCATTTTTATATTACTCACCTTAGTATTTTTCATCAAGCGTATTGAAGGCTACTCTCAGCGCGCTAATATCGAATTTTTTAAATCTCTGGAAGGCGAGGATGCCTACATTTACACTTATGGCTATAAGTCTTACGCCCATTTATACTATAGTAAGAAAACACCCGAGATCAATCAGGAAATCAGGGGCTGGGATGATGAGAAAAGGCAAAAATGGTTGTTGGAAGGCAAAATTGATAAACCAATTTATTTTTCTGTTAGGGTTCAGAAGGCGGATCGACTCGAAAAGTACCCAATGTTCGAGCGAATCGGCGAAAAAAATGGCTTTGTTTTCTTCAAAAGAGCACCAAAGGTCCGAAATCAGGAAGAATAGTAGAAATTACACTTAAAATTCAAGAAAATGGACAAAGTGCTAAAAACCTAATGGCGAACATCCTGTTATGTTGGCAAAGGTTTTAGTTAAAAGTAGTTTTGTACAGCGCATGTAGATTTTATGTCTACGTGCGTTTTTTTTATATCCTTTTCTTTGCTAAATTAGAGTGCAGCCAACCTTTTTTAAGCGCGAATTTTCCAGGCATGAAGGATATTCCAATTATTAATTTGGATACGGTAGAAGATGAAAGAAACTTCGGTTTCCGGATCGCTACCAATCGACAGATATTGGTGCACGAAGATTTGGTGGTCAATCCCTTCGAACCTCACCGCATTAGATTCTATGCCATACTACTCATCTTAGAAGGAGAAGGTCTGCATTATATCGATTTTAAAGCTTATCCCTACCAACAGGGGAGTATGGTTTTTATTTCTAAAGAGCAGGTACATGCATTTGAGTATAATGATGATCGCAAAGCCTTTTTTGTCTTGTTCTCCGAAGACTTTTTAGAAAAAGGCGGCTGGAGTGCGCAATCTAATTTATTGCAGCAATTGAGCCTTTATAATTATCATCTCTACCCACCTACCATTCAGTTGGATCAAAATCAGATGGCCGCCTTTACCCAGCTAGCAGAACGGATGACACTGGAGTATAATTCGCCAATGGATGACTTTACAGTTGATATTATCCATTCGGCGCTTTTTATGTTCTTGAGTATGGCCGAAAGAATCCGTAAACAAAACTCTGAAATCACCGCCATTCCAAAATATCAAGAGGAATTCACTAGGTTTCAAAAGCTTCTGCAAAAGGAGGTGCTGAACTCTAGAAAAGTGCAAGATTATGCTGATCAATTACTCGTATCTACTAAGAAATTAAATAGGATCACCCAAGCGATGCTAGGAATAAGTGCCAAAGCCTATATAGATGAGGTCTTGATTATCGAAATCAAACGCCTTTTGATGAATACTTCCTCCAGTATCTCAGAGATTGCCTATCTATCTGGCTTTAATGAGGTCACCAACTTTGTCAAATTTTTTAAAAAACATACAAAACTCAATCCAAGTGCCTTTAGAAACCAAATTCAGACGATCATTCGTCAAAGAAGCCCAAAATCTAAATAAGTTTTGGGAACAAAGTCAACATCTTAGTGTTTATTTTACAATAAGCTATTATAGCCAACTGACGCAGCCGCGACAGATAGTGTAAGTGTCTTATTTTTACCCTAAAAAATGCCATTTTTACCTGGATTTAAGCGGGTAAATGTCTGAATATTGCAGTAAAACAAAAACACACGAACAATGAAGCGGACCTCATTTTTAGCACTAATCCTACTCGCTCAAGCTTACTTGGGACAAGTATATGGTCAGAATGATGTCAAAACATCAATTTTTAATTACCTGTCTTTCCAAGATGTCATTGAGCTAGAGTTGAGTCTCGATTTTGACGCTCAGATCGAGAATAGAAGGAATGATAATAAGGAAAAAGCCTCACTCAGCTTTGAAAATGCCCTAGGACAAATCGAATCTTGGGACATTAAAGTCAAGCAAAGAGGGAAATTCCGCCGAGCAAAATGCGCAGGCATGCCTCCTCTAAAGTTATACTTTGATAAAGACGATTTGAAAGCAGCTGGTTTGGCTAAATTCAATGATTATAAACTGGTCAACTATTGTGCTACCGATAAGGAACTTGCCAAAGAATTGCTCTTCAAAGAGTTTGCAGCTTATCAAATGTACACCGTCTTGACCGATTATAGTTATCGGGTTCAGATGCTACGGATTACCTTTAAGGATACGAAAAGTAAGCGTAAAATGAAGCAGTATGCTTTTCTAATTGAGGATACTGCAGAGTTGCTTGCTCGTACAGAATTAGAGAAATTAAATGAAGATGTCATTTATACAAATGCGGATATCCGTACGACTCAAGTACAATCGGTAGCGCTATACCAATATATGATTGGGAATACAGATTTCAATCTACTGTATCAGCGTAATGCAAAGCTTTTTAGGAAAGGTGAAGACTTAATCGCTATTCCTTACGATTTTGATTATTCAGGACTGGTGAACCCTCCGTATGCGGTACCCAATCCGAACTACAAAATCTCTACTTTGACGGAACGTATATTCCTCGGTTTTCCTGATTTACCTGTAGAGCTCGACCAAGCTTACGACTTGTTTACCAACAATCGCTCCGAGCTATTTGGCGTTATTGAAAATAACAGTCTGCTAAAATCTTATTCTCGACGTGAGATGAGAAACTACTTACTCAGCTTCTACGATGAAATGGAGACCTCTTCTTCCATTCTTGAACACTCCGCAGTAGTTGATCAAGAGTGAAAGGAGCAAAAGAAATAAGGAATGAATAAAAATAATAGGGGAGCTAGTTCTTAAAAAACTAGCTCCCCTATCTTTTTAGCTCAATCCGTGTAATCAGCTAAATCCTCTAAAATCCGTGTCTATTTTACCAACTGTTTGATCTTAATCCTCAAAGCAGCAAATAATAGCGTTGTAAACGGACTGAGATAATTAAAGATAGCATAGACGAAATAATCTAGTACCGGCACACCCAGCACACTAGATTGATAGGCGCCACAGGTGTTCCAGGGAACTAACACCGAGGTCACCGTTCCGGCATCTTCAATAGTACGACTTAAGTTTTCAGGAGCAAGGCCACGATCCTCGTAGGCTTTAGAAAACATCTTACCAGGAATAACAATGGCTAAGTATTGGTCAGAAGCCGTGACATTTACGGCTAAGGCACTGGCTACCGTACTTGCAAATAATCCAAATACGCTGGTCGCCATGGACAACAGAGCCTGACTGATCCGCGCTAGAGCACCAATTGCATCCATTACACCACCAAAAACCATAGCACAGAGGATCAACCAAATCGTACTCAACATACCAGCCATCCCTCCAGCTGTAAATAGATCATTGAGTTCAGGGTCATTGGTTTCAATGGCTGTATCTACAGTGAGGGCAGTCAAAACACCTTTATAAGCAGATTGAAAATCTAGCGTCGTACTACCCGCTACCGTTTTTACGATGTCAGGTTGGAAGATTATTGCAAAAACACCTCCTAGTAGACTTCCAATCATTAATGCAATAACCGGTTTGGTCTTTCTAACAATCATAAAAATAACGGCTAGTGGTACCAACATAAGCCAGCCAGAGATATTAAAGGAGCTATTAATGGTAGTCAATATGGCAGAGGTATCTGCTTCGCCCGTACTAGTACGTGTCAAACCAATAATCGTGAAGATAATAATGGTGACGATAATCGTAGGTACGGTTGTATAAGCCATATACCGGATATGTGAAAACAACTCTGCACCTGCCATAGCAGGAGCTAAATTGGTGGTATCGGATAATGGAGACATTTTATCTCCAAAATAGGCCCCTGATATGACGGCCCCAGCAACCATACCGAGCGGCAGGCCAATAGATTGTCCAATACCAATGAGCGCGATACCTACCGTTGCTGATGTGGCCCAGGAGCTACCAGTTGCGAGCGATATCACTGCACAAATCACTACGGTCGCAGGTAGAAATATAGCAGGACTCAAAATCATCAGACCACCATAGATTAAAGTAGGAATAATGCCACTGATTAGCCAGGTCCCAGCTAGAGAACCTACAAACAGTAAAATCAGCAGTGCATTAGTCGTAGAGGCGATGTTAGTAGCAATAGCGTCAATCATAGCCTGATAGCTTACTTTATTGTAAAAACCAACAATAGCAGCCACCGCAGCACCTATCAATAAAATGAACTGGTTTGATCCACTTAGGGCATCATCTCCAAATACATATACATTATAACTCAGCATTCCGACCAATGCAATGACTGGTATTAATGCCTCCCAAATATTCAACTCCTTGTTGTGCTTAATCTCCGTTTCTACCATGTTTTTGTGTTTATGAGCTTATTTGTTCGATAAAAATTATTGTCAACCTCAGCTTGCCGACTTCTTCCTATCTCCACCTACACAAGGTAAAAAAATATACCGCCTGATCAAATTCTACTTTATTTGGATATGAAATGGTCCAGACATCAATTACATTAGCTGCTCAAAACAGATATAAATTATAATTATGGCCAATATCGCATTTGACCAAATAAAAATAAGTTCAGAACAGGCAGAAGATTGGGCGAAGAGGTATTATGGTTTAGATGGAACCGCAAGTGCTTTAACTGGAGAGGTAGATTTTAATTTCAAGATTCAAACTGTTGAGAATAAGTGTTTTACACTAAAGATTTCAAGACCAGAGACTGATAAAAAAGAACTTGCTTTTCAAGCCGCTATGCTACATCACCTAGCCCAAAAGAATAAGGATTTCCAGATTCCTGCGAATGTACTGTTAAAGGATGGAACCTGGGGAACGGAGGTGCAAGATCAATTTGGTCGGATGCGTTGGCTCCGGTTACAAGAATGGGTAGAGGGTAGAGTAGTAGATCGAGTTAATCCTCAATTGCCGGCACTTTGGAGGTCCTGGGGGAAGGTAGCTGGCCAACTGAGTCAAGCATTACAAGATTTTGATCATCCAGGTGCTCATCGGCAATTTCGCTGGGATCCTTCCAACGTATTGGATTGCCAACCTTTCATAGCGTATTTAAGAGATGAGCAGGAAAAAGAGATTGCTCAGCACTTTTTTGATCATTTTGATAAAAGTGTTGTACCGCACTTGCCTCATCTTAGGAAAAGTGTAAATCATAATGATTGCCATGAATTGAACGTGATTGCCTCGCATGATAGCTTGCAACCACAAATAATCGGTGTTATTGATTTTGGTGATGCAGTATATACTCATACCATAAATGAATTGGCCATTGCAGCTGCCTATGCCGCAATGGAGCAAGCAGACCCTCTCGCTACTATCTCCCAAGTTCTCGAGGGCTACCACCAAGCCTTTCCCTTAGAAGAAAAAGAAGTGGAGGTATTATTCCCTTTAATTGCGGCAAGGCTGTTGATTTCTGTATCCTATTCTGCATTAAACAGGGTCAAAGAACCTGAGAATGCGTATTTGCAGATAAGCGATCAAAAGGCTTGGCGTCTGTTAAAACAATTACGGGAGATACATCCCCGCTATGCTCATTATTATTTCCGTGGAGCACTTGATTGGGAACCCTGCCCAACAAATAGCCTATTTAAAGACTGGGCGAAAAGAAATATCGGATCATTTCATCAGGTCGTTCCATTAGAGGGTAAGTCAAAACAGCATTTGGATTTACGAGTAGGCGGGAAGGTTTTAGAGAATCATAGTCAATTTGAGACAAGCGCTCAAATGCACAAAACCATCTTCCGGTATTTGGAAGACCATAATGCGGAAATAGGCATAGGTGGATATCTGGAAACGCGACCATTTTATACTACAGATGCTTATCAGGTGATTGGCAACGATGGGCCTAAATGGCGTTCCGTACATATTGGACTAGATTTTTGGGATCTGGCTGGAACAGCAGTGTTTGCGCCAATTCCTGGCCACGTTCATAGTTTCCAAAATAATGATGCAGATTGTGATTACGGGCCTACGATTATTCTTGAGCACCAAGTTAATGAGGACCTGACTTTTTATACCCTCTATGGACATTTAAGTATAGACTCTTTAGAAGGATTGTCGCTTGGGCAAGCTGTTCAGGCTGGACAAAAAATAGCAAGCATTGGACCTGCTCCCGAGAACGGAAACTGGCCTCCTCATTTACATTTTCAGCTTATTTTAGATCTTATGGGGAAAGAAGGAGACTTCCCTGGTGTCGCTTATCCGCATGAGATCAAGGTTTGGGGAAGCTTATGCCCTGATCCAGCACTGTTGGCCCCTCATTTAAAAGGTTTTCCAAAGACCATTGACTACCAAGCTAGTTCATCCTTAGTGTCTAATCGGCGTCAAATACTTGGTAAAGGTTTGAGTATTTCCTATTCAGAACCCTTGCATATGGTATTAGGAAAAGGCGCTTACCTCTATGATATCCACGCGCGCCGATACTTGGATACGGTGAATAATGTCGCCCATGTCGGACACGAACATCCCCTAGTGGTCAAAGCTGCTCAATCTCAGCTCGCCCGCTTAAATACCAATTCCCGCTATCTACACCAATCTATCCTGGAGTATGCCGAACAATTATTGAGTACTTTTCCTAAAGAATTGTGTGTGGTACACTTTGTGAATTCTGGTAGCGAAGCCAATGAATTGGCCCTCCGTATGGTGGACACTATTCGCAAGAGTAGAGAAATGATTGCCTTAGAAGTGGGCTATCACGGCAATACTGGTCGAACCATTGATGTGAGCAGTTATAAGTTTGATGGGAAAGCTGGTAGAGGTGCCCCTGGACAGACCCATATCGCTCCAATGCCTGATACCTATCGGGGTAAATACAAAAATCCCGCAACGGCTGGAGCCCAGTATGCTGCCTATGTTGATCAGCTTATTGGTCAACTAAAGTCAGAGGGAAAGGTACTGGGCGGCTTTATAGCTGAAAGTATTTTGAGTTGTGGTGGGCAAATTGTTTTACCTCAAGGCTATCTCCAGGCAGCTTATCAAGCTGTAAGAGCCGTTGGTGGCCTTTGTATCGCCGATGAAGTTCAAGTAGGCTTTGGAAGAGTAGGAAGTCATTTTTGGGGTTTTGAATTGCAAAATGTTGTACCTGATATAGTCACTTTAGGTAAACCTATTGGCAATGGTCATCCTATGGGGGCGGTAGTGACGACTAAGGCCGTAGCAGATGCCTTCGCCAATGGTATGGAATTTTTTAGCACCTTTGGCGGCAATCCAGTGTCCTGTGAGATTGGTAAAGCAGTGCTAAAGGTGATTCAGGAGCAGCAGTTGCAAAAAAATGCCTTGGAACTTGGAAACTATCTCAAGAAAAAACTCCTCGAATTACAAAATCGATTTCCGCTGATCGGAGATGTCCGCGGAGAAGGTTTATTCCTTGGTTTTGAATTGGTGAAAGACCGTCATTCTAAAGAACCAGCACCCGAGCAAACTAAATATTTAGCAGATAGGATGCGCACCTTAGGCTTTTTGATGAGTACAGATGGGCCTTTTTATAATGTTATAAAAATCAAGCCTCCCATTTGCTTTACACAAGCTCAGGCAGATTTGTTACTTGTTTTTTTGGACAAGGTCTTTCAAGAAGATTTTATGGCCATCAGCTAGCCAATTATTTTCTAATCACAATCCTACGTACCTCTTCGTAGTGAAAACCCTCATCGTCCTGCATTTCATCTTGCCAACCTTGCATGACAATAATGGTCTGTTCATCATGGAGTAGGCTATAGTAATAATTTCCTAGTCCGGCCCACCATCCACCAGCGGCAATAATGGCTTCTTTAGGAATGTCATAATCAGCAAAATTTTCAGGCTTGATTATATCGAGCGCAGGAACTGTGTCAATAGGAAAAAATTTACCGTCTACGGCTAGGCTAATCGTTCGATTAGGTAGGTCTGTTTGCTCGCCATATTGTTGAATAGACCACTCCATGTCCAAGCTTTGTACGGTAGAGGCTGTCGCTTCCTGTTCATTTTGTGGACTTTCAGTAGAAGTATTTGGAGCACAAGCTACCAAGAGCGTTGACATATAAACCAGGAGAGCGAAATAGCCAAGATGTGATCGGATCATTGTTAGATAATTTTCGGTAAGTTAGATAAAAAGCTATAATTTTGGGGACTCATTGCCAGTAATTAAAACTTCTCTTATGTACAGACGATTTCTATTCTTCCTTTTTAGCTTGGTTATTTTAGTGGGATGCCAACAAGAAAGCCCAGATCAAAATGCTGATTTAGAAACTCCTCCAGCAGTCAGTAACGATGTAGCATCTACGGCCAGCACGGTGCCCTCAAGTCCGGATCGGGCAGCTTTAGAACGCCAAGTCGAAACTACCCTTAAAGCAAGTAGTCCCAAGAAAAAAGACTTAAAAGAGCTATCTAAATGGTTGGCTGATCAAGAGGTTTCGACCCTAATAGATCTAAAGAAAAATTTTGATCGAGGTTTGATGCTTAATCAGGGAAGTGCGGATATCGCTCGGGTTTATCAATTTCACGCGCACGGTACTCGTATGGAGATGATGGATCAAACAACACTAGCGCATTATTTTCCCTATAATGGAGAGTTTGACCAAAATGAATTTCGCAACCGTGCCAGTCAACTCGATTTTCTCAATAAGAATTGTGGGTTCCAAATCAAAACCAATAAAGAAGAGTTGCTTACTTTTAACCACTATTGCTTCAATAAGGATAATCAATTATTCGAGCTTTATAAAGCAGAAGGCACAGCTTTTCTCAACAGAATCATCAATGAATATCAGGAAGCAAAAGCGATAACACCTGCTATGAAACAGCAGTTCTATTTTAATGCAATGGACGATCTAGATATGACTCGGCTAGAGCACCAAATCTTTTATATGCTTTTTCATGTCTTGGTAAATGAAGAAATTGTCACCTATAAAGAGGTACAAGCTTTGACGATTTAGACCCACTTTTGAACTAATCTCTGTAAATTTCATTGATAATTCCATTGATCAGGAGACTTGCCAGTAGGTATACTGCCAGCTCTCCTTGTTTTTACAAGCACTTCAGTGGTCTAGTAAGGCAATAATCTCGGAATTTCAATCGAATGAATAGACTCATCAACTATTTTGAGCGTAATCGACTTGTGACGCAAGAATTTAGTCATTACGAATTAAGTTTTGACCAGCCTTTTCCTGTAGAACTGGAAGGGACCTTATTTCGTAATGGGAATGGACGATTTGAGCATTTAGGTGTGCGCTATGATCATCTATTTGATGGAGATGGGATGTTGTCTAAATTTGTTTTTAAAGCTGGTAAAGTCTTCTACTCTAATCGGCATGTTCGTACAGACGAGTTAGTAGAAGAAGAGCGAGCTGGTAAAATGCTTTACCGTAGTTTTGGGACGAATATTCCTGGAGGTTTTGCTAAAAACTTCATGAAGACGCGCTTTAAAAATGCCTCCAATACTAGTGTGATTTGGCACGGCGGTAAATTGCTTTCCTTATGGGAAGGTGGCATTCCCCATGAAATTGATCCTATAAGCTTGGAGACCAAAGGCAGGTATCACTACCAAGGGAAACTACTCAATCCCTATACAAAGCTAGATCAGATGATTTTTCCGGAAATGGCTTTTAGCGCCCATCCGAAAATCCATCCAAGCACGGGGGAGCTATTCAATTTTGGCACTATTGCTGGCCTGAAGAATCGGTTGATGCAATACCGCGTGCAGCCAGATGGCACCATGGATCAAGTGGAGGGATTGACTATGCCTGGTGTGGTTTTTACCCACGATTTTGTACTCACCGAAAGTAAGAAAAAGGTCTTCTTTTTTACGCCGGTATCTTTTGGCTTATTCCGTATGTTCGTTGGCTTGGACACACCAGTGGGATCTATGCGAGTCAGAAAAGGCCAACCAACAACCATTCTTCTTCTAGATGAAAACAACCAACAAACGGAGTTTACTACAGCTTTCGGTTTTATCTTTCACTTTGCTAATGGCTATGATTTGGAAGATGGCAGGGTAGTCGTTGATGGCTTTATGATGCCCGATTTCCCAGGGGCAGAAGTCAATAAGAAACTATTTGCGGGAGATGACGAGGCTACACCAGCAGGAATACTTACGCGCTTTATCCTGGACCCCGAGACAGGCTCCGTCGAGCGATTTCAATTAAGTGAGTGGGCAGGGGAGATGCCTACTTTACATCCTGCCAAGAAAAGCCTGGACTACGAATATGTTTGGTGCCTAGGACTACCCGAAGAGGCTGATTACCAGCTATTGGATGGCTTGCAAAAGGTAAATGTAAAAACAGGAGATATTGGATGGCATTCTTTTCATCCTCATTTGCCTGGCGAACCTATTTTTATTCCTAAACCTGGTGCCACTGCAGAAGACGATGGATGGATCAGCATATTGATCTTTAATACCGATAGCTTAACGACTTGGCTCTACCTACTTGATGCCAAGGATTTATCAGAGCTTACTAAAGCACAGCTGCCGCATAACCTACCATTAGGTTTTCACGGACAGTTTATAGATGAGCTTATGTAAAAAAGCCCCTCCCAAACAAGTTGAGGAGGAGCTTTCTTGATATGCTCTAGAAAAACCTACCCGCAGCAAAGGCGGATAGGAGATGGCATATTTCTATGCAGGAACTAGAGCTGATTCTTCACTGATAATTTCGGTAAAACCTTGAATTTTATCGAAATTTCAGTAGGAATTCTATTGATTACGCTAGTGTATTCTTCACCGTTTTGATGATTACTCCAGCTACCTTATAAGGATCGGCAGCAGAGTTTGGACGACGATCTTCCAACCATCCTTTCCAACCGTTTTCTACAGTTGCAATAGGAATACGGATAGAAGCACCACGGTCAGAAATACCATAGCTAAATTTATCGATAGATTGTGTTTCGTGTAGACCGGTCAAACGCAGGTGGTTGTCTGCACCATAGTTGTCGATACACTCCTTGATGATTTCTGGAGAAGCACCAAATCCTTCACATACTTTGTCGTAGTACTCTTTGTTTCCAGCAGTACGTAGACCTGTGTTAGAGAAGTTGGCGTGCATACCTGAACCATTCCAGTCACCTGTGATTGGCTTACAGTGGTAGTTAATATCAACTCCGTATTTCTCAGCAGTTCTCTCCAAAAGGTAGCGAGCTACCCAGATTTGATCACCAGCAGACTCTGCACCTTTCGCAAAGATTTGGAATTCCCATTGACCAGCAGCAACCTCTGCGTTGATACCTTCAATGTTTAATCCTGCATCGATACAAAGATCAAGATGCTCTTCTACGATTTCACGACCATAGGCACGGCTAGTACCTACACTACAGTAGTAGGGCCCCTGTGGTCCAGGAAAGCCACCAGCAGGGAATCCTAGTGGAAGGTTCGTCTCAGGATCCCAAAGGAAGTATTCCTGCTCAAAACCGAACCAAAAGTCATCATCCTCATCGTCGATTGTAGCGCGACCATTAGATTCATGTGCGGAACCATCCGCATTTAGTACTTCGGTCATGACTAAAAAACCGTTCTTACGGTCAGGATCTGGGAAGATTGCGACTGGTTTCAAAAGACAGTCAGAAGAACCACCTTCTGCTTGCTCCGTAGAGCTACCATCAAATGACCACATTGGACATTCTGCTAAGGTTCCGCCGAAGTCTTTAACAATTTTAGTTTTACTTCTAAGTAGTTGAGTTGGTTGGTAACCATCAAGCCAGATGTACTCTAATTTAGATTTTGCCATCTTTACGCTGTGTTTTAAATAGTTTGTAATGATAAATGTATTTCAGCTCCATCCCTACAAACTGCAAAGGCAGTAGGTTGGATTAGAATCCGTAAACAAAAGCAAGAATGAAAGAAGCCAAGCCACCACTTGGAGCGCCATCTGCATCTTGGAAGATATCTTCATTACCAGAGTCAATTCTCAACTCAGGAATGATGGTTAAATTGCCTACAGAATAGTTACCCGTTAAGGTAAAATCAGATACATTGACTTCTGCAAAATCGCCAAAGACAACATTCTCATCTTGGAATAACTCGAAACGAGCACCAATTTTGAAAACATCACTTGTAGCATATTGCGCATAAATTGCAGCACCAGAAAAACCAGTGTCATCACCAGTATCAGTGATAGTTGCATTTACACCTAAATAGAAATCATCTGAAACATCTACTCCTCCTGTTAGGTCGATCTGAGTATAATCTTCACCAAATAAACCGTTCAGGTAGAATCCTCCATATCCTGCTTGTAGACCCAAAAAGTAGTCACCAGTAGGATTGAATTCTGTTACATCAGTAGGGTTTAAGATACCTGCCATGAAGCTAAATCCGCTTTCAGTGGATACGTCTAATTTCAAACCTGTGTGAGAAAAAGGACCATAAGAAAACATATAAGAAGTAGAGTAGTTGAAGTTCGCTGTTGGCGAAATAACTTCATAACCCAAGAAGGTGTTGAAGTTACCCATTGTGATCGTTGCATTATCAGATAGGTTCCAGTAAGCATATAACTGGTTGACAATCTGACCTGAGTTGGAGTATAATGGAGATCCAAAAACTGCATCTGATCCTCTAGGACCAAAAACAAGATCTGCTACTACACCACCTTTTTCTCCTTCATAAGTTCCTACTAGGTTGATCATACCTAAGGCAAAACCTGGTAGGTTAGCAAATGAAGTTGCAGGTGCTAATACTGATCCATCTTCTATGCTATTTGGGCCATTGAAGTTGGTACGGAAATAAGTATCTGCAGAACCAGAGAGCATAAACTTAGGCTCATCTTCATCTTCTTCAGCTTCTTCCGGTGTTGCTACCGGATCCTTTTTTTCAACTTTTTTCTCTGTTGCAGCCGTTGTTGCATCAGCGGTATAGTTGTCTTGTGCATTTACAAAAAGGGTAGTAGAAACAAAAACCAATAGTAGAGTTAAAATTTTCGTGTTCATTTTTTTTGATTTTTATCCGAGTTAATTGATTTCAATATTGAAGTCGGTAAAACCAAGCTCTACTTTGGATACAGCCTCTACTATGCTTTGGATAAATGCATAGATAGCCATACCTTTGTATGAGGTAGTTCTAGACAAAGGAGTTACCGACCTGTAGTTTCCTGGTGAGTTGTTGGCGCAGCCCCAGGGAACTCTTTTTAATTTAGAAAAGCAGGGGCCAAAGAATTTCGGCCCCATACAATTAAGGATTTATTTGATTGCGAGCCCAAAGGAAGAATCTTCTACAGAGCTCTCGTAGGCATGCATGTCATGTTCTGAAACATCCAAGCCTTTTTCTTCTTCTTCAGCAGTTACTCTGATACCAATAGTTACTTTCAAAATATACATTAAAGCAAAGGAGGTAACAAAAGCAAATGCACAAACTGCTAAACAGCCGTACAATTGCACGATGAAGTTTCCTCCACCAAAGATACCAACTGCTAGTGTTCCCCAAATACCACAAACCAAGTGGACAGAAGTCGCACCTACAGGGTCATCTAGTTTCAAGGTCTTGTCAAAGAATACAACAGAGAATGGAATAATCACCCCAGCAATGAATCCTACCAAGATAGCAGCACCTGGAGCAATAACATCTGCACCAGCAGTAATACCTACTAAACCACCAAGGATACCATTCAATACCATTGATAAATCATGTGTTTTAAACATTACATAGGATGCAATATAAGCACCTATTGCACCAGCAGCAGCAGCTAAAGCCGTCGTTACAAATACAAAAGATACGCCTACTGGATCAGCTGAAAGTACAGAACCACCGTTGAAACCAAACCATCCGAACCATAGTAAGAATACCCCGATCGCTGCCAAAGGCATACTGTGACCAGGAATCGGCTTGATACCATTTTCTGTGTATTTTCCTTTTCTAGCTCCTAAAAGAATAATCGCCGCTAAAGCAGCAGATCCACCAACAGCGTGTACTAAAGTAGAACCAGCAAAATCCATGAAACCAGCTGCATCAAGCCAACCAGCTCCCCACTTCCAGTATCCTGTGATAGGGTAGAAAATAGCTACAAAAATAGTAGCGAAAATTAAGAAGGAATTCAATTTAATTCTTTCAGCAACTGCTCCCGAAACAATAGTAGCTGCAGTCGCAGCAAACATCGCTTGGAAGATGAAGTCTGTCCAATAAGTATAGCCTCCATCAGCATATTCTATCGCTCCGGCGGCTCCTTCTGGAGATGCGATCCCAAATCCTGAGAATGCGAAGAATCCACCTTCAACGCCAGGATACATTAGGTTAAATCCGCACAAAGCATAGGTCAAAAGACCAATTGCGATGATCATCGCATTTTTGAACAAGATGTTTACTACATTTTTTCTTCTTACAAAGCCTGCTTCTAGAGCAGAGAAGCCTAGGTGCATGATAAATACCAATACGGTTGCTACCAGCATCCAGACATTATTTGCGGTAAATAATGCGTTATCCATTATTTTTGTGATTAAAGGTTAAAAATCTATTTCAATTAGCTGTTGAATCACGCTTTGGGAGCGCATTTCTAGCTATAGATAATTTGGTTGGATGCTACCTTGAAATTTGTGGTTGGTTCGGCAGCTTTGGCTTGAGGCGGGTGTTTGTTCTAATCCGAATATTGTAAGCTCTAAATAGCTGATTCGTTCTTTTCTCCGTTACGGATACGTGTGATACTCTCTATATCGTAAACCATAATTTTACCATCACCTACAGAACCTGTTTTACCAGCTTGCTCAATGGTCTTTACAACTGTATCTACCATATCGGCGGTGGTGAGAATGTCGATTTGCAGGCGTGCGATGTAATCCGAATCATAAACACTACCACGGTACATCAGTTTTTCACCTTTTTGCAAACCGAAACCTTTGACATCTTTGAGGGTGAAGAATTTAACACCTACATCAGCCAATGCATCCCGGATCTTATCGAAACGAGACAAACGAATAATTGCTTCGATTTTTTTCATTTGCTATAATTTTTGTTTAATTTACTTTTCAGTTTGATTTCAAATAGAAAGGAGCAGAAACACTGGCGTCCCAGTCTTTTTTTAAGATCCTAGTTAATTTGAAATCAAGTGCTGATTAGAATCATTTTGTCTTGACTTGGGTCAAAAGTAAAATTAATCTTAAGCCCCTAGAACCAATTTTTTTTTATCCAT
This sequence comes from Saprospiraceae bacterium, assembly GCA_042095835.1. Classification (GTDB taxonomy): domain Bacteria; phylum Bacteroidota; class Bacteroidia; order Chitinophagales; family Saprospiraceae; genus DATFKA01. Next base: position 28,852 of record JBELML010000037.1, read on the forward strand.
GTCAAGTCCATTGAACTGCTCTATCCAATAAAACCACTGATAATCAATAGATTAGTCTAAAATAGAGTGTCATGTTCAAGGCCCAAAAGGACTCCTTATTTACTTTAGTGAAGTCCCTCAATAAGGCAGAGAAGCGTAACTTTAAACTGTATGTTAACAGACTACAGAACGGTGGGCATCGTAAGTTTATTCAACTCTTCGAGGCATTGGATAAGCTGGGTAGCTACGATGAGGAGGCTGTCCTCAAAAAAACAGGTATCGAAAAGAAACACTTGGCCAATCTAAAGCGAAACCTTTACAAACAAATCCTCACTAGTCTTCGCCTAATTCATATCAATAAAAACGTTGATATTCAAATCAGGGAGCAAGTTGACTTTGCCCGTATCCTTTATGGGAAAGGCATGTATATGCAAAGTCTCAGAATTTTAGAACGTATTAAAAAAATAGCACTCGAGCATCATCAGGATATCCTCCATTTGGAGATTCTGGAGTTTCAAAAGATGATCGAGACTCGCCACGTAACCAGGAACCGAAATGCTGGGAAGATTGAAGAATTACTTCATCTAGCCGAACGCAGAAGTTTCGTAAGTCACAAAACAAGCCAATTTTCTAATCTGAATATACAAATTCATGGTTGGTATATTCAGAACGGGCATGCCACCACTGCCGAAAAGCGAAAAGAAATCTTAGATTACTATGATCAGCACCGACCAGATCGGCCTGTAGATCGGATGACTTTTCACGAGATCATCAATTTTCACCAGGCGAATATGTGGCTGCATTATATCTTGCTAGATTTTGAGCGTAGTAAAGAGGCTGCGCTCAACTGGCTCAATGAATTTGAGAAAGATAAGGCCTTGATGGAAAAAGATCCAGATTTGTATATGAGGGGATTGTATTATCTTTTGACGCTACTATTCTTTGAAGAAAATAAAGAGGATTACGATTATTATTTACGCCGCTTTGAGTTTTATATCGAAATGAAAGAAGAGGATTTTAATGAAAACTCTCATATGATAGCTTTTGTCTATCTCTATTTGGCTAGACTCAATGCCTATTTAGTACAAAAGGAATATCATCAGGGGCTAGAGCTTCAACCAGAAATTCAGGAGAAGATTCTTGAGTATAAGTCACTTCTAGAGCCGAATAGGATTCTACTGTTTAACTATAAAATTGCCTACTGCGAATTTGGTATAAAAGATTTTGACGCCTGTTTGGGCACACTCAATGAGGTTGTCCATCATAGTGACAATATCTTGGGCTCCGACCTCAATTATTCAGCTAGACTTTTGAGGATTCTTTGCCATTATGAATTGGGTAATTATACCTTAGTAGATACCCTTGTCACCTCTGCTAAAAGGTCTTTTAGCCAAAAGGAAAGAGTGACCCAACTCCAACTTAAAACGCTACATTTATTGGGTGTACTGGCTAGAAAACCCAAAATTGAGCACCAGGACATGATTGCCGAATTTCTTTTGACTAATGAGCTACTATTTAGTGATCCCAAGGAACAACGCAACCTCCGTTTCTTGGACGCCAAAGAATGGTTAGAAGATAAAGTGACAAAATCTCCAATACCCATCGAACAAACGGTCGTAGCTCAAGGGGCAAGAAGTTAGGGTATGGTCTTAGTCTACAAAAATATCGCCTACTAAGTAGGTCGTTGCAGAAGAAGATAAGAGCACTCGATCTCCGTTATCGGTACCTTTGAGGAATCCTTTTCTGGTACCACCTTGTACAAAACTCATCTCCTGTTTGTCTAAGATTTTAGACCAGTAGGGTATCAGCAACGTATGGGCAGAACCAGTAACAGGGTCTTCGTCTATTCCATAGGCAGGATAAAAACATCGACTCGCAACATCGGTATCTGTTCCTTGTGTGGTCACAATTAAACCTCTGGCCTCTAATTGGGCAAGCAAGCGAAAATTGGGCTGCAACTCTTGCAAGCTATTCTCCTCCTTAATTCTCACCAAATAATCATCTGTACCTTTGGCAGTATCTAAAACCTCTATTCCCAGAGCCTCTTCAATAAGCGGAATGGGTGCTGATCTTGCTGCTTGGTCCGCAGGAAAGTCCATCGAGTATTGATCTCCATGTTTTTCGACCAAGAGCGTACCAGCCAGTACCTCAAAACGAATCTTGTCTTGGGTATATCCTAAGTGTTTGTACAATACATGCGCACTTGCCAGGGTAGCGTGCCCACATAGCCTCACTTCTTTGGCTGGAGTAAACCAGCGTAGGTGATAATGATCTCCCTTGTCAATAAAATAAGCAGTCTCGGAGAGATTGTTTTCTTGAGCTATTTTCTGAAGTAAATCATCTGTAGGCCACTCTTGAAGTGGAACAACGGCTGCTGGGTTACCCTGAAAGGCCGTTTTAGCAAAGGCGTCTACCTGGTATATACGCATGATTATTCTGCTATTAAAATGAACTTATTTTTTTTGCCGTTCTCTACCATCAAGTACTGGTTATGAAGTAGATGTTCAGCATTAACGCTAGCTTCTTGATCGCTGATTTTTTCCTTGTTAATAGATACGGCATTACCCTTGATAGCCCTTCTTGCGTCACTTTTTGAACTGACAATCTGTGTGGCTTCAGCCATCAAGTCAATCACGCTTAGCCCATTGGTAATCTGCTCTTTTGATACCTTATAAGATGGAATCTCTTGAGCAACGGTCGCCAACTCCTCTGCCTGCATCGCCAAAAGAAATGCTTGGTTAGCCTTTTTATTAAACAGCAACTCTGAAACTTTTAATACAGATTCGTAAGCCGCTTGTGAGTGGATGCGAATAGTCAATTCTTCTGCCAAGATACGTTTCAACTCTCGTGGATTATCCGCATGTTCTGCTTCTAAGGCTTCTACTTCAGCGCGACTCTTCAAGGTGAAGTATCTGGTGAATTTTGGAATATCTGCGTCATCGGCATTAATCCAAAATTGGTAGAATTTATATGGTGAAGTCAATTTGGGATCCAACCAGATATTACCTTCTTCTGATTTTCCGAATTTTTTACCATCAGACTTGGTTAATAAAGGTGTGGTAATAGCGTAGGCTTTTCCACTGGCATTTCTACGGATGAATTCTGTGCCGGAGGTGATATTGCCCCATTGGTCACTTCCGCCCATTTGGAGCAAACAACCTTTTTGCTGGTACAGGCATTGAAAATCGTAGGCTTGCAGCAATTGGTAGCTAAACTCTGTAAAAGATAGACCCGTTTCTACTCTTTTCTTTACAGATTCCTTGGATGCCATGTAGCTTACCGTCAAGGTTTTACCCACATCTCGTAGAAAATCTAAGACATTCATTTCTTTATAGAAGTCTAGATTGTTGACCATCAAAGCGGCATTATCAGTACCTTCGAATGCTAAAAACTTAGCAAATTGTGCTGCTTGAAATTTAAGATTATGGTCGAGTTCATCGTAGCTTTTGAGCTGTCTTTCCTTATCTTTTCCCGAAGGATCACCGATTCTACCAGTAGCACCGCCCATTAAAATAATAGGAGTATGACCAGATAATTGGAATAATCGAAGCAGCATGATTTGGACATAGTTCCCAATAGTTAGCGAGGGAGCCGTTGGATCAAATCCTATATATCCGCTAATTTTTTGCGTATTTAAAACATCATCAACACCTGGCGTTTTATCGTGCAACATTCCACGCCATTCTAGTTCTTCTAAAAAATTCATGTTGTCATTATTTTGAGAATCGCAAATGTAGCGATTTTAGTCAGAGCTAGGAGAAAAAATGAACTTTAATCCCTAGGGATTTTGCAACCTAAATGCTAAAAAAAAGTATATTAAATAGGTAATTTAACGATGAATTAAAATCAAATATCTAGGTTTGTAGACATTCAATCCCTATTTAAATAACTCAAAGCACCATGAAGATCCTCAGCAAAGTTTTCTTATTACTTATTCTTGTAACCGCTTGCGACAAGGACTTTACTTCGATTACTCCTGAAGTATCTATACCCGATCGACCTATAAAAGAGGTCAATGCAAGCCTAGTTGGCCAAGTTTTGGACGATAACCTTCAGGTGATTGAAGGAGCTACTGTCATTGCCGCTGGTTACCATACCCAAACTAACGAAAGAGGTTTTTATATAGTTCCACGACAGGTTTTAGATGCCAACGGGACGGTAGTCAGAGTGGAAAAAGAAGGCTACTTTGCTGGGATCGATCGAGTTTACCCCAAAGCCAATAGCCATACTTTTAGTCCCTTTATACTTAAAACGAAAGATTTAGCTGGAACTTTTACAGCAAATACAGGGGCTGAACTTGACCTTGCTGAAGGTGGTAAACTGCGTTTTGACGCCAAGGTAATTGCAGATCAGGATGGCCAGGCATTCGAAGGACAAGTAAATGTCTATGCCCAATACATGAATCCATTGGATGAGCACTTAGGATCGATCATGCCGGGAGATTTGGTAGGGATGGATATTGGTGGTGAAGAACGAGCCCTGATCTCTTATGGGATGTGGGCCATTGAGCTGGAAGATAATAACGGAAACCCGCTCAATATACTAGATGGTGAAGAGGCTCAACTCGAATTTCCTATTCAAATGGCACAATCGGGTATCGCACCTGAGGTGATCCCACTTTGGTCTTTTAATGAAGATGCAGGCTTGTGGGTAGAAGAAGGTACGGCTACTAGAGTGGGCGATCGCTACCAGGCTTCTGTCACCCATTTCTCTTTTTGGAATGTTGATGAAGCTTTTCCACTTATAGATTTTAGTATGGTATTGCGGAATCAAAATGGCCAAATCGTACCTAACCGATTAGTAAGGTTAGCAATAGATAATGGAAATGTGGCGCGATACTGTTGGACAGATGAGAATGGCTTTGTAGCGGGTAAAGTACCAGCTAATGAATTAATTCGAGTGTCTGTTCGTACAGCTTGCGAAGGTTTTGACGAAACCCAAGACATCGGACCTTTTAGTGAAAATGTGGATAGTTTGTTGATCAATTATGATCATCCGGAAGAAGATCGTAGAGTCCGGATTCGGGGTAAAATTGTGGACTGCGAAGAAAACAACCTACCTGATGCAGTGGTTGAGGGCGTAAGTACCACGTTCACAGCGATTGATGATTTTGGAAATACTGCCATTGCCGTCACCGATGAAAATGGTGACTATGAACTCTCCATGATTCCCTGCGAGAATGATAGTATTTTCGTTAGAGGCTATGATGTGGAAAACCGCCGAGAAAGTCCTAGGGTCAAATTAAATACCTTCGAGGAAGAATTAATTGATGTAGAAGACTTACAAGTATGTGATCTAGAGATTTCTTCCTTCATGGAATTAACAATTGATTCCGTTGACTATTTATTGCCAACCATTGAAATGGGCTATTATTCATTTACTATTGATAGCTTTAATATTGTAGTAGCGGATAGTTTGTTAGGGTTTTTAGCCAGGGTTCCTTTGGGAGATAGTTTATTGGTTGCATTTGTTGGAGTTGAAGATCTTGGCGAAGGCCTACAAAATGAACCAGCTGCAAAATTTGCACTAGGCTATTTCGAAGAATTTGATGCTTCGGGACTCAATATTGGCTTCTCCTCCTGTAATATTTTGAACGAATGCCGAACGATGTCCGTCAATATTACTCAGTCAGGTGCAATTGGCGCGCCTATTGAATTGACCTTTGAAGGGAGCGCTGAGCCGGTAATTGGTTATCGGGAAGAGGATATTATTACCATATCTGGTCGGCTGGTGATACCGAGGGCATTCTAATTATCTTGGGCATTCCTCGTTTAGCCGTTTACGGACTTGCTCTAGCTTGATAATCGGGTAGTCATTGCCCCAAGAAGTAGAAATGTAATTGATAATGTTGGTGATTTCAAACTCGGAAAGTTGAGGAATCGCCGCCATTGGTTGGTCATAGGTGACCCCATTGACCACTATTTCTCCTTCCATACCTTTGTTGATAATACAAGTCATGATGCTAGGGTCTTCAGCAAAATAATCAGCTTGCGCTAAGGGCGGAATATTACCTACTAGGCCAGAGCCATCTTCCATATGGCAGTTGGCACAAAAATTAGTATACATAATTGCTCCCTGCGAATAGGTCTGTTTGCTCATATAGCGACTTACAAGATTGAAGCCTACCATAGCCGTTAAGGCGACGACTAGTAAAATCTGAATTTTCTTATTGGAGAAACCTGTATTACTTTTTGACATGAATAGCTTTAATGATGTAGAATGTAAATTTGAAAAATATCAGGCGCTCGATCAATCAAATAGTTCAATTTTTTTGCGCAGCGTTTTTTTCTCACTATGTCGAGTCTTTTCGATTCTTTTTTTACGAGGATTGGCTTTGAGTTGCGGAGCACCCTTCGCTATTTTCTTAGGAGCAAGCGCTTCTTCTATTAGTGTGAAAAAGCGCTTAGTAACTCGTCTTTTATTGAGGTGCTGAGAACGGCTATTTTGTTCGCTTAGCACTAGCACGCCAGCTTTATTGATTCTGCTATCCAAAAGTTCAAAGAGCAGGGATTGTTCTTTCTCACTTAAACCTAAGGAAGAGGCAATGTCAAATAACAATTCTACTCGGGTAGAAACCTTATTGACATGCTGCCCTCCGCTACCAGAGCTGCGGCTATATTGATATTTAAGTTCTTTTTCTATTTGTAGTTTGTTCATTGTTTTAGTCTTGCAGCCTTTCGGCTTGAAATAACTTTATGATACTAGCTAGATGAACAGAAAGGAAGCGAAAATGGTTTCCGAGATGAAAAAGAACTTTAGTTTTGTCATTTTTTTGTAACAGGCCTAAAAAAAGTCCATTTTCAAGAACCAATACTATGGACTTGTGTTATCTTTCAAAAAATACTGAAACTTTAATTTATTACTTAAATCCGCCGATATTATTATAAATAATGCCTGAGCACTAACTTTAGTAGACTTACTTTTTTCTAAACACAACCAACAAAAACACTATGCCTAGTAAAAGAAGAGCAATTGTTTGGTTTCGCCAAGATCTAAGGTTGCATGACAATGAGGCTCTCGTAGAAGCGCTTCATGTCGCCTACGAAGTTTGTCCGGTCTATGTTTTTGATGAAAGATTATTTAAAGGCAAAACGCATTATGGGCTTCCTAAAATAGGTATTCATAGAGTCCAATTTATAATAGAGGCAGTTAATGATTTAAGGCGTTCATTGAAAAGGTTGGGTAGTGATTTAATTGTACGAGTTGGAAAACCTGAGGAAGAGGTTTATCAGGTTGCTCAACAACTTAGATCAAGCTGGATTTTCTGTAATCGAGAACGGACTCCCGAAGAGGTTGATGTGCAAGATCGTTTAGAGAAGAAGTTGTGGTCAGTTGGGCAGGAATTACGCTATGTACGGGGCAAAATGCTTTATCATACAGGTGATTTGCCGTTTCCAATTCAGCATACACCAGATACCTTCACTCAATTCAAAAAAGAAGTAGAGCGGTATGTATCGATTCGATCGCCCTATGAAAAACCTACTAGAAGGTTTAACTTTTTGACGGTCGATCTGGAGCTAGGAGAAATCCCTACTTTACAGGATTTTGGCTATTTAGAAAAGCCCAATGACCGAAGAGCATCTTATCATTTTGAAGGAGGAGAAAGAGAAGGGCTGGCAAGATTAAATGCCTACTTGTGGGATAGTGAAAGCATCAACTCCTTCAAAACTACTAGAGATGATATTTTAGGTGACAGAATTTCGACTAAATTTTCTCCTTGGTTAGCCCAAGGGTGTCTTTCTCCCAAACAGATTTATGCAGAGTTGAAGTCTTTTGAGGAAAAAAATGGCAAATCAAAATCGACTTACACCTTGTTTCTGTCATTGATGTACAGAGATTTTTTGAGGTTTCTTGTCAAAAAGCACGGGAATTGTGTCTTTGAAACAGGAGGATTAAGAAGAACAGAAGTAATCCAATTGGAGGATAAATGGGAAGCATTTGAAAGGTGGATGATGGGAGATACGGGGCATTCTTTTGTTGATGCCATCATGAATGAATTAAACAGTACTGGTTATATACATAATCGTGCCCGCCAAGTTGCAGCTTCCTATTTAGTGCATGATATAGGCGTGAATTGGCAAATGGGAGCTGAATACTTTGAGTCGATGCTGATCGATTATGACGTGTGTAGTAATTGGGTGAACTGGAACAATGTTACCGGAATTGGAACGGATACTAAAGACTATCGTCCTTTAAATATTGAAAACGAAGTCAAAAAATTAGACCCCAATGGGGAATACAGAATGATCTGGGGAGATAATCAAGCCAATAATGGCATTTCTCCTGCTGTTCCAGGAGGCATTTTTAGCCCAAGTAGACAAGCAGAAGGATCATTCGAATAATTGTGAGCTGTAGATACGGAGAAGAGAGAAAAGGAAGCAGAAAGCTCACCACAAACATGGTTTAGTTGGTTAGAATTAGGATAAGGTTCGAGGGGCGGCCATTGGGTCAGCCCCTTTTTGTTTTCCATACTTCCTAGAGGTATGCTTTATTTCCTTTAACCACTGATTACTCGAATCAGCTCCTTCACTCGATAGGCCTTTTTCTTGGCGTCTTCTACGCTTTCTCCCGTAATCGTAATATGTCCCATTTTTCGGTAAGGTTTAGTTTGAGCTTTACCATATAGATGTGGATAGACACCAGTCTCGGCGAGTATTTTATCTAAACCTTCGTATACGGCCTGACCTTTGTAACCATCTGCGCCCAATAAATTGATCATAATAGCCGCTGGAACCGTCTGCTGCGGATTGCCTAAAGGCAAATCAAGTATAGCTCTGAAATGTTGTTCAAATTGAGAGGTATAACTACTGTTGATGGTATGATGCCCACTATTGTGCGGTCTTGGAGCCACTTCGTTAATTAAAACCTGATCATCTTGATCCCAGAAAAACTCTACAGCTAGCAATCCAGATACTCCGTAAGCCTCAATCGTTTGTCGCGCCAAGCGTTGCGCTTTATCTTCAATTTCAGTAGGAATCTGTGCTGGACAGATTAGAAACTCTACCAAATTAGCAACTGGATTGAATTCCATTTCAACGCAGGGATAGGTGATAATATCTCCGCTAGGATTACGGGCGGCGATCACGGCGAGTTCTTTTTTTATAGCCACCTTTTCCTCTACCATAGATGGTGTATCCATGAGTAAGTGTAGGTGGTCTTCGTCATTGATGACAGCTACACCTTTTCCGTCATAACCAGCCTCTCGAGATTTCTGTACAAAAGGATAAGTCAGGCTACCATCTTGCAAAGATCGGAGGATGGCTGCTTTGTTGCTCAATAATTGAAAAGGAGAGGTAGGTAATTGGTGTTTTTGATAAAACTGTTTTTGTAGGCCTTTATCTTTGATGATATTCAGGATCGCAGGTGCAGGATGAACAATGACGCCTTCTTTTTCTAAATCTAAAAGAGCATCCGTATTCACGTGTTCAATTTCAATCGTGAGTACATCTTTATCTTTACCAAATTGATAGACATCATCATAGGATTTGAAATTCCCCTCCGTAAAACTATGCCCAAAAGGCCCTGCTGGAAAGTCTTTAGATTGATCCAAGAAATGCAAAGGAAGATGCCAATTGCCAACCGCCAAAGCCATCATTTTACCGAGTTGACCACCACCTAAAATCCCTAATTTAAAGTCGCTATTGATATATTGCTTATCCATGAATTTGAAATTTGAGCCACAAATGTAAGTTGAATTTTGGGAATAAGTCATTCACTTTGCAAATCAAGAGGGCAAAGGCTCCAAAAAAATTACACTGCAATTTTTTATAAATTCAACTAAAACTTTAATTCAAAACCGCTCTAGCATCTTTCCCGAATTTATTTCGGGATCATTCGATACAAAAACGAAGCAAAAAAATCTTGCCTAGCCAAACTCGTTCCACTCGAACAGTGCCTAGGCGGCCTCCCGCACTTCGCTTATCACCTTTTTCACTCTTAATTTCGAGTAATAAGCATTTCCTTTTCAGTTTTTATTTTAATGCGTTTGTCCTAGCAAATCAATATCCCTTACTACAGAGCGTACCATATTGATCTTTGATAACCAACCGTGCGATAGGAGCTGAATGGCTCGATTTTCTCTCAATTGCATCGCCTTGAATATGGCGTTGGGAGAATATCCTTTGCTGTGCCAATGTTCCACCTGTCCATAGAAGGAAATCAGAAAATCTAATTTTTTTTGAAGCATTTTTTTACCACCCTTGAATTGAGGATTATGGCCACAGAATAAAACCTCAAAATCGAGTTGTAGTACTTTTGTGATAGAATCGATCTGCTCCCGCATGCTTTCTGAAAACAAGTAGTAGCTGATGTAGGAATTGAGGTATAAATCAGCCGAAAAGAGCCAAGCTTGATTGGGCTCATGTAAGACTACCATATCTGGAGCATGGCCCGGAGTAGGAATAATGTCGAATCGGAAATGCTCCGTTTCAATGGAGGTATCTTTAGGCACTAAGCCGCTAAATGGCGCACGATTGCCCCAAGCAAAATGTTGTGCGAAACTGATTGCCGGAGGTGCCTTCATCATTTCTGCGCAGAGTGTCGAAGAATAGGCAGGACAGCCGAGTTTGTTTTGGAGATAGGCCACATTGCCGGTATGATCCTCGTGGTGATGGGTAATAAAGATCTGCTCTACTTGTAAAGACGCCAGATGAGGCGCTAAAACCTTACGAACCCTGCGCTGACCGGTATCAATCAAAAGGCCGTCAACGAAATAGCAGTGCGCAAAAAGTTTAGGTCGTACAAATGGGTGGTACCCCAGGCTAATACATTCTACTCCTTGTACATTCTTTGTATCAAAAATGATCAATGATCCAAGATTTTTACTGATCTAGCCAATCCACTTTTTCCATAATGCTTGCCTTTTCTGGTTGGGGAATATCAATGGTATAATAGCCCATGAAAAAAGCACCTAGGCATTTTTCACCTTCTTGCAAACCTAAAAAATCATCGCTTTGTAGCAAAGCTTTACCAGAGCCCCAATAACTTCCGATATTATGTGCTGTACACATCAGCCACATATTCTGTACAGCCATTGCTACAGCGGCTTGTTCCTCCCATTCTGGAAGGCTTTCTGCCGGATCACGTTGCATACAGATGGCAATAATAGTATCTGATTTAGCTGTTTTCTTGATGTTCTTTTTGTATTTCATTGGAGAAAATTTCTCCTCAGGTGTATTGGCTTTGTAGAAATCGGCCATATATTGACCTAGACGCTCTTTGGCAGCACCACGGATGACTTTAAAACGCCAAGGTTCGGTCTTTTTATGGTTTGGTGCCCAATTGGCGGCCTCCAGTATCTGCTCAATGATCTCTTTCGAAATCGGCTGATCAATGTAGGACGGCGGATAAATAGAACGCCGCTGCTGAATGAGTTGTAATAGTTCTTGTGGTGCCATAATGATAGAATGTAATAATGAAGTGGGAAATTACAATTTTATATGATTACAACAACACATCTTACTTTTTGGGTTTTGACTTTTTGCTGAAAGCACAGTTATTCATCGACCTTTTTCAGATGCTTTTTATACCATTTAGCAATCTGAGTAGGGGAGTAGCCCCAACGAAATGCGGTGAAAGCAATAGCATTGACCACTTGGACTTTCAGATAGGAGTTGCGTTGATACTTTCTTGCAGAAACCAATGCTCGTTTCTTGACTAAATGGATAGGATATTGCTTTTTGGCTCGCCAGAAAAAGTCAAAATCTTCCATAATGGGTAAGGTCTCATCAAAACCACCTAGTTCTTCAAATCGTTTCTTGAGTAGAAATAAGGTCTGATCTCCACCGCCAACGGCTACCCAGTCAAACTGCGTAAAATAGCTATTAACTTTGAGCAAGGGATGTTCAGAATCGAATCGATAGGCAAAGCAACCTATACAATTCCTTTTTTCGATAGCTTGAATGATATCTTCAAAGCAGCTGAGGGGAGGACGCACATCAGCATGGACGAAGTATAAAATATCTCCGCTGGCTATTCTTGCCCCGGTATTCATTTGCACGGCTCTCCCTTTTTCAGATTGGCTTACTCGAGCCCCTTGTGCCTGGGCTATTTTTAGGGTTTGATCCTTGCTGCCACCATCTATTACGATTATTTCTCCTAAGAATTCCTGGCCTTGGCATTTCTTGAAATGCTTGAGGAGTTGCTTGATGTTTACGGCTTCATCTAGAGTTGGTACAATTACGCTTATCGTCATTTTCGGTTTCGTTTTGTCCATTGGAATAGCTGCCAAATCAAGGCAAAAATGAAAAGACCAATAACATCGACTACTAGAATATAAATGGGCCAAGGACCAAACCAGTCTAGAGGAGATGCAGTCGGAGGTTTTCCTAATAGATATACGTAATTACTACCTAGGGCTAGATTTACTAAAACCGCAAAAAGAAAATAAAACTGTAAACCCATAAATGATTGCAGGATACTTTTCCTTGAAGGAATATACTCAAAAACGGCACTCAAATAAATGAAGAAAAAGACCAATCCACCATGTACGATCCAATACTTGAAAAAGGTATAATTGGGGAAGCCATTGATGAGATGAGGCGTCAGTAATGCTACAAAAGTTCCTAGAAAAACCCAATAGACGAATAACTCGAATCGCTTTAATGAAGGTTTCCAAAAAAGGAAGGGAAGAGAAACGGCCAATAAATTACAGATATCAATCGGCAGATCGGTTTTGTAATTAAAGTCTCCAAGCGAAAGTCTAATGATGCTCCAAATCACCACTGTAGACGAAATAAATACAGCGGCCAACCTTAAAAAGGAAACCTGCCTTGCGGAAGACCACCGGCGAGCAAACCTAGGAAGAGCTATACTCAAGAGTATCAAAATAGCTAAAACAGCAAGGTGCTGGGAACCCCAGGTCTTAAAAGACGTATTTTCGATTAAAAAGCCATTCATCTTCTAAAAATACATCTACTGATGATCCTATTCTAAAATGGCGCGTATAAAAATCACTCTATTCCGGATAAACTAGTAAAGGTATTTCCATCGTAAAGGCTCAAATCAGTGTTTCTTGTTCCAATCCAAATATTGCCAGTTTTATCTTCCAAGATGGACCAAATAGCGGTATTTAGAAGTCCATCTTTTGTGGTAAAACAAGTAAAGGATGTTCCATCATAACTACAAAGTCCATCTCCACCAAACCAAAGGTGACCCTTGCTGTCTTCAATCATTCTAGTAATAACATTCCCGGATAAGCCCTCATTTTTCGTAAAACTTGTAAATGAGCTACCATCAAAACGGTAGGCACCACTCCAGTTGCTGAACCAAATATTCCCTTTTCTATCTTGCAAAACAGGCCAAGCCCAATTGTCACCGTTCGGCTTAAGATTAGTTATTGTGTGGCCATCGTAACGAAATACACCTTCATTAACTCGACCACCAAACCAAATGTTACCGTCATTATCTTCTAAAATATACTCCACGTTATTATTACTGCTCAAAAAACCACCTACACCTTCATTAACTTTAAAAGGTATAAAGGATTTGCCATCATAGATAAATACACCATCAATTGTTGCCAACCATAGCTTACCGTTTTTAGCTTGCATGATACTAAACACATCACGTCTATTATTATAGGTATTGGCTGGCTTGTTTTCTTGTAAGGGTATTTGAATTTTGGAAAATGTGTAGCCATCATACACACAAACACCTTCGGAGGTAGCGATCCAAATCTTACCCTCTTTATCTTCCATCAGATGATGAACCATATTACTACTGAGGCCATCAATCTCCGTAAACTGTATAAAAGATTGTCCATTATATTTGTAAAGGCCATCATACGTAGTACCAAACCAAAGGTTACCAGATTGATCCTGTATACTACAATGGACATTGTCACCTGGATTAGAGCCCTGTGTCTTTACAAGTTTTGGTTTTTCCGCAGCAAATATTTTTGAAGCATTTACTTTTTCTTTTGACAAGCTGCTATCGACTTGACCCTTGCAAGAAATAAATCCAACTATCCATACAGAAAAGATAAGCCAGGTAAATAATTTCATAGCGCTGTTTTTAGATTTGGCACTAAATAAGTGTCGGGTGTCAAGTGTCAGGTGCCAGGTGTCAAGTGCCAAGTGTCAGGTGTCAAGTGTCAGGTGTCAAGTGTCAAGTGTCAAGTGTCAGGTGTCAAGTGTCAAGTGTCAGGTGTCAAGTCCTATATATTATGTCTCATGTGTTATGTCCTATGTCTCATGCCTCTCCGTCTCTCTCCCAGTCCCCCAGTCTCCCGGTCTCCCAGTCCCCAGTCTCCCGGTCTCCCAGTCCCCAGTCTCCCAGTCTCCCAGTCCCCAGTCCCCCAGTCTCCAAAGTCCCCGTTCCCCGTTTTACAAAGACTGATAACTATACCGAATCTTATCCAATCGCAATTTCAGGTTCTGCAATGCTTTTTTTACTTCCTCAAGGTTGGCCTGCACGATACTGGCTTTCTGCTGATCTACAAATAGATTTCCTGCTAAACCATCCAATTCTTCAGGGCTATTCAATTGGATTTGTTGTTCTTGAGATTCAATGTATTGATAGATTCTTTGGAATCGTTCTTCCCAATATTGGGCAACTACATCGTGTGGTTTTTTGAAGATAATTTCCGTCTTTTCTCCTTTAATAGTAGCCAAAGGGAAGGTGTAGACTACAGAGTTATATTCTACCTCAATCCTAAACTGGCCATTTCCTCTTTTGGCTTTCAATCGGTTTCTTAGATTGATCTCATCATCATAAAAATTAGTTACCACCAGCTCATTACGATCTAAGTTTCTAAAGGCTTTGGTAGACACCAAAACGCCTTCAAACTTATTATCTTCTTTGACTAGTTTGTAATATTCTTCTTGGAAGACCTCCAGTTGTTCTTGAGTAGTGGTATGGGGTACTTTTATTTCAGCTTCTACGTCCTGCTCAAAATCATGCACCTCTCTTTTGATCATATTGAGATTAATGGCCATAGTGTAGCCGTGCTTGCGGATGGCATCACTAATGATATCATTGATAACTTCTTTTTGGGAAGGATGTGCCCACAAGCAATGTTCCATCAAAAAGCAATCCATTAAATCTACTTTCGGGCGACCATTTAGAAAGGCGGAAGTTCGCAGTAAACGGATGATTTTTTTCCAACGGCGGTCGTAAATCTTGATCTCTTTACCTGTGTTATTGGGTTTGGCATTGAAATCATCGATTTTTATTTTCACGACCTGGATGGTATTGAGCACTTCGGCTGGTACTTCAATTTGGTCAATTGCTTTACTCCAGCTGTCTAGCTCTTGAGCCGTGATTTTAGTGTCTTCTGCTAAGTCATCTTCATAAACATCTTTGGTGTCGACGATCATGTTCAGAAAATTTCCAAATTGTCGAATGCCCCCAACTTCCAAGCGGAGTAGAAAACGGTCCCAAATTGGAGCAAGGTTTTGATTGGGTGGCGGTAGTTCATTGCTAGCTGTCACAATCCCGCGTATATCCACCTGGATGTCTTGGTCTCCGTTACGATATATTTTCTCATTGAGAATCGTCAGTAAGGCATTCTGAATAGCTGGGCCGGCTTTCCATATTTCATCTAGGAAAACAATATTAGCACCAGGTAAATAGCGATCCGTTAATCGCTCGTATTTATCCTCTTCTTTCAGTTTTTTAATAGAAACAGGCCCAAAAATCTCGTCTGGTGTGCTGAACTTACTCATCAAATATTCAAAAGAGGTACCATCCCGAAACGCATACTTTAAACGGCGGGCAATCAAACTTTTACCAACTCCCGGAGGCCCCAACAAGAAGATGCTTTCACCCGCTATTGCACTTAGCAAGGACAGCTTGATGGCTTCTTCTTTCTCATAAAGCCCTTTTGCCAAAGCATCAATCAAATCTTTTGCCCTCAATTTAATTGCTGTCTCAATCTTTGTTTTCTGATTATTCATCAACGATTCATTAATTTTACATTATTACACCATTACATTCCTACATCATCACATCACTACCTCCTAACACCACCAGCTTCTACATAACTTTGTCGCTGCTGTTCTTCTGGAGTAGCCTCCCGAATATGAAGCACTACGCCTTTAAAATGTAGGGTTTTCCCTGCCATGATATGATTAAAGTCGACCTTGACAAAGTCATCTGTAGCAATAAGAATTTTTCCATTGTGGGTTTGCCCCAAATCATCGGTTAGTGCTACATATTGACCTATCTCGACAAGCCCATCTGGGAGGCGGCCATCGACCTTAAACACATCTATCGGAACATCCACTATATTGCCGGACTCCACTTCGCCATAAGCTTGAGCAGGAGATAAAAGGAATTCGAAAGCTCCTCCTTCTGGTAGGCCAACTATGGCCTCTTCGAAAGCAGGAAGTAACTGTCCTGTACCAAAATAAAACTTGAATGGATAAATCTCATCCATCACCTCCAATACAGTGCCCTGAGCATTGTTTTCTCGGAGTGTATAAGATAGCGTGACGACTTTTCCTTTTTCAACTTGCAGCATAGCTTGTATTTATTGACACTAAAACGACAGGGCAAGCTAAAGGTTCTAATTTGAGCTTC
>JBELML010000038.1:0-8883 GCA_042095835.1 Saprospiraceae bacterium
CATTGACGGTTGCCAATCGCAGTGAAGGTCCTATACAGGAGTTGGTGGCTGCAGGCGCAAAAGGTAGCACATCCTTTAAAGATGCGGTAAAAAATGCGGATGTCGTTTTTTCAATGCTTTCCACCCCTGAAGTAGTGGAATCCATTTTTTTTGGAAAAAATGGCGCTTTACAAACTATGAAAGAGGATGCCCTGTGGGTAGATTGTACTACCGTGAATCCATCTTTTTCTATAAAGGCAGCGGCTCAAGCAAAAGAGGCAGGACTCAGATTTCTAGATGCGCCGGTAGCAGGTACTAAACCCCATGCCCAAAACGCCGAGCTTACTTTTTTTGTTGGAGGGCCGAAAGCCTATTTGGAAGAGGTCGAATCCCTACTTGGCTATATGGGGAAGAAAACGATTCATGTAGGTGATATTGGAAAAGGAGCATCCTTCAAGATGTTGGTCAATTCTTTATTAGCCCAATCTATGCTCGTATTTGCCGAGACCGTACATTTAGGAGAGAAAATGGGACTCGATAAAGATTTTCTGCTCAATACATTGCCCAACCTTATTGTGTCTGCGCCTTTCACCAAGTTCAAGGCAGAAATGATCCGTAATGACAATTATGAAGTGCAATTTCCTTTAGAGTGGATGCAAAAAGACTTGCATCTCGTCACTACTACAGCCTATGAGTATGGCCAGTCGCTCTATATGGCAAATATGGCAAAAGAAGTCTATAATACGGCCAAGCAGAAGGGCTTGAGTAGGGAGGATTTTGCGGCGATTTATAAAGTGTTTGAGTAAGCTACTTGATAAGAATTCGCTTAGATACATATTGAGGGACATCATTAAGCGCTTCCAAAAAATGAATATCAATGATGTCTCCTTTTTCCAGGTTCATAAGTTTTTCTTTGAGTCTAGAATTTGTTTCTGGATAATATTGCAATAGCAAATCCGAGAATTCGATTTGAATTCCTATCAATTCTCTGGAAGTCAATTGATACAACCAAAAATCTTGAGGATCTAGCTCATTTTTAGTCAGCATCTTACTCACTTGTTTTGGCTTTGCCACAAATCGATCAAATTTATATTGCCGCTGACAAACCAGAAACTCTAAGTCGCGGAGTTTGGGTAGACCTTTCGTACTTAGGGTGGCATAGATTGGTACAGTGATTTCTGTTTTTACAGGTTGGCCTGTTGCGGTATCTACTGCTGGCTTCCATTCAAAGTTTGTATAGAGTCTTTCTACTATCTTTTCTGTACTTTTTCTAAAAACTTCTCCAGGTAGATGGAGGATTTTCACCGTGTCGACGATGCCTGTTTTTCCAATGGTGACTCTTAGTAGGATGGTCCCCTCCAGACCGTTTTCTCGGGCAATAGCTGGATATTTAAAATGCCTGGTCAAGAAATTTGAAATGCCCCAATTGGTACATTCTGTTGGATTTTCTTGGTCTAAACAATCTTTAATAATTGGAGCCGGATAAGACTGTTCTTGGCCATTCAATTCCACTTGGAAACGGCAAAGTAGTATGAGGAGTATTAGAAGAGCCTGATGTAAAAATCGCATTTCTATAGAGGATGTTTATTGAGTTGAGACTTAATAGTAACGCATTAGGTAAGGTATTTCTTTCAGTCTTCATACCAATATTCCTAAAGATTAAGCAATCTGGTTCAACCTTTTACCCCGTTAAAGTTGTATTCTGAAGTAGGGTGAAGATCGAATATTTCCATCTTCGAAGTGTATTCACTCACGCACACCCGAAAAATGAAGTTATGAAACGCTATTTGCATTTACTTACCATTACTGCACTGCTATTTTTGTGTAGCGCTCAACAGGGCATTGGACAAGAATTTGTGGAGAAAATCGCCGATTTCTTTGAATTCGATTTCGGGCGAAACCGTCACTCGGAGGATACTACTCTTTTTGTTAATAAAGTAGTACTAGCTCCAGTGATGACTTATGAGCCAAATACGAATTTAGGCATTGGGGTAGGGGCGAAAATCCTCTTTAAACCTCGTGGCGCTGGTCCAGAAACCAGGACTTCTAATATTCCACTTTCACTACAATACACGCTGAATAATCAATTTTTATTCTATTCTGGATACACCATCTTCTTTAATGAAGAGAAGTACCTTTTAAAAGGTAATCTGGAGTTTTCTAAATTCCCCTTTTCTTATTATGGAGTAGGGAACACCTCTGATGAGTCTACGGTCATAGATATTTCCTTCGATAATTTCCTGATTGAGCCGCTTTTACTTCGTCGAGTTGCTCCCGACTTGTTTATAGGTGGCGGTTTTAGGTATAATACCATTTATAATACCCGTCTAATCGAGGATACCGCCGAACTTCCAGAAGGTACTTCCTTGCAAGATGAACTTGGTTCCACCTCTGCAGGAGTAGAATTAGCCATCACTTATGATAGTAGAGACAATGTACTGTACCCTTTAAACGGAAATTTTTTGGAGTTCACACATGGTGTGTACGGCAAGGTTGCTGGGGGCACCCATGAGTTTATGTTGTCTAAGCTAGACTTGCGGCAATATTTTCAAATCAATCCCGACCGCTTAGATATGTTGGCTTTACAGTGGTTTGTGCGATACGCATGGAATGATGCTCCGCCCTTGGAATTGTCAGACCTCGGTGGACCCGTTTTATTACGGGGTTTTCAGGAAGGTCGTTTTAGAGATCGCTTAGCCTTATTTGCGCAAGCGGAGTATCGCTGGCAAGCTTTAGATCGTATCGGATTTGTCTTTTTTGCTGGAGCAGGTGATGTGAGTAGAGAAATCGGCACCTTCTCTTTGGATAATTTAAAATACTCCTTAGGATCTGGCATTCGTGTAAAGATTGTCAAATCAGAGAATTTGAATATCCGTTTCGATTATGGATTCGGATTCGGTCCGACCAATGCCAATAATTTCTATTTAGGTATTTCAGAGGCATTTTGATATTCATGTGGTATTTTGCGGAAAAGAAAAACCATGCAGTACCAGTACCTAGGAAAGTCCAAGTTGAAAGTCAGCAAAATTAGTTTTGGCTGTATGTCACTGGAGCAGGATCAACCCCAAAATACACGACTGATCCGTCAAGCCTTCGACCGCGGCATTAACTTCTTCGATACGGCCGATCTTTATGATAAAGGAGCCAATGAAATTGTTGTAGGTAAGGCCATTCGCGATTTTCGTAAGGAAGTCATCCTGGCAACCAAAGTGGGCAATCAGTGGAAACCCGACGGCTCCGGCTGGGTCTGGAATCCTAATAAAGCATACATCTTGAATGCTGTGAATGAAAGCCTGCGTCGCCTGCAAACGGACTATATTGACTTATATCAACTCCACGGCGGTACTATGGAAGATCCCATTGACGAAACCATCGAAGCTTTCGAGGAACTGAAGGCCGCAGGTAAAATTCGCGAGTATGGGATCTCTTCTATCCGACCAAAGGTGATCCGAGAGTACGTCCAGCGCTCCAACATTGTGAGTGTGATGATGCAGTATAGTTTACTGGATCGTAGGCCAGAAGAAGCCTCCCTAGATCTTTTAGCAGATAATAATATCAGTGTGCTTACACGCGGCACCTTAGCTAAAGGCATATTGATCAATAAACCCGCTCGGGATTATCTAACTTATACCCAGGCGGAGATAGAAAAGCTACAGACTGCCTTAGCGGCAAAAGGAGATGCACTCTCAGCGGCTTTGACTTATGTGCAGCAACATCCGGCGGTTGGCAGCATGGTCATTGGTCTGCGCACCGAACAACAACTCGCTGATGTCTGCACTGCTTATCAGCAAAAAATCAGTAAAGAAAGGTTAGGAGAATTGACTGCGCTATTAAAGACTCAGCGTTATGGTTAATCTATAACCTAATCCTATCAAAGTATTTCTACCCTCCTGTTCGGGAGCCTATAATTATTTTCTCCATTCATTCATTTTGAAGAGGTGAATGATTAGTTTTATTTAAAATTCTCTTCCAAATGAATAGAGACCTTCAACAACAGGCGCAAAAGGTATTGCTTGATAATTGGCGCGACGGTTATACCATTCCCACCGCACAATTGTATCCCTTTCAATGGAATTGGGATTCTGGCTTCATTGCAATTGGATATTTACATTTTGATCCAGCCAAAGCGATACAAGAGTTCGCCTCTCTCTTTTCTGGTCAGTGGTCTAATGGTTTTCTACCACATATTCTTTTCCATAAGGAAATAAAAGATCGATACTTTCCCAATGCAGATTTCTGGGGTAGCCAAGCAATAGCGGAAGCCCCAAAACAGCTCAAAACTTCAGGTATCACCCAGCCGCCCGTTCATGGATTTGTGCTAGAAAAGATACTCAATTTAGCAGCTGACTATCTGCCGAAAGACTTTGCTCGTACCTATTATCAGAAAGTCTATCTACACCATCGATATTTTTATGAAAATAGAGATCCCCATCAGGAAGGGCTGGTTTATATCAACCACCCCTGGGAATCGGGCCGCGACAATTCGCCAATCTGGAATGAAGTGTATAAAAAATGGTCTCTAGCTCCAGAGGAGGTACCTCCCTATCAAAGAGTAGATAATAAACTAGCTAATCCAGAAGAACGGCCAACCCAAGATGACTATGATCGCTATGTGTACTTGGTTGATTTAGCTAAAAAGGTGGCTTATAAGGATCAGGACATTTATGCGCAAACACCTTTTGCCGTTCAGGATACGCTCTTTAACGCTATTTTGATTAGGTCAAATGAGAGTTTGATCCGTATTGGTAAAGCTCTGGGTGAAAATGTAGAAGAATTAGAAATTTGGCAAGCAAAAGCCATTCAGACCTTTAAAGAAAAAATGTGGGACGAGGATTTAGGTATTTTTACACCTTACGACCTTATCAATCAACAAGCGATTTCAATGCGCGAAATAGGGGGGCTTTTACCCTTGTTTGCAAATATTCCTAATCAAACTCAGGCGCAGCAATTGGTGGGTACTCTGGATAGCCCAGCTTTTCAAGTGGCGGCTCCTGATGAATCCTACCAATGCCCGACTTTTGATGCAACACATCCCAGTTTCGAAGGACATAAATACTGGAGAGGACCGATCTGGGTGAATACCAATTGGATGTTGCACCAGGGTTTAGAACAATACAATTTTTTGGAAAAGGCGCTAAAAATAAAAAGCGATACTCTGGAGATCCTTTCTCGTTTAGGATTTTATGAATATTTTGATGCCAATAAGGCGATTCTAAAAGATCAAAAGGTAGGCTACGGTGGTAATGCCTTTTCTTGGAGCGCCTCTTTATTCTTGGATTTAACCAACGACTAGGTATGAATACATTAGACTATATTATTATCGTGGTATACACGATAGGTTTCCTCTATCTCGGTTATCGCTTCAAAACACAAAAATCAGGAGAAGACTATTTTCTGGGTGGGCGCAGTTTTGGCTGGTTTCCATTAGCGATGAGTACGGCGGCTACTCAACTCTCTGCAATTAGTTTTATTTCGGCACCCGCCTTTGTTGGACTGAAACCAGGCGGTGGTATGCAGTGGTTGACCTATGAGTTTGCTGTGCCTATTGCTATGCTCATTCTGATGGTAGTGATTATTCCACCGATTTATAAATCGGGTGTGGTGAGTATCTATGAGTTGTTAGAACGGCGATTTAACCGATCTTCGCGGCTGCTGATCAGTATGGTGTTTTTGGTTAGTCGAGCCTTTGGTACAGGAGTTATGGTCTACACGATGGCGCTCATTCTAGAAAGTGTACTGAATATTTCTTTTACCAATACGATCCTTCTAGTGGCTATAGTGACCATGATTTATTCCTATATGGGAGGTATGAAAGCTGTGGTTTATGGTGATGTGGTACAGATGATTGTCCTCTTTGTTGGGATCATTATATGTTTATATTTCGGTCTTGATTTGCTTGGTGGTTGGGATAATTTTACGGCCAATCTAGATAGAGACCGATTAGATGCGGTCGACTTTTCTTCCTTGGGTTTGAATGGCGACGGCTTTGGCTTCTTTCCAATGCTATTTGGGGGCTTGGTACTGTATATGTCTTATTATGGATGTGATCAATCTCAGGCGCAGCGTATTCTTTCTGCTTCCAGTCTAAAAGAAGTGAAGAAGACACTTTTAGTAAATGGATTGATGCGGTTTCCCATCACTTTGATTTATTGTATCATGGGACTTGTGTTAGGTACTTTTGCAATGCAATCCCCTGAATTTTTGAATTTAATCCCAGAAGGAGAACCTGATAAGATGATTCCTGTCTTTATCGTCAATTATCTACCACATGGAATTATTGGGATTTTAGTGATCGCCATATTATCGGCAGCTATGTCTTCCTTGAGTTCCGCGATCAACTCTTTATCGGCAGTGAGTGTAGAGGATTTTTTATTGCGTGGAAAGAAAGTGAGCGATCAGCGCTATATGATGTTTTCCAGAGGTTCCTCGATTTTTTGGGGCATATTTTGTTTGATTGCCGCATTTTTCGCGGGAGATATTGCAGATACGGTGATTGAGGCCATCAATAAGATTGGTTCGGTCTTTTTTGGCCCGATTATCGGTATGTTCTTGATGGCTTTGTTGATGAAAAGAATTACTACACTTGGCGCTAATGTAGGTTTAATCTTTGGTGTAGGACTCAATATCTTTTTCTGGTTATTTGTGCCAGATCTATTCTGGTTTTGGTGGAACTTTATTGGGCTAATTTCAACAGTAGGTCTTGCTTATTTAGTGAGCGCTATCTTGCCTGGAGATATCAAAGATGTAGAACTACCTAAGTTAGAAATCAATTTTAATATTCAGGAGACCTATATTCTTCTTGCTTTCTTTGTATTTATTATCCTGTTTTCTATCGCTTTACCCTATTTATTTTAATGGGTAATAGGGAGAAGCGTTCTAGTAATACGTTTAAATTAAGGGATAATAACCTCTTGGCCCATAATCTGAGCTGTTGAGTACTGTTGGGGCGGAGGATCAGGTTCGGTGACCTCTTGAAAATAGGCGGATTGGGTAGGAGTAATCATCGTGACTCCTTCTACAATTACCCGCTGTTGGCCAAATTCAATGGCGGTAGTGCCGTTTTCTAGTAGTACGAAGGAGGCTTCTTGAGCATTTTTGTTCTGGTAATGTTCTTCGATGATGACAGAACCAATAATGGAAGGGATGTTCATTGCGATTTGAATAAGAATGCCATAGATTAATGCTCGGAATTTTGAGATCTTCATGATGTTTGGTTTTAATGATGAATAATTCTTTTGAACAGTACAAAGGTGCAGGAATCTACCTTGGGAGGAAATGGAGCTAAGGTCGGTGGTCAAAAAGTGCTTGTAATCGGAAGGTTTTTGAGCTTAAACGGCAAAATAGTGCCCTGAAACGGGAATTTTGAATGATTAAATGGACATTTTTGCGAGTAAGCGGTAATTTTTAATGTATAAACAGATGAACCAGAACAGAATCATAGCAGTCTTGATCACGCTCCTCGCCATCGTGGTATCCGGAGTGAATACTTATGAAGCCTATGTAGGGATGCGGGGCTTGCCGATTTTTGTAATTAGCCTAATCTTGTTGCTGATATTCATATACAACTTGATCAATCAACTAAGAAAGATCAAGAAGCCAATGGAGCAGAAAATGCCCTTATGGGTTTTATTTATTGCAATGAGCTTCATGGTGGTGATCTATTTACTGAAGTAAATTTTGATTTTCAATTCTACTTTTATTAGCCCTAAGGGTAGGTGATTTAATATTGAGCGTACTAGTTATAAATCAGAGTAAGGGTCCAGCCACGTAAGTAATTTTATTAGAAAAAAATAAGCTTTTCTTCCAAAACTGATCAAAGTGTAGGCTTTGAGACACTTTGCCTATTCCATCCAGCCTCCTAAGCAACCACGCAACTTTTCAACTCTATATAAGGGCAGAAACAATTTAGTTCTCATCTCTGAAGTCGTTTCGGTACCAGCAGCTTCTCAAAACAAAAAAAATGTACTTATATGACAAATTAGTACTTCTAATCATATTGATAATTGGAAGCGCACTACAACCTCTTTCGGCCAATCCATCAGATACTGGACAACTGGCCAGGGTTCTATTTGATTTAGATGCCTGTACCTCCTTTAGGTCCAATGGAACAAATGCGGACTACTCGGAATTTACAGGAGACATTAGTAATAGTGCAAGTGCTCGTATAGAAGTTATTAATGGAAGCCTCTACCGCGAGAATCCAGGCACCAATGCCCATTCCTGTACACCAGGATTCGATGGCAACGAAGCCATGTGTATTTCATACGATGCCAATTGCGACTATGATCCTGGTAATGAGGCATCTGCCATCATTGAATTAAGGGTCACTCCGCTTACAACTGCTTCGGTTTTTCTTTCCGACTTATCTTTTTACGAATTGGCTCCTGAAATGTTCGACTGGATTTCAGGCCCAAGTGGAACGAATAATTACCCTACCCAATTTGGACTTAGAATCCTTAAAAATGACGAAGAGGTATTTGTACGATCTGGTATAGCAACCCAGCAAACGTGGTCCTTGAATACCTTTGACCTCAGTCAAATACCTGAAATGACGATTACTGAAGAAACGGACTTCAGAATTGAATTTTTAGCTTATTGCCCAGTTGGAAGAGATGCCCAACAAGCCGTATGGGATTTAGATGATATCTCAATTAGCGTTGGTAGAAGCCAACCTGTAGGTGGCACTCTTAGTGGCGGTCCGTTTGAATTTACGGCAGGCGATGGAGTAGCGGATATGCTAGCCCCTGGTTCGATCACCTTAGCAAATAACCAAGGGGAGAACTCTCAGTGGTTGGTCACCGATGCCCAAGGTAATATTTTGGGCTTACCACCAATGCCATCAGCGGTTGATTTCGATGGTGCAGGAGCAGGCAACTGTTTCGTATGGCATTTGAGTTACGATGG
>JBELML010000038.1:8983-44766 GCA_042095835.1 Saprospiraceae bacterium
ATTTCGATGGTGCAGGAGCAGGCAACTGTTTCGTATGGCATTTGAGTTACGATGGCGAGATCAGTGGTTTGGAAGTAGGATCTAACGCCTCAGCTTTATCAGGCTGTTTTAGCTTGTCCAATTCTATAGAAGTGATCCGCAACTTGGCGGGAGATTGTCAAGCGAACGGCGGTATGTTATTTGGCGGGCCGTTTGAATTTACGGCAGGCGATGGCGTAGCGGATATGCTAGCCCCTGGCTCGATCACCTTAGCGAATAACCAAGGGGAGAATTCTCAGTGGTTGGTCACCGATGCCCAAGGCAATATTTTGGGCTTACCACCAATGCCATCCGCGGTTGATTTTGATGGAGCAGGAGCAGGCAACTGTTTAGTATGGCATTTAAGTTACGATGGAGAGATCAGTGGTTTGGAAGTAGGTTCGAATGCCTCAGCTTTAGAAGGCTGCTTTAGCTTGTCCAATTCTATAGAAGTGATCCGCAATTTGGTGGGTGATTGCCAAGCGAACGGTGGTATGTTATTTGGCGGGCCGTTTGAATTCTGTGCAGGTGACGGAGCTGCGGATATGCTAGAACCAGGTTCTATTAGTTTAGCAAACAATCAAGGAGAGAATTCCCAATGGATTGTTACGGATGCCCAAGGCAATATTTTAGGCTTACCACCAATGCCATCGGCTGTTGATTTTGATGGTGCTGGAGCCGGTACTTGCCTAGTCTGGCACCTGAGTTATGATGGAGATATCACGGGTTTAGAACTTGGCGCAAATGCCTCAAACTTGGAAGGTTGCTTTAGCTTGTCCAATTCAATTGAGGTTGTTCGCAATCAGCCTATAGGCGGTGTACTTACAGGGGGTCCATTTGAGTTCTGTGTGGGTGATGGCGAGGCTGATATGATTAGCATTGATTCTATTACACTTGATAGCAATAGCGGTAGTAATGCACAATGGCTTATTACAGATAATGAGGGCAATATTCTTGGTTTGCCAGCAAGTTTCAGTGATGTGGATTTTGATGGAGCAGGGATTGATACTTGTTTAATTTGGCATCTAAGCTACGATGGAGAGATTAGCGGATTGCAAGCAGGTGCTAATGCAGCAGATTTAGCGGGCTGTTTTAGTCTATCTAATCCAGTTGTCGTCAATCGGATAGATTGTGGTGCACCATCTCCGGGTGGATTTGCTCCAAACCAAGCTTTTGAATTTAGTCTTTATCCAAATCCGGTTACTGATCGTTTGCGTGTAGATATGGTTCAATATGGTGAAGGAGAATTGACCATCCGAGTGATCAATGCCTTCGGAAGTCTTTCCATTCCTGAAGTAAGAATGGATAATCAATTAGAGGAAAAAGTAATTGATGTAAGCAGCTTACAGCCGGGCACTTACTTGATTCAGGTGAGTAGTACGAGTGGAAGATCCGTAAAACAGTTTGTCAAGTTTTAATTGATACTTCGTATAAATAGAAAATGGCCGAAAAGTTTATTGCTTTTCGGCCATCTTTTATGTTTTACAATAGCCCCCTTAAAGGTGAATGCTTAGTTAGGCATCAAGGGTCATGGCGGAGTGTGCTTTACCTTCTAATTGAGAGTTTCCTTGTAAGAATTGATCGACTTCTTTAGCGGCTTCTCTACCTTCAGAGATCGCCCATACTACAAGAGATTGCCCACGACGCATATCTCCCGCTGCGAAAACCTTGTCGACCGAAGTTTTGTAGCCCTGCGTTTGTACGTTACCACGCGCATCAAAGTCGATACCTAAATCAGCTAACATCCCTTTCTTTTTTGGATGTACAAATCCAATGGCAAGAAGGGCTAATTCACAAGGAATTTCTTCTTCTGTTCCAGCGATTTCATTGAACTGGTAGCGACCTGTTTCTGGGTTTTTACTCCATTCAATTTCTACCGTTTTAATGCCTTTTAAACCACCATTATCATCACCTATGAAGGCTTTGGTGAGGATAGACCAATCTCGCTCGCAGCCTTCTTCGTGGCTACTACTTGTACGTAGCACCATTGGCCAATTGGGCCAACTTAAAGGGTCCCTTTCATTTGGAGGTTTGCTGAGTAGTTCAATCTGAGTGACCGATTTAGCTTTATGGCGATTAGAAGTACCTACACAATCAGAGCCTGTATCACCACCACCTATCACTACCACATTTTTGTCAGTAGCCCAAATGGCTCCGTTTTCTACTACTTGATCACCTGCAACGCGTCTATTTTGCTGCTCTAGAAAGTCCATTGCAAAATGCACACCATCCAAATCACGTCCTGGAATATCTAAATCTCTAGGAATAGTAGAGCCTCCGCAAAGCAAGATGGCATCGTAGTTGGCTTGCAACTCTGCAACGGGTACATTAGCGCCGACATTAGCATTTACTTTGAATTTGATACCTTCTGCTTCCATGATAGCAACGCGTCTTTCTACGACCCATTTTTCCAGTTTGAAATCAGGTATGCCGTAGCGGAGAAGGCCGCCAATTCTATCTTTGCGCTCGTAGACCGTTACTAAATGGCCCGCTTTGTTGAGTTGTGCGGCGGCAGCTAAACCAGCTGGGCCGGAACCAATCACAGCGACTTTTTTTCCTGTACGCGTAGTGGGTGGTTGCGGACGAATATACCCTCTTTCATAAGCAATTTCGGCGATGCTTTTCTCAATATGCTCGATTGCAACGGGTGGCTGGTTGATTCCCAAGACACAGGATGCCTCGCAAGGTGCAGGGCAGATACGCCCCGTAAATTCAGGAAAATTATTGGTATTACTGAGAATCTCATAGGCTTCTAGCCAGTCTTCCCGATAAGCCGCATCATTGAATTCAGGAATAATATTGCCTAATGGACACCCATTGTGACAAAAAGGGACACCACAGTCCATACAGCGAGCGGCTTGACTCACTGTTTTTTCAACCGGAAAATCTTCGTATATCTCTTTATAGTCACCAATTCTTGTTTGTGGTGCTCTTGTGCTTGGTAGCTCTCTTGTATGTTTTAAAAAACCTTTTGGATCTGCCATGGCTTATTTAATGATGTCTGCCTAGGCTAAAGCTTCGGCAGGTGAATAATGTTATAGTGATGGAGTAGAGTGTTATTAGGACGCTACAGCTAAAACGGGTTTCACGTTTAATTGAAATTTCTGTTGCTTCCGTTCAAGGACGCGCTTGAAATCCCTTGGCATCACTTTGGTGAATTTAGTTTGTTCTTCATCCCAATGATCTAATATGTGCTTGGCGACACTACTATTTGTATAAGCATTATGATTAAAGACCATTTGCTGGAGCATTGCCAAATCATCTTCTGATAGTGGATCGAGATCAACCATCTCTCTATTGACTTTTTGATCAAAATTGCCATCAGGATTATAAACAAAGGCCATGCCGCCACTCATACCTGCGGCAAAGTTTTTACCAGTCTGGCCAAGTACAATAACCATACCTCCCGTCATATATTCACAACCGTGATCACCTATTCCTTCTACGACTGTACGTACTCCAGAGTTTCGTACTGCAAATCGCTCGCCGGCCATACCATTAATATAGGCTTCGCCAGCTGTAGCTCCATAGAAAGCCACATTACCAATAATGATGTTCTCACTAGGTACTAGTTTGGCTGTTCGATCTGGTACGACAATCAGGCGACCGCCAGAGAGTCCTTTACCAAAGTAATCGTTTGCTTCTCCTTCAAGTGTGAATTGCAGACCCGGCGCTCCGAAGGCACCAAAGCTTTGTCCTGCCGATCCTCGGAAGCGGAAGTCAATTGTGGCATCTGGTAGGCCCTCTCCATGGTAAATTTTAGAAACCTCATTAGATAACATGGCACCAGTAGTACGATCGGTATTGACGATACCAAATTCACCACTTACTTTTTGCTGTTTCTGTAAAGCAGGTTGGGCCTTTTGGATTAAGCGGCGGTCCAATACATTTTCGATCCCGTGATCTTGCTCTACTGCTTTGAATTGACCAATAGACTCATCTGCTGGTTCTTTATACAAAATAGGGCGCAAATCTAATTGACGATATTTCCAGAAAGTAGCTTCTTTATTTTCTTTAAGCATTTCTACTTTTCCGACCATTTCATTAATGGTGCGGAAGCCAAGCGATGCCATGATTTCTCTTAAGTCTTCTGCTAAGAACTTGAAGAAATTCACCACATAATCGGGCTTAGCATTGAAGCGCTTGCGGAGTTCAGGGTCTTGGGTCGCAATGCCAACAGGGCAGGTGTTTACATGACATTTTCTCATCATGATACAGCCTTCAACCACTAAGGCAGCCGTAGCGACACCCCATTCTTCAGCTCCTAAAAGAGTGGCGATGGCTAAATCGCGTCCGGTTCTGATTTGACCATCGGTTTGTAAAACCACTCTATCGCGTAATTTATTTTTCACTAGCGTTTGATGGGACTCCGCAAGACCCAACTCCCAAGGAAGACCTGCATGACGAATGGAAGTAATGGGTGATGCTCCCGTACCACCATCATGACCAGATATCAGGATGGCGTCGGCATGTGCTTTAGCTACGCCAGAGGCAATGATACCCACGCCGGCTTTGGATACCAACTTGACATTAATCCTAGCTGCTCGGTTGGCATTCTTGAGATCAAAAATCAATTGGGCTAAATCTTCGATAGAGTAAATATCGTGGTGCGGTGGAGGCGAAATCAAACCTACGCCAGGAGTGGAGTGTCTCACTCGACCAATCCAATCATCTACTTTATGTCCGGGTAGCTGACCACCTTCACCGGGCTTAGCCCCTTGAGCCATCTTGATTTGTAGTTCATCTGCATTAGACAGGTAGTGACTGGTCACTCCAAATCTACCCGAAGCGACCTGTTTGGTGGCAGAACGCTCCCAGTCGCCATTGACTTTTTTCTCAAAACGAGAAACATCCTCTCCGCCTTCTCCGCTATTACTTTTGGCTCCAATACGGTTCATCGCTATGGCTAAGGTAGAATGTGCTTCGTGCGATATCGATCCAAAGGACATGGCGCCAGTAGCAAAGCGCTTCATAATATTTTCAGCTGGTTCTACTTCGTCTATGGGTATGGCTTTTCCTCTACGGAAAGTAAGTAGTCCTCTGAGTGTTAATGCTTTTTCCGTTTGATCATTAATAATTTGAGCATATTTTTTATACTCCTCATAATCATTTTTACGGGTAGACACCTGAAGGTGATGGATAGATTTTGGATTGAACATGTGCTCTTCTCCACGGTGCTTCCATTGGAAGATACCACCTACCTCCAGTTGTTTTTTCAACAAAGGTTGCTCTGGGAAAGCGGCTTTATGTCTAGTTAAAACCTCTTTTGCGATCCCATCAAAGCCGATCCCCTGAATCCTGGAAACGGTACCGTGGAAACACTTGTCAACCACTTCTGCATTCACACCTAATGCTTCAAAAATCTGAGCTCCCTGGTAAGATTGGAGGGTAGAGATACCAATCTTGGACATGATTTTTAGAAGCCCTTTTCCGATGGCTTTCTTATAACGATATAGCAAGTCATCCATACTTAAGGCCTCATCGAATACGTCTTTTTGTTGGAGGTCAGCTATCGTAGCATAGGCCATATAAGGATTGATGGCGCTAGCACCAAATCCTACAAGAGTAGCAAAATGGTGGGTTTCGCGCACATCGCCTGCTTCAACGACGATTGAGGTTTTCGCTCTCAATCCTTCGCGAATCAGATGATGATGCACGGCACCTACCGCTAAAAGTGAAGGGATTGGTGCAAACTTGCTATTGGTTTTTCTATCAGAAAGGACCAATACAGTACACCCGTTACGAGTAAGGTCCTCTGCTACTGCACAAATGTGATCAATAGCCGCTTTTAATAGACCTTTTTGTTCATCAGCTTTAAATACGATATCGATAGTGCCGGCTTTGAAGCCAGCCGCATTCATTTTCTTAATTTTACCCATCTCCTCATTACTGAGTACTGGACTATCGAGGTGGACAAACTTAGCACGATCTGCATTGGAATCCAGGATGTTGTCAGATCCACCAAGCATAGCATAAATCGACATGACGGAGCGCTCCCGGATAGGATCAATAGGTGGATTGGTTACCTGGGCAAACAACTGCTTAAAGTAATTGGCCAAATGCTGAGAATGATGAGAAAGCACAGCCAGTGGCGTATCAGAGCCCATCGACCCAATCGGATCTTTCTCTGCGGTAACCATTGGGGTCAGAATGAACTTCAGATCCTCTCTTGTGAAACCGTACAATTGTTGATTGGTGAAAAGGGTATCGCTGTCTAGCGCAATGGGTTGCGCCTGACTTTCTGTAAAATCGCTCAACTCTACCCGATTCTCATTCAACCAATCTCGGTAGGGTAGGCGCTTACAAATGGTATCTTTTAATTCTTCATCTCCGATAACTCGATGTTCATCAAGATCGGCAATAAGTATTTTTCCAGGCTGTAGTCTTCCTTTTTTGACAACTTTTGCGGGATCTACTGGTAGGGCACCTGCTTCAGAGGCAACGATGAGTGTATTGTCTTCGGTTAGGCAATATCTGGAGGGCCTTAAGCCATTTCTATCTAGGGTAGCACCTACTAGGATGCCATCTGTAAAACACATAGAGGCTGGCCCATCCCAGGGCTCCATTATTGTTTTATGGTATTCATAAAAGGCTTTTTTATAATCAGCCATTTGATCATCGTATTGCCATGCTTCAGGGATCATCATCATGAGTGCATGAGGCAAGGTATAATCACTTAATACCAAAAATTCAAGTACATTATCGAAGTTGGCCGAATCGGACAAGCGCGTACCACAGATCGGCTTTAATTTTTCTAAATCTTCCTCTGCGAAAACTTCAGACATCAGCTGATCCTCCTTGGATTGCCACCAATTCAGGTTGCCAGTAATAGTATTAATCTCTCCATTGTGGGCGATATATCTAAACGGTTGTGCCAACTTCCATTTTGGAACAGTATTAGTAGAGAATCTAGAGTGGACTAAAGCAATAGCAGATTTGCACAATTCATCGTGTAAATCCGGATAGTAGGGCCGTACTTGATAGGTAGTCAATTGACCTTTATATACGACTGTTTTATAGGAGAAAGAGCAGATATAGAAAAAATCCTCTGACTGTGGATAGGTATTGTGGATGTTATGGGTAGCAAATTTACGTAGCACAAAAAGCTTGCGCTCTAATTCTTTCGGATCAAGCTCTTTTTTAGGTTTTACAAAGACATGCTCAATTCTTGGTTCTACCGCTACAGCAGAATCGCCAAGCATCTCATGATCCGTTGGTACCTTTCTGGCACCGAGTAATTCGAAACCACACTCATCTATATAGTCATAAAATAAAACCCTAGTCTGATTTCTAAGCATCCTATCTTTGGGATAGAAAACAACTCCGACCCCATAACCACCAAACTCGGGGAGCTCAAAGCCTAGCTCCCTACATTTTTTAGCAAAAAACTCGTGTGGCGTCTGGATAATAATACCTGCACCATCTCCAGTATTAGGTTCGCAACCACAGGCTCCACGATGCTCCATGTTCTGCAACATCGTCAAAGCATCCTCAATAAGCTGATGAGATTTTATATTATTAAGGTTGGCTACTAGGCCAGTACCACAAGAATCTTTTTCTAATTGTTCACAGTAAAGGCTTTGTTTCTGTTCCTGCATTGTTATTCTTTTAGTGCGGAGAGTCTGAGATACCATAAATCAGGGCAAGATAATGGTATCATATCTCTTCATTGACAGTAAATTAACTTTGTTTTTGGTCTATTTGGCAGGTTAGAGAGCTAGAATTGAGTCACTGGTTTGTTCATAGTCTGATTATAGACTGGCCTACGAAAATAGCAAAAGTGGGTTGGAATAACAATTCCGGCTTCCTACTGAATTACGATGTCTAAAGTTATTTGTTTCGTAGGAGACTTATTATGTGTTTTAGAAACAGAAGTAAAGCTTGCATAAAGTGTTATTTACCAATTTTTCTTCCTGCTTCACTGGTGGATTTGCAATTTGTTAGAACTTGGGCTAGGCTTTTATGGCTTGCTGTCTGGATTTAGTCCAAAACTATACGCCTAATCTTTGACTTGGGTAGCGGTATGAATGACATTTTTTAATCCTCGTACTTCTAGATCAATTTTTAGAGGTTGAGCTTCCCAATCTATTTTTATAACAGCAAAATTACGTTTCCCGATAAGTTTACTTACTCTATGTCGATTGGTTTCTTCTCCTACTTTTTCATAAGAGTGGGTCATACCTGAAGTAGTCAATTCATATACAGAGGAGCTAAGACCTTCAATGGGCAGTTTTGAAATTTCAGCAATGTGTCGATCACCACTGAGTAGGATGGGATGAGCCACTTGGTATTTAGCTAATAGCGTGAATAGCTTCTCTCTTTCCTTTGGAAAATTAAACCATTTCTCGTAGTCATGATCTTGTGGGATGACTTGTATCCCATTTCCAATTAAATGTACTTGTGCTTCGCTGTTTGCTAGCTCCTTTTCTAGCCATTGCCATTGAGCTTGGCCTAAAATTGTTCCATCTTCATTGGGTAAATAGGTGGGCGGCCGATTGGGGTTGATGGTAGGCGCATCTCTATGGTACCTGCTATCAAGTAGGATCACTTTTACCTGTTTTCCCTGAGGACCAAAGGTGTAGCTTTGGTAAGCACCCGCTTGCTTACGTACAGCGGCATCAGCTGTCACATCTAGGAAGTCTAACATTAAAGCTTGGCTTTCTGCTCTTTTAGGGAATTCTTTTCCTGCATTATTAGCACCATAGTCATGGTCATCCCAAATACCGACTACGGGTATTGCTTGTCTAAAAGAGGTATAAGCTGTACCAAATTTCTGTTGGAGGTATTTGTTTTTCATCACCTGCATATCCTCTGAATCTCCGTAGATATTGTCGCCCAACCATATCCAAAGTTGTGGATCATTTTGCTGAATATAGGGCCACATATCTTGTTTGGCATCTTGTTTATTACAGGACCCCAAAGCTATCGTAGACAATACTTGGCTGGTATTCATTGTTTGGCCTTGATAGAGCTTTTTGGAAGCATCTATTAAAGGTGTCGCCTTTTTATTACAAGAGGAAAAGCTTACAAATAAGAGTAGTAGTAGAAAAAAATAGGAAGTGCGCATATTAGGTATCCAATTAGAAAGGGAAGGTAGAAAACTCCTCAAAATATGCGCTAATTGAAGAGATTAAATTTTTGTAAAAGATAGGCATCTCTTCAGAATCCTACCATTCTAAAATGGAATCCGCTCCAAAGCCATGATCAGGGAGATACCCGCAGCTGCTCCCGAAACAAATAGATTCCATTCTCTTTGCTTTACCTTAAGTAAATTGATCGCCAGGAAAGAGGCTAATAGGATGAAGGCTACAATGAGTAATTGACCTAATTCTACTCCGATATTAAAAGCTAATAGCTGTTGGATAAACCCCGAACGCTCCCCAGGCATCATCAAGGACTTGAAAAAGTTGGAAAATCCCATTCCGTGGATGAGGCCAAAAAGCAAGGCAAATAGATAGTTCCAGTTGAGTTGTTTGCTGAAGGTAGAGGCCGCGAGTTCCTGATCATCGAAACGATGGGCTACCACATTATAGATGGCCGTGATAAATATCGTAATGGGGATCAGAAATTCTATTAATTCTCCTTTGATCGGAATAATATCTAATGCAGCTAAAGCTAGTGTGATAGAGTGCCCAATGGTAAAGGCGGTCACCAGAATAGCTACTTTTCTCCATTCACTCAGGCGATAAATCGCGCACAAAGCAACAATAAATAAGATATGGTCATAGCCATTCAGGTCAGAAATATGCTCGAATCCTAGCTGTAGATAGGTGCTGAAAGTCGATCGCATAGTAGGATAGGTTTTAAAATGAGAAAAGTAGACAGGCAAAGTTTCCTGTCTACTTATAGTTCTTATCAAATCAAAGCTCAGACTCTAAAAAAGTTCAAGCGATTCAATTTTAGTAACGGACAAAGAATAAATATTGCATTTTGGCCGAGAAGATTTTGTTTCAAGACAAGGCAAAAAACGTAACTAATGCAGAGCATTAGCGAGGCTTTTTAACGAAGTATTGGGACAAAATCTTCCGCCATAAATCGATAAGTTATTTTTTGATCGTTACTTAGTATCTGTAATGCTCTGGCTTGTATGGACCAGCTTGCTCTACTCCAATATAGTCTGCTTGCTCGTTAGAGAGTTCTTCTAGTTCTACACCGATTTTTGCTAAGTGTAGACGTGCTACTTCCTCATCTAAGTGCTTAGGTAAGGTATACACTTTGTTCTCATATTGGTCTCCTTTTTCGAACAACTCGAGCTGAGCCAATACTTGATTGGTGAAAGAGTTAGACATTACAAAAGAAGGGTGCCCAGTAGCGCAACCCAAGTTGACAAGACGACCCTCTGCAAGCAGGATGATGTCTTTGCCATCAATGGTATATTTGTCGACCTGTGGTTTGATCTCGATTTTAGTATCACCGTAGTTATCGTTCAACCAAGCGACATCGATTTCATTGTCGAAGTGACCAATGTTACAAACAATGGTTTTATCATTCATCAGACGGAAGTGCTCCTCACTGACGATGTTAAAGTTTCCGGTAGCGGTCACTACAATATCAACTCTAGGAATAGCACTAGTCATTTTGATGACTTCGAAGCCGTCCATCGCTGCTTGTAGCGCACAAATTGGATCAATTTCTGTAACAATGACACGACAACCTGCACCTCTTAGCGAAGCAGCAGAACCTTTACCTACATCACCGTATCCAGCTACAACTGCTACTTTGCCAGCTAGCATAATATCTGTTGCACGACGGATAGCATCAACTAAAGATTCTTTACAACCGTATTTATTATCAAATTTTGACTTAGTAACCGAGTCGTTAACGTTGATTGCAGGCATCACCAAAGTACCATTGCGCTCGCGCTCGTACAGACGGTGTACGCCAGTAGTAGTCTCTTCACTCAAACCGGCAATTCCTTCAACCAATTCAGGGTGGTTATCAAAGACGACATTGGTCAAGTCACCACCATCATCGAGGATCATATTTAATGGTTGGTCATTATCAAAAGCAAATAGCGTTTGCTCGATTGCCCACCAGAATTCTTCATCGGTCATACCTTTCCAAGCATAAACTGGAATGCCAGCAGCAGCAATAGCAGCGGCAGCATGATCTTGAGTAGAAAAAATATTACAAGAAGACCAAGTCACTTCAGCACCTAGTTCAACAAGTGTTTCGATTAAAACAGCTGTTTGGATAGTCATATGCAGACATCCGGCAATACGTGCACCACTCAAGGGTTTTGACGCACCGTACTTCTCGCGAAGTGCCATTAGACCTGGCATTTCAGCTTCTGCCAATTCAATTTCTCTGCGGCCCCATTCTGCCAAGGAGATGTCTTTTACTTTGTATTTCAATTTGCTTGATACAGAATCCATCAATTCGTTTTTTTAGTATGATTGAAAATCGCTGCAAAATTAAGTTTTTCCTACATCAATTCCTAGTCCGTATCGGGACAGAATGTAGGATGGGTGTAAAGACTAAGGAGATTGGCTTGGCATCATTTATAGAAAGGACCAAAACGGACTGCCATTCGGTAAAGGAAACTGGTTTTATGTTGAATTCCTGTATTAGAACCCTCCGTTTTCTAAAAAAAGGGAAAAGCCTAAACAATGATCAAATCCCCATGTTTTGCTGGAAAACAAATCAACTATATGCGCGTCAAACGCAAAGAATGGATACTCAATGTACCGCAACCACTTGATGAAATATGGGATTTCTTTTCCCGCCCTGAGAACCTCATGAAGATTACACCCGAGGGCGTCTTCAAAGAAATCCAAACGCCTATAGAAGGTGTAGAAATGTACGAGGGCATGATTGTACAATATACCGTAGCTCCTCTATTCAATATCCCGATGAATTGGGTCACCGAGATTACTCAAATCAGAGATAAATCTTTTTTTATCGATGAGCAACGGTTTGGACCTTATGCTTTTTGGCATCATCAGCATCACTTTCGTGCAATCGAAGGGGGTACCGAAATGAAAGATATTTTACATTACAAAGTTCCATTACCGATCATAGGAGATATTGCCGATCGCATTCTGGTAAATGGCCAGATTGAGAAAATATTTGCTTATCGTACCAAAGTAGTAGGAGACCTGTTTGGGGTTTATTAGGGCATGTGTCAGGTTAATGAGACCCGATGCTTCAGCAACGCTGGTCGAATTAATCCCGGCGAAGCGTAAGCGGATGTCGGGATGCTTTGTCAAGTGTCGATGCGCACTACATCTCTCATTAACCTAACACCTAACACATACCACGCACCGTATCAAATACTCACCTCTTTCCACTTTCCGCGGCGGAAAAGAGTAATCATGATAATGGCAAGGATCGTTTCACTGATGACAATAGCCCAGCAGACACCAACTACGCCTAGGTTGAGGTACTTGCCCATGAAATAACCTAGAGGTATTTGTATAAACCAAAAGCAAATGATATTGACAATCATTGGTGTAAAGGTATCTCCGGCACCATTAAAAGATTGGCCAATAACCATACCATAAGAGAAGAAAACGTAGCCTACACAGATGATTCTTAGGCTCAAGACTCCTGCTTTGAGTACTTCGGGGTCTTGTGTGAAAATGCCAATCAGTTGGTAGGCGAAAGTAAAAAATATAACAGATACAAGTAGCAGAAAGACCATATTGTAAAAGCCTGCCTGCCAAACCGATTTTTCTGCACGATCTGGCTTCTCGGCACCTAAATTCTGGCCGACCAAGGTTGCTGCTGCATTAGATAAGCCCCAGGCAGGTAAGATCGTGAATACTATCAGACGGATAGCAAAGGTATAACCCGCGATGGCCTCATCTCCAAATTCCGCAATGATACGCATCATGAACATCCAACTCAAGGACGCAATCATAAATTGAAAAGCCCCATTGGCAGCTACTTTGATCAATCGTTTGATGATGACCATATCAATCTTGATATGCCTGCGTAGTAAACGAACGATGGTCTTACCACTGAATAAGATATACAATTGATACAGTACCCCAACACCACGGCCAATAGTCGTTGCAATCGCAGCACCTGTCAAACCTAACTCAGGGAAAGGCCCTATACCTAAAATAAGCATTGGGTCTAGGAAGATGTTCAGGATGTTGGCGATCCAAAGCGCCCGCATAGCCAGATAGGCGTCACCTGCTCCCCGGAAAATACCGTTTAAAAGGAATAAAAAAGTGATCACAATATTGGATCCGAGGATAATACTCGTGTAGGTAGAGCCCATTTCAATGACGCTTTCTGAGGCGCCCATAAGGCGTAGAATGTCAGAGGCAAAGATAATACCTAGGATACTGATCAGAATAGAAATGACAGCCGATAATATAATAGCTTGCATAGCTGCCACAGCCGCGGCTTCTTTGTCATTCTCACCAACTCTGCGAGCTACCATAGCCGTGGCACCCATACTGATTCCAATAGCTAGTGCATAGACAATGGTGACTACCGTTTCGGTAAGACCTACCGTGGCTACGGCTTCCGTACCTACTCTAGATACAAAGAAGGCATCAACCACCGCAAAAAGAGATTCCATCACCATCTCCAAAATCATGGGGACAGATAATAGTACTAGTGCTCGGTTGATACTACCCGTGGTAAAGTTTTTCTCTTTACCCTGGACAGCCTCCCATAGCAGTTTTCCAAAGTTTTTTAAGTTTTTCGTTTGTATTTGCATTGGGTGATTTGCTTGTTTATAATGTGATAGGTAGGAGTAAGTTGGGTAGTACAGTTCCCGATTTATGTTCCTGATTGCTCCCACACACAAAGGTCACAAACTTGTCAATAAGTTCCCTAGTTGATAAAAAATGTGCATTTCCTCAGCTTCATCAACCTTTTAGAGGCAGAAAAGTGTAAATGGTAGTTTCTTCTTTAGACCTTGAATTTATTTTTTTAGTTTCACCGAAGAAGATGAAGCTGTTTAAAATTTCCTTGTTGGGCTATCAAAAACATCTTTTAAGGCTACTCTTCGTTAAAAAGCCTCAGCTATGCGATGCATAGCTTACGTTTTTTGCCTCGATTAGCCTTAAAATACTGTTTTCTCGCCTGCAACAGAAAACCTTAAACAACTTCGATTAAAAATAACAATGATGAAGAAATATTTCCTTTTAAGCTTATTCTTTTTAGGCTGGAACTTGAATGGCTTTTCTCAGGCAAAGAAATCAATTGATATTGCTGATTTTGCTATTTGGAACCAGATTGAAGGTAAGTTGATTTCAAACGATGGGAACTGGATTACTTATACGGTAGCTCCCGGAGAAGGGAATATGACGGTTCAGCTCTACAATGCCAATAATAAAGAGACCATTTCTTTTGAGAGGTCTTCAAAGTCTAAATTCAGCTCCGATAACCAATTCCTCATCTTTACCATTGCGCACGATGTCGAGGAGGTCAAGCAAATGCGTCGTGCTGGGAAATCTAAAAAAGATCTTCCAAAAGACACCTTAGCGATTTATCAATTATCTACAGGAGCATTAGAAAAAGTAGCAGGAGCAGAGAAAGTAAGCCTTCCCGGGAAATGGGCAGGATGGCTCTTTTATAAAAAAGAAATCACTATTGAAAAAGATAGCAGTACCCAAAAAAGAACCGATCTCTTCGCTTATGAACTGGCCACTAATAAACGCTTCAATTTACCCAATGGAGAAGATTTTTCCTTGGCTGAAGAAGCACCTTATATAGTCGCCTCTGCTGGTGAAGAAGATGCAGGGGTCTACCGTTTTGATGCTAGTAATCAAGCTTGGCAAGCATTAATAACCGGGAAAGGCGATTATCAACAATTAGCGATTGCAGAGGATGGAGCGCAAATTGGCTTTTTAGCCAACATGGATACCACTGAAAGGCGTATTGACTATTTCGATCTATACTATTGGAATGAAGAGGCCACCAATGCCACTCAAGTTGTAGCAAAAGATGCCGATTGGATAGAAGAAGGTTGGCTCATTAGTGATAAGGGGCGTTTGTCTTTTTCAGAAAATGGTGAGCGCTTGTTTTTTGGTGTAGCACCTGAGCCTGTTCTACAAGACACCTCTTTATTACCCGAAGAAATTGTGCAGGTAGAAGTTTGGAATTATAAAGACGAAATGCTTTATACCCAACAAGAAGTAAGGGCTAATCGGGAAAAAAATAGAACCTATCAATGTATCTACTTTACGACTGAGGATAAAGCAATGCAGTTAGGAAATAAGGAGCTACCGGAGGTAGAAATCAGCGATGAAGGAAACGGTACTTTTGCGATGGCTTATACCGAGAAACCATATTATAAAGCAGCCAGCTGGGAAAGTGGGCCAAGTCGCAGAGATGTTTTTTTAATCAATCTAGAAACGGGAGCTAAAAAACAAATTTTTGAAGCACTTAAAGCTAGACCTTCTTTCTCACCAGAGGCTCATTTTATCTATTGGTATAGCTATCCAGACACTGCTTGGTACGCCTACCAGATCGATAACGATAAAACCGTGCAGCTGACTAATAATACAGAGGTCGCCTTCTACGACGAACTCAATGATAGACCGATGCTGCCATCGCCATATGGTATTGCGGGCTGGACAAAAGACGATGACTTTCTCCTGATTTATGATCGCTATGATGTTTGGTTGGTAGACCCTAGTAAGGAGCTGGCCAATAACAACCTCACGAATGGGCGCGAACAAAAGCGTGTCTCTCGTTATGTTTGGATCGATCGAGAAGAAAGAGCCATCGAAGAAGTGGACCCTATGCTGATGCACTTTGCTGATGAAGAAAGTCGTCAGCAAGGATATTATTGGTTCAATATTCATACAGGCACTAAGAAAGTGGTACAACAAGGAGATTATTCCTACGAGCGTAGACCTAATAAAGCAAAAGAGGCTAATAATTGGTTGTTTGTCAAGGAGAGTTATGCGGAATATCGCGATTTGCAATTCTCAAAAGGAGGATTGGAAAATCCAACAAAAATTACCAATGTCAACCCACAGCAGGAAGATTATAAATGGGGAACAATGGAGTTGTATTCCTGGACGGCGCCGGATGGTCAAAAGCTAGAAGGATTGTTAGTAAAACCAGAGGATTTTGATCCCAATAAAAAGTATCCGATGATCGTCAATTTCTATGAGCGTAGCTCTCAGCGAATGCACTCGCATCGGACGCCAACGCCTGGTCGATCTACCATCAATTATCCGCATTATGCCAGTAGAGGGTATCTGATCTTTAATCCTGATGTGCCTTATAAAATCGGTTATCCTGGAGAGAGTGCTTATGATGCGGTCATCTCAGGAACAACTGCTTTGGTCAATGAGGGATTCGTTGATCGGGATAATATTGGCTTGCAAGGTCACAGTTGGGGCGGTTATCAGATTGCGCATATTATCACCAAGACGGATATGTTTAAATGTGTAGAATCTGGTGCTCCTGTAGTGAATATGACCTCTGCCTACGGTGGTATCCGTTGGGGATCAGGAATGAGTCGAATGTTCCAGTACGAGCAGACGCAAAGTAGAATCGGCGGTACGCTCTGGGAGAAGCCGCTACGCTATATTGAGAATTCGCCTATCTTCTTCGCTGACAAAATTAATACGCCCGTACTTATCCTTCATAATGACGAAGATGGAGCAGTGCCCTGGTATCAGGGGATTGAGTTTTTTGTAGCTATGCGTCGACTTGGCAAGCCAGCATGGTTATTAAATTATAATGGGGAACCTCATTGGCCGCTAAAACTTCAAAATCGCAAGGATTTCCAAACGCGGATGGCTCAATTCTTTGACTACTATTTACTAGGAGAAGCGATGCCCCGCTGGATGGATGAAGGTGTACCTGCTACCGAAAAAGGCATCAATCAGCGCTTGGAGCTGATAGATCGGCATTAAAATTAAGTTTTAGGACTTGCCTAGCTTCCTCTGATTTGGAGCTTGGATGATATTTTCCCTAAAGTGCTACTGTTGTGGACTTAGCCGCTATTACCTTGGTATGGGCATAGCTAGTCTATTGTAGAGATGTTGACCAAAAGCAGAAAGATCTGTTATGGTAAAGTTGGGCGATTTTACCTAATTTTAGGCAAAATCGGAATGATGGAAAAGATACAAAGTAAATATTATTTGCACCTATTCGTCCTAATCCATTTGTAAAAGGGGACAAAGTGCCGGTAGGTATCTTTCCAGACTTTCACATCGACTTAGATGAAGTCTTTGATTAGGATTCTCTGAAAAAATTATACTATTCATTGCCAGCTGAAGCTTCCGCTTAGGTAGGCATCATCTATTAAGTAGCACTCCATGACAGAAGCCTTTATTTTTGATACACTACGTACACCAAGAGGCAAGGGGAAATCCAGTGGTGCCCTCTACGAAGTGAAACCCATCAACTTAGTGGGCACAGTACTCAATGAACTAAAAAATAGGACCCAGTTAGATACGAGTTTGGTCGATGATGTGATCCTTGGCTGTGTAGGAGCTGTTGACGATCAGGGCTTCAATATCGCTAAAGCGGGTTTGATG
This sequence comes from Saprospiraceae bacterium, assembly GCA_042095835.1. Classification (GTDB taxonomy): domain Bacteria; phylum Bacteroidota; class Bacteroidia; order Chitinophagales; family Saprospiraceae; genus DATFKA01. Next base: position 26,464 of record JBELML010000038.1, read on the forward strand.
TATGCGGGTTGGGATGAGCAAGTTGGTGGTATGCAGATCAACCGATATTGTGCTTCAGGCTTAGAAGCGGTAAACCTGGCAGCTATGAAGGTAAAGTCCGGCTGGGATCAGCTCCTAGTTGCTGGAGGAACCGAAAGTATGAGTCGTATTCCTATTGGTAGCGATGGTGGCCCTTTGTTGCACGACCCTGAAGTATTGAATAAGCTAAATTATGTACCCCAAGGTGTTTCTGCCGATCTGATTGCTACCATCGAAGGCTTTAGTAGAGAAGATGTCGATCAGTACGCGCTCCAATCTCAACAGCGGGCTGCCCATGCGCAGCAAGAAGGCTATTTTGAGCGCTCTATCGTACCCATAGTAGATAACCGTGGACTCACCATTCTCGGTCAAGATGAGCATATCAGGGCTGCTACTGATTTAGAAAGTTTGGGTGCATTAAAGCCAGCTTTTGCGGCGGTAGGAGCGATGGGCTTCGACCAGATGGCTATTCATAAATATCCCAATGTTGAAAGAATAAATCATGTACATACGGCGGGAAATTCCTCCGGGATTGTTGACGGTGCCGCCTTAGTCTTGATAGGAAGTAAAGAAATGGGAGAACGAATCGGCTTGCAACCAAGAGCAAAAATCCTATCGGCAAGTAATATCAGTGTAGAGCCAACCATCATGCTGACCGGACCTGCTCCCGCTGCTAAAAAAGCCCTGAAAAGAGCAGGAATGCAGGCTAGTGATGTTGATATTTGGGAATGTAATGAAGCTTTTGCAGCAGTCGTTTTGAAATTCCTTAAGGAAATGAAGCTGAATCAGTCTGTAGTTAACGTCAACGGCGGTGCGATAGCTATGGGACATCCTTTAGGTGCTACCGGCGCTATGCTCCTAGGAACACTGCTAGACGAACTGGAACGAAGAGATTTGCAAACGGGAGGAGTTACGCTTTGTGTAGGAGGAGGAATGGGCGTATCTACCATCATAGAAAGATGCTAATATCACCACATCAAAACATCACTATTTATCACATAAATAAATGATTCACTACAAAAAAGATACCGACCACATTGTAACTTTGACCTTGGACATGGCCGGGCGTACATCTAATGTGATTAATCATGAAATTCGAGAGGCTTTCATCCCTGTGCTTAGGCATTTACAAGAAGAAAAAAAGAAAGGCCTACTCAGGGGGGTAATCCTCACTTCTAATAAGAAATCTTTTTTGGCAGGAGGAGACCTCGAATACCTCTATCAGGCTTCTGATCCTGTTGAAATATTCAATTTCGCGGAAGATATGAAAGCTTTTTTTAGGGAACTAGAGCGCCCAGGGGTGCCGGTTGTAGCAGCTATGAATGGTAGTGCTATCGGCTCTGGGTTTGAGGTAGCTTTAGCCTGTCATCACCGGATTGGTATCAACAAAAGTTACGCGAGATTTGGATTGCCAGAAGTAGAGTTGGGACTTATTCCTGGTGGCGGTGGTATTGTGCGGCTGATGTGGCTGCTGGGTATCGAAAAGGCTTTTCCTATATTGACTAGTGCGAAGTGGTACAATCCTGAAGAGGCCCTGCGCGCAGGCTTGGTAGATGAGTTAGCCGATGATCGAAAAGACCTGCTTTGCAAAGCAAAAGAATGGCTACTTCAGAACCAAGAAAAACGAAGACCTTGGGATCAACCAGGACAATCTATTCCTGGTGGTTCTGCTAAAGAACAAAAAACGGCTAAGATTATTCGCCGCTTAGCTGCCCAGCTGGCAGCAGCAACACACAATAATCATCCTGCCAAGCAAGCCGTACTCAACGTCTTGGCTGATGGCTCAAAAGTAGATTTTGAAACGGCCTGTCGCATCGAGAGCCGCTACTATACCGATTTGGTCTTGAGCAAGGAAAGTAAAAATATGATCAAAGCTTTTTGGTTTGATCTAAATAAAATCAAAAATGGTTTAGGTAGGCCAAAAGGTTTTGGGAAGTTCCGACCTAAAAAAATAGGCATTATTGGTGCCGGAATGATGGGCTCTGGTATTGCCTATTCAGCACTGCTGAATGGCTTGGATGTCATAATGAAGGATGTCTCCATTCCAATTGCTAACCGTGGGAAAGATTTGGTACTCCAAAAACTAGACACGGCAGTAGCAAAAGGGCTTTTACAAGAACAGCAAAAATCCATTTTGATCAATAGACTGAAGACTACAGATCATTCCAAAGAATTTGAAACCTGTGATTTGGTCATCGAAGCTGTTTTTGAAAATAAAATGGTCAAAGAAAAAGTGACAAGAGAAGCGGCCCAATATCTGGATGAGTACGCTATTTTTGCCACCAATACGGTATCTATTCCAATCACAGAGCTAAGTAATGCTGCGCTTCGACCAGATAGCTATGTCGGCTTGCATTTTTTCCATCCAGCAGACGAGGTACCGCTGGTTGAAATTGTAAAAGGCGAAAAAACGGCCGACGAAACCATCGCTCGGGCCTTTGATTTTGTACGCGGCATTGATAAGGTGCCTATTATTGTAAAAGATGATTGGGGTTTCTACGCTGCTAGAGTAAACAATACCTATATACTTGAAGGCATTACCATGCTACAGGAAGGCTATCCCGCTGCTCTAATTGAGAATTTAGGACGACAATCAGGGATGCCTAAAGGGCCACTAGAACTTGCTGATGAGTTGGGACTCAATCTAGTGATCCGATACGAGAAACAGGCTGCCGCCCATTATGGTCCGAAATATATTCAGCATCCAGCTGTAAAGGTGCTAGAAGATATGATCAATGAGCATAATCGATTAGGAGCTAGGAAAAAGCAAGGCTTCTACGAATACCAGGAGGAGGAAGTTTTCCTTTGGCCAGCTTTAGGAGAGCTATATGCTAGCAAAATGGGCTTGGAAGTGGATCGCGTGACTATTCAAGAACGCCTTCTTTTTGCTCAGGTCATTGAAGCCTTCTGGTGTCGCCAGGAAAAGGTGCTTATTTCTGAGGAAGCCGCCAATTTAGGGTCGATTTATGGCTGGGGATTTCCATCAGGTAAGGGAGGCGTGATTCAATATGTCAATGACTATGGTGTACAAGCATTCCTAGAACAATGCCAAGTATTCCAAAAAAAGTTTGGTCAGCGCTTTCAAGCGCCGAAGTTACTCCGAAAAATGGCCCCTTTAGATGTTACCTGATTTTCGACCAACAAGTATATTTTTACGATTTAATTCATACTTTTTACATATTTAGTGAACCATTTTCAAGATTTTATGTCTTGTGTGTGAAATTATTGGGAGGCTATTTTCATACTAACCTATTAATTGATGGTTAGAATTTTAGTTTTCAATAGATAATTGTGCATTAGTAAACTGAATTTTGGAAAATTACGATTACATCTTTACAGGTGGAGGCTGTGCAGCTTTGTGTACTGCTTGGTACATGAATGAAATCGGCCTCAATGGCAAAAAAGTTCTGATCATTGATCAGGAGGAGAAAAATGGTAATGATAGAACCTGGTGCTACTGGTCTAAAGATGATGAGCATCCTTTTCCAGAATTGGTATCTAGTTCTTGGTCAAATATTGCTTTCGCTGATGATCAAGGTCTATACCAGCGTAAAAAACAATCCCATCAGTATAACCTCATTCGAAGCAAGGATTTCTACCAGCATTTAAAAGATGTTCTTAAACAGAACCCTGATATTGATTTCTATCAGGGTAGAGTGGAGCATATCGTAGAGCAATCAAACGAAGTAAAAGTCTGGGTGAATGGCGAGGTGTTCAGCGCCACAAAAGTTTTCAATAGTATACCGAATTGGAAAAACAAAGTACCTGGGCCGAATGAGTATTTCCTGAAGCAACACTTTATGGGCTGGTTTATTGAGAGCGAAGAAGCCTCTTTTGACCCCAATCAGGTAGTATTGATGGACTTCAGGACACCCCAACATGATCAAGCACGCTTTTTTTATATCCTCCCTTTCTCCAAGCATAGAGCATTGGTGGAGTTTACGGTCTTCTCCAAAGACTTATTAAAAGATATACAGTACAGGGCTGCTCTGGTAGATTATATCAAAGAGGTATTAGGCATCAACACTTTTGTCATTGAGGAAGAGGAATATGGAGTGATACCTATGACCAATATCCCATTTATTGATCAACATTCAGAGCGAATTATCCCAATAGGTACTACAGCTGGTTGGGTAAAACCAACTACGGGTTATGCTTTCCTAAATATTATAGAAAATAGCAAGACTACGGCTCGTGCTACTTTACTAGGAACTTCGGTAGATCATAGGCAGGCGTCTCAGGCGAGGTTCTCCTTTTACGATAATTTATTACTGCATATTCTCACCAATGAAGGAGAATCTGCAAAACGAATATTCTCTAAGCTGTTTAGAAATAATCCAATGGACCGTATTCTTACTTTTTTAAGGGAGTCGAGTCATCTGGGACAGGAAGTTGCCATTTTTACCAGTTTACCTTTTAAACCATTTTTAAAGGCATTGTGGAAAAGGTCAGTTGTGAAGTGGTTGGGACAAGGAAGGAAGCAGTTTAGACCGGCAATAGAAAAAAAATAGAAAACCAATTTTGAATTTATATGGAGGATTAAACTTTTTCATTTTGACAATGTTTAGCCTTCGTTTTTTAACACATTTTTAACAATCTCAACGATATGAATGCATTAGTAAACTTCGATTCGCTATTTTTGGCGACTCTTCAACAAGGTGATTATGTTGGTTTCACCTTTTTCATTGGTTCAATGGCAATGGCCGCAGCAACCGTTTTCTTTTTCTTCCAATATGCTCAAGTAGAGCCAAAATGGAAAAACTCTTTGTTGGTATCAGGTTTGATTACTTTCATCGCAGCTGTTCACTATTACTACATGAGAGATTTCTGGGCTGAAACAGGACAATCTCCGACAGAATTCCGTTATATCGACTGGATTTTGACCGTTCCATTGATGTGTGTAGAATTCTATTTGATCACTAAGAAAGCTGGTGGTACTAAAGGTTTATTGTGGCGTTTGATCGCTGCTTCTTTAGGTATGCTTCTATTTGGTTTCTTAGGAGAGTCAACTGGTATCTACAATACTGCTGAGACAGCAACTATGAGTTGGTTGATGGGACTATTGTCTGGTCTTTGTTACTTCTACATCCTCTATCTAGTAATGTTTGGTGAGGTTAAGAATCTTGCTGCCAATGCAGGACCTCAAGTTGCCAAAGCTGTAAACATTCTAGCATGGTTCGTACTTGTAGGTTGGGCAATTTACCCAATTGGTTACATCGCAGGTACAACTGGTGGTTTATTCGGTGCTCAGATTTTGACTGGTCTTCAAATGGATATTATTTACAACATCGGTGATGCTGTGAACAAGATTGGATTTGGTCTAGTTATTTATGCACTAGCCGTATCTGGTGAATAATACCTATTCAAACAAATAGACACAATAAAAGAGGGATCGATACTAGCTATCGGTCCCTCTCGATTTAAGTATAAAAAAACCTGCCCCTCTCAAAAGGAGGTAGCAGGTACAATGTGCATTAGTAAACTAAGGACCAAATGTAGGACATAATTCCTACTTTTTCCACATTTTTTTTAAGATTTAACTAGGACTTGAAATAGTCGTTTAACAATTCTGTTGAACGGCTATTTCTTTTTGGCTTTGATTTTTATGGTATAAAGTATTGGTAGTGAGTTGTTTACGACTTGCCTTGTTACTTGAATTTTTAGGGCGCTTCTATCCTCTAGCTTTCTGGTTTTTTGTTTAACTGCATGAATTGCCAACCATTGTACAGGTTTTGGAAAAGGATATAAAAGATAGGACCTAAAGCAACCATAGGGCTTAAGAAGCTCAAAGCCACCCACAGCGAAAACATGGTATTCTTCCTGCCAAGTGCTATACCGCTTTCCCATCTCAAGTTAGTACGACCAATCAGCAGCTCCCCACATTTAAACATCAATAAGCAGCAACTACCAATAGCAAGCCCTGTAAAAATAAGTGTAGTCCAGGCTGCTCCTGATTCGAATCGTATAAAATAGGAGGCCTTACCCGCAGCAATGTAGATATTGAAAATAAAGAGATAAAAAGATAGCCAGTTGATACTATAGAAAAAGGGGAGGAGAGGTTGGCCAAAACGTTTAATGAGCTGGCTCAATATCAAAGGACCAAAGACCAAAATAAAGGTAGGACGAAGGACATTAAGTACATTCATTTCGCCTTCTACCTGGGCGATTTGAGGAAGTAAGAGCGGTAAAATGATGGCAATGAGTGGTGTAGTGATTAAGACCGAAGCGGTCACGAATTCCACCTTGGTTTTTAAAAAAGAGGCCATTATGGGAGCACCAGCAGCAGTAGGAGCCAAGGTGATTACAAAGCAGGCCAAGGCAACCTCATAATTCCAATTTTTTAATAAGAAAAAAATACCAATAGGAAGGATGATATTCGCAAGGGTGACCAATAAGTGCTTTTGGTGCAAGACCTTCCAATTGAAATCAATCTGTATAAAAGCTAGAAAGAGCATCCCCATCACGGCATACCTGACGATCCAGGTCCATTGGTAACCTTGATAAAAAATAATACCCAGAAGCATGGCCGAGAAAATGAATAAGAATTGGCGCACCTTTTTTTGGGCAATTTAGGGTATTACTGCAAATAATACCTGATATTATCCTGTTCTTTGGTGTATACTAGGGCAAACGCATTAAAATAAAAACTTAAAAAGAAATGCTTATTTCTCGAAATTAAGTGTAAAAAAGGTCAGAAGTGAAGTGCGGGAGGCCGCCTAGGCATTGTCTGAGCGGAGCGAGTTTGGCTAGGCAAGATTTTTTTGCTTCGTTTTTGTATCGAATGACAAAAATGAAGATGCTAGAGCGGTTTTGAATTGGAGTTTCAGTAAGAATTATAAGAAATTGCAGTAATAGCCTAGCTCTTACGAGCATTTTTCACGAATTCTAGAGGCAAAAGGGCATATTTTAGCCCGAAGGATAAATTTTTGAACATGCTCTAATTTCAAACTCAAGCTGATTACGGAATCAAAACGATATGAAACTTCCACTGCCCATCGTCTACGAAGACGATCACCTTATCGCCATCAATAAACCACATGGGCTTTTGGTGCATCGATCTAAAATTGCCAGAAATGCAGACGTTTTTGCTTTACAGTTGCTGCGAGACCAGATTGGGCAGATGGTCTTTCCTGCTCATCGGCTGGATCGGAAAACTTCGGGTGTCCTTCTTTTCGCCAAAGATTCCCAAACCAATCGTTTAGTCCAAGAGCTTTTTAGAGAGAAAAGTATAGAGAAGGTCTACATAGCTCTCGTTCGCGGCTTTCTAGATGGTACTGGTATGATTGACTATGCCTTGACTAATGAAGATAAAATCCAAGAAGCACAGACCAACTATCGATGTATCCGGCAATTTGAGATACCTCTATCCGATGGTCGCTTTCCTACCTCGCGGTATACCTTGGTTGAGCTGCGACCTCAAACCGGGCGCTTCCATCAATTGCGAAAGCACATGGCGCATATTTTTCATCCAATCATTGGTGATCGACCTCACGGCTGCAATAAACAAAACCGTTTATGGAAAAATCAATACGCTATGACGCGGATGCTCTTGCACGCACAATCTTTATCATTTGAGCATCCCTACACCACAGAAATGATTCAAATAGAGGCCCCCAAAAGCGCAGCCTTCAATAAAGTATTGGAGATTTTGGAAGGAAAGGTATGATGTCTACAGTTGTATGATCTGTAAAAATAGATTATATTCATTGAATTCAATTTACAAAAATGGATGTTGCTTCTAAAAAAGTCGAATTGATTAAATTATTGTCTGCTGTTGAAGATGAGGCAGTGTTATCTAGAGTTGAAAATGCCCTAAAGGAGAAGGGAGAAGAGAACTTTGTAATAAATGAAAATGAATTTTGGCATTTAATTTCAAAGGTCGATTGGAATGAATCAATGAATCAAAAGAAGATTCAACCTCTGATTGAGTCCCTGGTGACTTATCCTGAATCATCCATTGTGACCTTCTATGACCTACTTTCAGAAAAGTTATTCCTTTTAGATCAAGAAAAATTTGCTAAGGAATTGGAGAAAAAAAATAAGCACTTCTCTAGCGACGAATTCCTATACGCTCGATGTGCTGTTGTAGCAAAAGGGAAAAATTACTTTGATCAAGTAGTTTCGAATGAAGTAATCTTTCCTGCCAATCTTTATTTAGAGGATTTACTCGAAGTTCCAGAACAAGCATTTAAAATGAAAACAGGGAATGATTTAGATCATCTACCCATTTACATTTTCGAGACTGGATTTAATCCAGAAGGTTGGGGAGATAAGACAGTGGAATTATGAGTAAGCACGGTAATTCTCTAGAAAACAATAAGCCCCACCATTTGTATCAAATTGAAGATTTGGAAGAAAAGCAAGTTTTTAAATATGGTATTTCTGATAACTCAATTGATGAAGACGGATTATCGAACCGAGTTCGAAACCAAGTTAAGCTTTTCAACCGTATTGTAGGTTGGGTTCGATTCATTGGAAAAGTATTGATCAAAAATATTGATGGCCGAGAAAAAGCGCGTGAGGTAGAAGATCAATATATTAAAAGGTTTCGAGATAAATACTGACGAAATCCAAGGGGAAATGTTTCCGAAAGAAAGAAAAAAGAGTAGTTGTTTTTCCTTAAACTTCCTTTTCCAAGGTCAATAGGGTCACTTCGGGAGCCATACCTACTCTTCCGGCAAAACCGATGAAGCCAAATCCACGATTCACATATAAATATTGGTTCTTTTCCTCATATAGACCTGCCCACCTCGAATAAACATACTTTACCGGACTCCATTTGATGCCCCAGCGCTCTACGCCCATCTGCATACCGTGGGTATGTCCGGATAGCGTGAGGTGGATCTTTTTATTGTGCTTGATTACTTTTTCCTCCCAATGACTAGGGTCGTGAGACATTAACACACAAAACTCCTCTGCATTACATGCTTCTAAGGCCAAATCCAAGTCACCATATTTCACAAACCGAGTACCCCAATTTTCTACACCTAATAGACGGATACTTTGCCCATCTTTTTCAAGGACTACATTCTCGTTGTTCAATAAGCGGAAGCCCATTTCTTGGTGATGTTGCTTGATTGCCTCCAAATTGGCTTGGGCAGTTTCGGGCGTAGGAAAATGCCTATCATCGGTTGGATAATCGTGATTGCCAAGTATAGAAAATTTGCCTAAAGGAGCTTGTAGTTGACTTAAAAAAGTCTTGTAAGGAAGAACTTCATCTGCTAGGTCATTGACCAAATCACCGGTAAACAGAATTAGGTCAGCTCCTGTCTCCTGGATCATCTCAATACCTTTTTTAACGCCAGCTACAGAGTCGAAACTACCAGCATGGAAATCCGAAAATTGAGCAATAGTCAAACCATCAAAAGCAGCGGGCAGGTCTTTAAATGTAATCTTCTTTTTGATGACCCGATAACTATACTTACCATTCGTGATGCCGTATAGATAGGCGGCAAATGGTAGAGCAGTCACCCCTAGACCAATCGCCTTTAACCATCTTCTTCTGCTACTGCTTGCCATGTCAGTACTGCTCTGAGTGAGCTTGTTGATCAGGCCTATGATATCATCAATTAGAAAGAAGATCCCGAGTAGTAGTTCGCAGATAACCACAGAAACCATCAGGGCGATCAGAAAATTTTGCCAAAACCGTAGCCCAATCATACCACTGGAAAAAACACTCAGCATTACAATGAGACCAAGGGCTAAGCTACCTAAGGAAAGTAGGCCGTAGGCAACTGTCCAATAGCTGCTAGGGCTGATTTGATGAATTCCCCTTATCAAATAAATTTTAAGGAGTATAAGCAGCAATGGGAATAAGATTAAGGGTAAAATCGAACGCATGTATCTGGTTTGATGTCTTAATTATACAAATTGGAGCATACCAAAGGTTTGGCCATCTAGTGTACGCACCGATTTCATGAGGTCAGCTGCCATACAGGAGTGTACAGGTAGCACTGGCAAAAGGTCACCTATCTTGATACGTGCTATCCGCTCTGGTGTGGTTTTGAGTACACCATGCTCCTGGGATAAACCTCTCATATAGGTCTCGGATTCATTAATCGGGGTCCAACCTTTTTCCGTCCAATCGGCAAGAAGGCCAAAAATAATAGTGCCATCAGGACGGTCCACTCGGTCTTTGGAGAAATGCACCCCGCCACCGTAAAGGATTACCTCATTTCTTTCTGGAGCTTTTGCCACGACGGGACAAGCCATAGCTACTGCAACTTCATCTAATGTACAAGACCCGATCATCGCTTGAGTGACATCATAATAGGCAAAGTTGCCGGGCCTGATTTCGTCAATTCCTGTAAAATCTTGGGCTACACTACAGGTGGGTGTGTCCCCAAGGGAAAGGATTAAATGAGGGAAACTTTTTTGGAAACGATTTTTTAACTGCTGCATCAGGTCTTTACTGTATTGATGAGCTTCTATGATTTCTTGATCCGAACGTGCTTTATAGCTTTGTCCTGCGTGTCCTAGGAAACCTTTAAAATCCAAGCGATTGCTTGACTGGAGTTTGGCCATCATTTGATCGATCAATGGCATACGGTCTAATCCCAAACCAGACCTATTATTTCCAGCATTGATTTTTAGAAATAATCCGACTGTTGCTTGTAGGTGTTGTTCCAAAAATTGGAGGCTTTCGAGGTTTTCAATACACAGGTTTAATTGAATTTTTCTTGCTAAAGTGTTAATTCGATTGATTTCCAAAATGTTAGCAGGAAAGGCGACGGTGATATCATTCCAAGCATCTTCGGCAAAGTAATCAGCCATCCGAAAAGAAGATACCGTGATTTGGTTTACACCAGCTTCTCTAAACCATCGACCGACTTGGTGGGATTGATGAGTTTTGAAGTGTGGGCGTATAACTACCTGGTTGTCAATTGCTTTTTGAGCAATTTTGAGAATATTTCTTTTGCATTTTGCCTCGTCAAGTAAAAGCGTAGGTACCTGTATTCCTTCTAGCATGATCTATAAATTTGAAGCTACAATATGCAGCTTTTAGGGCTCTTGCCCAAAGAATTAGGACTTGTTAATGCCTTGTGAAGGTGTATTAAAATAATGTTTAAGTGTCTTTTGTATATCACAAGTTTGGTAGATGTACCGTTTTTTTGACCATAACGAAAGGATGATAAAATCAACTTTAAACAAGGAACAAGAAGAGGAGCCCCTGGGACTTTGAGACTTTAGAATTCATGTCATTGACCCATTCACTCATTAGCTTATTGACCCAATCGCAAGAAATTACCTAACACGGAGCGAAGCTCCAACATAAAACAAGAACCTATGAAAAAGACATTTTTTGGATTATTATTCTTTTTAGCCTTTAGTACGACTTATGCTCAGATTAACTTCAATCCTAAAATTGGGGTGAATGCCTCCGGTTTAGATGCCAACATTAGAGATTTCAAAACAGAGGCTCGTGCCGGATGGAATGCTGGCTTTGATTTACGGATTGGAGATCAAATGGTATTCTTCCAGCCTGGCGTACATATTTTTAATATGAATGCGGCACTCAGCCAAGAACCGGAGTTTGGCGATGTTTCTTTCCTAGAGGATGAAACAACCATCCAGATGGTAAAATTTCCCGCTAATATTGGTATTAATCTTACTGGTAGAGATGGTTTTCTCAATATTTATGCTCTAGCAGGTGTGACACCAACTTTGTTGGCAGGTGTGAAAGAATCTTCAAATATTGATCTTACGGAGGAGGATATCAACGATTTCACCATGTCGGCAAATATCGGAGCAGGAGTTGATCTGTTCTTCCTCACCTTTGATGTACGATATGAGATGGGATTGCAAGATTTCTTTGTGGATGCTAATGGTAAGAATAATATGTTGACAGCTAGCGTAGGGCTGCGGTTTTAGAATCAGCCAGATCATTCCGAGATCCTTTTTAATCTCGGAATGATCTCTATACTATTAGATGATTATAGGTGATGTTAATACTAGATTTCTGTATTGATTAATGATATCGAGACTAAGCATGCCTCCCAATATTTCTTTATGTTCTGTCTCTTCGTTAAAGACAATTTCTATCTTTCGCGGAGCACCTTTTAACCTTGTAATCATAGCAGTGGCAACCACATTCCCATCTCGATCTTCTAACTCAATCGCTCTACCAAATTTGCGAACATACCGTACTAGAACCTCGCCATTTGGTAAAACATATTTGTGAGGGCGAAATACCAAAAAGGTTCCATTTTCTAAATTTCTCAGGATGCGATTATTGCGCTTTCGTTCTAGCGTATATTTTGATTTACTATCTTGATAGATGGTTGCATTTTTGCGATCACCGAGCAAATCTCTTCGTGTGGTATAAACAGAAAAGGCCACCTCTCCATCAGCATTTTTCCAAACGGTTGAATTGAATTGCTTCGTCGGGTTTGTCAGATTTACATAGTAGGTGCTTTGTGCAAATAGTCCAATCGTACCAAAGAGGAGCATCAAGGAGAGAAAGAAATTCTTCATAGCTAAGTATTTTAGTGGTTCTACTAATAATGACCCAACAAATTGGCTTTTGGTTTAGGTAGAAAGGAATAAAAATGGAGTCACTAGCTGTTTGCCAATGACTCCAAAAGAGTTATCCTTTATTATGTAAAGGTGGTTTATCGTTTATCAACCTCAATGATCATCCCTACGGCATCCTGCCCACGACGATCTGCTTCAAAAGTGATGGTATTACCCGCTTGGAAGCGTACACCAGGAATCGGTTTTACTTTTGACATAGCCGCTTGTAGCTTGCCTTCGTAGTTCGCTTGTCTACTGCGATTGAGTTCATAGTTGAATGTTCTGTAGTCAATCTCTTCTTTAGAAATAACGATGGCAATATAATCTCTATTCCCAACCTCATCAGGAACCATGCTGTAATCTTGTGGAAATAGTCGCGTACCCGTAATTCCACAGTAAGCAGAGTGCTTCTGCGTATATGGGAATAAGACGGTACTTGATCCATCGCTCTCCTGGCCGAATACGTACATATAGCATTCGATAGAATTCGCGATCAAAACCTTGAATTTTTCGCCTTTTGACAAAGGTTGAGCTGTTCTAAAGGTCGTATTATTGATTTGACTTAAAGGAATGGTAGCCTTTTGCTCTACATTGAGTAAACCAAATTCTACAGCCATTTTGCTATCATCATATTTGGCTCTATCCTCCACACTTCCCATTGGATGCAGCCCATACGCTTCGCGGGTGAAATGCTCAAAGTCTTTATAACGTACCCAGAAAAGACCACGATCCCCCCATTGCTCTCCCCAGCTGTTCATGATTTGGAAGGACCCACCGGCGTAATTATCATCATAACCGATAACCGTCATAGCATGGCCTCCAAAACCACTTTGTGAATAATCTCTGTTCGATGGCTGCCATACCTTTTGTCCCATCATTCTACTCATGAATGTGCCACCGACCATCATACCAATCACTACGGGTGCTCCCTGTGCTAGGTGTTGCTTGATAGCAGGGATGTCGACCTGGTAGTTATTGGCACCTTTAGTCAAGCGCGTATATCCTTTAATGGTAAACTGTTTGCCGCGGTTGATGATTGAAGACTGCGGATAGTTGCTACAAGACCTCTCTGTATAAGGAAACTCAGAGAAAGGAACTGCTCCATTCTGGCGCATAGCTTTCATGGCGTCTAGCATATAAGCGCCTTCACAACCGGTGAGATGGATTTGATTATATAGATAACTAGGACTGAAGGCAATGCGATCGGGATCCTGGCCAGTTGCGCGAGCTTGTAAAATGGTGCGTGCGCTATAAGCACTTGCCCAACCTACACAAGAACCTTGCTTACCTTGATGTTGGCGTTTGGGAGCATATTGCTCAAGAGTATATCTCGGAGGTAGAGAGTAGCTGCCAAAACTAGTAGCTAAAGAAGCATATACCTGAGCGGTATCGTATTTGGCTTGATCGAAAGAAGCACCTAGCGAGTAATCAGCTGCATTTAAGCTATCGTCTGTGGCGGCGGGACTACTGCTAAAGAACTGGTCTCCTCCTAAAAAGAAATACCAGAATCCTGCAATCAGCAGAATTGGAATACCAATCTTAGGTCTTTTGAATACAAATAAAAGGATGAACGGTAAAAGTTTGCCAAGATTCATGCCTCCACCATTGGAGGGACGATCTGGACGACGTCCACCATCCTGCGGATCGTCTTTTTCCATTCTAATGGCCATAGTTGATCGAGTTTTGGTTTGTGTTGCAAATTAGTGAAATTATCTAGTAAGTCACTGAATGCCTGCAGACCTTCTTTATAAAATCCTCTTTTTGGCACGACTATTGGTACTAGATAGAGCGTAGTTCATGTGCTCCTATACTACTAGACGCTAATACCAAAGATTAGTAACGAGCATTTTAAAATATTGCCCCAAAAAGGGACACTCTGCACGATTGTAGCTTACTTTATTCGACTGTTTTGTCAGGAGAATGAAAAATTATATCATTGATTATCAACGATTTGTGTTTTGCAAAATGTACTGCAATTCACAAATATCTTCATTGCACCTCCTAAGTTTTTTGCAACGCAATCCATCTAGCGCCGTAGATATAGGCAAATGTTAGATAACACTATACTCTTTAACTTCTAAGTACTACACATGAACACGGTTAGATTCACCTCTACGTCTCTCTTTACAAATGGGAAACTGGCAAAAGCCATTAATCGCCTCGAAAATCTTTGCAACACCGAAGGTCAAAAGATTGTCGAATGCTTACAGGAATACGATGGATTACCATTCATCGATTTATTGATCAAAACTAGAATGGATGCAGAAGACTTACAAAATCAATTAGATCATTTGGTGGAAAGCGGAATGATCATTAGCCAAGAACAATATTATACCACTGAATACTTCTTAAACACCTCTAAATTAATCAATATCGCTATGCTAGCAAGTATTATAGCCAAGAGATAGATCCTCTACACAAAGGAAGCAGACCATTCTTTTTTATCGCCTTGTCTGCACAAAACAAAGGAAATCCCTAAAGCAATGGGCCTCAATAGAAAGTACTATTGGGGCCCATTCTCTTTTTCTGTACCACCAGCCGAGTTACTTTTTTAAATTCAAATCTAGCTCAGCATAGTAGCCTGTATCAAGGTCTTTTCTATATTTTACAAAATAGGTGATTTGACCTACGTGGTAGGAAAAATGCTCAACCACGTGCATGAGGATGCTAATACCTGATTCTTTAAAACCTTGGACATCATAGGCTTGGAGTAGATCATCAGGGCTTAATTGCTCAAGGGCCTCATTGACTTCTTGCCAAGTAGTATCGAGCAAGTTTTTTAAATCATCCACTGGTATCGGACCTTGCTCTTCAAACTCATCATCTCTATTCCGCGTATCGGCTTTATCAGTGAGGCCAGCAACAACCCATTGCCTTGCATTGCCGCAAAGATGCAGGACGAGATTGCCTACACTATTGGAGTTCGGGTTTGGGCGAAACCAGATATCTTGATCAGTCAACTGGTCGAGGCAATATTTGATGCGGTGCATCCCTTCTTCGTGAATGCGTCTTCTTACTTCAAATAAAATCCCTTCCAAGAAAGCATTGCTAGAATCCATCTCCCTAGGTGTTTAAAGCACCACAAACACTGATCGTCTGACCAGAAACATAAGCAGATAAATCTGAAGCTAGGAAAACACAAACGTCAGCTACTTCTTCAGCTTTTCCTAACCTTTTCATAGGGATATTACTGAGGTAGGCTGCTTTTACCTCTTCATTCAAAGCATCCGTCATGTCGGTCTCAATAAAACCGGGAGCGATGGTATTACAACGAATATTTCGGCTACCTACTTCTTTGGCGATAGACTTTGAAAAACCAATGATACCTGCTTTAGAGGCCGCATAGTTGGCTTGCCCGGCATTACCTGTCATACCTACAATGGAACTCATATTGATAATAGAGCCACTCCGATTTTTCATCATTGGGCGGAGTACCTGTTTGGTGAGATTAAACACCGATTTTAGGTTGACCTCAATAACCTTGTCCCACTGCTCTTCTTTCATACGGAGCATGAGTGTATCTTGGGTGATTCCTGCATTATTGATCAGGATATCTACTTTTCCAAATTCGGCAATTACGTCTTTGATTAAGGCTTCGGCTTGCTCAAAAGAGGAGGCATCTGATTGAAAGGCTTTGGCTTGTACACCCATATCTTTCAATTCTTGCTCGATGGCTAGTGCAGATTCAGCAGAGGAGCGATAAGTGAAGGCTACATTGGCGCCCTGTTCGGCAAATCTGCGTACGATTCCGGCCCCGATTCCTCTCGAACCACCAGTGATCAATGCTACTTTATCTTGTAATAACTTCATACGTTTATATTACTAAGTAGATGATTACAATAAAATATAGTTTTTGATCGAGTAGATTTTTGCTCAAATTGAGGCGCACCCACAGGTCGATTCATATCGATCGAGGATGTAACCTGCCTGCGCCGAGACTTCGGCAGGCAGGCGAAAAGTTGAGTAAAAAGATACCATCATAAAACTGATAGTTAATTGTGAACAACTACTTATATTAGAAAGAAAGTACGCAAAGGTAAGAGTCTTCCTACAATTCTAGTAAAAAACCATCGAAGATAAAATTTTGTAAAATCATCTTTCCTCCAATATCCTCTTTTTTCAAGTCAGTCCATTTCTCAATTTCCCGGCCTGAATAGTGCATGTTCTAATACCAGGCGCATTCGTGCTCGTTGGTCATAGGTAAAGTTGTCTTTATTTCTACCTAGTCCCATGTGGTTGCTAGGAAAAAAAAATGGGCCTTCGCATGCGGAATATTCATTGGCCGGACCAAAGGGCGCACCAAAATCTGGAGTGAAGGTATCTTTGCAGAAATCACCATCTGCTTCACAGCCAAAGGCTAAAGTGTCGAACAATCCAAAGAAATAAGCTACCCGATTGACTATAAAATCTTGATGAAAATCTACCACGGAGGTAAATCGCAAGAGTATACTATGGGATAAAGTCTCCGGATCAGGATTACGTGGATTGGTGCCTCTCACTGCTAAACCCGGAATGGCTAAGCTATCGGTATAGGGGCTATAAGTCAAGCCTCTAGCATTACCGCTACCTTGATCTGAAATATTGATAGGCGCAAACTCGAAATCATATTCCTCTGCAAACCAAAAATTGAGGTACTCTTCATAAGGCCAAACTTCCTCGGCTTCTAATTCTCTAAATCGATCGAGCGTAAGTACAGGGTATTCGCCATTTGCTGTTTGTATTTTATTATGACCTAAAGCCGTTAAAGTCTTTCCGGGAGGAGGACTTGTAGCGAGTTCAAAGCGGATATAACAATTGACCGTATTGGGATTGGATAGACCAGCAAGGACGCGCTCTTTACTGAAGTTGCTGCGATTAAATGATTTATTTAGCGTATCGATCATATCCTTCTTGTTCTGATCTGTAAAATCAACATCATAGGTGTGAAAGACCACAGGAATAACGATTTCTTCATAAACTTGCTCCTCTCGTACAGCCACGCTGATGGTATTGCTGGAGAAGTTGTCCAGTCGGGCTTGAAAGGTCTGGGTACCTGCTTCTGTAAAGTGGAAGTTTTCATCTTTGGCTACTTCCTCTCCATTGAGTAAGAGGTTTAAGTTGGGTGGATTGATGGGGAAAGTATTTTCACCAATGCGTGCAGCGTAGGAGAAATTGCCCGTAACAGACCAATCATTTGTGGTGAGGTAAGTGTATCCATCATAAGCTAATAGGAGCTCTTCCAGGTCTAGGGCCGGATCAACGACCTCCACCACTTCGGCCTTGCTTTCGATGTCTTTGTAGCGCGCACTTAATTCAAAAGTTCCTCGCCCCGTAGGTCTGAAGATGCTATCTGGAAGCGGAATGCCATCTACAAGGTACTCTAGAGAGATGCCTTGTAACTGATTGAAGTCGGCATCATTGACGGTAGTGCTCATTACAATTTGGTCGCCTTCTACTAGCGCAAAATTTTTATCTACTTCCAAGAAAATAAATGCTACGCCAAGCCCTTCTTCTTTTTCACAAGAGTGGAGCAGCAATAAAAGGGTAAGAGAAAGGAAAAATAAACCAATTCGATGTTTCATAATTGTCGAGTAGTGTGTAGAATGGTAAAATAAGCATCCTTCAGCTAATGATGATCAGAATATCTAGAATTGCTATACTGCGGACCAAATTTATATAAGAAGCTGTTTAAAGTTCCCTTGTTGGGCTATCAAAAACATCTTTTAAGGCTACTCTTTGTTAAAAAGCCTCATCTATGCGATGCATAGCTTGCGTTTTTTGCCTCGATTAGCC
>JBELML010000039.1:0-43722 GCA_042095835.1 Saprospiraceae bacterium
CCACAATGCGTTGTAGTAGCTCTACATTGGGCTCCTGTACCCAACCAAAGTCCATACTTAGGTCCGTCAAACTATCGGGATAATTGAGTACTGTTGGTACATCTGCCTGCCCATTTTCTCCTAGTAGTAGACTTGACTGAGTTAAGTCTGGGATCGTAAATCTATAAACTGGATCGCCATTACTATCCTGAAGTGTATCTACAACATTATTAGCAATCGTCAGAATTTTACGCTCTGGTGCTAAGTTGAAGCGTGCAATAGGTGTTCCGCCAACGACAACCGTATCTGCATTGCGGATATCATAAATCGTACTATCGCTTGCATAAATCGTATCTACACTCAGTAAGTTACTATTAGCGTAACGTAATGGTGTAATTTGGTAAGCTCCTTCTACTAAACCACAAAAGTAATAGATACCGTCTTCCATATCGCCTAGTTGAGTACCTGTATCACTGCTATCGATGTAGTGGCGATCATCCGCTGTACCCAATACATTGTCAGGTCCATACCAACTCAAGATGAAGACTACATCGTTTACGCCAGTATCTTGAGCATGCACTCCCACATTAGGGCCATCTGTGAAGTCTTGGTCACCGCGCAAATCATTATCCAACCAAGTGTACTGGCCCACTTTAACGACTGGTAATTTATAATCTTCAATCTCACCAAGCGGAGGTATACCTGTCTGATTATTTGCCGACAAGCCTCCATCAGGGCTTAGCCTAAATCTGATATATGCGGCTCCTTGGCGGAAGACTGCATCGGCAGGTACCTCAAAACAATAAGACTGAGCTGTCACGCCACCGTTAGGAACAATATTCCCCGACGTGAAATTAATTGCTTCATTGGCATCACCTACAAAATCACCATCGCCATTCCAATCTACCCACATTTGTAAAGTAGCAGGATTTCCAGTATTGTTTACAGCGCTTACTTCTATACAAGCTATTTCGCCTGGGATCATTGGCGTAACGAATTGGATACCATCCTCATCATCGCCCGGAGTCATACAAGCACCCAAGGTAGGACCTGCAGTGCCGTCATCACCAGCGGTCATTAAACCAGCCATCACTTCTGATTGACCATCGGCTTCAGCATCAACACAGGTTCCCAACAATAAATCTTCGGTAACGATGTGCTTAGGCGCATCTAGATCTTCTGTTGTATAGGTATTTGGTAAGTCACCATAGTCCAAACCTGGTACTAAACCTAAATCTTGATTATAGTCTGTTGTATCAGCCGTGGTGTAGGCAATGATCGGATACTGAGTCAGACCTGCCATATCCATCAGGCTAGCATCAGAATCATTCAGCTCACTTGCGTCTGGGCCATCGGTAGAAGGTGCTGCTTCTGTAGTTGTAATTTCAAAGAATTGCCCATTGGCAAAGATTCCATTATCTGTCGTACTCCATAGTCCTTCGGTAGCAGTGCTAGTATGGTCATACCCGAAAACAATTGCATAGTTTGTATTGGGCGCTACATCTTCGAAGTAGTACTGTCCACCATTAGCGGTAGTTTGTACATCTTCCCACCTCGCACTATCTTTATTATACAGTGAAACCACAATGCCATCTACTGGTACCTCACATGGATCTTGTACACCGTCTTCATCAGTATCTATCCAGACATAGTTTCCGATACGGATTGGAGCAACCGCACAGGTGATCTCTAAGTCACCAATACCTGCACCTTTACCGAAGGTTCCTACGTCCGTTCTTGTATAAATTCGTCTCGCACCTATCTTAGTACCATCTGCATTACTCAACCTAATCACTCCTCCAGATTCAAAGTTCTCTGGCCCTTCATCAAGCGGATCATAGACCGAAACTAGAACTTCATTTTTACCAGGTAATAAAACAAGGCCACCAACGCTTGTCTCGGCATGAGTTAGCGTAACTCCATTTAAGAAGAAGTTATCTCCTGAGTAGAATTCTCCACCACCTAGGCCTTCATTATTCTGAGCGCCGTTCAAACCGCCTACCATACCGTTATTCTCAATGACAAATCCTCCTGCTCCATTAGAAGCTGCACGAAGAATATCACCACCGGAGTTATTCAGGTAAAGTGTATTGTCAGTAGAATCTGGCGATAAATTTCCATTTCCAATCTGGTGACCAGCACGGTCTGCAAAACCCATGATCAATGAACCGTCAACGTCAAATTCTAGATCCACCAGCATCGGCTGTGGGTGCTGAATCTCTGTATCTCCAGGTCCTCCCCGATCAAATTGAGCGAAGTTATCGTTCCAAGCTTGCCATTCACCTAAGCCTGTACCACTAGCTAAATTGACATCACCCTTCGGATAATCTAGCGGGAAAGATAATACTTCAACAAAAGTACCACCGATTAATTGGTAAACGTAAGCAGAAAGATCGGCTGGATCTAAACTTCCACTTGCGTCACAAACACCTCCTAGGTATAGATTACCTTCATGGAATTTTAGTCCTGTTGGACGCCATTCACCACTTGCACAATTAGGCCCGATGGATGGATAAGTATTTAATACGGTCTGTCCTTCAATATCAATTTCATATACCGTTTTATCAGCTAGACTTACCGCATAGAGTCTTTGATTATCATCAGAAATATCAATATCACCTAAAGCGGTTTTACCAACCAAAGAGAAGACTGCTGGATCTCTATTTAAATCTGCCGCATTCCCAAGACCCCGCTCAGCCAAAGAAGGAAAGCCACTTACGTCTAATCCAAAATCAGCTAAATTGATAAGTGTAGTTACTTGATCGTTCGCAAAATCGTATTGGTAGATTGCGCCTGGTCCATCAGGGCCCATGCCAGCGTGTCTTTTGGTGAATGCACCACTATATACTACATCTCTAGAGCCGTCATAAGCTAATGACCAAACTGTACCCATTTCTTGCTTACTAGCCAAAACATCGGGTGCAGCGGTACCATCTTCATCGTAATCATAAGCCACCAAAACATCACTTGAGCCAGTGCCATCAATCGCACCATTTACAAAACAAGTGAGAAGGACTCTTAGATCGTCAGAAGTCGCATCTCCATCCGTATCGCCTAGGCAGAAGCTATTCGAATAAACTCCATAGTCTACATTACAGCTTTGCATATCCACAAACTGAACATTGGAGCCACTATTTACACCTGTACTAGAGCTATGCAGCCAATCTTGTAGCGGCGTAGTAAATTCAACTCGGTATGGATCACTGAAATCGGTTACATTAGGACAAGACCATTCACCGTTGGCGTTGGTCCAGGTTGTACAAACCAAGTTACCATCACAATCATAGACGTCTACTTTTACATTTTCTTGGCCAGTTTCGTTGGTATCGTTAGTTCCATCATCATTAAAATCACTCCAAACGGTACCACCAAGAGCATCCGTACAGCTCGGCGTACAAGCAATCAAATCAATGACCTGCTCTGCGGAGCAATCCATATCATTGCTGAAGACAGCACTTACACTTAGATCATAAGCGGGTCCAGTCAAATCTGTCAGGATTACGGAAGTAGTGCCCTCTCTTGTATTCAACATATCAGAACTCATCATCTGTCCAGCAATACTGACATTGATCATATCTGCATTAGCAGTTAGGTCAGAGTTTGTCCAACTAAGGTCTACCTGTACATCAAAGGTACTTTGGCCAGTAGCCGGATCGTATACACAGGCCGGTGTTACATTTGTAATATTCAATTCACAAATAGCACAAACATCTGCTATTACATTTAGGCTGGCTGAACTACTCGCACAACCATCAGCAGTGATTTCAAATAAATAATATATACCTACTCCTACCTCCGTATTCATAATCAAAGAAGAAGGATCAGTATTGTCTTCAGTATGCCATTCAAAGGTATTACCCATTGCACTCGGGGTAGCAGCAAAATCATTAAGATCAACTGTTAGAGTAGAACAATCAACTTGAGCGGCAATCGGCAAACTAGGTGTCTCTGGGTTTTCTACAACCAATGTAACCATAGCCGTATCTGCACATCCGAAATCATTTTCTGCAATTAAGAAATAGTTCGTTGTCTGGTTAGGAAGCACCATCGTAGGATCTGCAACTACCTGCCCAGGTACACTATTAGCAAACCATTGCGGATTAGAATAGGTATTGTAATCTGTAACCAATGCTGTCAAATCCTGATTACCCATAGGCATACATAAAGGAGAAGATATTGCATCTGGAATAACGGGTACAGGCACTACATTAACGGTTACCTCATCAATCACAGAACAATTGGATTGATTGTCTATAGCAATAACTTGGTAGGTAGTCGTAACTACTGGTCTTACTGTTGGTTGTTTAGCATTAGGGTTTTCAATCGTTCCATTTTGTCCTACAGGACTGATGGCAGCCCAATTGTAAGAGTAGGTATTCGGTGATGTAGAAAGGCCAATTTGGACGGCTTCACCTTCACATGAGGTAAGAGCATTCCCCGCAATATTAATTTCTAAATCAGGTACCGTTACACTTACTTCATCGAAATAGGTACAGCCATCTGCACTCATAGAAGTGAGGGTATAAAAGTAAATTCCGGGTGCCCGCGTCGCTTGGTTAAATTGTACAATATTAGAAGTTAGACTTGGTGTTAGATAGGACAACATCATCATTTCTTCGGCCGTCGTTGGAGTCGTTCGTCCAGACGCGGGATCAGCTATGATTCCTGTTGCGGTCCATTCATGAGAAACTCCAGTGTTCATGATACCTAGCATTAAAGAAGCATCTAAACAGTATGTTTGATCAGGACCGGCATCTATTGTAAAGCCGTTCACTGGATTAACAGTAATCTGATCGGTCGCTATACAACCTACACTATTTCTTACAGTGACCTCATACGAACCTGGTAAATTGGCGTATACTACCCCATAACTGGCATCAAAGCCATCGTCAGGCAAAGGCATTGTGCCTAAATTGTCTAAGAATAAACCCGAGAAAGTAGTCCAGCTGTATTCATATCCAGATCCCATCGCCGGAGTAGCGTCAATTTCTACTAATGGAGTATTACAGGTAACATCAACATCAGGGCCTAAGTCAAAAGTAAATAACTCTACTACCGTAATGGTCAATAAAGCATCGTCTGATCCACAATCTCCAAGAGACTTAGTCACACGGAAAACATAGGTACCAGGTGTAGTATTTTCTGGGATAGTAGCTCTAATTCGATTAGAATTACCATTAGTTGTTGGTACAGTGAACCATCCTAAATCTCCACCACCAGACACCTCTATAATATTATAAGTAGCACCCGGTTGTGCCCCGGCATTTCCGCCGAAGCGTACATCTACTTCGCCACCTGTTTCACAAATCTCAACAGTCTCATCGTCGATATCGGTGATTGTCGGAGTAGACGGTGTAATTGTTATCATGTCTGTCGCTTGACAGCCCGTCGTAGTATGGGTCACTGTAAGCGTGTAGGTTTGGGTTGTAGTACCTACTATGACAAATGGATTGGCAACTGTATTGTTAGCCATCCCAATCGGGCTTTCGAGACCAGCAGAAGGACTCCACTCATAAGTAAGGTTGGCTTGAGGTACTCCACCAATTTGAATAATTGTATTGGCACATACATTAGTCTGGTCATCACCTGCATTGGCAATAATAGGTGCCACAGTTAGGTTAAAAGTATCAACTGCGACACAGCCTGTTAGTGGGTCCCTGACAGTAATTTCGTAAGCTTGGCTCGTTGGTGGATCTAAAGTTGGGAAAGGTGTATCTCCTCCACTAGTGATGGATTCGGTACCCCCATCTAGCTCCATCCAGTTCCATTCTAGGGCGGAGTTGGGTGCTTGATTGTAATCCGCTCCACTAAGCGTGTAAGGTGTTATATTGATAGGATTACCTACTGGCGTACCTCGTGGAAAAGAGCAAACCGATTGGTCATTCAAATCAATTACAGGTCCTGCCAACTCGCTAGAGAATACGATCTGACGTGTAAAACAACTCAGTGGTCCTGAGCCTAGATCAACAGTCTGAGTAACTTGATAAACCACATTATTCGCTCCTGCCCAGCCCCAGGTGGGATCGTCGAAGTCCACGATCACATCTGTGGAATGTGGCCCAGTTGCAGCAAGCTCAGCTCCTTTACTTAAATTACCAAATCCATCATCTACAAGCTCGAATAGACCTTGAGGAGGGGTACCCGCAGCTTGAACAACATCATTAATACTGTACGTTGTCCATTCATAAGTCGCTTCATCTAGTGCATTTACGCTCAGGGCAGTCATTGCTCCGCTACAAATGCCATCGTCGCCTACCACATTAGAAATAGGTTCAGGGCAAGTTGGCCCTGCACCGCAGGGTACAACGATCAAACGCATCGTATCTCTTGTAAAGCAGTTGGTTGGAAAGGGTACATAAGCCGCTTTCAATTCAAAATCTATATAATATTCGCCACCTGCATCAGCAGCTAATGGGAAATTCGCTTTTAAAAACTTATTAGTACCTACTTGTTGTCCGATTGCATCTAGTCCATAAGCTGCATCACTGGTCAAGGCTCCTAATCCACCAGGAAAACTGGTACCAACTGCCGTCCACTCATAATTACCACCAAAAGTGGATTCTCCTCCTATATCAAAACGCATACCTGTGTTACAGCCATCGCCTATTTTATCATTTCCAGCAAAAGCAAAACCTAAAGCGGTATCACTCACTGTGGTCGTCGTCTCAAAAATACAGCCATCACTCAAGCGTAGTGCAGTGAAAGTATATTCTACCTCTGCAATTGGAGTTGTACCAAATGGTAAAGATCCTGGATCAAAAGTAGGATTGAAAAGTGTTGCATTGTTCAAATTAATACTAGGAGACCATTGGAAAGCGTAACCAGCTGGTGCAGGACCAGGTAGTCCAATTGTTCCAGGTGCATCGGATTGACAAAACTCGAAATCTTGCATTGCAACTAAAACAGGGTCAAAATCGCCATTCGAAACTACCTCAACACTTGTCTCTCCCGCTACACAAAAATCTACATCGGTAGTCAATTTAACCTTTAGCGAATAAACTCCAGTTTCACTTACTGTTGGGTTAGGATCTGTAGAAGTGAAACTACTTGGACCAGTCCACATATAGTCGAATAGCGGATTAACCACAGCAGGCCCAATTGTAACATCAGCCGTTCCACCTGGACAAATCACTGCTTGTGTTTCTACATAAGCTTGTTCGGTAAGTGGAACAAGAGCAACCAGTTGTTCCCGCTTACAGCCGCCGGCATCCGTTACTACTAAACGGTAAGTACCAGCTTGTTCAGCGGTTGCTGTCAAATCGGCTGAGAAAGTAGATTGATCACCACTCCCTGAGGAAGGTGTAATGATCCCTGGCTCAATAACATTGAAACCATTGTACCACTGCCAAGAAATATTTCCACTAGCATCACTAATGCTGATACCAAGATCTTTAGCTACCGTTGGGCAAAAGTAGATCGGGTCTGAAGCATCATTAATGCTTAGATTAAAGTCTCCAGTAATCGTAGCGGTAGCAACATTACTAATTAGGGTATCACATCCACTAATAGCCAAGCGACGGTATTGTACCATACCTGCCATAAGCTCTGGCTGTGGTTTGTAAACCTCTAGCACACCATTGAGGCCATTTTGCCAGCTTGTACCACCATCACGGCTGAGCTGCCATAGATAATCAGTTGATCGAGGTTGAGGATGTGGGATCGTACTAGCTCCAAAGTTAATATCCGGAAGATTATGCGTAGCTGAAGAACCATCCCCTGAAATAAAGGTACTACCTGGGTCATTCCCCGTAATGGGACCATCGTTGGGGTCTTGATAGATCAAACCATTCACACAGAAGGTATTATTACCCATTGGAAAAACATTGATTGTATTTTCAGCGGGTATTACATCATGGAAAACAGCAATGTGAAGGTCCATATTATCAAAAGCATCTGCTTGCAGGACAGAAATCTGAGCATCAGCATCTTGATCTCGGTAGCTAGGTGTAACTGGTGCGTTAACCGTTTCTGCAAGTGCTTGTATATAGGCTGTACCGTCTTCTGTAACGTAAATACTTCTAGGGTTGTTTGACCTTGATGTATTAATATTTGTAATTACCGCAGTACCATATTCAACGCTAGCTCCATTAGGACTCAAAACAAAATAATTGGTTCCTGAGCTACCAACCTGTAGTTGGTTGGCTTCGCTGATAGCTCCCTGCGTATAAGGATAGACGAAATTGGTGATCGTGTTATTTGTTCCCTCATTATACATGTGAATGCGCCCTTTTCCATCGATATCGATCTGTGAGCCAAAGGTAGCTCCAGCAAAAGCAGGAAGTAAACTTAGAAATTCATATTCTGGATCTAAGTTGTAAGGAATTTTGACTACGGAGGTATAAGCCAAATCATCACCACGGGTAAGTGCTCCCAAAAATGGTAAAGCATTGACTTGTTGGACGGCGGGTGAAAAAATGACCGTATTTGCATCTGCATCTTCTGCAACATCAGAGGTGGAAACATATACATTTCCTTCTGCATCTAATGCTAAAGAAACCAATCCAGCAGAAAATGGGGAACCTCCTGGACCCCACAACGGTCTTACCCATGAGGAGTATAATAAATCACCTGCCGGTGAAAACTTACTAGCAAAAGGTGTAAGTGAGATAGGATCTGGTGGTAGCAATTCTGCAGTAGTTTGGGCAGCATTAGCAGTTATTGGGAAGAGCGTATTATCTCTCAGTGAGGATGAACCCACCACCCAGAAATTCCCATCTTGGTCTCTTTCAATTTCTGATATATCAAGCCCAAAATTATCCGCATCGGAATTATAAAAAATTTCGCTAATCAAACTTGCAGCCCCATTCAGGCTCGTATTAAAACCTACAATACCCGAACGTGTTGATCCTTCACCACTAATACCAAAATAGGCTTCATCGCCATCTACTACTAGTTTTCTAGAAACGACCCCATTATCGTAAAGCGTACTGTACTCTACAACAGTACCAGTGGGGTTCAAACGAATCAAAAATGGAGTTACAAAGCTATCATAAGTCTCATCAAAACCCACAACAGTGCTTGTTAATGGAAAATCTGAGGAACGAGTCATACCCGCTACGAAAACATCCCCACTCGCATTGAGGGCAATAGCGCTGCCTTCCTCATCATCACTTCCTCCAATCAAGGTGCTCCAAACGATAGCAGAGCCATCAGCTTCTAAGCAAGTCACAAATACATCTTCATCGCCAGCATATACTGCACCCGTTGTCACTGGAAAGGTAGACGAGGTGGTTAGACCTGTAGTATAAATTCTACCCGTGTTTTCATCTACAAACATACTATAAGGTTCTTCTTCGCCAGTAGAACCTAAGAAAGTCGCCCATTTAAGAGCGATAGGATCGATGATTAGAGGGTACTTCTTGTTATATTTTCCTAATTGAAAACTTACTATATCATCATTTAAGCGATAAGATGTTTTAATTTCTTTCTTCAGTCCATTGATTATCTGATAGGTATAAGGTGCTCCCTTTTTAAGTGCTCCGAAAGGCGTCTGGAAGGCTAGTTCACCTTTTTTGGTTATGCTTAAATCTGTTGCACCATCTATACTGAATCGGATTTGAGTTGGGTCGGCCTGTGGAGCAACTACGAAATCGTACTTCATTTGGCCTTCACTATCATAAAAGACAGCATCAACTCCCTTCCATAAGGATTCGTAACTCAACTTTTTGTAAGACTTTACATCTTTAAAAGTTCCTTGGGCATTGATGTAGTTCTGTACACCATTACCCATATTAGATAGTAAAGCATCACTAGGTTCGATTGAACTTGGTCCATCTGTGCCTAGAAAATTAAGTGCATAAGCGTAGGCGTCACCACATTCCACATCGTGGATTACTGATCTTACCTCAGTGGGTAAAAAATAATGCTGAGCCTGCGCGTCGGTTAGCCGGTATTCAAAGTCGCCTGCAAATTGCCCTTGGTTTTTTTCGAAGGACAAACTGAGCAAAATGGGATCTTTTTCACTAGGTGTTTCATTTTGGTGTTTTGATAAATTTGAATGTTCCAATTGATTAATTCCAAAAAATAAAGCGAGGATTAATGCAATTGACCAATAGCTTGGCTTTGTAAGTAAAGAAGTTATAGGATGTTCCATTGGATCGAAATGTTTCTTATATCTCAAAAAGATATATTATGATTTATTAGATGCAATTGACCAACTGCAAACACTATGCCATTATTCATATAAACACGCCCTCAACAGGGAGAACTTGGTTATAAACCAGAGACATTCAAACATTTACAAATCTTATCATTCACACTACTTTTTATTATTCAACTTTAAAAGTTGGTTTTCAGATGCTTATTCAAAAGCGTATGCACTTTAAACACAATCAATAACCCTATTATATTAGGCTCTATATTTCAATCGGTGCAAACCCTAAATTAAAAGAGCCAAGCAACACTGTCACTCGGCTTCTCATAAAAAAGACGACCAAATAAGTAGGGCATACGCCCTACTCTATTCTTTTACTATCGCTGTAGTATCATTTTCTTCGTGGCTACAAAATCGCCTGCATGCAAGGTGTAGAAGTACACCCCTGATGCGGGTAAGTCATTCGCTCTTAATCGCAATTCGTTGTAGCCTTGGGCAAAGCCGCCCTCTTTCAAGAGAATCGTTCTTCCGCGGATATCCTTGATCTCGATGTTGCCCTCTCTAGCTTCTACTAGCTTGAAGCTGATCACCGTCTCTGCTCTAAATGGATTCGGACGGTTCTGGTACAAGGGATTCTCTGCTTGTTGGGTACCTTCTCCAATCAGTAGCGCTACTGCTAGGTCTTCATCTGCGGTCGTGTAGGCTTCCGCTACCGTCAATCTTGAACTGATGCCGAAGGCTTCACTCAAGTTGGCATCTGCTTTAGCTCTGATCGTGAAGCTGTATTGGATCTCTCCGGTAATCGCTTCGGCTGCACCTCGGTGGAAGCTGGTTGTAAGGATACCTTCTTCGCTAAACACACCCAAGTTGGCTGCTTTGGCTATACCTTCTTGTACACCCACTAGTTCTACTTTCGATTGATCTAGTGTAATTCTGCTCCATCTCCTAACTATTCTTTAGATAGGTCCATATACGCTTATTCGATTATTGCGCTGGATGTAGCTAAATCCAACAAAAAAGTATAATCCAAAGCCACTTCTCGCAATCGCTCAAAGCGACCAGAAGCCCCACCATGCCCTGCATCCAAATTGGTATGCAGCAATAGCGGATTTTGATCTGTTTTCATCTCCCGTAATTTGGCTACCCATTTTGCCGGCTCCCAATATTGTACTTGTGAGTCATGAAAACCTGTGGTAACTAGCATAGAAGGATAGGCTTGTGCCTCTACATTATCATAGGGAGAATAGGATTTCATATAATGGTAATATTCCTCCTCATTGGGATTGCCCCATTCGTCATATTCAAAAGTAGTCAGCGGGATCGTGTCATCTAGCATAGTGGTTACTACATCTACAAAAGGGACCGCAGCTACCACGCCTTTCCAGATAGAAGGCTCGAGATTGATTACCGCTCCAATGAGCAAGCCTCCTGCACTACCGCCCATTCCGAATAATTGACCCTGAGATGTAAAACCCTGTTGAATTAATGCCTTCCCACAATCAATAAAATCGTAGAAAGTATTTTTCTTGTTCAGCAACTTTCCATTCTCATACCAATGTCTGCCCATTTCTTCTCCTCCTCTGATGTGGGCGATGGCATATACAAATCCTCGATTAAGTAAACTTAGGCGAGCGGTACTAAAATAAGGCTCCATGCTATTTCCATACGAACCATAGGCATAGAGCAATAAAGGACTGGAACCATCCATAGGCGTATCCTTATGCCATACCAAAGATATAGGAACTTGAGCACCATCTCGCACCTCTACAAATAGACGCTTACTTACATAATGATCTTTATCAAAACCACCCAATACCTCTTGCTCCTTTAATAAGTCGAAAGTTTGGGCTTCCATATCAAAATTGAAGACGGAGGGCGGTGTGGTCATAGATTGATAGCCTAGCCGTAGTATAGCGGTATCTTGCTCCTGTGCTTGTGCTGTGTAGGCCAAATAGGCATCTTCTTCAAAGGGGACGTAATAGTCAGCTCCTCCTTTTCCTAGAATCCTAATCCTAGTGATGCCCTGATAGCGCTCTGTTAAGACCAAAAAATCTTTGAAGGCATCAACATCTTCTACTAGGACGTCTTCGCGATGACCAATTAATTCTTTCCAGTGTTCTTTGGAAGTATTGGTATCATCGGTGACCATTACTCTAAAATTGCGGGCATCCAAATTGGTTAAGACATAGAATTGGTCTCCAAAGTGGGTAATGCTATGCTCTAAATCTCTTTGCCGCTCCTGGAAAACACGGAATTCTCCCGTCGGCTGGTCTGCTTCCAAGATTCTATATTCCTGGGAAACCGTCTGGTAGGAACCAATGATCAGAAATTTTTTAGATTTACTGAGGTAAACGTAGCAGGAAAAGGTATCATCCGTTTCTTCAAAGATGCTTACATCTGTACTTGGATCAGTACCTAATTGATGGCGCATCACTTTATAGGCTCTTAGTGTCTCGGCATCTCTAAGGGTATAAAAAAGGTATTGATTATCTGTTGACCAAGCATAGGAACCCGATGTACCTGGAATTTCTTCAGGAAGTAGCTCACCGGTATCCAAATCTTTGATTCTCAAGGTATAAATTCGGCGACTCAGCAAGTCTTCACCAAATGCTAACAATCGATTATCTGGGCTTACATCAAGACCTGCCTCATCATAATAGGCCTTTCCCTCTGCTCTTATATTGGCATCGAAAATGATTTTATAATCAGCCTCCGGTACATCCTTCTTCCGGAAATAGGTGGCGTATTCTTTGCCCTCATCGTAGCGAGTTTGATAATAATAGCCATCTTCTCGGTAGGGGGCCGAAGCATCTTTCTGCTTGATTCTGCCTTTCATCTCTTGGAATAAGGCTTCTCGAAATTCATCCGTATGCTGCAATTCATGGGAGGTGTAGGCATTTTCAGCTTTGAGGTATTCTACTACCTCGGGGTTTTCGCGGTCCCGTATCCAATAATAATCATCTATGCGGATGTCTCCGTGTATACTTAGTTCTTTAGGTTCTTTCTTGGCTATTGGTGGTTGCATGGTATATGTAGTGATGTAGTGATGTAGTGATATTGTGATGTAGTGATGTGGTGATGTGGTGATGTTGTTAAATCTAATTGATTCAGGTGTAGAATGACTCTACTAACAAATTTTGGCGTAGACTTGGTTGAATACCACCGTAGATTAACAGTTTAAATTCTTCGGCAGAAATATTGTAGGCATTGGTATAAGCGGTTCTGAGGTCTGTCAGTGTTTTATTTTCATCGTAGAGACGGATGACGTCATACTTCTGCTCTGCCTGCTCTTGGCCTTTTTGTAAAACGACATTAATCGGTAGTGGATTCCGCTGTGCTAGGTAGAAAAGATGGATGCCCTCCTCGCCTGCTAACAACTCATAGATATGAAAACCTTCGATGATTATTGTCCTTTCTACTTCATTGATAAAATAGGGAAGCTCCAGATGATCGAATAATTTCTTATAACAATCCATTAGAAACTCTATCTCTTTATTGCCTAGATTGTTAATAAGAGATTGAAAAATCATTCGGACCTGCTGCGTTCCCTGCTGCATTACGCCTTGGCCATATAAATTCAGGAGTGCAACGTCGATATAATGGCCTACAAACTCAGAATACTTATTGTCAAATTCGGGTTTGGTATATCGGTAGACGTCATTGATTTCCTTCAGTGCCGCCTCTTGAAAGAGCTTGTCTTTCAAGGCAGTACGTACAAAAGTACTACCATTGGGGCTTCGTTGATTCCTTGGGTTCACCTTTTTAATTCTTAGAGAATTAGGTGCGATGTAATTGGGGTCTTCATGCGCAATCATAATGGTTCGGATTTGCTCTTTGACCAAATCCATTTTGGTTTTAAACTGTAGATAAATCCAGCCTTTTGAAGCCGTAGTTTTATGCAGTTCTTCCCATTCATTAATCCGCTCGATTAAGTCCTCTACATTGTCTAGTAACCATCTATAAAAAGTTCCGCCTTTTTGAATCTGATCCAACTCGGTAAAAAGCGCCGTTTCCATTTTATCCAAATAATCCAAGGGGCGAATAACAGGAATGAGATGATCACCATCAAGGTCAATATCCAGTACAATGGGCTTTTGGGTATTGATTTTAAGTAATTGCTCCGCCGAAAGAGAGGTCAGATCTTTCTCAATTTGCCGCCGCATCGCTCGTCCGCCCATTTTCTTATCAAAACCTCTTTGTGCTACCCATGACAAAGCAGCATTAGAGATATTTAGGATGGTGGTCCTGCGCACAAAGCCGTCTCTGGAAAGGAGATCATTGACCTGAAGCTCAGCGATCCCTCGGATATGCTCTGGCCCTAAGCTTTGGAAGACTACCAATTTATCAATCCGATTGACAAACTCCGGGCGGAAGGCATTCTCGACCGCTTTCCGATAAATATGATTAATATTACTTTGGTCCTGAGCAATTCCAATTGTTCTATCGACCTTCTCTGCACCTAGATTGGAGGTCATAATGATGATCGTATTGGTAAAATCAACCATACGACCTAGACTATCCGTCAGTCGACCATCGTCCAGTACTTGTAGTAATAAATCGAGGACCAAAGGGTGAGCTTTTTCCATCTCATCGAAAAGCACTATGCCAAAGGGTTTATACCTCACCTTGCCGGTCAATTGTCCCTCAGGGTTATAATAATCACCAATGAGGCGCTGGGGAGCAGAACTATCGATATACTCATTCATATCGAAGCGCATCAAATAATCATCGCTGCCTAACAAGTAGCGGGCAAGCACTTTTGCCGCCTGCGTCTTTCCTACGCCCGTTGGGCCAATAAAAAACAAGGAACTGATGGGTTTACTTTTATTATTCAGCTTGGATTTAAAAAGATGAACAACATCTGCGAGCACCTCCACCGCATCGGGCTGGCCGATGAGTTCGCGCGCCAGCTCTTTCCTGATTTCTCCTGGCTCATAGGTATAGGCCGTATCAAATATTCGCTCCTGTAAGCCACTAATAGCCTGAAATGAACTGCGTACCTGATCAGCTTCTACTACGTCCTCTTTATACTTCACAGCTAGCTGTTGCAGCAGGCGAATCACCGACCCAGGCAAGACCTTACTTTTGAAGTAGTTTCGTTGGAGGTAAAGTAGCTGATTGATTGCAGAGATGGAGATACGCACATCGTGTTCTTTTTCCAAGATTTTGCGCTGCTCTAGCACCATTTGAATAGCCGTCTCCTCATCTGGTTCGGCAAGTCTAATGACTTGAAACAAATTACTGAAGCTACGATCCTGTTCTTGGAAAACAGTCCATTCCTCAGGGGTAGCGATCAGGATGATCTGTAATTCTCTTTTTTCTAAATAAGGCTTTAAGACATCACTCAGGGTCATGTCATTTTGAGCGGACTTTCCTATCCGTAAAAGGGCAATAGGATTGTCAATGAGGGCTTTATGAGAAAGTGCTTTATTGGGAAAAGGTGCTTTCAAATATTTAATGATGGCCTCAAAACGCTGCTGCCAATGCCCCACGATACTCATTCCTGCGATTACTCGGGTAGGATCAAGGTGCCAAATACTGATCAGCTGTTGATCAGATTGTGCATTTTTTTCTAAATATCGATAGACCGACTCATGGACAATCGTATGCCGCCCTACCCCTTCTTTTCCAACAATAGCGATGGGTGTATTCTGGCTCTGATAAAGCGCCTTGAAGAGTTTATCGACAATTTTATCTCGAAAGAAAGCTCGATTCAGTTGAGCTGGATAATATTCATTGAGATCATTGGCCACTTTTTGAATTTCTACTACGCCATGAAATTCGGGGGCATCGAAGAGGCTAGCAAAAAATTGCTCCCCCGCATCTTGGAGGTAGCTAATTTTGGCTTCTTGTACCTCTACTCGTAATGGGATAGTAGTCAGAAAATCTCTTTTCTGGCTGAAGTAGTAATCTGGATCAAAAAGATCTCCAAATTTTTCTTTTTCCTTTTTAAAAAAGCGCTTGACGACTTTTAAGAATCTTGCCTCATTAAAAACAGGAAAATCAGCTACCGCTCCTTCAATATACATGGTATTATTTAGACCAGGAAGCGCGACGATCATCAAATGATTGACTTGGAATCGAAAGCATAATATTTGCCCCTTCATCATGTGTCGACCAAGTTTAAAATCAATCTGTTGTCGAATTAATTCTATTTCAGGTTGAAAAAGGAACCAGAGCAGGTAAGAGATATTCGTTCTAGATAACTCGAAGAATTTAAAACTTTGCCGTATTTCCTTTTTATAAATATTGATAGCATTCTGGTAGCGACGATGACTTACTCTAGGATTAGGCACAAATAGGGGTCTCAACTCAAAGTGGGGCTTTTCGTTGATTAAAACGTGGGTAACCAAGGTTGGGACTTTCAAATCCAGTTGAACCATATATCTATTTGCTTTAGTAACGATCAAAAAATAACTTTTCGATTTTGATGGAATCTTTTGCACCAAGTACGGCGTTAAAAAGCCTCGCCAATGCTCTGCATTGTCTGCGTTATTTGCCTTGTCTTGGCACAAAACCTTCTCTATCAAAATGCGAGACTAATTCTTTGTCCGTTACTTAGCTGCGGAATTTACAGAGTTCCGATCAAATATCTGTAACTGTTTATAGGAAAAGTACGTATTTAATCGTTGATTTGAGGCGTATTACCAAGAATCTGTAGCACAAAGCTGGACTAGGCATGATTTGTGCATTAGATTTATAAACATTAGAACGAAACAACCCAAAAACAAAAAGATGAAAAGAGTAATACTTTTTTTATTGGCCTTCCATGTCTGCTTTATGGGCCAAGCTCAGCAGTTGGATATTCAATTCATCAATAACTCTCCTATTTCTGGTTCAACAGAAGGCAATGTTTTAGATATTTATATTAATGATAGCCTGTATAACAGCAGCAGCAATATCCCCTATCTAGCTGCGTCGCCCTCGATCAGCATCGCTCAAGCACAAGGTACAAGGATTGGCATAGCGGCAGCAGGGAGCAGTGCCCCCAATGAAAGTTTCGCCATTTTTAATATCAACCAATTAGAGGCTGGCGAACGGTATACCTTTGTCATACATGGCACTTTTGGAGACCCCGATAATCCGCTGCGCCTTGAACGAGCCAGTGGTCAAAAACTATTCTCTACTATAGATAATGGTACGAGTATTCGCTTTTTCAATGGTATCTTTTCCAATGATAGCGTACGAGTGAGTCAACAACGTGGAACGGAAGATTTTATGCTCAATAGACGAAATTTCTCTTCCTACCTTGATGTAGATCCTAGCATCCAATATTGGGACTTCCACCAGGGAGACCAACTGCTTGGGAGCTATCAACTTGATTTGAGGAGTTTTGAAGACCAGGCCATCACGGCCTTAATTTCAGGTACAATTGATGGTTTGCCCAGTAGTCAACTGATCTTAGTAAAAAATGATGGCGAGGTGCTAAATTTGGCCCCTATTCTACTTCCAGAGCTAGTCATCAATGAGGTAGATTACAATCAACCCGGAACCGACCAGAGTGAGTTTATTGAATTGTATAATGCTGGTCTTACTGCTGTCAACTTAGCCAATACCCAAATCGAATTGTGGAATGGCAGTACCAATACCATCTATGATTTAATTGACCTACCTGACTTGTCGGTTGCGAACCAAGACTATTTTGTAGTCTGTTTTAATCAATCGGTACCGAATTGCGATTGGTTCTTTGATGGAAGTCTTCAAAATGGTGGCTCTACACCAGATGGAATTATTCTGAGTAAGGAAGGAAGTGTAATTGATGCGCTTGCTTATGAGGGTAATCTTCCAGGTCTTACAGAAGGTACATCGGTAGCATTGACCGATGATAATACACCTTTCACTGGCCTATCTAGAATTCCTAACGGCATGGATAGCAATAATAACGACGAGGATTTTACAAGTGCTTGTATCACTCCTGGAATGCCTAATATCGACTCCCTAGGATGCAGCGCTCCACAAGTACCAGATAGTACCCTCCTACAGTTTTTCAACAATTACAATAACCAAAGTCTAGACTTCTACCTGAATGGTATACTCTTGGCCTCTGGTATTTCCTATCAAACCGCAACTACTTTCTTGAAGGTACCAGCTACAGCTGGGAATAACATTTCCCTTGTCCCCGAAGGAGCTGGCATCAGTGCATCGATTATGAATTTTGAGGAAATTACCTTCACTATGGATGCTGCCTACTTTGCAGTAGCAGAGGGAAATGTCGACAGTGGGATTGAATTCGTATTAAAAGACGGTATTAGAGTAGAAGGGAGTACTAGTTTCGCTACTGACTTTTTAGTTTATCATGGATTATCCAGTGCGAATGCAGTAGATATTCGTTTGAGAGAGGTTGGCTTAGTAGCGGAGCAATTAGTATATCAGCGCTTCTCTGATTACAATAGTGCCTTGATAGGCAGCTATTTACTTAATGTTCTATCTAGTGAAAGTCAGACCATCTTACAGACCTTTGAAATTGATTTGAGCAATACACTAGGGCAGGCACTGACTTTGGTTATATCAGAGGACTTGAGTGGAGAAGATGGCTTTGTCATCGTAGGCGTATCTGCTGATGGGCAGGTATTCCCCTTAGAGGTAGTAAAATTTGGACAAGCCCAGCTGATTAACAATATTCCCGGTATTACGCTAGATATCTATAGCGATGATCTACTGATTGCTGATAATTTGGCCTATCAAAAAGCTTCTCCATTTATAGACATGCGCGCCAATCAAAACTTGACTATCTCGATTAGAGAGGGAGAAAGCAGCCCGGCTAGCCCTGCTTCTATAAGCTTCGAAAACATCCGCTTTGAGGCCAATGAACATAAGGTGATGATACTCAATGGAGATGGCACCCTTGATAGACCGGTAGACTTATTTGTATTGGAGGATGCTCAAGTACTTGCTGGTGCAGACAACCAAATAACTTTAGCAACTTTTCATGGCGCTTTGGACCTGCCTCAAATTTCTATTTTAGAAAATGGAGAGACTAGTTTTGCTACTGCTCTGGACTACGGCACCTTCCAAACTTACCAAAATCTTAATATGCTCAATACGCAATTAACCGTTTTGGAGGGAGAAGCTGGGCCACGTATTGGTGTATTTGCAGAAGATTTAAACCGTTTTGCTGGCCAAGCGGCTGTACTTTTCAGCTCTGGTGTCCGCAGTGGTGCAGAAGGTTTTAGCCTGCATATTGCTTTTCCAGACGGCACCGTACGGCCTTTATCAAAAATAGAATTTGCCGCCTTGCAAATCATTCATAATTCACCCATTGAACAGGTCGTAGATGTTTATATCAATGATGTAGAATTTGCCACCAATTTATCCTACCAAGAAGCAAGTGCATTTTTAGAAGTAGCTGCGGAGCAAACGAGCAGCCTACAGATCGTCGTAGCAGGAGCGGAAGACTTGAGTAATCCTCTTCTGGAAGTAGAAAACTTGAGCTTTGGCCTCGGCGATACCTACCAGATTTTCATCAATGGAAGCCCTGATAATGAGACTTATCCTTTACGTATTTTCCTAAATGATATGGCGCTGCAACAAGCAAGTACCGATTTTGCATCGGTCTCTAATCTGTTTAATGGAGCTTTAGCTAGTGAACCAATAGATTTATCCGTAAAGGGTGCATCTTCTTTATTTACTAGTATCGACTATGGTGAATTTAGTAGTTATACCACCATCCTTGATGATCAAATCAACCTTGAACTGAAAGATAATAGTAGCCAGGAAATCATAGCTACCTATTCCGTAGACCTCTCAGATCTGATGCCTAGTAGTGCACTTACGCTCTTTACTTCTGGCGACCTTAGCTTAGGTGGCAAACCTGAATTATTAGCGGTTTTGGGTGATGGGAGTGTACGTAAGTTTGAGTCTGTTACTTTTGGATCATTTCAATTCATCAATCTAGTAGCCGAAGAAGCGGTAGATGTGTATTTAAATGATGAAAAAATAGCGGATGCTTTAGCTTACCGAGCAGCACTACCCTATTTGGATATTGAGGCAGGTCGTAGCCATACAATTGCGGTAAGTGCGGCTGGAAGCACAGATGCTTCTTCAGCCTATGATAATATCGATGATCTGGAAGTAAATGAAGGACAGTTGGCTGGCGTGATTGCAAGTGGAATGGGTATCGTGGGAGCGCGCAGGGTACAACTATATACCAACCTGGAAGCGCAGCGAGAAGCAGGAGGAGATAATAAATTCGCCTTTAATTTTTTCCAGGGTGCCTACGATGTGGAGGAATTAGATTTTCGAATCCAGAATATCACTACCCTGCACCGTAATGTAAGTTATGGTAGTTTCACAGATTATTCACTGATTGAGCCTTTATCATCTGATCCGCGAGTGACCTTTGAAATTAAGCAAAGCGGTGGGCCGCTTTTAGCTATTTTTGATGCTGACTTTTCTGCCTATGATAATTTGGGTATTACTTTATTTGGGTCTGGCAACCTGATCAACCGAGTGATTCCATCCTATGCGCTGTGGATCGCGCTGCCTAATGGTCAGACGCTGCCCCTTGACTTGGTCACTAGCACCCAACAATTCAGTAAAATCTTAAGCCCTACAAGCGTTTACCCAAATCCGAATAAAGGGCATTTTCAAATAGAATTTTACTTACAAAAGCGCTCAGAAATTCAAATTGAAGTGATAAACACCTTAGGAAAAGTGGTGATTCAACAAACTCAAGGTAGCTTAGGTCAAGGTAGACATTTGGTCGCTTTAAATGGTGACAATAACTTGCTACCTGGTACTTATTTCGTGCGGGTTGAAGCCGAAGATGGGATCCGTGTCACAAAAATACAAGTTCATTAAAATTCTAAACCTAAGATTTCATAAGCCCTATAATAGCATTCCTTGAGATGAATCCTAAAAATACCTTGTAGGACTAGGGATTTATGAATAACTTTAGGGTTTGAGCATATAGAAACCGGAATAGGTTGATTTTAGGCCATTGCTTGATTTGGCTAGTGTTTGGTAAACCTATTCTTAAATTGAGGCTACAAAGCAAAAATATTTAGATGGCAGAGGATTTTTCACATCCTGACAAGAAATGGTTCAAGTTTAAAGAACTAAAAGTATACTCTTCAACGGAGTGGCTTGCTGATAATAAGAAAAAGTATCGCCAAGTCTTTGACCGCTTTGAAACTACTTATGTCTACGCAGAACTCTCCTTCTACAACAAGCAATTTGATCTTGAGGATTGGGAAATCAATGTAGAGCTGAAATGCTTTGCCCTCAAAAAGGGTAAAAAAGAAATATGCAATCTTCCACTCACCAAAAAGGTTAGTCGCTACGATAATATTGTCTATATCCGCGAAGGATGGGGAAATAAAAGCGAAGGCGCTTTTTGGAAAAAAGGTACCTACTATTGGGAGGCTTGGATCGAGGGCGAAAAAGTAGGAACTAAATACTTCTACATTGAAGATGCTGCTCCTGACGCTTTCCCCGAGGAGAATCCCTATATCGAAGTACAATCACTACGGCTTTATGAAGGCCCCTATGATGATGTACCTGAAGAAGATCGAGTCTATTATAAAACTTTTCATAGCGAGGAGACTAGATATATTTATGCAGAGATCATACTGCGCAACCTCCACGATACCAAATCCTGGCAATGCGAGCTATTCACCAAGTTCTACAATGATGCACGGGAGCTCAAAGGTCAGGTAATCCGACTTCACCGTGTGGAGAAAAAAGACGAATTAATCAAAATCACTGCCGGCTGGGGCTCCAATGTCAAAGGCTCCTGGCGCAGAGATAAGTACACGGCAGAGATCGTCTTTATGGACCGCCTACTCGCAGTACTTCCTTTTGAGGTCGACGATGAGTTTGAAGAAGGCGTGACCGGTGTACTCCTACCCGACCGTCAGGCGCCCGTTATCTTGAGCCCTATCGAGGATGATACAAGATCCTTCGAGGAGGTCATGATCAAACTCAATGATTTGATTGGCCTAACCGCTATCAAAAAGCAGGTAAGTGACCACGCCAACTATATCAAGTTTTTGCAGCTTCGAAAAGAAAAAGGCTTTGAAGAAAAAGAAGCGGTTAATGTTCATTCGGTTTTCATAGGAAACCCTGGGACTGGAAAGACCACCGTCGCTACGATGATGGGCCTTTTGTACCGCAAAATGGGTTTATTATCCAAAGGCCATGTGCACGAAGTAGATCGGGTCGATCTGGTTGGTGAGTATATTGGTCAAACCGCTCCTAAAGTAAAAGAGGCTATTGAAAAAGCGAGAGGTGGCGTTCTATTTATCGACGAGGCTTATGCGCTCGCTCGCTCAAATGAAGATACCAAAGATTTCGGTAGAGAAGTGATCGAAATCTTGGTCAAAGAAATGTCTAACGGCCAAGGAGATATGGCTGTAATTGTGGCGGGCTACCCCAAGGAAATGAAGCAATTCATGGATTCCAATCCAGGACTAAAGTCCCGCTTTAAGCTCTATTTTGAATTTTCTGATTATTTGCCGCAGGAGCTTTCTCAAATTGCCGATTATGCCTGCATTCAAAAAGGAGTGAAGCTTACAACGGCAGCTAGAGCAGAGATTGATGAAATCATTATTGAAGCATTTCGTAAAAGAGATCGAAGCTTTGGGAATGCCCGATTTGTATATGATTTAATCGAAAAAACTAAAATCAACCTTGGCCTTAGAATTATGGCTGCTCCAGATCCGCACATTTTTGAAATGGAAGAACTGGAGTTGATCCAAGCCCAAGATGTCTATAGCCTCAAAGATCAAACCAAGGCCGAATTGCCACAAATACCTGTCGACGAGCAGCTTCTCAAAGAATCATTGGGTGAGCTCAACCAACTCATTGGCATGAAGAGTGTCAAGGCACAGATCAATGAGCTCGTCCGACTAGTACGCTTCTACCGCGAGACCGGTAAAGATGTCTTGAATGGGTTTTTCTTGCATACGGTTTTTATTGGTAATCCAGGGACCGGAAAGACTACTGTCGCACGTATACTCACCAAGATTTATAAAGCGCTAGGTGTGCTGGAAAGAGGACATATGGTAGAGACAGATCGCCAGGGTCTGGTAGCTGGTTATATCGGACAAACCGCCATCAAAACAGATGAAAGGATTGCAGAGTCCCTAGGTGGTGTTTTATTCATTGACGAAGCTTATGCTTTGACCAATCGGTCTAATGGAGGGCAAGGAGACTTTGGCGACGAGGCCATCCAAACCTTGCTCAAGCGTATGGAGGACCATCGCGGCCGCTTTTTTGTTTTCGTAGCTGGGTATCCTGACAATATGGAGTCTTTCTTGAAAGCGAATCCAGGGCTCAGCTCTCGCTTTGATAAAATATTAAAGTTCGATGATTACGAGCCTGAGGAGTTGACACATATAGCCTTGCAGATGCTAGAAATGCGCGGTTTACTCCCTACGCCTGAAGCCACCAAGCATTTAAAAGCCTATCTGGAGTTTCTCTACGAATACCGCGACAAGTATTTTGGTAATGCTCGGACGGTACGAAATATTGTCACCGAAGCGATCAAAAATCAGAATTTGCGCTTAGCGGCACTCAGCAAAGAAGCCAGAGCAGATACGCCTGATAATTTATTGACCATCGAAGATGTCAACAGCTTTAAAACGGATACCAGCACCTTTGACTTCAATAAGAAAACGATTGGTTTTCGTAGGCGAGCGGAGAAATAATTTCGACCATGAGTACCAACAACCTTAGCCGTTATTTAGCCATTGGATTTGGATTCTTTGTGGTGGGCTTTATTGTCTACCGATTTAGTGATCTTGTAGCCTACGTTTTGATTGCTTGGATCTTGTCTTTGATTGGCAGACCGCTGATGCGTCTTTTCCAAAAGATTAAGATTGGGAAGTGGCGAATGGGTCCTAATTTATCCGCCGTATTGGTCTTATTGAGTTTTTTCATTGTCGGCTTTTTGATTTTCATCCTCTTTGTACCGCTCGTATTGGAGCAAGCCTATAATCTTGCGGGGGTAGACTACAAAAGCATAGCTCAAGCTCTAGAAGAACCTTTCCAGCAATTTGAACGGTGGCTGGCCGACTATGGCGTCCCACTGGAGGAGAAATCACTTGAAGATATCGTAAGTACCACCTTGCAAGGCAACTTTGATCCTTCGAAATTCGGGGAGATTGTCAGTAAGATTATTGGGGCTGCGGGTACCATTATGATCGGTATTTTCTCTATAGTCTTTATCACATTCTTTTTCTTGAAAGAGCAAGGGCTATTCGTGAATGCGCTACTGGCGATCATACCAAGCAAATATGAAGAACAGACCAAGGAATCGGTAAAAGATATTGTCTATTTACTCTCTCGCTATTTCAGTGGCATCTTGGTACAGATCACCGTGATCACCATCTATATGACCGTATTACTTAGTCTTTTTGGTGTGAAGAATGCCTTGCTGATTGCTCTTTTTGCGGCCTTTATCAATGTCATTCCCTACTTAGGCCCTGTTATCGGAGCGGCTTTTGGTATTTTTATCACGATATCCTCTAACCTGGATATGGATTTTTATACCCAACTTCTCCCGCTTTTGGGTAAGGTGACTATCATATTTGCGACTATGCAAATGTTGGATAATTTCATCCTACAACCGTTTATCTTTTCCACTTCCGTCCTTGCACATCCCTTGGAGATATTCTTGGTCATATTGATGGGAGCCAGTCTTATGGGCATACTCGGGATGGTCCTTGCTATCCCAACCTATACCGTGATAAGGGTTATTGCTCGAGAGTTTTTCAAAAAGTTTAAGCTCGTGCAAAGGCTGACTCATAAATTTGATGAAGAAGGAATTTAGGACTTAACCTTTCTTCCTTCTTCCTGTATTCCATCTAAAACCTAGATAAAACTCCCGACCGTGGATGGGCGAAAAAGCATAAGAAGTATCGAAATATTGACTAAATCCAGGTGTGGTCGTCGGATCATTCACACCTACCACTGGCGAAATTTCCTGTCGGTAATCAAATAGATTCTGCACTCCCAAGTACAATTCAAATGTTGAATTAGAAAACCCTTTGGTGATCTGCACATTATGGAAAAGGAAGGCTTCGGATTCGGTTGGCCTTGGTGTGGATAGCGGATTGCCATTCGCATCCAAATCGAACAACTCTGGTAAAGCCATAGGCCCAGTAGCATTAAAGGTATAAGAGAGATTCAACTTCGGCTTTCGCCAATTATAATTGAGGGTCATGTTTGTCGTCCAATCTGGAGCAAACTCCACCGCTCTAGTCACATTATTCCCATTTTCATCTGGCTCTGTTTCAATTACTTCTTGTACATTCCAGCTCATATTGATGGCCAAGGGAAACATAAATTGATGGTTCACCGTCATGCCGATACCTCGCGTAATGGCATAACCATCCGTATTGGCGTAAATAATTTTGCCCGGTGTCTCGTAATCTGGCAAGA
The DNA here is from genome assembly GCA_042095835.1 of Saprospiraceae bacterium. Taxonomy (GTDB): domain Bacteria; phylum Bacteroidota; class Bacteroidia; order Chitinophagales; family Saprospiraceae; genus DATFKA01. The sequence continues at coordinate 25,457 of JBELML010000039.1, forward strand.
TTTTATTGGTGAAATAGGTATAAAAGGCGTCAATATCAAAACTACCTTGGCTATTGCCAATATTGTAGATTTGGTTCCAGTTCAAGGAGGCATTATAGGACTGCTCAGGTCGGAGCTCCTCTACTATTTCTACCGCCCGCTGGCCGGAAATAAAGGCATGGTCTTCGGTAAATAAATTAACTAAACGGAAGCCCGTTCCAAAATTCATCCGCAGGGTTGACCAGGTACTTGGCTTGTATTTGGAACTCAAGCGCGGTGCAAAGATCAATCCATGGTTCTCATAATGATCTAAACGGGCGCCTGTCAACAAAGTAAACTTATCGGAAACCGTCCATTCATCTTGTACAAAAACACCAGGAATTAACTGGTGATCCGCAGCATTCCCTACTTCACTATCCGTAGCAATTGTGTTATCATCGTAGTATTGATAGCGGGCCGTAAGTCCCACTAATACATCGTGTTTTTTGATCTCTTTATTCCAGGTCAAGTTGGTAAAAGCGATTTGCTGTTGTGCCTGATAATAATCCGACCCATAGTAGCTATCCTGATCATGATGACTCAGCGAAAAGTCTAATTTTATATCTTCTTCACCCGCAAACTCATGGGTACCAAAAATCTCTAACCGGTTGGTATAGATACTTTCTCCATAAATATCTTCATTACCTCTTAAATCGCGGTAAGCCCTATTGGTCAAGAACTGCTCTACCCCATTTCGACGATCCTCGTAATAGTATTTAGCGGCAATAGAAGTCGTTTTATAATCAGCCCTTTCCTTAGACCATTTGGTGAATAAAGAAATCCGATCCATATTGACCACATCACTGAAGAAGTCATTATTCTCATCATCAAAATTATTGATATAGGCATAGTTGAGTCCCACGTAAGCATTCCAATCACCGACTTCTGGAGAAAAGGCTAGATTTCCAAAAGATTCGAGGTGGCTGGTAGCCATAAGGTCTACCGATAAAGCTGGCTGCTCCGCCGGATCTTTGGTGATGATATTGATAACTCCTGCTACCGCCTCCGAACCATATAGCGTAGAACTTGGTCCTTTGATGACCTCGAATCGATCGATGATCATAGTAGGGATACCATTTAAGCCGTACACAGAAGCTAAGTTGCCATAGATGGGTGTTCCATCCATAAGTACAGCGGTATAGGCACCAGGTAAGCCATTGATGCTAATGCTATTCGTAAAACAAACGCCACAGGCGACTACCTCTTGTACACCATTAACTAGCGTAATGCCTTCTACAATATTTGTAGGTGAAATATTTTTTTGTAAGAACTTCGCCGTAATCACATCTACTTTTATCGGTGAAGCCGCTACGAAGGTCTCCTTCATGGTACCTGTAACCACCACTTCTTCCAGGCCTAAAATGTCTTCGAGCAATTCGATAGCACCCAAATCTATAGCAGATGAATTACTCAAATCTACCTTCAGGGTCTTCGTTCGATAGCCAATAGAGGTAATACTCAATTCATAGGTTTGGGCTTCCAGTCCAAGTAATTCGAAAGCGCCATTTTCATCAGTTACTGTACCTATTGTGCTCCCGGGTACGGCTATCGTAGCATAAGCTAGCGCCTCGCCACCACTAGCCACTTTACCAGTAAGCGACTGTGCCCGTAGTGCAGCTGTAGCTACCAGGAAAGCGATTATAATAAGTATAGGGTAAGATTTAAAGTTCATTTATTCCTTTTTAAAGCTATCCTACATCAATAAGCAGGTAGCTCTACATTTTGTTTTCACAAAAATAGAATAAAATTTTTAGACTAGCAAAAAAATTAAATCAAGGTAATTGAATTACACTCCAAGATACTTGGGAGAGTGCAATTGAATTGGCTTAAAACCGCTCGCGCAGAGCGCCACTTTCATACTTCGATAATAGTAGTTTTAAATCTTTGATTTTTTCCTTAATTCGGGCCCCATTATCTAGATCGCGGACCTTAAGTCGCTGCGCTGACTGATTGAGTACGGTTTGAGAATAGGCGATATCTAATTCTTCTACGATCGCTTTGGCTTTACTCTCAAAGGGTTCGTGCGCAACGATTTGCCTGCCAAAGCAGTTGTGGATGAGCGTAAAACCGGCAATCCCCGTCTTGCCTTGGTAGGCTTTGGCAAAACCGCCGTCAATAACGATGAGTTTACCATCAGCTTTGACTGGACTTTCTCCCTTTTTGACCGAAACAGGAACATGCCCATTCAAAATCACCCCTTCTTTTAATCCGAACTCTTCGAGAATCATTTGGCAGGTTGCTGGATCATCCCGATAAGTGTAATAAAAATCCTTAGTTTCTTTGTGTGTCGATTTTTCTTCTAGAAAATACCGCTCGAAAGTGGCCATCTTGTCTTTACCAAAAAGTGGGGAATCTGAGCCTGCCCACAAATACCAACACAGATCAATAGCATAGAGGCATTCTGGGCTTTGGCGATCTCCAGCATAAGCAATCTTCATCTGCTGGTCAAGGTTGTCCATTAAGGCTTTTCCTTTTTTAGGGCCCCAACCCAAATCCACTGCTTTGAATTGACCATCAACAGTAAGTGGTATACAGCCATGATAAAGGAGATTGCCATTAGAAACCAAATACATACTACCTTTCTCAAATAAAGTACGTACGTGCCGCTGAAGGCGCTCACTTTTCAGAAAAGATTCTTTAATGCCCTCGATCAAGACTTGCTCTTCCTCACTGAGCGCATAAGGATCCCTGGGATCAAGGGTAGGGAAAAAGTTATCCTTCATAGTATACACCTGCCCATCGACTTGGACTTCTTTCCGCTCTACGTCAATTTTATCCAGCAACAAGCGATCCGTCATATTAAAGATGGAGCGGCGCTTTATTACCTGACCCTCCAACTTGAATTGGAGAATAGTGATGGCCTTGTGCATGATACTATTGAGCCAATGTTCCGATTCATTCAGCATATCACTAAGATCCACCTTAGGCTGAAAGGCTAGACTTTTGTCCTGCTCGTAGTGCTCTATCGCAAAAGAGGCCAGTGGCAATAGCTGTATACCGTAGCCTTTCTCCAAAGTATCGGTATTGCCGTAGCGTAGGCAGAGGCGAATGACATTGGCCATACAAGCCTCGGAGCCTAGACCAGCGCCCATCCAGACCACATCATGGTTGCCCCATTGAAAATCTACGGAGTGGTGTTTGGTTACCTCATCCATTATAAATTCTGCGCCAGGCCCACGGTCATAAACATCACCTATGATATGAATCCTATGGATAGCGAGTCTTTGAATCAATTTGGCAAAAGCAATGATTAGCGGGTCAGCCTGTTTGATCTCAATGATACTTTCGATCAAGTGATCGTAATAGTCATTCGCCTGCCCAATTTCTCGCTCAGCCACTAATTCTCCGATCACCTGATCAAAGCCTACCGGTAGATTTTTCCGGAATTTTTTGGTCGAATAAATAGAAGCAAATGATCGGGTCAAAGCGATTTGGCACTTTAAAGTCAAGCGATAAAAGTCTGGTAGATCTTCGACCTCTTCTTTTATCATCGGCAACTTTTCGGCTGGATAATAGATCAAGGTGGCCAATCGATTGCAGGCCAAAACGCCTATTTCCGGGAATAGCTCCTTGATTTTCTGTTTGATGACTCCAGAGCCATTGCGCAAAACATGTTCAAATGCCTCATGCTCTCCATGAATATCACTGAGGAAAATTTCGGTGCCTTTGGTTAAACTCAATACCGAGCTCAACAAGACGATTTCCTTGGCTGCCTCAAGACGATTGGGGTATTTATCAGAAAGGAGTTGGAGGTACTTATGATGTGACATAGCTTGATATCGTGATATTGAGGTACAAATTTTCTAAAAAACCACCAACTCATCAATCGCAAGTCTACTAGCATCTCCTGCGCGGTGCTGCCCTGTTGGTAAAGTCTGGTAGTTGAAAATCTTGACTTGTAGTCTTTTAATTTTTTGAGGCGTCCATTGCAGTTCGGATGTTATTTTATTCCTACCCTGTACTAAATGATCCTCATAATAATCCGTTTCTGAAAGTAGGCTTGCCTGGCCTTCCTCATCCACTTTATAGACCTCGACTTTACTCGGTGGATAATAAGCAGAAATGGTATAACGTAGGGCATCGAAGGAGATGCTTTTCACCGCTGTAGCTGCTTCCAATTCTATTTCTACAACTAAATTTCCATTGGATTTCACCCAATTGGTATCCGATGGATGCAATCGAGCATAACTTAGATCGCTAAATTTATCCTCTACACTTCCATCTTCCTGGGTGACCTTTGCCCCTCTCGCTTGATGTACTGGAAAGGCTAATTCGGTAGTGCGACCCAGCGCCTGGTCGCCATGGAATGCGCGTGCTTTAATGGTCGCACTAGTCTCTAGTTGAAAAGGTCCTGTAAATTTGGAAGATGATAAATTTGGTTCAGTACCATCGGTGGTATAATAAATATCAAGTCCCTCAACTTCGGTGTCTAAGGTATATTCGATAGCCTCACCCACGCCTTGATGTCTGATCCAGGGACTAAAGGCGCTATTGGCATAGCGGATATTTTGAGCCTCTAGCTGGGCAAATTTGGTCCGTAGGCGATCACTGAACCCATTCCAGTCTTTTCTTTCAGCAGAAGACCAGGCATTTTCAGCGATGGCGAAGACCCGCGGGAAAGTCATATAGGTCAGTTTTCCCCAATCAGTAATGGATTCCGTCCAGAGATTAGCTTGGATACCTTTGATATAGGCTTGTTCTTCCGCACTTAAGGTCTCGGGTGACACCTCGTAGTTGTAAGCGGTAGAAAGTAGCAGTTGGCTGTAACCTAAATTGGGTTCTAGATCATCGTGGCCTTGCTTGAGGTCGATATAGCAGTATTTGTTGGGCGTCATAATCACTTCGTGGCCTGCTTTGGCTGCCGCTATTCCGCCTTCTTCACCTCGCCAGGACATGACGACTGCGTTTGGTGCTAGGCCACCTTCCAGGATCTCGTCCCAACCGATCATTTTTCGGCCCCGTGCATTGATGATCTTTTCGACGCGTTTGATGAAGTAACTCTGTAATTCCTCTTCCGTCTCTAGGCCCTCATCTCGCATTTTGCGCTGGGCATCGGGATCAATTTTCCATTGACTTTTGTTACACTCATCTCCGCCGATGTGAATATAGTCATAAGGAAAAAGGTCTATGATCTCATTGAGCATATTCTCTACGAACACATAGGTCGCTTCTTTACCTGGATTGTAGGTATTGTTTTTGAAAACACCACCTGTGGCTACGTGGGGAGCAGCATTTACACAGCCTAATTCTGGATAAGCCGCGATGGTGGCTTGGGCATGGCCGGGCATATCTATCTCTGGTATCACCTCGATGTGTCTGGCTTTAGCATAGGCTACGACTTCTTTGATTGCTGCTTGGGTATAAAAGCCACCGTAAGTTGCTGCTTGGCTAGCTTGCTGTACGGGTCTACCCCACCAATCGGAGATGGTCTCATCGTAGTTGGTATGATCTACTCGCCAGGCGCCGACTTCTGTCAACTTGGGATATTGTTTGATCTCTACTCGCCAGCCCTGATCATCAGTCAAGTGCCAATGGAAGCGATTGAGTTTGAGTTCGGCCATCATATCCAGGACTTCTTTCACCTGCTCTACCGTGAAGAAGTGCCGCGAGACATCCAACATGAAACCTCGCCAACCAAAGCGCGGTTGGTCTCGGATGGTGACGCAGGGGATTTGGTAAGCTTTTCCAGCAGCATTAGCCGCAAAATAAGATAGCGGTAGCATTTGTTCTAAGGTCTGTAAAGCATAAAAACTAGCGGCGGGGTTGGCTGCTTTTATTTGAATTTGCTGCGGACTGACCGTCAAAGAATAGGCGTCGTTCTGCAATTCGGTATCTATTTCGATTAAGATAGCAGAGTCTTCTGTTTTAGTAGCGATGCTAAGGTCCCATCCAGCTTGGGTATTCAAGTCTTTCAACCACACAGCGACTGATGGCAGGAGTGCCTCATCTAAAACGGAGAGCTTTGTCTTTTCAGAAAAATTAAAGTAGCCCTCTGCCATTTGAAGATCAACAGGAATCGGAATGATATCTAGATTTCCTATTTCAAGCTTGGCATCTGTACTACAGTTGGTCAATAATAAAGCTAAGAATAGCAGTAGATAAAGTTGGCGCGGCATTTTTTTGGAAAAGATAGGGAATGTGCCACCGATGTCCAAGTATTTTTGATTCGCAATAGGGGATTAGGGGGACTTTGAGACTGGGAGACTGGGAGACGAGGGGAAGGGGAGACGGGGAGAGCGGGGACTGGGAAAGCGTAAGACTGGGAGGGAACAGGGAGTTGGGAGAATGATGATCTCGGTAACTTTTTTATACAATTTCTTGGGCAAGAGGGAACAAATCCTCTATATTTGCAATCCTTCAAAATTCGGGATGTAGCGCAGCCCGGTAGCGCGTTCGTCTGGGGGGCGAGAGGCCGCAGGTTCAAATCCTGTCATCCCGACTGAAACCTAAAGGCTTTCTGCAATCAGCAGAGGGTCTTTTTGTTTTCTAGGCTGTTGAAAATCTCATTTTCATAAAGGCTGAAAAATTAAAAGACCTCCGAAGGAAAAGCCTTTAGGGTTTGGTACCCTCCCCTCTTAGGATGGGCCAAAGTCAATCCTGTCATCCCGACTAGTGACATCCCTGCAAAAAATCTTTGATTTTTTCGTCAGGATGTCAGCATTCGGTCTTCTATACTTATTTGTTATTTACTAGTCAAAGCTTTTACTGCCGCAGCGGGCTGGATGAACTTACCCGTCTCTCTAGTGCTTCCGGTTTTTACGCCTGTTTCTTTGAGGATTTTGTAGACTTCATCGGTTTTGATATCTGGGTTGATGCTTTTCATCAAACCGATGAGGCCGGCTACGTAAGGGGTCGCCATGGAGGTCCCATTATAGGTCGCATATTGACTACCTGGAATGGTCGAATAGATACCTACTCCGGGGGCAGCAATCCCCATTTTGAGGTCTTGTACAGTATTGGAGAAACTGGCTTTCTTGAGCTCTGAGTCTACTGCACTCACGCCGATGATTCCTTTGGCATTCACCGGACCGTAGTTTTTGGAGTTGGCATTGGAGTTTCCGGCTGCGGCTACTACAATTGCTCCTTTCTTATTGGCGTAAGCTACGGCATCACTATAAGCTTTTTGCTTTAGATCATTGGATGGTCCACCTAGAGACATGGAGATCACATCGGCACCTTTATCGGCCGCTTTGAGGATACCATTGATGATCATTTTCTGGCTACCAAAACCCATTTTACTCAGCACCTTGATCGAGGTCACTCGGGTGTAAGCATTATTTCTAGAGTAAGAGGCTACTCCCACTCCATTATTAGTTACTGCGGCGGCGATTCCTGCACAGTGTGTTCCGTGTCCTTTTGGATCATCGTCACTACTTTTTACGATAGACGTGTAGTTATCCTTAATGTCTTCGTGTTTAGAATCTACACCTGTATCCAGGATAGCGATGAGTGCTTTCTTTTGCGGTTGAATGTTTTCCTTTTCTAATACATTATACAACTGATCCATCTTCATTTGGCGGAAGGACCACAACTGCTCTACACCAGGATCATCAATTCCAAATTGAGGATCTACTCTTCTTTTTTGGTCTCTTTCTTGCGGGACCGATTCGATGGGTGACAGTTGGATCATTTCATTGTACTCTACATTTTCTACAAAGGGGAAAGCGGCTAATTTGCTTTTTAAGGCATCAATCCCTTGGTCATTAATGCTGTTCACCAAGATGTAATCATCGAGATCTGTCCAATCTGCGCGCTGGATATCTGGAAAGGCAATTTCATAATTGGCATTATGATCCATTAGAAAGTCTTCCAACGCACTAATTTGCGTTGGCGTAAAATCAGGAACCAATTCTACTAGCAATTCGCCAGAGGAATCTAATTCTATCTCACTTTGTTCCATCACATAAGGAAATGAAGAAGGTTCCAGTACATTTTTATAATACCAATAACCCGCAGCAACTACTACAGCCAATAGAAGGATGAAAAGTTTACGCTTACGAGCTACCCAAGTAAAAACGGCACCAGAAGCAGCAATCACCATTAAATCTCTAACGATCACCTCTACTTTATAATCAACCGGAGCAATTTGTGCCACCCAGCTCCCAAAATAGGTCAGTAGGGCGCCTATGGTCATGATCCGAAACAATCGATCGGCTTTGCCTGATTCAAATCTAGCCCAAAATATTAATCCTAAAATGATGGCGAAGAAACTTATTAGATAAATAGAACTTATCATATTGTTATATTTTCATATTGATTAATTGGTTAAACGCACCAAATAAGTACATCGTATAATTTTTATATTTAGACTGAGTCTGCAAGTGAAACCCGCTCTAGCATCTTCATTTTTGTCATTCGATACAAAAACGAAGCAAAAAAATCTTGCCTGGCCAAACTCGCTCCACTCAAACAATGCCCAGGCGGCCTCCCGCACTTTGCTTATCGGAAATCTCATGCCTGATCTTCAGTAAAAGCTACTTCCTTTAAGTTTTAATTTTAATACGATTAACCTTTACTGATTAAAATTTTCGATTTTATCGTCAGTAGTGATATCAATTTAGCGATGACCGCTTTTACTCTAAAGCTCAGGTATATATCTAAATATAAAAAAATAAACAGCGCTTTGCCCATTTTTCTGCTAAAGTAGCGGTGCGGACAGACTAAGCTATTTATAGAACTCTACCAATGTAATTCTTGTTATACCCAAAGCAATGAAAAATGACAATACGGATAAAAGATCAATCCAGTTGTCATTTTCGTTTGAAAGAGAAATTATTACTTTTGCAAACTGTAAAACAGGATACTTAACATTATTCATCTACCGAGTCCTTCGCTGAAGCTGGGAATGCAAACCTAAGGCTTCTCGGAGAAAGCAGGACCGCAGGTAGACAACATTATAAAGGACATGGAAGAAGGAAAAGCAAATAGCGTTTTAAATACAGTGATTGTAGGATCTGGCCCCGCTGGCTATACCGCAGCGGTCTATGCCGCAAGAGCCAACCTCAATCCAGTATTATATACAGGTAAAGATGTGGGTGGACAATTGATGATCACCACAGACGTAGAGAATTATCCAGGCTACCCAGATGGTATCATGGGGCCTCAAATGATGGAGGATTTTCGCAAGCAAGCTGAGCGCTTTGGTACAGAGATCAACTATGAGTTGATCACTAAAGTGGATTTATCTGGTCCTATCCACAAGTTGTGGACAGATACGGGTAAAGAACTTCATGCTCATACTGTTATCATTTCTACTGGTGCAAGTGCCAAATGGCTAGGGCTAGAGTCGGAGAAAAAATTCATGAACAAAGGGGTATCTGCCTGTGCCGTTTGTGATGGCTTTTTCTACCGAGGGCAGGAACTAGTCGTCGTAGGTGGCGGTGATACCGCGGCCGAAGAAGCGCTCTATCTTTCGAAGTTGTCTCCAAAAGTGCACATGCTGGTACGTAGAGACGAGATGAGAGCCTCAAAAATCATGCAGGAGCGCGTATTGAAAACCGAGAACATCCAAATGCACTGGAATACAGAGACCCTTGAAATCATAGGAGATGATGGTGTAGAAGGTGTAAAAGTGAAGAATAATAAAACCGAAGAGGAGTCGGTCATTTCAGCCAAAGGCTTCTTTGTAGCTATTGGCCACAAACCTAATACGGATATTTTCAAAGGTTGGTTGGATATGGATAGTGCAGGCTATATTACGCCAGTACCCGGTCGCACCCACACCAATATTGAAGGCGTATTCGCAAGTGGAGATGCGCAAGATAACATCTATCGTCAAGCAGTGACTGCAGCAGGTACAGGTTGTATGGCGGCGCTAGATGCCGAGCGTTATCTCACAGAAAAAGGGATTATTTAATCCAGAAAACCTTAGACAACTTCAATAAGAACAGCCCTTGATTTCCTAGGAGATCAAGGGCTGTTTTGTTTAGATGATCACAAGCTCATTAATGACTATGTCCGTCACCAGTATGATCTGCTTGTGCAACGTAGTCCATACCACAAACAGGACAGTTACCCGCCTCAGCAGCGCCACTACCTTCGCAATGCATTGGGCAAACGTAGGCAGAGGTGTATTCTGTACCCTCACCGTGAGCAGCAGCTTCTGTAGCACTTTCTCCACCACAGGCGGCAAAAAACAATCCTAAACTTAATACTAGCCCCATCAGGCTAATGGATTTTAAAAACTTCATTTTCTTAGTTCTTTTTAAAAATTAATATTTTATGGCAGTGCCATTTTCACGACACCACACTTCAGCATTTTGTCCCCAAAATAAGGATTTAAAATGGTATCTGCCTCACTTATCCAATCTGCTCCTCTATCGTCAAAGGCCATTGGGCAATGTTGTAAGTAATACTCCTGGCCTCCGGTGCCGAATACCTGGGCCGATTGAATGAGCAAACCTGATATAAACTGAAACTGCTTTCTTTGTTTTTCAATATCAGCTAAAGCCGTCAACTTTTGAACATGCACAGCAATTTGTGCTCTTTGAGTAGTCCAAAATTCAAGCTGGTCTGGTTCAGATAATTCTTCTCCAGTTTCAAGGAGCTGCTCTAAAAAACGCTTGCCTAATACCTGACTCGTCGCCCCATCGGTAGCGACTAAAGCATCTTTGAGGGGAATATAGATTTGGAAAAGCTCATGCAAAGCCTCTTGAAAAGCAGCCGGTGTCTGATCGAGAAAATCAGGCAGTTCAGGACCATCCGAGGCTCCTTGCAACTGAACTAAATCATTCATCATGCTCTGCTGGTTATTCAATTGAGCAGCGGCATCAATTACAAAATTCCCATAGGTGACCACTTCTGCGCCTGGTTCAAGTCCTTCCAGCAATAAATAATGATCTCCAATCCGATCGCCCAGTTTCACCTCTTGATAGCTAAAAGTAGGTACTTCTTTATCTTGTTCTTTCAGGTAGACAACTGATCGTTTTCCAGTCCACATGACCGCAGTACGGGGCACTAGTAGCTGACTAGACGCAGTACTGGAGGGTTTACGTTCCAGTTCTCCCATAATCAACATCTCGGGCTTGAGTTGGCCGCGAGCATTACTGATCTCTCCTCGGATAGAGGCTACTCTCGTAGAAGAGTTAATCGTTGGATCAATAAAATTAATACGTGTTGTAAAGCTTTGATCTGGAATACCTGGCGTCGTAAAACTGACTTGGTCGCCAAGTTTCACCTTAGATAGGTCTTCTTCGTAAGCATCTAGTACGACCCACAAACGATTTAGGTCTGTCACTTCAAAAAGGACTTCTCCTTCGGATACATGATCCCCAACAGCTACCCTTTTGGTGTTCACCACGCCGGAAGCTTCTGCTCGAAGAATAAAATTTTCTTGAATCCTAAAATTACTTTCTACCATCCGGATTTGGTCTTCACTGATTTTCCAGTTGCGTAGCTTGCTACGGGCGGCATCTAAAAGTGCAGGATTGACTTTTCTTAAGCGAGCAGCTTCTATCAACTCCCTTTGAGCACTGATGAGTTCGGGAGAATAGATGGTCGCTAATTTCTGACCTATTTTCACGTATTCTCCAGTAAAGGAAACGTGTAATTGCTCAATCCGGCCCGGCAAATGAGAAACCAGGCTAGAAGATCGCCTTTCGTCTGCCTGAATTTTACCATTCATCTTAAGCATACTGCTACTATTACTCGCATTTGCTTGACCTAGCACCGTTGTTTCTATAGCAGCCAATTTCATTGCTTCTTCGGTCATCTCAAGCACCGTGGGGTCTGCATTCTGATTGCTAGATGCAGGTGTCAAATCCATCTCACAAATTGGGCAAATCCCCATTTCATTCTGTCGAATTTGGGGGTGCATAGAACAGGTATACACCTCAGATGCTGCATGGTCGTGTTCCACATCAGTAGGATCCACTGCTACCGAAGTATTGTTTTTCGCAAAAAGTAGATATCCTCCTCCTAAGCCTATAGATAGGCTAACTGCAGAAAACAGCACTATGTTTTTCCAATTGTTCATATATCATTTTTTCTGACTATTAGTTTTCTTTAAGCGTAATCAAACTAAGCACACTAAAAAACACAACCCTTAAATTTTTTATATTTAGACTGAGACTCCAAGTGAAAACCGCTCTGGCATCTTCATTTTTGTCATTCGATACAAAAACGAAGCAAAAAAATCTTGCCTGGCCAAACTCGCTCCGCTCAAACAATGCCCAGGCGGCCTCCCGCACTTTGCTTATCACCAATCTCACGCTTGATCTACAGTAAAAGCTACCTTTTTTTAATTTTTATTTTTGATGCATTTAACCTAACCCTCAAAGTCCATTCTTTCCACAATGCATATAACACTGGAACAGTGAACATAGTTAAAGTCTGTAATAACATACCTCCAAAAGTAGGTATTGCCATCGGGAGCATGATGTCCGCCCCTTTACCTGTAGCTGTTAATATCGGCAGTAAAGCTAAAATTGTCGTAGCAGTGGTCATCATGGCTGGACGCACCCTCCGCTTGCCACCATCTACTACCGCATCCCGGATAGTCTCTATCGTCTGAGGTTCCTGATCTCGAAAACGATCCCTCAAAAAAGTAGCAACGAGTACGCCGTCATCGGTAGCAATTCCAAATAGGGCTAAAAAGCCGACCCAAACCGCTACACTCAAGTTGACTGCCCGCACCTGGAAAAGGTCCTGCATCGATTGACCCGCTATAGAAAAATCCAGAAACCAGGGCTGCCCATAGAGACCTATCATGATAAAGCCTCCTGCAAAGGCTATAAATACACCCATAAACACCATCAAAGCAGTAGCCACCGATCTAAATTGAAAATACAACAATAAAAAGATAATGACTAAGGAGATCGGTACGACAATCGCTAATCGCTGGTTGGCTCTCACTTGTTGTTCATAGTTCCCTGCAAATCGGTAGTTGACGCCTTTAGGTACGGTGAGTACAGCCTCTTCAATCGCTTGTTCTATTGCTTGTTTCGCGTTTTCTACAACACTGACTTCCGAGTAACCATTTTCTTTGTCAAATAAAACGTAGGAGATTAAAAAGCCGTCTTCGCTCTTAATGGATTGAGGCCCTTGCTCATATTTGATTTCAACCAAATCTCCCAAAAGTACTGGCGAACCATTGGCCGAAGTGATGTAAATTCTTTTGAGGTCCTCCAAATCGCTACGCAATTCGCGCGGATACCGAATGCGCACAGCATATCGTTCTCTGCCTTCTACTGTAGTCGTTAATACGCTCCCTCCAATAGCCGCTTGGATGCTTTCCTGCACTGAGGCAACACTGATGCCATAGCGAGCTAAATCTGCTCGCTTTAGTTCGAGTAATAAATAGGGTTTCCCGACAATCCTTTCAGCAAATACGGCGGGTGCTTTGACACCTTCTACTTCTTTTAGAATAGGCTCTAGCTGTAGACCAAATTGCTCAAGAGTAGCCAAATCAGGCCCTTGTATTTTAATGCCCATAGGCGCACGCATACCCGTTTGCAGCATGACCAGACGAGTCTCAATAGGTTGTAATTTAGGCGCAGAGGTGACGCCGGGCAATTGGGTCACTTTGGCAATTTCATCCCAGATATCATCTGGATGACGGATTTGATCTCGCCATTGTCGATAGTATTTCCCTTGTTGATCTGGAATTAAATCTCCTAATTCATCAACTATAAATTCTCCTTCTTCATCTACAGCGAATCGCATCCTGCGACCATTTTCGTCAAGAATGTACTCCGGTTTATACAGGATCACGTTCTCGTACATTGACATCGGGGCTGGGTCTAGTGCACTTTCTACCCTACCGGCCTTGCCCACCACGGTTTCTACCTCTGGAATCGCTGTGACCGCCATATCTAGCAGCCGAAGATTCTTGATATTTTCTTGCATACCCGCGTGTGGCATAGCGGTGGGCATCAAAAGGAATGATCCTTCATCAAGGGTAGGCATAAATTCTCTACCCAGGCGCTGATATACCGTAAAGCCTTGCCACAAAATAATACCTACAAGTACTAAAAAGAGTATTTTAAACCTCAGCAAGAATCTGAGAATGCTTTCATAAAAATAGATCACTAGATAAAAACTACCAATCAGCAGGACAATAATACTCCCCACAAAGAAGAAGTTGGTCCCTACGCTCAAGTCGACTCCTAAAGGCATCCATACCCTAGTAATCAAATAGGTAATTATCGCTGCATAAATCAGGTTTTCGATGACTTTGGCGGCCAAAGCATACTTTGTATAACGATCCTCAATGAGTACTCTGACGAGTGTAAGTAGCCCAACAACAATTAAAATCATGGCCCACTTGGATAGCCAAATACTGCCTACTATTCCAAGAATGGCCATTCCTAAAGGCCTTATCCACTTCCACTGACCTTGCTCTTTAGACCATCTAAAAATCAATCTTGCCAAGGGTGGAATCACCGTCAAAGAGACGATAATGGTAGCCAATAAGGCAAAAGTTTTGGTAAAAGCCAGCGGTCGGAATAGTTTCCCCTCGGCAGCTTCCATTGTAAATACAGGAAGAAAACTTATAATCGTGGTAGCAACTGCAGTGATTACTGCCGAACTCACTTCAATGGTGGCTTGATAGATACTTTCCCTAAGGGACTCATTTGCTTGATTTTCCTCTAAGCGCTTGACAATACTTTCGGTGAGTACGATACCCATATCTACCATCGTACCGATGGCAATTGCAATCCCTGATAGGGCTACAATATTAGCATCTACTCCAAAGTAACGCATGGCGATAAAACACATCAACACCGCCACAGGTAAAATACTGGCTACCACAAAGGAAGAACTCAAGTTGAGCAGCATCAATATCACTACAATAACCGTAATGAGTATCTCTAGACTTAGGGCTTCTTCAAGCGTGCCGATCGTTTCATTAATCAATTGAGTACGATCATAAAAAGGGACGATGGTGACCTGAGACAAGGTACCATCTGCTAGGGTTTTGGTAGGCAACCCTGGGCCTAGCTCCTGGATTTTTTCTTTTACGGAGGTAATTACTGCTTGCGGATTTGCGCCATAGCGGGCTACCACTACTCCACCCACAGCTTCTGCTCCTGACTTATCTAAAACCCCACGCCTACTTGCCGGACCAATATTTACACGGGCAATATCTCGCACCCGAATGGGGACATTATTACGGTTGGCCACCACGCTTTCCTCTATATCATCTAGGTTTTCGATATAACCAAGGCCACGTACGAAGTATTCGGCTTGATTGAGCTCGATAGTCTGAGCACCTACATCCTGGTTACTTTTTCGGATAGCGGACATCACCTGCTCGAGGGTGATATTGTAGACCTTCATTGCCTCAGGATCGACATCAACCTGGTATTCTTTAACAAATCCACCAATGGAGGCTACCTCCGCGACGCCGTCTGCCCCAGAAATCCCAAAACGAACATAATAGTCTTGAATACTCCGCAGTTCGTGTGGATTCCAGCCACCGGTAGGCTTGCCCTCTGCATCTCTTCCCTCAAGGGTGTACCAAAATATTTGACCTAAAGCTGTAGCGTCTGGCCCTAGCGCCGGCTGCACCTCAGGAGGCAATAAATTAGCTGGTAAGGCATTTAATTTTTCTAATATGCGCCCTCTGCTCCAATAGAACTCTACCTCATCTTCGAAGATGAGATAAATACTAGAGAAGCCAAACATAGAATTGCTACGTACGCTTTTAACGCCTGGAATACCAAGCAAGGCCGTAGTCAAAGGATAGGTGATCTGATCCTCCACATCTTGCGGAGAGCGGCCCGCCCATTCGGTATAGACGATTTGCTGATTTTCTCCAATATCAGGAATGGCATCAACTGGTACAGGATCCCTAGGTAGGTTCCCCAGTTCCAGATCAAAAGGGGAGCTTAATAAGCCCCAAAAGACAAACAGCCCAACAAATATCCACGCAACCAGTGGATTATCTAATACGAACTGTATATATTTTTTTAGCATTTATGGTAAAATAGCGTTTAAGCTTGTGCGTTCATTTTCCGTGTACGCTGAATACCCAAGTAAACAAACAAGAGGCCAATAAGGATATATGGTAGACTCAAGAGTTGCCCCATATTATAAGCCATACCCTCTTCGAAAGCTACCTGGTCCTCTTTTATAAACTCAATAAAAAAGCGCGCTATAAAGATCAGACTTATACTGATTCCAAAAAGAGCCCCTTTTTGCAAATGTTTGCGATAGCGTTTGTATAGAAATATCATCAGTCCAAAGATAGCTAGATATGTCAGCGCCTCATAGAGTTGTGCCGGGTGCCTAGGTACATCATCTACTTTCTTAAAAATGAATGCCCAAGGTTTATCCGTAGGAATACCGATGATCTCAGAGTTCATTAAATTGGCCAAACGGATAAAGCAGCTGCCCAAGGGGGCCACTACCGCAATCAGGTCAACTGTTTTAATCAAGGACTGCTTCGTTTTCCAGGTGTAATAAACCAGCGCTAGGAATAGACCTAAGGCACCGCCGTGGCTGGCTAAACCCTGATAGCCCGTAAATCGAACACCGCCTCCTTCTTTAAATTGTACCGGCAAGATCATCTCTAATGGATGAGCTAGATAATAGGTTGGCTCATAAAAAAGGCAATGCCCTAAACGCGCACCGATTATGATACCAATAATGGCGTACCAGGAAAGTTTATCCAGGTTCTCTTGTGGAATCTTTTCTTGTTTGAATAACCAAACTAATACGACATAACTCAGGATAATACCTGTGGCAAAAAGAATACCGTAGTAGCGCAATGAAAACCCGCCGATGTTGATGATCTCTGGATTAATATCCCAGGTGATATAGTTAAATAGCATTTGCATAATTTTTATCCTCTGTAGGAGATAGGATAAAGAAAAGGAGATTATTCGAGATATGAAAAGTTAAGAGCAATTTAGTCGACTTTCCCTGCAAAAGCATCTACTTAGAGCATTGCTCATCCTGGTGTACAAAGGATCAGGCGAGAATCCTCTAGGGCCGCATTTCGAAGTTCCGATGGAAACCCTTCTGCTCTTGACATATTGATAAAACTCATTTTATCAGGATATTCTACGATAAGGACTTTGTCCCACTCCTTTTCGGTAGGTCCTATAATAGAAGCACTGACCTTGCCGGCGTATAATAATTTTGCTTTAGCATTGGCAATAAATGGCATTACCGCTTGCATATAGATACTGTACTGCGCCTCGCCATCATGTCCTTCTGCATTTTTCTCCTTTTTAAAACGCAGGAGGTTGAGCATTTGTAAAGGCGTATTTGCTGGAAAGTTGACAATCTCCATAATTTGTTCGGGAGCTGGATCTAGAAATACTGGCATAATTATAAATTGAAATTAATGTGGAAATACCTCAGCTGATTGAACCATTGCACTGAGGAATTTGGTCGTATTTATTCCGGTTTCTACTTCTTGTTCTGCAAAATAAGCAATCATATTTTCAGTGGGCATATTGCCGGTCAAGTCATCTTTGGCCATAGGACAGCCGCCATAACCTTTAATGGCACCGTCGAATCTACGGCAACCATTCTCATAGGCCGTGGCTATCTTTTCTTTCCATTTCCAGGGGACAGTGTGAAAGTGGGCACCAATTTCCAGCTCAGGATAAGTGGCGATTAGATTGCTAAATAGGTAGGCGATGCTATTGGGATTGGCCACGCCGATCGTATCAGAAAGCTGGAAAATCCGGATATCCATTTGTTGTAATCGATCTACCCAATGTTGGACGATTTCTACATTCCAGGGATCACCATAAGGGTTTCCAAAGCCCATAGAAATATAAATGACCAATTCCTTGTCATGATTACTCGCAATTTCCTGAATCTGGGCGACGCGTTCCAGGCTTTCTTCTATAGTGGCGTTGGTATTCCGCATTTGGAAAGTCTCCGAAATCGAGAATGGATAACCTAAATACTGTATCTCAGGGAAGGCTACCGCATTATTGGCACCCCGGCGGTTGGCTACTATAGACAAAAGCTTGGTTGCAGTTTGAGATAAATCCAACTGGGCAAGTACCTCGGCCGTATCTTTCATCTGAGGGATGGCTTTGGGAGAAACGAAACTACCAAAGTCCAAGGTATCAAAACCTACTTGCAATAGCTGATTAAGATATGCAGCTTTCTGCTCCGTAGGAATAAAGGGTTTGATTCCCTGCATCGCATCTCTTGGGCATTCGATTATTTTAACCATAAGGATTGCTTGTCTTTCTTAAACCACAATTACTATCCGACAGTTGTACACCTGAAGCTGTTTAAAGTTTCCTTGTTGGGCTATCAAAAACATCTTTTAAGGCTAC
>JBELML010000040.1:0-41844 GCA_042095835.1 Saprospiraceae bacterium
TAATTTATGTTACACAGTATTTAACTTCGCCATACACTAAAACCGAGCGCTACTTCTTTGCCTTCTTTCAGCAGGCGATGATTAAAACTCAAATGATCTGCAGTAGCGGCTTGAGAAACTACGGTATCATCCAATAGGCACTCCAACTTATAACTAAGGTTAAGAGTACTTAATTCATGGTTCTTTAAAAAATCTAGCGGCAAGGCATCGAGCAGCCATTTGGCATAGTAGATATTATTAAGGTGCATATTGAAGTCTAAATCGTGATAATTGACTTGGAAATGCCGTTCATGCGCTCCTGTAGTCTCTCCAATCTGAGGTGCTTTGTTTCTAGGTAGGAATTCCTCTATTTGCTGGATCGCTCCTTCTACCGTCTCTCTGACAGTAGAGGGTACCCGAGCTAGACGACGAGATTGGGTGTCCATAAGGAACCAAGTAGACACCGCCGAGCCGATTAGTTGATCCTGTCCATCATAGACACGATAATCTCTAAAAGTGCGTACTCGCTCAAAGCCAGAAGGGTTGGTACGGATGGTGATTCGCTCGTTTAATAAAGGTCGCCGATATATATCGATGTGGATATTAGTGAGTACCCAGGCCAGATTCAAGGGCTCCAAATCCCAAACAGAAAGCTTGAGATCTAAAACATGTTGCATAGCCGTTTCGTGCATTAATTGTGCAAGGGCAGGAACGCTTATTTTTTTAGATTGATCGACGGCGTAAGCTCTGATGGTATAATGTTCGGTATGCTGTGCTTTTACCATGTTTTTTAACGGTGATTTGAAGTTCTAGGAAGATATTCGAGTAATAGGTGAATCCTCAGAAAAACTCAATTTATTTAATCCGTTGAAAATTAAAAACATCTCTTGGAATTATTACTAAAAAAAGTTACCTTTGCAATCGCTTTTGAGACAGGCGTATAATGTCTTGACTTAAAGGTGTTTGTAGAAGTATACAAACGAGGTAATAATTTTTAATTGATATAGAGATATGCCTACAATTAATCAACTGGTACGCAAAGGTAGAAAGAAGATCACGGAATCGAGCAAGTCTCGTGCTTTGGATGCATGTCCTCAGCGTCGTGGTGTATGTACGAGAGTATATACAACGACTCCTAAGAAACCTAACTCTGCATTGCGTAAGGTAGCTAAGGTGCGTCTGACAAATGGTATTGAGGTGATTGCCTACATTCCAGGAGAAGGACACAACTTGCAAGAGCACTCAATTGTGTTGGTGCGTGGTGGTCGTGTGAAAGATTTACCAGGGGTACGGTACACAGTTGTACGTGGGGCATTGGATACTGCTGGAGTGGAAGGTCGTCTACAGAGCCGCTCTAAGTATGGAGCCAAGCGTCCTAAAAAGTAATGAGAATTACTAAGTTATGTTTCAACGTTTTATTAGAAACCGCTAATTCAAAATGAGAAAAAGAAAACCAAAATTAAGAGTAATAGCTCCGGATCCACGTTATGGCGATCCCATGGTTACACAATTTGTAAACATGATGATGCTAGATGGTAAGAAATCTGTCGCATTCGCTATCTTCTATGATGCAATGGACAAGATGAAGGAGCGTTCTGATGGTGCTGATGAGCATGCCCTTTGGAAAAAAGCATTGAATAATGCAATGCCTCAGGTAGAAGTAAGATCACGCCGTATTGGTGGGGCTACTTTCCAGATTCCAACGGAAATTCGTGCGAAAAGAAAATTGTCTATTGGTATGAAATGGTTGATCCGTTTCTCTAGACAACGTAGTGGAAAAGGAATGGCTGAAAAGTTGGCTGCTGAGTTACTAGCGGCTAGTAGAGGTGAGGGTGGAGCTGTCAAGCGTAAAGAAGATACGCACAAAATGGCAGAGTCTAACCGAGCTTTTGCGCACTTTAAGGTCTAATCCAATATTATAAACAATAAAATTTTTTGGCGTAGTCATGGCAAAGGATTTAACATTCACTCGTAATATCGGTATCGCTGCACATATCGATGCGGGTAAAACAACTACTACTGAGCGTGTTCTTTATTACACCGGGATCAGTCACAAGATTGGTGAGGTACACGATGGTGCTGCTACCATGGACTGGATGGAGCAAGAGCAAGAGCGTGGTATCACTATTACCTCTGCTGCTACGAAGACTTCCTGGAAATGGAAGGATGAAGAGTACGCCATCAACATCATTGATACTCCTGGACACGTTGACTTTACCGTTGAGGTAGAGCGTTCATTACGTGTACTTGACGGAGTAGTTGCACTTTATTGTGCAGTATCTGGTGTTGAGCCACAATCAGAAACGGTATTCCGTCAGATGGAGCGCTACCGCGTACCACGTATCGGATTCGTTAATAAAATGGACCGTTCAGGTGCTGACTACTTCGCTGTAGTCGAGGACGTGAAGGAGAAATTAGGGGCTCCTGCAATCGCTATGCAGGTTCCTATTGGTAATGAAGAGACTTTCAAAGGTGTGGTTGATTTAGTAACCAACCAAGCTATCATCTGGAATGAAGATGATATGGGTATGACCTTTGAAGTTGTTGATATTCCTGCTGATATTCAAGATGAAGTAGATTCTCGTAGAGAAGCACTTATTGAAGCTGTAGCAGAGTATGATGATACTTTATTGGAGAAATACTTCGAAGATCCAGATTCTTTGACGATCGATGAAGTACGTGCTGCTGTAAGATCTGCAGTGATTGACATGTCTATCATGCCTATCTTCTGTGGCTCTGCCTTTAAAAACAAAGGGGTACAAGCAGTACTAGATGCAGTATGTGAATACTTGCCATCTCCAATGGATATCGAGGCTATCGAAGGTATGAATCCTGATACTGAAGAGCCAGAAAGCCGTAAGCCATCTGTAGATGAGCCATTTGCTGCTTTAGCATTTAAGATTGCTACTGACCCATTCGTAGGTCGTTTGGCATTCTTCCGTGCTTACTCAGGTAAGCTAAATGCAGGGTCTTATGTATTGAACACTAGATCAGGTAAGAAAGAGCGTATCTCTCGTTTATTCCAGATGCACTCTAACAAGCAAAACGCTATTGATAGCGTAGAAGCTGGAGATATCGCTGCTGCTGTAGGTTTTAAAGACTTACGTACTGGTGATACGATTTGTGACGAAAAGAGTCCGATTGTACTAGAATCAATGACCTTCCCTGAGCCAGTAATTGGGGTTGCTGTTGAGCCTAAGTCACAAAAGGATATGGATAAATTGGGTATGGCTTTGGCTAAATTGTCAGAGGAGGATCCAACTTTCCGTGTAAAATACGATGAAGATACCAACCAGACCGTAATTAGCGGTATGGGTGAGCTGCACTTGGAGATCATTATTGATCGCCTAAGAAGAGAGTTCAAGGTGGAGTGTAACCAAGGTGCACCTCAAGTAAACTACAAGGAGGCATTAACTAAACAAGTACAACACCGCGAACGCTTGAAAAAGCAGTCTGGTGGTTCTGGTTTATTCGCCGATATGCAATTTGAACTCGGACCTGCGGATGAGGAATTCCTAGAAAGCGATGAGTTCAAGTCTGGGAAAGAATCTTTACAGTTCGTTTGGGGTATCGTTGGTGGTGCTATCGATAAGAACTATATCAAGCCAATTAAAGATGGATTCCGTGCTTCCATGAAAAACGGTATCCTGGCAGGATATAACATCGACAGTATGAAAGTACGTGTTTTTGATGGTTCTATGCACGCAGTAGATTCAAAGCCTATCGCATTTGAATTGTGTGCTAAAGAAGGATTCAAAGCTGCTGCTCCAATGACCAGACCAAAGATTATGGAACCGATTATGGACTTGGAGGTGACTACACCTGAAGAGTTTGTAGGATCTGTAGTAGGTGACTTGAACCGTCGCCGTGGTTTGCCGAAAGGACAAGAGCCAAGATCTGGAGGTGCAGTATCTATCAAAGCAGATGTGCCTTTATCTGAGATGTTTGGTTATGTGACACAGTTACGTACGATTACATCTGGTCGCGCAAGTTCATCTATGCAGTTCTCGCACTTTGCAGCTGCACCAGATGGTATTTCCAAGACCATTATTGAAAAGTCGAAAGGAGAGTAGTGCCGTTGCACGACTCTAGAAGATATGATTATTTTGCCCGGAAAATGTTCCGGGCAAATCTTAAAAAATTTGAAAATTAAGTTAATTAGGCATGAATCAGAAGATTAGGATTAAGCTTCGTTCTTACGACCACAATTTAGTGGACAAGTCAACGGAGAAAATTGTGAAAACGGTTCGAAACAGTGGTGCTGTTGTTACAGGTCCGATTCCTCTGCCCACAGAAAAAAAGATTTTTACCGTCTTGCGTTCTCCGCACGTCAATAAGAAATCTCGTGAGCAGTTCCAATTGCGTACCCACAAGCGCCTTATCGAAATCTATACACCTACACAAAAAACAGTTGATGCCCTATCAAAGCTGGAACTGCCGAGTGGTGTAGATATTCAGGTTAAATTGACGTAACCTATTTGAGAACGAGTATCTCTTTTTTAATTAGGTACTCACATTATTTATTCAGATTTACAATACTCTTTTAAAGTCTTTTGGCTTTGAGGGTTTTGTAGAATATAAATATTGGTCTGATGAACGGATTGATTGGTAAAAAAATTGGTATGACTAGCGTTTATAATGATGCTGGTCAAAATATAGCTTGTACAGTGGTAGAGATAGGTCCTTGTGTTGTTACACAAGTCAAATCTGACGATACCGATGGCTACAACGCTGTACAGATGGGTTTTGGTGACGCCAAAACAAAAAACACTTCCAAAGCACTTCAAGGACATTTTCAAAAGGCTGGTACTGGACCTAAACGTAAAGTTGTAGAATTCAGAGACTTTGATGGCGCTGAGAAAAATCTCGGCGATGTCGTCAAAGTGGATGAAATCTTTGAAGAAGGAGACATGGTCTCTGCAACAGGTACAACAAAAGGTAAAGGTTTCCAAGGTGTTGTTAAAAGACACAACTTCCGCGGTGTGAATGATGCTACTCACGGTCAGCATAACCGCCAGCGTGCACCTGGTTCTATTGGTGCTGCTTCTTATCCTGCGCGTGTATTCAAAGGTATGCGTATGGCTGGACGTACTGGTGGTAAGAACGTACAAATCAAAAATTTGGAGGTTATCAAAATCTTCCCAGATGAGAATTTAGTACTAGTGAAGGGAGCAATTCCAGGTCACAAAGGAGGTTATGTGATTTTGAAAAAACATGAGTATTAATAGTACTTTCTAAATATTGAAAATTATGACACAGGATGTATTAAATATTCAGGGCGAAAGTACTGGCAGAACAGTAGAACTGTCCGAAGAAATATTCGGTGTGGAGCCAAACGCACACGCTGTTTACCTTGCGGTTAAGCATTATAATGCGAACCAGCGCCAGGGTACACACAAATCCAAAGAAAGAGGTGAAGTTGCGGGTTCTACCAAAAAAATAAAAAGACAAAAGGGTACTGGTACAGCACGTGCTGGTGATATCAAAAACCCTCTTTTCCGTGGAGGTGGTCGCGTATTTGGTCCTAAACCACGTACCTACAACTCTAAGGTGAATAAAAAAGTAAAGCAATTGGCTAGAAAGTCTGCTTTGAGCAGCAAGTTGGCCGAGGGTACTTTAAAAGTAGTCGAGGATTTCTCATTCGAGGCTCCTACAACTAAGGAGTATATCAACATCTTGAACAACTTCGATGTAGCGAATAACAAAAGTTTGTTGATCACTAATGATTATGAGAAGGAAGTCTACTTGTCTTCAAGAAACTTGAGAAAAGCTAAAGTTGTGAAAGCTGACGAAGTGAATACTTTCGACATCTTGAATGCAGATAGCATTTTGATTGCAGAGGGAGCAGTAGAGCAGATTAATAAAGTATTAGCTTAATTCAGTTAGGCTGTAAAATATTAAGACAATGTCTAAGAAATATGTTTTAATCAAACCGCTTATTACTGAGAAATCAGAAAGCCTTTCTGAAGATCAGAACAAGTACACTTTTATGGTCGATAAGCGCGCCAATAAAGTGGAAATCAAAAAAGCGGTAGAGGAATTCTACAACGTGACTGTAGATAAAGTGAATACGGCTGTAATGCCAGGTAAGGCGGTAGTACGCTCTACAAAATCTGGTATTCTACGCGGTAGAAAAGGAAACTACAAAAAAGCAATCGTTACGCTTGCTTACGATGATGAGATTGATTTCTTCGGAGATCTTTAATTAATTAATTGTTCGGGCCAAAGGAAATTGTATGGTTACATCCTTTGCGCTATGAACTAAAAATACCATACAATGCCAATTAAAAAGTATAAACCAGTATCTCCCGGTACGCGTTTCCGCCAAGGAAATGCATATACGGAAGTTACGACGAACAAGCCTGAAAAAAGCTTGCTGGCTCCAATCAAAAGGACTGGTGGCCGTAACAACTCAGGTAAAATGACCGTGCGTAACCGTGGTGGTGGGCACAAGCGTCGTTATCGTGTGATTGACTTCAAAAGAGACAAGGAAGGTATGTCAGCAACGGTTAAATCAATCGAATACGATCCAAACCGTACTGCATTCATCGCACTTGTTGAGTACACTGATGGAGAGAAGCGCTATATCATCGCTCCAGATGGTTTGAAAGTAGGAGATGAAATCATGTCTGGTAAAGGAGCTGCTCCGACCGTGGGTAATGCACTTTATATGGATGAGATTCCTTTAGGTTCGAACATCCATGCGATTGAAATGACCCCTGGAAGAGGAGCTGCGCTTGCAAGAAGTGCAGGTACTTATGGCGTCTTTACTAGTAAAGAAGATAAGTACGCGATCATTAAATTGCCTTCTGGTGAGGTGCGTCGTATCCTAATTACATGTAAAGCAACCATCGGTACGACTTCTAACCCAGATCATGGTCTAGAGGTACTAGGTAAGGCGGGACGCTCTCGCTGGATTGGTCGCAGACCTCGCGTTAGAGGTGTAGCTATGAACCCTGTCGATCACCCAATGGGTGGTGGTGAAGGTCGCCAATCAGGTGGGCACCCACGATCTCGTACAGGTGTAATGGCCAAAGGTCAGAAAACGCGTAATAATAAGAAGCACTCTACGAAGCTTATTATCTCTAAGCGTAAGACACGTAAAAAATAATCATTAACTCCCGCCGTCGAGGTGGATAGAAAATAGAATCAACAATGGCAAGATCGCTAAAGAAAGGACCTTATGTCTACTACAAGTTGTTGAAGAAGCTGGAAAAAGCAAAGGACTCTAAAAAGAAATCAGTCATTAAGACATGGTCTCGTTCTTCGATGATTATTCCAGATATGGTAGGTCAAACCATTGCTGTACACAACGGCAAGACTTTTGTACCGGTCTTCATCACTGAGAACATGGTGGGGCATAAATTGGGAGAGTTTTCTCCAACCAGATCCTACAAAGGACACGCTGGTAATCGTAAATAATTTTATAAAAACGTTTGGGCAGCGCAAGGTATTCCGATCTGGTCCGTTGTGCTGTTGCTATACTATAATTCGAAATGGAAGCAGTAGCTAAACTAAAGAATGTACCAATGTCAGCACGCAAAATGCGTCTGGTCGTTGATAATATCCGTGGCAAAAATGTGGAGGATGCCTTAAGTATCTTGCGCTATACCAAGAAAGAAGCTGCCGTATGGTTGGAGAAGTTGGTATTGTCGGCCATTGCCAACTGGGAGTATAAGTTGGATGGTTCTGGAAATGCAGATGAATACGATTTGTATATCAAAACGGCATTCGTTGATCAAGCACCAATGTTGAAGCGTTTTCGTCCAGCTCCTCACGGTCGCGCACATCGCATCCGTAAGCATTCCAACCACGTAACTATCGTTGTTGAAAATGCAGTGGAGCTTCCCGTTGAGGAAGAAGGAGTATTAACCGAAGAAGAATAAATATAATATCACCATAACATGGGGCAGAAGACAAATCCAATAGGTAATCGCTTAGGTATCATCAGAGGATGGGAGTCCAACTGGTTTGGCGGTAAAAATTATGCGGACAAAGTTGTTGAAGACGAAAAAATCCGTACTTACCTAAATGCTCGTATTACCAAAGGCGGTATCGCTAGAATAATTATCGAGCGTACGCTAAAGAGAATTACCGTCACTATCCATACCTCTCGTCCAGGTATCATCATTGGGAAAGGTGGTCAGGAAGTAGACGCGATTCGCGAAGAGTTGAAAAAATTGACCGGCAAGGATGTACAAATCAACATCGTTGAAATCCGTAAGCCAGAGCTCGATGCCAATATCGTAGCCGAATCAATTGCCAAGCAATTGGAGGCCAGAATCAACTATCGTCGTGCTATTAAAATGTCTATCCAGTCTACGATGCGTGCTGGAGCTGAAGGCATCAAAGTGAGAATCGGAGGTCGTCTGAATGGCGCTGAGATGGCTCGCTCGGAAGAATATAAAGAGGGTAGAACACCATTGCATACCTTCCGTGCAGATATCGACTATGCTTTGAAAGAAGCGTTGACGGTATACGGTATCATCGGTATCAAAGTATGGATCTGTAAAGGAGAGGTACTTGGTAAGCGCGATCTTTCTCCACACGTGGGTGTACAGAAGAAAGACTCCAAGAAAGGAGGTGGTGATCGCAACCGTGGTGGTCGCAGAAGAAATCAAAGAAGACGTTAGATTTTGTGAGAAAAATCATTTACCTTTGCCCCACTTTTGGAAAGAGGTAGAGGTAACAATTATTAGCAAATTGCCAAAAAAAGTAACCAATGTTACAGCCAAAAAGAACAAAATACCGGAAGCAGCATAAGCTACGCTATAACGGTTTAGCACATAGAGGAAGCAGGGTGTCTTTCGGAAGCTTCGGGCTAAAGGCGGTGACCTCTGGTAGGATCACGAACCGCCAGATTGAATCTGCGCGTATTGCTATGACCCGTTACATGAAAAGAGAGGGTAAAGTGTGGATTCGTATATTCCCAGACAAGCCGATTACTGCCAAGCCGCAAGAGGTACGGATGGGTAAAGGTAAGGGAGCATTAGATCACTGGGTTTGTCCAATCAAACCAGGTCGTATGTTATTCGAAATTGATGGTGTACCCATCGAAGTAGCACAAGAAGCTTTGCGCCTTGCGGCACAGAAGCTACCTGTTTTGTGCAAATTTGTTACCCGCCCAGATTACGAAGGGTAGTAAGGAAAAGAAGGAGGAGATATTGTTCGTCTAAGGCGAGTTAATCTCTTTTGGATTTAAATAAATTATTGATCGTTTAATTGTTTTGTGATGGCAACTAAAAAATTTCTTGAGCTTCAAGATTATTCTGCAGAGGAGCTCAGTAATGAGTTGGCCCAAACAGAAGCGCAGTATCAAAGACTCGTTTTTGATCATGCTATTAAAGGTTTGGACAACCCACTGACACTCAGAGAAGTGCGCAGAGATATTGCCCGTTTGAAGACTGAGGTCCGTCGTCGGGAAATTGCTGAAATGGATGTGGAAGCGCTATCGAATCGCTCGAATAAGCGCCGCCGCAGAAGAAGAGAAAGAAGAAGTAAATAATATTAGGATTTCCTACAAAAAGAAAGACCATGTCTGATAATACAAATCCAACAAATCAAGAAGCTGCCGAAGAGGTGAAAGTTGCACACCGTAAGTCTAGAGTGGGTGTGGTGGTAAGCGCTAAAATGGATAAGTCCATTACTGTATTGGTTGAGCGTCGTCTTCGCCACCCAATCTATGGTAAATACGTCAAAAAATCGAAGAAGTTTATGGCGCATGACGAGAACAACGATTGCAATCCAGGGGATTTAGTTCGTATCGAAGAAACTAGACCTTTGAGCAAGAGAAAGCGCTTCACTTTAGTAGAGATTGTAGAGAGAGCAAAATAGCTTTATCTTTTTTCAAAAGGGTTTATCCCTGGAGCTTTTAAAAAACAATCGTCATGATTCAACAAGAAAGTAGACTAAGAGTAGCAGATAATAGCGGCGCAAAAGAAGTTTTGTGTATCCGCGTTCTGGGAGGGTCTAAGCGTAGATACGCTTCCATCGGAGATACCATCGTAGTGACGGTAAAAGACACTTCTCCAGGTGGTATCAAAAAAGGTACCGTTTCAAAGGCAGTAATCGTACGTACGAGAAAAGAAATCCGTCGTAAAGATGGAACGTACATCCGTTTCGATGATAATGCCTGTGTTTTGTTAAATGCCGCTGATGAGCCAAGAGGTACTCGTATTTTCGGACCAGTAGCACGTGAGCTACGGGACCGCGACTATATGAGAATCGTCTCTCTAGCTCCAGAAGTACTTTAAATATAATCTAGCTTTCCGTTGGTAATGGAGAGCGTAACGATACAATGATGAATAAGAAAAGTCAAAGTAATCAAAAACGTTTTGCACCAAAGCTGAAGATCAAAAAAGGTGATCGTGTGGTGGTAATCGCAGGTGCATACAAAGATTTGGATACGCCAAGAGAAGTACTCGAAGTATTTCCTGCTAAAAATAGAGCTATCGTAGATCAAGTGAATATTGTCAAAAAACACTTGAAACCTACCCAAGATAGCGAAGGTGGTATCCGTGAAGTCCCAGCTCCTATCCACCTCTCAAACCTAATGGTGGTAGATCCTAAAACTGGAGAGCCTACTCGCATAGGTAGAAAGCTGGATGAGAACGGTAAATTGGTACGTTATTCTAAAAAATCTGGAGAAATTATTAAGTGATGAGTTATCAGCCTAAACTACGAAAGAAATATAACGAGGAGATTGTCCCTGCTTTATTTGAGCAGTTTCAGTATAGTTCTGTTATGCAGGTACCTCGTCTACAAAAGATTTGTATCAACCAAGGTATTGGTGGTGCAACTCAAGATAAAAAACTAGTAGAGAACTCTTTGAAAGAATTGACCATGATTGCTGGTCAGAAGGCAGTTCCTACTAAAGCAAAGAAATCTGTCTCTAACTTTAAGTTGAGAGAAGGTATGACCATTGGTGCGCGCGTGACTTTACGCCACAACCAAATGTACGAATTCTTGGAGCGTTTGATTTTTGCTGCGCTTCCTCGTGAACGTGACTTTAGAGGAATTAATGATCGTAGCTTCGATGGCCGTGGAAACTATTCCATGGGAATCACTGAGCACATCATCTTCCCAGAAATTGATCTGGACAAAGTATCTAAGATCACTGGTATGGATATCACTTTTGTGACTTCTGCTTCAACTGATGCGGAAGCATTAGCCCTCTTAAAAGCACTAGGTCTTCCATTTAAAAATCAGAATAACTAATAGATCATGGCTAGAAAATCGGTAATAGCTCGCGAAGTCAAAAGAAAGCGTATGGCAGACAAGTACGGTGCTCTTCGCAAGCAGTTGAAAGAAGAAGGCCGTTGGGATGAGTTGGATAGATTACCTCGTAATTCTAATCCTATCCGCCAGCACAATCGTTGTCAACTGACTGGACGTCCTAAAGGGTACATGCGTCAGTTTGGTCTTTGCAGAGTGAAATTCCGCGAGATGGCACTACAAGGTAAAATCCCTGGAGTGACAAAATCAAGTTGGTAGTAAATTATTAACAGTTGGTAAGGTTCCATAACGTTGGAAAACCAATCGACGCAATTATTATATAATGGCAGTAACAGATCCAATTGCGGATTACCTAACGCGTATCCGCAACGCACAGATGGCTGGACACAGAATCGTTGAGATTCCAGCATCAGGGATTAAAAAAGGTATTACGGAAATCCTTTATGATCAAGGATTTATCCTTAAATACAAGTTTGAGGAAGGTGGAAAGGGAAATCAAGGTGTTGTCAAAATTGCCTTGAAATATGATCCCATGACCAAGAAGCCAATAATTAGAGAGCTTGGCCGTATCAGTAAGCCAGGTTTGAGAAAATATGCTAGAGCGACGGAGATCCCTCGTATTATCAATGGTCTTGGTGTTGCCATCGTCTCTACTTCGAAAGGAGTAATGACTGGTAAGCAAGCTAGATCAGAGAATGTTGGAGGAGAGTTGTTGTGTTACGTTTATTAATTCATTAGGTACTTACAAAAACTAAAAATCATGTCAAGGATAGGAAAAGCACCTATTTCGCTACCTAGCGGTGTTGAGATTACGGTAAGTAAGGGTAATTTAGTGACTGTCAAAGGACCTAAAGGTGAACTTAACCAGCAAATCGACCCAGACTTGGGCGTAGAAATAGAAGATGGTACACTTACAGTGACCAGACCAACAGATCAGAAAAGACACCGCGCAATGCACGGTCTTTATAGATCTTTAATCAACAACATGGTAGTAGGCGTAACAGACGCTTACAAAAAAGAGTTGGAATTAGTCGGGGTAGGTTATAGAGCAGCTAACACAGGTCAATTATTAGAGCTGACACTTGGGTATTCTCACCCTGTAGTCTTTATGATTCCTAGTGAGGTCAAATTGGATACAAGATCAGATAAAGGTAAACCACCTGTGGTGATCCTTGAATCAATTGACAAGCAGTTGATCGGTCAAGTAGCTGCTAAGATTAGAGCCTTCAGAAAACCAGAACCTTACAAAGGAAAAGGTATTCGCTTTGTTGGTGAGCAAATTAGACGTAAAGCTGGTAAATCAGCTGGATAATAAATTTATTAAGTTAGTTAATGGGCCTTGGGTTTGGCAATACAGCTTCTCACTAAGGCTAAATAGAAAGTATAATGCAACTGACTAAAAAGAAACGCAGAAAAAGAATCCACTATCGGATTCGTAATAAAATCAGTGGTACGCCTCAGCGTCCTCGCTTGAATATCTTCAGGAGTAATAAATTCATCTATGCACAAATCATCGATGATATTTCTGGAAGCACATTGGCTCAAGCATCCTCTTATGAGAGTGGTATTGCCAACGAAGGTTCTAAATCGGAGCAGTCTAAGAAAGTAGGAACACTGCTTGCAGAGCGTTGCAAGGCTGCCAGTATTGAGAATGTTATTTTTGATCGTGGAGGTTACCTTTATCACGGTAGAGTGAAAGCTTTAGCTGATGGTGCACGCGAAGCAGGTCTTAAATTTTAAAATAGCTAATCCGGCATAATCATGGCGAAGAGAAACAATAATAACAACAAGAATCGTGTAAAACCTACCGAAACCGACTTGAAAGAAAAGCTGGTTCAGTTGAACCGTGTGGCTAAAGTAACGAAGGGTGGTAGAACATTCAGCTTTGCAGCTATCGTGGTAGTTGGAGATGGTAAGGGTACTGTTGGACATGGCTTGGGTAAAGCACGTGACGTATCGGAGGCTATTTCTAAAGCGGTAGATGACGCAAAGAAAAGCTTGATCAAAGTGCCTATTCATAAAGGTACTATCCCACACGCAGTGAAGGGCCGCTACAAAGCGGGTCGTGTATTGATGAAGCCTGCAGCAGATGGTACCGGTGTGATTGCTGGTGGTGCGATGCGTGCAGTTTTAGAGATTGCTGGTGTACAAAATGTACTTGCCAAGTCTCAAGGATCATCCAACCCACACAACGTAGTGAAAGCTACTATTCAGGGATTGTCGATCTTGAGAGACCCAAAAGCAATTGCTAAAGAGCGTAAGATTTCTTTAGAAAAGTTATTTAACGGTTAATTAGGCAAGACCTTAGTTCTTTGTCTTTAGAAAATTATAGAGAAGATGAAATGAGCATGATCTTACCTGCCGGCCGAGTAGGCGGGTTTAATCATAAAATCACTAATCGGTGATGATTAAAAAAGATTTTGCGAGAGCGAAGCGGGTATATTTTTTAAAAATTCCGTAAGTGCCTCATTTTCAGATAATTGCTAAAATTATATACGGATGAAAAAGATAAAAATTACTCAGGTTAAAAGTTTGATTGATCGTACTAAGAAACAGAAAGATACGGTTAAAGCGCTTGGGTTAAGAAAAATCAATCACTCTGTTGTAAAAGAAGTCAACCCTCAAATTTTGGGAATGGTGGCAAAAGTACAACACTTGATAACTGTCGAAGAAGTAGCTGATTAAGTCTATTTCTGATAATCGAATTTAGAGTATTACAGTACTTTTGGGTGCTGACTAAAATAATAAACTAATGAAATTACATTCATTAAAACCAGCCAAAGGATCGGTTAAAAGTAAGAAGCGAATTGCTCGTGGTCAGGGTTCTGGCCATGGTGGTACTTCTACACGTGGACACAAAGGGGCAAAATCTCGTTCTGGTTATAAATCAAAGCGTGCTTTTGAAGGTGGTCAGATGCCTTTACAAATGCGTCTTCCTAAGCGTGGGTTTAAAAATCCTAATAGAGTAGAATTTACTCCTTTGAATTTGTATCATTTACAGTATCTTGCTGAAAAGTTCAACCTTGATACTATCGATGTAGAGCTACTGAGAAAGGAGCGCATCATCCGTAGAAATGATAAGGTTAAATTGCTGGGTACAGGCGAAGTGACTAGCAAAATTAATGTGACAGTACACGCTGCTTCTCAATCCGCAAAAGAAGCTGTTGAGAAATTAGGCGGAACCGTAAATCTTGTATAAGGCAACATCATGAAGAAGTTTATTACAACCTTAAAGAATATCTGGAGTATCAAGGAGCTGAGGCAGAGGATTCTCTTTACTATGGGGATATTGATGGTATTCCGCTTTGGTTCATATGTGGTTCTTCCAGGGGTTTTACCAGACGTACTTAAAGAGCAAGCTGCTAATAATACTGGCGATCTTCTTGGTTTGATTAACTCCTTCACAGGAGGTGCATTTGCCAATGCAGCTATTTTTGCTCTAGGGATCATGCCTTATATCACGGCATCGATCATTATTCAGTTATTAGGTTTTGCTGTGCCTTATTTCCAGCGCCTTCAACAAAAAGAAGGAGAGTCTGGTCGTAAGAAAATTACACAGATCACTCGCCTACTAACTTTAGCAATTACCCTGGTACAAGGTGGGGGTTACCTTACCTATGTTTACCAAATTGGAGCAGTTGACGGAAGCATCCCACAAGGGATATTCTGGTTCGCTAATATTATCATCCTCTCCGCGGGTACTATTTTTGCCATGTGGTTAGGGGAGCGTATTACTGATAGAGGAATCGGCAACGGTGTATCCTTATTGATTACCATTGGTATTATTGCTACTTTACCTCAAGCG
This sequence comes from Saprospiraceae bacterium, assembly GCA_042095835.1. Taxonomy (GTDB): domain Bacteria; phylum Bacteroidota; class Bacteroidia; order Chitinophagales; family Saprospiraceae; genus DATFKA01. The sequence continues at coordinate 15,020 of JBELML010000040.1, forward strand.
TTTATCCTCGAATTTCAGACACAGTTGAATGGTAGCGGAGGTCTTTTGATCTTTGTGCTTGAAATGGCATTGTTATTCCTTATTGTCATGGCTACCGTGCTAATTGTACAAGGGGTACGTCGTATTCCTATCCAATTCGCTAAGCGAATGGTCGGTAGAGGAAATTCAAGCATACCACAAGCAGGTGTTAGAGATTATATTCCATTAAAAGTGAATGCTTCTGGTGTAATGCCGATCATCTTTGCTCAGGCGTTGATGTTCTTGCCGGCAACCGTTGCACAGTTCGCTTCAGCAGATGGAGCTTTGACGAACTCGTTTTTAATCAAACTGAACGATTTTACCTCGGTCCCTTATAATGTGATTTATTTCTTCTTGGTAGTCATCTTTACTTATGTATATACTGCCTTGATGGTGAATCCTCAGCAATATGCGGAATACCTGAAGCGTCAAAACGCGTTCATTCCTGGTATCAAGCCGGGTAAACCAACCGCAGATTTCATCGATGCTGTAACTACACGTATTACACTTCCTGGATCTATCTTCCTAGCACTTATTGCTATTTTGCCAGCTTTTGCTGCAGGATTCGGTGTGAATCGTGGATTTGCTTTGTTCTTCGGTGGTACTTCATTATTGATTATGGTAGCCGTTGTATTAGATACTTTACAGCAAGTAGAGAGTCACTTGTTAATGCGCCGCTATGATGGTCTTGTGAAATCTGGAAAGATTCAAGGTAGAAGCGGATCAAGTAGAGTACAGGGCATTGGTGCCAATATGTAAAATAAGAAATGGTAAGCCTACCATTCTGAAAATATAGATGACTTTGTCATCGGTAATTAGTTAGCCAATTTGTCAATACAGATTGGCTAACTGCATTATAAAGTCCAAGACTATAAAACTTGAAAATGTAGGTCTATGTACCTTTTTTCAAGATTTTCAGTCTCAATATAAAAGCAATACCATTGGGAAAGGATAAAAACATCTATTACAAAACCAACGATGAGATAGAACTCATCCGAGAAAGTTGTTTGCTCGTTTGTAAAACACTAGCTCAGGTCGCATCGATCATTAAGCCTGGTGTAAAAGGAGAAGAGATAGATCAACTGGCCGAGACGTTTATTAGAGACCACGGCGCAGAGCCGGGCTTTAAGGGCTATAGGGGTTTTCCAGCTACCTTATGTGTCTCTGTAAACGAAGTAGTGGTACACGGTATTCCAGATCCTAAAATGGTTTTTCAGGACGGTGATATCGTCTCTGTGGATTGTGGGGTATTTATGAATGGTTTCTTTGGAGATGCAGCCTATACCTTCCCACTTGGGAATGTTAGTGAGGACGTGATGGAACTTTGTAGGGTCACAAACACTTCTTTATATAGAGCTATTGATCAAATTAGAGTAGGTAATCGCCTAGGAGATATAGGATTTGCGGTGCAGAACTATACCGAAAGAGAGCATCGCTATGGTATTGTCAAAGAGTTGGTTGGGCATGGATTAGGAAGGTCTCTACACGAGGCACCAGAAGTGCCAAACTATGGGAAACGAGGAAAAGGGATCAAGTTGCAAGAAGGATTGGTGATTGCTGTAGAGCCCATGGTTAATCTAGGGCGGCGTAGTGTACGCACAGCTAAAGATGGATGGACTGTTTTTGCAAAAGACCGCAAACCAGCAGCGCATTACGAGCATACCATTGCAGTGAAAACTGATGGACCAGATATTCTTTCTGATCATTCGTTTATTCTCCAAGAAATCGAGAAAAACGATCATATCAGAGAAGTTGTATTAAAAGAAGAGATTGTTTTTTCGTAAGAGGTAGATTGGTGTGATATCTATACGGAAAAATATTTCAATATCTTGCACAATGTTTTATTAATTATTATCTTTGCACACCGAAAATTAAGCTATGTCAAAAAAGAACTTGATTAAACAGGATGGAACAATCCTGGAATCTTTATCAAACGCTATGTTCCGGGTCAAACTAGAGAACGATCATGAAATCGTTGCTACGATCTCCGGAAAGATGCGTATGAATTACATTAAAATCCTCCCAGGAGATAAGGTCGCCGTGGAAATGTCGCCTTATGACTTGTCTAGAGGACGTATTACTTATAGATACAAATAGTGTAAAGTTCTTTTCTAGATAGGTAACAAATAACTCAGCAGCTGCTTTAGCAGCTGTATAAATGCCGAGACAAATGAAGGTTAGAGCATCAGTGAAAAAGCGTTCTGCAGATTGTAAGATTGTAAGACGCAAAGGAAAAATCTATATCATTAACAAGAAGAACCCAAAGTTCAAGCAACGTCAAGGGTAATCTAAACGAAAAATTGTAGAGAGATATGGCTCGAATATCAGGGGTTGATTTACCTAAGAACAAACGCGGAATCATTAGTCTTACTTACATCTACGGAGTTGGTAGCACTCGTGCTGCTGAAATCCTGGATCACGCAGGCATTGACCATAGTGTTAAGGTAGCGGAATGGACAGATGACAACATCAAAACGATTTCTGCTTATATTCAGAATGAGTTTAAGACAGAAGGGGAGTTGCGTTCTGAGGTACAATCAAATATCAAGCGTCTAATGGATATCGCTTGCTACCGTGGCTTACGTCACCGTAGAGGTCTTCCATTACGTGGACAAAGAACAAAAACCAACGCGCGTACTCGTAAGGGTAAGCGTAAGACAGTTGCAAATAAGAAGAAAGTTACCAAGTAATCTTGCTTGATTTTCTATTGTTTAATTGGCTTAAAATAATCCACTTTCTTAGACCAGTCTTTAGATTGATAGATGGAAAAGTAGTAGAGATACCGCACAGAACATTCTATCAATTCAACTAGAAGAAAGATTTGTCTAAAGAACCATAATATTAAAAAATGGCTAAAGGTAAAAAAGTAAAAAAGAGGAATGTAAGGGTGGAGCCAGAGGGATTTGCTTACATCAAAGCAAGCTTCAACAACATCATCATTTCTGTGACCAACAAACAAGGTCAGGTGATCTCTTGGGCTTCTGCTGGAAAAGCAGGCTTTAGAGGCTCTAAGAAAAATACACCTTATGCTGCTCAAATAGCAGCCTCAGATGCTGCCAAAACAGCATACGATGCAGGTCTTAGAGTAGTTGAGGTTTATGTAAAAGGACCTGGCTCAGGAAGAGAAGCAGCAATTCGCGCAATCGATGGCGCTGGTATTAAAGTGACACGTATCAAAGACGTGACTCCAGTACCACACAACGGTTGTCGTCCTCCTAAACGTAGAAGAGTATAATCATAAAAGATATTTGTAATAATGGCTAGATATAGAGGTCCAAAGTCCAAGAAGTCGAGATCTTTCGGAGAGCAAATCTTCGGATTTGATAAAGCATTTGAGCGCAAGAAGTATCCTCCTGGGCAGCACGGTAACACCAGAAGAAGAAAACAAAAGTCTGATTATGCGCTTCAGCTTATGGAGAAGCAGAAGGCTAAATATACTTACGGTTTGTTGGAGCGTCAGTTCCGCAACCTGTTTGATAAAGCAAACGCTAAAAAAGGCGTTACTGGTGAGGTATTACTACAGTTGTTAGAGTCTAGATTGGATAACGTTGTTTTCCGTTTAGGTTTGGCTCCAACTCGTAGAGCTGCTAGACAATTGGTAACACACAAACACATCGTACTAAACGGTGTATTGACAAACATCCCATCTGCTTTGTTGCGCCCTGGCGATAAGGTGACCGTACATGGTAAATCAAGATCAATGTCGGTTATCCAGGATAGCGTTAATGCTAAATCAGATGTAAGAAAATATGCTTGGGTAGAATTCAACCCTGATAAGCTGGAAGGTGTTTTTATTGAATATCCTGAAAGAGATCAGATTCCAGAAAAAATCAACGAACAGTTGATTGTAGAATTGTACTCTAAGTAATTGAGTTCCTTTGGCCTTACTGAATCTTCAGTGAGGCCAAAGTCAAATTTTGGTTTACGTATATTTACTGCGTAAGCCATTCATCATTTAATCCATCAAAGTTTGCACGATATGAGTATCCTAAATTTCCAGAAGCCAGACAAGATTGTAATGCAAAAAGCCAACGACTTCGAAGGGCTTTTCGAATTCAAACCTCTTGAACCTGGTTTTGGACAAACAGTCGGCAATGCTCTTCGTAGAGTGCTCTTATCTTCTTTGGAAGGTTACGCCATTTCTGCGGTTCGTATCGCAGGGGTAGAGCACGAGTTTGGTACAATCAAAGGTGTAGTAGAGGATGTAGTAGAAATCATTCTGAACCTTAAGCAAGTTCGTTTGAAGCCTGCTTCTCCTGATGAGGAGTCTACTAGCGAGAAGGTTTACCTGACAATAAGTGGTAAAGAAGAGTTTCGGGCTGGGGAAATACAAGAACATACCAATACTTTCAAGGTGATGAATCCTGACATATTCATCTGTACGATGGAGCCATTCGTTAACCTTGAATTGGAATTGACAGTGACTAAAGGTCGCGGTTATATTCCTGCTGATGAGAATTTACCTAAAGATGCTCCAATCGGAGTGATTCCTGTAGATGCTATCTACACGCCAATCAAAAACGTGTCTTACCGTATCGAAAATACAAGGGTTGGACAGCGTACCGATTATGAGAAATTAACCATGGAGGTAAAAACGGATGGTACTATTCATCCAGAAGATGCCATTAAAGAAGCTTCTAGAATTTTGATTCAACACCTGATGTTGATCACCGACGAGAATATCACCTTCGACGATGCAACGAGCAGAGAAGATAATATCGTCGATGAGCATATCTTACACATGCGTAAGCTGTTGAAAACTTCTCTAGAAGATCTTGACCTTTCTGTACGTGCCTACAACTGTCTGAAAGCTGCCAAAATCAATACCTTAGCAGAGCTAGTTCAGTATGATACACATGAGCTGTTGAAGTTCCGTAACTTTGGTAAGAAATCTTTGGTAGAAATCGAAGAGTTGCTACAAGATAAAGGACTAACCTTCGGGATGGACCTTTCTAAGTACAAATTAGAGGAAGACTAGAAATCTGATTAGGTAATGCAGATTGGCCGCATTACCTTTTTTAATAACCTGCAATTACTACCATCTATCTGGCTGCCAATCGCTCTCGAATATATAGATGAAGGTGTTGCGAAGCTATAATTAACATGAGACACGGTAAGAAATTTAACCATCTCGGTCGTAAAAAAGGCCACCGTAAAGCTTTATTGAAGAACTTATCTATTTCTTTAATCGAGCACAAAAGAATCAATACTACACTTGCCAAAGCGAAAGCATTGCGCTTGTTTGTTGAGCCTTTGGTGACCAAAGCTAAAAATGATTCTACTCACAATCGTCGTGTAGTATTCAGTTACCTTCAGAATAAGGAAGCGGTCAAAGAATTATTTGGCCCTATTGCCGCTAAAATTGGCGATCGTCCTGGTGGTTACGTACGCGTTATCAAAACTGGTTTCCGTAGAAGTGATGCCGCTGAAATGGCTTTAATCGAATTTGTAGACTTCAATGAAGTGTACAGCGTAGATGAAAAGCAATCATCTGGTGGTGGTAAAAGAAGAAGACGTCGTAGAGGAGGAAGTGGAAATCAAGGGGCGAATACAGCTGCCACAGCTGGTGATGCTACCAACGAAGAAGAATAAACATACTAGCTTGTCTAGTGCTCTAAAACCTGTTTCAATTCAATTTGGAACAGGTTTTTTTATGAGATCAAGTCTCACCGAATCCCAACCAGCTTTAGCATTCGACAATGCTTTCCGTACCCTTCGACCAATTCAAATTCAAACTTCTCCTCGATAAATCGCCTTTTCGGCCCCTGACAAAACATCACATAATCCCCTACCTGAAAATCTTCCTCCTCTCGATGTAGCGAGATGTCGTATGCCTTTCGCCGATTATAGTAGCCGATATAAAAAGAAAGTTGTGGGCTGTAACCCGTCATGTAGGCCTTATAGGTTTTGATATCGTGCCTTTTGTCAACAGCCTCCATGATATAGCCATATTGATCATAATCGTCTTGGTGAGCAAGTTGCTCAAATTGTTTCACAATCCGGAGGTAAGGCAAAAGGAAGACACCAAGCACTAAATAAATAAGTAGACTGGAAGCTGGAAAATAGGAAGACCGTTTCATCCAATCTTGTAAAAAGAGGATAAACTGGTAAATCCCTAGACCTACAATGATTGCCAATAGTGGATAGATTGGTGCATCATACCAGGGATATCTGGTTTGGGAGCCTGTGATGATAAGCAGAAAAGGTGCCGTACAATAAACCGCTAGCTGACCTAGGTTTTTTCCCTGCTTCAATCTATTACTAAAAATTAAACTCAAGCCAAGCGGGATGAAATATATCCAGTACTTGTACGAAGACTCATAGAGTCGCTTAAAATAGTAATCCTCGTGCGTTTGGAATCCCATGGCTTCGGTGTATCTACCAAGGGCATGTCCCCGTACACCGTCCATGAACCCAGGGTTGAGGTATTCCATTAGACCATAATAAGCGACGATCCCTGCTAGTAAACTTGCCCCCGCTATATAGGTGGACCTAGTTCTTAAAATTGATCCAAGTTGTTTTTGTGTAGCAGCGTATAGGATGAACCCAGGAATAAAGAAAAAAGCTACCACACTTTTAGTGAGAAAGGTGAGATAGAGTAGGGCGCTTAATAAAATGAGCCGTCGAACTTTTTTCTTCGCATCTTCTTCATGGATGTATTTTAAAAAGGCAAAACAAGAAAGGAATAAAAAGAAACTCAGCGCCGCGTCGTGATCTCCGGTCCGGCCCACGTGTACTCTTATGAAGCCTTCGCTTGTCATCAAGATGGTAGACCAGATCATTCCCAGCCAGTAATGTCCAGTGATTTGCTTGGAGTACCAGAGCATAAGTAAGACAATCCCTACAACGCATAATGCAATGGGGAATCGCAAGAACATTTCTAAATCGCTATGCTCAAAGATGGGAAAGAACAGGGCTTGAGTCAGGGTCATCAAAGGTGGTTTCAGGTTTTGATGCTCCATGCCAGGGAAGGCTGCAAAGCTTGGTAGATAAGTCCCTGTTTCATAAAAGTGAAAAGCGCGCATGGCATAGAGCGACTCATCCCAACTCTTTATAGGAGGTGTGCCCAAACGATTGAAAATTGGGAAATAACAAATGATAAGGAACAAGAAGAGGACAATCCTTTCTCTTACTGGGTTTGTTTTCATGATGTCAAGTTAGTCAGGCTTATGCTCCCTAAGATAATTGATTATCCTTTACTTTTACACCTTGCTTGCTTGATAAAGCAAATATTCTCGTCTTATAAATCAGGTTGAGCTGATTTTCTGCAAACTGCCCTCTGAATCTTTTTACACCAAACTACCAGAACTAAATGAAACCTCCTATATTTGCAGGAATTTGTGAACAAGTGGGGAAGTAGAGCGATTTAAATATAATAAATTCTGGATTCGAATGAATAACGTTGATTTTAAGCCTGCCATTTTACTTCTTGAGGACGGTACCATTTTCCACGGTCGAGCAGCTGGAAAAATCGGGACTACCACTGGAGAAATTTGCTTTAATACAGGGATGACCGGCTACCAAGAAGTCTTTACCGATCCTTCTTATTTTGGACAAATCTTAGTCACCACCAATGCTCACATTGGTAATTATGGTACCAAAAAAGAAGATACCGAATCCAATAGTATCAAGATCGCAGGCTTGATTTGTAAAAATTTCACCGTTCCTTTTTCACGCAAAACAGCCGACGATTCTATCCAGGATTATTTTGAGAAAGAAGGACTAGTTGGGATATCAGGAGTCGATACCAGAGCAATTGTAAGACATATCCGTAGCAAAGGTGCTATGAACGCCTTGATCTCCTCAGAAGAGGAAAATGTCAAGAAGTTAGAAAAAATATTAGCCAAGACCCCTTCTATGGATGGCTTGGAGCTGGCTTCTAAAGTGAGTACCAAGGAAGCATATACGCATGGAGATGCTAAAGCAAAACTAAAAGTAGCAGCCATCGATTTTGGTATAAAGCAAAACATTCTGGATTGCATGGCCGAGCGAGGTATCTACGTAAAAGTATTTCCCGCTAAAACCGCTTTCAAAACTTTGAAAGCCTTCAAACCTGATGGGTATTTTATGTCTAATGGCCCTGGTGACCCAGGTGCTATGGATTATGCGGTAGCTGTGGCAAAAGATATCATAAAAGAAGACAAACCACTCTTCGGTATTTGTCTGGGCCACCAATTGCTAGCCAGAGCTATGGATATTCCTACTTATAAAATGCATCATGGTCATCGTGGTATTAATCATCCGGTGAAGAATATTTTCACAGGTAAATGTGAAATCACTAGCCAGAATCATGGGTTTGGGGTGAGCCCGGATGCAATCAGAGAGAATGAAGATAAGGTAGAAATCACTCACCTTAACCTCAATGATGGAACCATCGAAGGGATTAGAATTAAAGGTAAAAAGGCATTTTCGGTACAATACCACCCCGAAGCCTCTCCAGGACCTCACGATGCGCGCTACCTCTTCGATCATTTTGTAGAATTAATGGAGAATTAATATAGGCATAGATAGAATCAATAGACCACCTATTACCTTTGGCGATTAGAAAATACCCCTGTGGGGGTCATCTATTTTGATAAAATAAACAATAAACATTACTTATATGAGTACCATTATTGATGTCCACGCAAGACAGATTTTAGATTCACGCGGTAATCCTACCGTTGAAGTTGAAGTGACTACCGAAAGTGGCTTTTTTGGTAGAGCAGCTGTTCCTTCTGGAGCTTCTACCGGTAAATATGAAGCAGTAGAGTTGAGAGATGGAGACGAGAGCCGTTATTTAGGAAAAGGAGTTAGCAAAGCTGTGGAAAATGTTAATGATGTACTTGCAGATGAGTTGGTCGGTATCGATATATTCGAGCAGACCGCTATCGATGAGTTAATGTTGAGTATCGACGGTACGGACAATAAATCCAAGTTAGGGGCCAACGCTATCTTAGGTGTTTCTTTAGCAGTTGCTAAAGCCGCAGCAGAAGCCAGTAGCCAACCCTTGTATCGCTATATCGGAGGTGTACGTGCTAATACGCTGCCTGTACCTATGATGAACATCATCAATGGCGGGTCTCATGCAGATAACTCTATTGATTTTCAGGAGTTTATGATTATGCCTGTTGGAGCGCCTACTTTTTCGGAGGCGATCCGTATGGGCGCAGAGATTTTCCACAATCTTAAAAAGGTACTGAAAAAAGCAGGCTATTCTACCAATGTAGGTGACGAAGGTGGCTTTGCTCCTAATATCAAGTCGAACGAAGAAGCTATCGAAACGGTACTCAAAGCCATTGAGGTAGCAGGTTATAAACCAGGTGATGAAGTAGTCATTGCTATGGATGCCGCTGCTTCTGAATTTTATAATGCAGAGGAGAATGTCTACCATTTCCACAAATCAGATGGACGTAAACTGTCTCCTGCTGAGATGGTAGATTACTGGACAGATTGGACTAAAAAATATCCTATCTTTTCTATCGAAGATGGATTAGATGAAGATGATTGGAGTAGCTGGACTGCATTGAATGCTGCTATCGGAGCGAATGTACAATTGGTAGGAGATGATCTTTTTGTAACCAACACCAAGCGTCTACAAAAAGGTATCGATACCAAAGCAGCCAACTCTATCCTGATCAAAGTGAATCAGATTGGATCATTAACAGAAACTATTGATGCCGTTAGCTTGGCCACTCGCCACTCTATGACTTCTGTAATGAGCCACCGTTCTGGTGAAACTGAAGATACGACGATCTCAGATTTGGCAGTTGCCCTTAATACAGGACAGATCAAAACGGGATCTATGTCTCGCTCTGATCGGATCGCTAAGTATAACCAATTGCTACGTATCGAGGAGCAACTTGGAGGCACGGCGATCTTCCCAGGAAGATCAATTTTAAAATAATTTGCTGCTATATACAGCATCTCAATTGAAATAGCTTTATTTTCAAGGCAAACAATTCTCTTATGAGTCAATTCTCACTTGAAGATTTTATAGAAAGGATTCCAAAGCCTTTTAGAAACCGCTATTTCATCGTGCTGATGCTATTCTTGATTTGGATGACTTTTGGAGATCGCCACAATGTAAGGACACAGTGGAATCTCCAAAAGACCGTTGATAAACTAGAAGAAGAGAAGCAATATTATACGGACCAAATCGAGGTAGCCGAGCAGGAGCGTCTTGAACTCGAAATCGACAAGGAGAAACTCGCCAGGGAAAAATATTACATGAAAAAACCCGGCGAAGATGTGTATATCATTGTCGATGAATCGGAAGAGAATTAAGCAAAAAGTATAAGGCTTGGATGTTTTGTCTAGCCTTTCTACAACCAAACATAATAAACAATACTTTGTATGGCAGTTTTAGTAGATAAAGATTCTAAGGTCATTGTACAGGGAATTACCGGTAAAGAAGGTTCTTTCCACGCTAGCCAGATGATCGAATACGGTACCAATGTAGTCGGTGGAGTAACACCAGGAAAAGGTGGTATGACCCACCTAGATCGCCCGGTTTTTAATACAGTAGCTGATGCAGTTAAGGAAGTCGGAGCAGATGTCTCCGTCATTTTTGTGCCACCCGCTTTTGCCGCAGATGCAGTAATGGAAGCCGCAGATGCAGGGATCAAAGTGATCATTTGTATCACAGAAGGTATTCCTGTTCAGGATATGGTCAAGGTCAAATCCTATGTCGAAGATCGCGAAACACGCCTGATCGGACCCAACTGCCCAGGTGTGATTACTCCTGGTGGAGCTAAATGTGGTATTATGCCTGGCTTTATCCATAACCCTGGCCGTATCGGAATCGTCTCTAGATCAGGTACTTTGACCTACGAAGCTGTAGATCAAGTGACTAAAGCCGGAATGGGACAATCCACTTGTATCGGTATCGGTGGTGACCCAATCGTCGGTACAACTACTAAAGAAGCTGTTGAGTTGTTGATGAATGATCCTGATACCGACGGTATCGTTATGATAGGTGAGATTGGCGGTGGTATGGAGGCAGAAGCTGCGCACTATATCAAAGAGCACGGTACCAAGCCAGTAGTCGGGTTTATTGCCGGCCAGACGGCTCCTAAAGGTCGTACAATGGGCCACGCTGGTGCGATTATCGGTGGCGCTGAAGATACTGCCGAAGCTAAAATGAAGATTATGGAAGAGTGTGGTATTCATGTAGTGAATTCACCTGCTACCATTGGAGAAACGATGAAAAAAGCACTACAAGGATAATTTCCTGTAGTTCTATATAAAATGCCCTTAGTTACTTAACCGTAACTAAGGGCATTTTTATTGATTCTTTGAAATCGAATAGACTGCTTTTGACTCGAAAGAGTGAAATAGACCTTTATGAATAGGGGCCTAATTGGTACACATCTAAAAATGCAGTACAGGATTTTGCGCTTAAAATACAGCAAAAATAAGGGCTATAGCAAATCGTAAAACCTTCAATTTTGCAAAAGCTTTGCAGCTGAGATGCTCCTAAATTGGAAGCATGACAGCTAATCACTCGGATCAAATTTTTAGGCAACAACTCATTGGAGGAATCCTCGTTTTTTTTGGAGCTATTTTATTCTCCACCAAGGCTGTAATGGTCAAGCTCGCCTATCAATACGAGATCGATAGCATATCACTGCTGGCACTCCGTTTTTCTTTCTCCTTACCTTTTTATTTAGGTATGAATTGGTGGTGGCGAAGAAAGCAGACCAAAGTCTATAAAATGAACCGCAAGGAGTGGATTCAATTGGCGGGAGTTGGAGTGCTGGGTTATTATCTAGCTAGCTTATTAGACTTTATAGGTTTGCAATATATCACCGCGAGTATGGAGCGCCTGATTTTATTTCTCTACCCGACTATAGTGGTGATAATTTCCTTTCTGTTTTTTAAAAAACCAATATATCGGAGCCAAGTCATCGCTTTGGTATTGACTTATATCGGCATTGGGCTGGCTTTTTTTGAAGGTTTACAGCTATCGAATCAGCCCAATTTTGCTTTAGGTGGATTTCTGATTTTTCTGTGTGCGATTGCCTACGCTATGTTTTTAATTGGGACTGGTGAAATCATACCCAAGCTAGGTACGATACGATTTACTTCTCTGGCTTTGACGATGTCGAGTATAGCTATCCTCCTTCAGCATTTAATCCTTTATCAGTGGGATTTATTCGGTTTTGCCTGGCAGGTATACGCTTTGGGCATTCTGATGGCAATTGTGGCCACGGTGATTCCCTCTTTTATGGTGTCAGAAGGCATACGCTTAATAGGGGCATCGAATGCATCTATTGTAGGTAGCGTAGGCCCCATATCGACTATTATTCTAGCCTATATTTTTCTTGGAGAAAGATTAGGCCCATTGCAGTTTGTAGGTACCGGTATTGTGATTCTTGGCGTACTGGTCGTCACGCTAAAAAAGAAGTGAATATTAGAAATATGAAAACATGACGACAATCACAATGACCAACAAGACAATAATCAACAAGTATTGAAACGAGCGGTTATTGGTCCGGTAATTATTAAAGAGTAGCTCCATTGCATCTCGCCACTCTAGCCTTCGCCCAGTGGATTCGGTGATCATCATGAAGTATTTGGCTTGACCTACCCGGTCTGGATTCCCGTGTTTTTTGAGGATGAAAAAGTCTTTATTGAGAAAAGCGAGGTCATACAGTTCTGTTTTACCTTTATAGTCTAGTAGCAGCTTATTGGCTTCTTCCATATGGCGCCAGGAGCCACTACCTACATTGCCTTCAACTGACCTCAAATACTCTCCTCCTGTATTAAAAAAATGTAGCACTACATTGTTGAAGTTATCACTATCACTCACTTCTAGCCATGCTTTGTTCTCATAATATTCAATCTCCCACAGGTCTTCTCCCCACTGCCTGACATTAGGGATGATCTGATCAAGGTACTCCGTCATATTGCTGGCAAAAGGCATTTCTAACTCGAAGGTCCTCGCCAGTTCATTCTGTATTTTCGACTCTGCCATAAGTAAAATTGATAAGGCAAAAGATACAAATATTATTTATTCTATGTATCTCGATCTTTACCTAGGTCTACCTAATGACGACTTTCTTCACAATTTGCTGTCTTCCCTCTTGCTCCATGCGTATAAAATAGATGCCTTGGGGCAGGGCCGCTACGTCTAATTCCGCTTTTACTTGCCCTTCAGGTATCTGCTTGGACCGTACAATTTGACCTAGATCATTTTGGAGGATAAGTTGTGTTCTATTACCGACAACTTGCCCTAGCTTAATCTGTAATACATCTGATGCAGGATTGGGAAAAACCGTAAAGGCATTTTCATTGGAAACCTCAGGAGATGCCCATTGATGGGTGAACTCGGGAGCTGTGTTTTCTACCACAAATAAGGGATCAAAAACAAAGTCGTCGATATTATAGGTACTACCAAAATCTGTACTCAGAAACTGTACACTCCCCAATGATGTAAAGAATGGTACTCTTCTTTCGATCAATTGATTGTGTAGGTATACGCTGATATGATTTTGATCCAAATTAACGACTTGCTTGATTCGGAACCAGCGGTCTTCAGGATATCTAAAGGCCGTATTATAGGCAGTTATGTAGCCTACTCCTGGTTCGATAGTACCGAATGTAATTTCGAGCTGTGCTTTGCCTGGATCGTGTGCCTGTTGAATAGTGTAACGGGCAGATTTACCAGACGGAATATACATGACCCATTCTAAAGTAAAGGTACCTGAAGTCCTTTCGCCTAAAAGGAAAAGCGCATCGGTCTGGCCATTTTCTCTGATTTGTAAAGCTTGGTTGCCTGAATAGGCGCTACTAGTAGTAATCATGCCATCCAAAGCACTCCCTTGGCTACCGTCAGCCGTACGGAAGCAGGCAGACTGTAGGGATAGAAATCCTGGATTATAACTCTCAAAATCATCACAGATAAACTCCTGAACTGGATTGGTACAGCTACATACAGGTGCTGGAGGCTCTATCGTAAAAGAGTTATTGCTCCAGGAGCAATTAGCGTTGTCTGTTTCGTCGCTTTCTGTGACGATGTTTTCATAGTCAATGACAAGCCCCACGTAGTAAGTCCCTGGTTCCAACTCCAAGTTGCCCAAATTCGCAGTAGGTGTAAACTGAATGAAGGTCTCTGCGCCCACATTGGGTATTTCATATTCATTAATGAGTTGATCATTGGCATCTATACTATTATCAGTAGAAACAAATAGCCCCATCTTAAAAGCACTAGTACCAATATTGCCATCATTTCCAATTTGAAGCCCACTGATAGCAACCTTTAAATCATCAAAAAGCAAGAAGCCACTTTCTTTACAATACAAATTGGGCTCCGGCGTAATGGGTGTATAAGTGAAAGAGCTAGCCGATACACAGTTATTATCATTTTCATTAGACTCATCAACCTTGTCTTGGTAGTCAATGATGAAGCCTACAAAATAATCCCCGCCCGCAAGCTCAGGAAAAGTACTCAAGTCCGCTTGGAATTCCAGGCCGATAATCGTATCCGGCTCCATTTGAGGCACAACAATATCACCTAGGTAAAAGTCTGTATCTAATATGTTTTCATCAGCAGACAGGTAGACACCTATCTCTGTAGTACTTGCTAAGGCATTACCATTATTGGCGATTTGTAGATTACTGATGCTGAGCACCTGGTTCTGTAAGGCAAAATTGCCAGCTGCTGCACAGGTGAGATTAGGGTCTCTCTCCTCGGTGATAAACTGAAAGCGTAGGTTGGTCCAGGCGCAATTATTATTATCTGTTTCATCAGATTCTGCAACGGCATCTGGATAATCCAAAATATACCCCAAATAGTAAAAACCATCGGGCACATTTGCGTCGGTCAAATCCATTTCAAAATTGAAAGTATAGCTTTCTCCTGCTTCTAATGCTGGAATAGCTTGGGTGGCAATGAGAAAATCATTGACAGTGAAATTGGTATTGGTACTGAGGTAGAAACCAAGTGTAGTAGCCTCGGCTGGGCCTTCTCCAGAGTTCTCCACCTGAATACCCGTAATACTTAAGTCGGCGTTTTCTACGCGGATATCTCCTTGGTTTACACAACTCAAATTGGGCTCCTTGGGCTCAATCACTCCATCTACCTGGGTGAAGCAGACATTGTCTACTGCAAATCGCGCGTTGAAATTGTCATTCGCAAAGAAGTTAAGCGCTCCCAAACGCTTCTCTTGGATTAAGCTACCAGCGCTAAATTGCCAGCTACCCAAAAGCTGTCCATTGATGGTCAATTGCACGATATCATTGTCCAAGTCAAAGGTTTGAGTGACGGTATTCCAACTGTCTGGTGTATAAGAAAAAGATCCCTCTGAAATAGGACTGCTAAAACTTCCGATCCTGATCAAACCGGCACCATTGTTAAATTGTACATGATAAGCCCAGTTGGCTTGACTATTGGAGGCGAAATTGCTGTTGTGTTGGATGTTGAAATAGCCACTGGTGCCCGAGAAAGTCCATAATCGGAAGCTCAACTCATAGGTGCCAGAAGTGACATTCCCCAAATCTAGTAAGACATCAGATTCTGTACCACCTTGATGATCCAACAGGATATATTTATTGCGACCACTACGGTCTACTAGTGCATCGCGATTAGCTCCTGGCCAAAGGCGCCATAGATTGGACTGTGTGGTCAAAGCCTCGCCTTCGGTATAAGATTCGAAGTCGTCACAGATCAATAATGCTCCATTTACTGGAGCAATGCATTCGCAAGATTGTGTACCCGCCCCACTTCGAGCCTCGATTGACTCATAAGGCCCTTGAGCTTGTACAGACCTTTTGATCTGAAATACTTGGGATTGATCTGATTCTTGAGCAGATAGGAGGGGACCAAAGCTTAGTAAAAGGCAAATTGCCAAGTAGCGTATGTTCAACTGCCGCATGTTTATGGAATTTTTAATCGGTTTCTTGTACCTAAATATTTAGACGATCAATTTTTGAAATAGGCACATTGTAATAGAAGGGATGTACCAAAATTAATCAAAATTTTTGATAGAATACATATCACCTTTCTCGATATGACAAAAGTGACTTAATCTGACAAAGCAGCAACAAGAATTGAGGGTTTAGAGCACGCTCTAAAGCCCATTTAAAATATTCTGATGAATTCGATCCATAATAGCAGAGGTATCTGCTTTTTCAAAGGTGGAGCCGGTTATTTTCTCATAAAGCTCAATGTAGCGCTCCGATACTTCCCAAACAAAATCATCAGGCATCGCGGGCATCTGTTGCCCTTCTAAACCTTGGAAACCATTGGCCATCAACCACTCTCTGACAAACTCCTTAGATAATTGCTTCTGGCGCGCTCCTTTGGCTAATCGCTCTTCGTAGCCCTCCGCATAAAAGTATCGAGAACTATCAGGCGTATGTATTTCATCAATCAAATAGATTTGCCCATCTTTTTTACCAAATTCATATTTGGTGTCGATCAGAATCAAACCTCTTTCAGCAGCCATTTGACTACCTCTTGCAAAAAGTGCGTAGGTGTATTTTTCTAGCAAGGCGTAATCCTCGGCACTGACAATACCCTGAGCAATAATCTCTTCTTTGGAAATATCCTCATCGTGACCTTCTTCGGCTTTGGTGGCAGGAGTGATGATCGGCGATGGAAAGGCTTCGTTTTCTTGCATACCTTCTGGCATGGATACACCACATAAAACGCGGCCACCACTTTTGTACACGCGCCAGGAATGCCCGACTAGATAAGCCCTGATAACCATCTCTATTTTAAAGGGTTCACATGCTTTACCAATGGCTACATTGGGATCTGGTACACTGCCTAGCCAATTCGGTACAATATCTTGAGTCGCTTGTAAAAAATAGGTAGCAATCTGGTTGAGTACTTGGCCCTTGTAGGGAATGGCTCGCGGGAGGATATGATCAAAGGCCGAAATCCGATCCGATGCGACCATAACCAAACGATCATCAGAAAGAGTATATACATCTCGTACTTTTCCTTTGTAAAAGGCTTTTTGCCCCGGTAGATCAAATTGTGTGGCTTGGATGGCGTGCTGCTCTGGTACCATAGGTAGAAAATTTTCCCAAAAGTAAAGATTATTTCAAAATGTCTTGCGTAGAAATCCACAACTCATCTTCTAAATCGATCAAGGCATTAAAAAGAGCGACTTTTTCATATTGTGGGATGTCTTCGGCATAGATGGTAGCCGCTACTATTTGCTGCTGATCTAGTAGATAGGCTCGTTTAGTGCCATTTAACAAAGGTAATTCCGGCGTAAACCATTTTCCCTCTTTGAGAAAGGCCAAATTGGCGTAGTAGCTATCGGTAACAAGCTTGTTTTTTATGATAATAATATCATCGGTGGATCCTCTTCGATGGTACAATTCTTGGAGCCTCGATCGGTCTGTCTGTTTAAACGTATAGTCGATGTGGTCATCATAAACCATTTGCAGACGACGTTTCGGTTGGATTTCGTAAGGCGTACATTCTACAGAAATAGTATCGCCATATAGCACACGAATCTTATAGAAGCCCTTTTGTGGGAAAGTATAGTTTTTAAGAATCGAGGAAAGCGATAGCTGTTGTTCGATTTGTAGGTGGTGTAAGGTTCGATCAATACGTTCTTGGTGATAATCTAGCAAGGAAATCTTCCCGTCCTTCAATTTGATCGATTCTACAAACATTCGATTAGGCTTTCGTTGAATTGAAAAGGCAGGTATACCTTGCGAATCATCTCTTCATATTCCTCTAGTGCTTGACTTTGCGCTGTAATGCCACCTCCGCTTTTGAAAATCAAGCCATCATCTTGCTGCTCGACAAAACGAATCATCACACAGCTATCTAGGTTTTTTCCATCATAAAGGCCGGCTACACCTGTGTAAAATCCTCGGTCGTAAGCTTCAGCAGCTTTGATAATATCGAGGGTTTTAGCTTTTGGAGCACCTGAAATAGAGCCAGCTGGTAAAAGCTCAAAGAATAGATCACCAAGTTGTTGATGGTAATCAGGCGGAAGTTCCCCTCTGATTTTTGAGCTAGTTTGTAGGAGCTCACCCTGATCGGTAGCCAATTTACTGAGGTAGCGATATTGATCGACCCGCACTTTTTTAGCAATCTTACTCAGATCATTACGGATCAAATCTACAATGGTAGCGTGCTCAGCCTTTTCTTTCCGATTGTTTAATAAACGATCAGCAGCCTCTGGGATGCTCGCATCGATGGTTCCTTTCATAGGATAAGATGAAATATGACCATCCTTGATCTGTACAAAGGATTCAGGAGAGAAAAAAGTAAAATGGTCTTTCCACCATATACTGTAGGTCGCATGTGTATGGGCAAAAATCTCAAAAAGGCTGAGGTTTGTTTGGATTTTGGTTGGAAACGCTAAGTTAAGCAAGTAGGAATTTCCATCATTAATTTCTTTCTGAACTTGTGCAAAGGCTTGTTCATAAACAGCAAAGGAGATGGGATCCTTCTCTAGGAAGCCTTGCGGGTATACTTTTAAAGCAGGTAGAGTAGAAGGCTTGTTGTTTGCCCTAGGAAATTGAAACCGCAATGTTCGATCATCAACCTCATCTAGGGGAATGACTGAACCCTGATTGCCTTCAAAATCAGTAAAAAAGAGGAAGGGCCTGCGCTGCGCACTCCATCGATTCATAAGTCGAATACAATCCTGCCTGTGGTAAATCTTCAATAAAGTATGTTTAAACTCACTTGCATCAACAGTAAAATAGATTTTCTGGTTTCCTCTTAACGAATATTTAATTTTTCTACTACATTAGCCATCCGATTGAGACGCCGCTTTGGCAGAGCGCTGATGTGCTTAATAAAGTGTCCATAATGGAACGATACCTTTGTTCTATGTCTTAATCACCTCTCTTTAACAACATTAAATAATTGCTCATGACCTGGTGGAAAGAATCTGTTATTTATCAAGTTTACCCTCGATCTTTCAATGATAGTAACGATGACGGAGTAGGAGATTTAAGAGGTATTATCGAAAAGCTGGATTACCTCAAAGATTTGGGTGTCGATATTATTTGGCTCTCTCCGATCTATCAGTCTCCGAATGATGATAATGGCTATGACATTAGCGATTACTATAGCGTTATGGATGAATTTGGCACCATGGCCGATTTTGACGAGATGCTGGCAGCTATCCACCAGAGAGGTATGCGATTGTTGATGGATTTGGTGGTGAACCATACTTCTGATGAACACCAGTGGTATCAAGAAGCCCGTAAATCCAAGGATAGTCCCTATCGCGACTATTACCATTTCAAAGAAGAAAAACCCAATAATTGGTTATCTTTATTTGGAGGACCTGCCTGGGATTGGGATCCGGTCGCTGAAGCTTATTACCTGCACCTGTTTACCAAGAAACAGCCCGACTTGAACTGGGAGAATCCTAAAGTGCGACAAGAAGTCTATCAATTGATGCGCTTTTGGTTAGATAAGGGCGTTGATGGTTTTAGAATGGATGTCATTCCTATGATTTCTAAGTTTCTGGATTTTCCTGATGCTGATTTTAGTGATTTTAATAATGTCATTGCTACGCTCTACACCAATGGCCCTCGTGTACATGAATACTTACAAGAAATGCACGAGGAGGTACTGCAACACTACGATATTATGACGGTTGGAGAAGGTGTTGGTATTGCTCCTGAACAGGCCAATTTATACGTTGGTAAAGATCGCCGCGAGTTGAATATGATCTTCCATTTTGGCCATATGTTTATCGATCATGGTCCTGGAGGTAAATTTGATATTGTCGATGTTCCACTGTCTACTTTTAAAAAGGTATTCGATGATTGGGATGCTGCCATAGGAGATGACGGCTGGCTGAATATTTACTTGGATAACCACGATTTTCCAAGGATGGTCTCTCGCTTCGCTAATGATAAGGACTTCCATCAAGAATCAGCAAAAATGCTGGCCATTCTGATCTTGACCCTCAGGGGAACGCCCTGTATCTATCAGGGATCAGAGATTGGGATGACCAACGTAGCTTTTCCAAGTTTAGATGATTACCGCGATGTAGAAACCATCAATGCCTACAAGGATTATAAAGAAAATGGCAAGGACCTGGAAGAATTACTCAAGATTGTACATGTACAAGGTCGGGATAATGTACGTACTCCTATCCAATGGGATACTTCTGCTAATGCT
Organism: Saprospiraceae bacterium; assembly: GCA_042095835.1. Lineage (GTDB taxonomy): Bacteria > Bacteroidota > Bacteroidia > Chitinophagales > Saprospiraceae > DATFKA01. The sequence goes on from JBELML010000040.1 coordinate 35,136, forward strand.
GGTTTTACGAATGGTACTCCTTGGATTAAAGCCAATCCAAACTACCAGGAGATCAACGTTGCCGCTTCGCTTAATGATCCTACTTCCATCCATGCTTTTTATAAAAAGATGCTTAGCTTCCGTAAAGCGCATCGGACTTTCGTCTATGGAGATTATCAACCTCTAATCAAGGAGAACGAGCAATTATTTGCCTATCTCAGAGAGGATAAAGACCAAGGCTATTACATCGTACTCAATTTTACGAATGAAGATCAGGCAGATTTTCCCAAGCCCAAACCCAACTTAGAATTGCTGATGAGTAACTACGATCATGAGGCAGATACTTTACGACCCTGGGAAGCACGTATTTATAGGTATGAGAAATAATGGGGAAGTATTTTTTGTAGGCCACCTAGACCAAGAGGGACCGATTGGTAACAAATACCTAGCCAGCCTTTCTATTCAAAAGGGGAATTAGGTGCATTATCTGCCTTTGATTAAACTATGCTTAAGGATTGTTATATATTAAAGCATCCTTTAACATAGAAATTAGGATAAACGCATTAAAATAAAAACTGAAAAAGAAATGGTTATTACTAGAAATTAAGTGCAAAAAAGGTCATAAGTGAAGTGCGGGAGGCCGCCTAGGCATTGTTTGAGCGGAGCGAGTTTGGCTAGGCAAGATTTTTTTGCTTCGTTTTTGTATCGAATGACAAAAATGAAGATGCCAGAGCGGTTTTGAATTGGAGTTTCAGTAGGAATTATAAAAAATTGTAGGGTAATTTTTTGGTGCGTTTTCCCTATGTAGAAATTAAAATAGAACAATGGCAGCGCAAAATCTCGTATGGCATAAGGTTTTAAATCTCAAAGATAAACCATTAGAAGGTCGCGTAATGACAGTCACCGCTGGACATAAAGGCATTTGCTTAACCCATTACGAGGGCAAATTATGTGCTCTAGATAATAAATGCCCACACCAAGGAGGGCCACTAGGAGAGGGGAGTATAGAAAAAGGTTGGTTGCGCTGCCCTTGGCATGGTTGGGATTTTCATCCTTGTACGGGTAAGTCTCCCGGAGGATTCGAGGATGGCATCGATACCTTTGAGGTTGAGGAGCGCGCAGATGGTATCTATATTGGGCTACCTGAGGAAGCTCCCCACCAGACTACGGTATCTGATATTATGGCAGAGACGATGGTCAATTGGGGAATCGATTCGGTATTCGGTATGGTGGGCCATTCCAACCTAGGTTTTGCAGATGCTCTGCGTAGACAAGAAGAAAAAGGGAAGCTGAAGTTTATTGGTATTCGCCACGAAGGGGCCGCTTCCTTTGCCGCCTCTGCTTATGGGAAACTCACTGGCCGTCCAGCTGCCTGTTTTGCCATCGCTGGGCCGGGCTCCACGAATATGTTTACTGGACTTTGGGATGCTAAAGTAGATCGAGCCCCTATCTTAGCCCTAACTGGTCAGGTAGATACCCAGGTTTTGGGCACTAAAAATTTTCAAGAACTGGATTTGGTAGATGCTTTCAGTTCGGTAGCTGCATTCAATCACCGTGTTCAAGCCTCTAGTAAGCATGCCGAATTGATGACGCTGGCAGTCAAGCACGCGATTTTAAAGAGGGATGTTTCTCACCTTACTTTCCCCGATGAGGTACAGGTATTGCCAGCAGATGAGAACGCCAAAGCTCAGACGGCAGATGGCCGAATGGCCGCTATGGAAATTTTTCCACCCAAAGCTGCTTTTGAGCAAGCACTCGGAATAATAAATGCCTCCAATCGGCCCTTAATTGTAGTCGGTCACGGTGCACGTTTTAATATGGACAAGATCAAAGCCCTGGCCGAACGACTGCAATGTCCTGTGGTCACCACTTTCAAAGCTAAGGGCCTGATTGCCGATAGCCACCCTTTAGGATGTGGTGTTTTGGGCCGTAGCGGTACGCCTATCGCTTCCTATTTTATGAACGAATCGGATTTGCTCATCGTGATTGGGGCTTCTTTTTCTAAACATACAGGCATCACACCCAAGAAACCGACTATTCAAATTGATTTTGATCCTTTAGCATTGAGTAAATTCCATAAAATAGATGCGCCCGTATGGGGAGAAATTTCAGCTACGGTTGCGATGCTTTTAGAGGATATCAAAGAGGTAGATAATAAAATAGATCATAGGCAAGAAATCGCACATAGATGGGAGATTTGGCGAGCGGAAAAACAAAAGCGATTGTTAGAAGATAGAGGCCAAGGGATTAGCTCTATTGCCACTTTCGATGCCTTGACTCGCTTGGCACCAGCAAATGCCGTGATGTGTGTAGATGTAGGGAATAATGCCTATTCTTTTGGCCGGTATTTTGAGCCAGAGGCCCACAGTTTCCTAATGTCTGGTTATTTGGGCTCTATTGGTTTTGCCTTTCCTGCTGCGATGGGTGCCTGGGCTGCGGTCAAAGATACTCGGCCGGTCATAGCGGTTGCTGGAGATGGTGGTTTCTGTCAATACCTGGCAGAATTGACAACAGCGGTGCACTACAATATGCCCATCAAAGCCATAATTCTCAATAATAATGAACTCGGTAAAATCTCCAAGGAGCAGCGCTCAGGAGAATTTGATGTCTGGGCAACTTCCTTGAGCAATCCCAATTTTGCGGAATATGCCAATGGCTGTGGAGCACTAGGCATTCGAGTGAGCAAAAAAGAAGAGCTAGAGGAGGCAATGCAAAAGGTGCTCGCTCATGATGGTCCTGCACTACTGGAAGTGATCAGTGATGTAAGTTTAATTTAGGGTTTACCATCCACGGTATTTGGGTGCTTTTACACCCTTCATACGCGCATAAGTGATGATTTGCCCACGATGATGAACGAGATGATCATTCATCAGCACCAGGATTTGTCGTTTGCTCATCGGGCCAGCAAAGAATTTGACGGAAGTTTCCAGTTCTTCTGCGGGGAGTTTATTTACGGCATCAGCTGCCAGATCAAAGGCATTAATCAGGATGTCTATGACTTGTGCTTTAGATAGGTCGGTGTTTTTTAAATCCCCTTCGACCTTGGTGCCCCCTAAATAGGAGCTGGTCAGCCAAGCCATATTACTAGTGATGTGGAGTAATTGTTCTTTAAAGGTTCGTTGACCATCAGCTGGCGCAAAATCATAGAATTCTGCTGGCATAGCTTCGGCAAGTTCCAAGGTATAGTCCTTGTTATTATTCCATTTCTGTTGGTACTCCTTTATAAAAGAAGCTTGAGCATGAAGTACAGACGAAAAAGTGATCAAAACAAAGGTGGCGGCTAGGATTCTCATTATTAGTGAAATTTGTCTAGCCAAAAATAGGATTTTCCTTTTGATTCTTTTCTTATCGCTTAGCTTATGCACAAGCTTCTTTGGTAGATGCCTGGAGTTTATCCTGGCTGGGCTACTGCAAACCCTATTCTCCAAGGGTCAATTCGAAATTCACAGGAACTTCATTTTTTGGACCACCGCCAGTAAAGTCGAACTTCCGGCGCTTCACCACTCCTGTACCTTTGATCAAGTAAGGCGCTTCTTCACTAGCCGTAAAAGTCAAGGTGACAGGTTTCGTGATTCCTTTTAAGGTCAGCATCGCATCTGTGGTATAGCTGCCGTCATCTTGGCGAGTCGCACCATCAATGGTGACCGTAGCTTTAGGGAATTTTCTGGCGTAGAAATAGTCTTTTTTCTTGCGAATATTTTTCTCTAAATCTTTCCAATCTGTAGCTAAAGACCCCGTTTCGATAGTTAATTCTACCTGTACTTTTTCCATGTCGCCGGCTGGTACTTCGGCTTTGTCAATGGACCATTTTTTGAAAACAAACAGGTTGGGTGATCCTGCTTCGCCAATGAATTCTATGCGGCCCGGAGCCTCCATTATTTCATTGTCATAACCTACAAAACTGGAAAGAGTCAATACTACAAATACGGCGATGATAGAGAAGATTACATTTCTTTTAGACATGATTTTTAGATTTATAAGCCCGCCTGCTTATCAGTGGCTTTCATTAGAAAATTTAAATTAAAGGATAGCGTTTTTTTGGCTGGACTAGGCCCATCCGGACCTTTGATGCCAAATAAATCGGTGATGTTGAGACTGAAATCGGCCTGAATAATCATAATGGCCTGGCCATCTACATCTACACTTGGAGTGAACAGTGCATTCATCGTTACTGGATGTTGTTTGCCCATCATTTCGAAGGTGCCGTTGACCGCCGCAGTAGTCGTTTGTCCCCAAGAAAGGGAAGTATTCAAGCGGATTTGCTCAAACTCAAAACTACTTTTGGGATAGCGCTTGGCCTTGACATAAGTCTTGAGCACCTTAGCGTCAAAAGATTCCATACCCATCGTTAGGCTTTTGACATCAACTACGAAGGCACCTGCTTGCAGTTCATTCGCATTCTTGAAGGTCATCGAACCGCTGGCCTTTCTGACTTCACCCGCATAACGATCGAGCGGTGCGAGGAAATTAAATTGTATGATGGGCGTTTTTTCGTTGATTGCACCGCTCATATTCCAGGTCATCGGTACACTGCTTGTAGGGAATTCGATGTTGGGTCTACCCGTTTTGTCTTCAGGCAGAGGATATCCCATTTCTTGTAGAGACTGCTGTTTGATGCGCTTGGGAACAGCCGTCCAAGCATCTCCAATCGTAGAATTAGTGAGCGTCTGAGCGATGAACGCAGCTGTTGCTTGCCCGATCTCTTGTCCAAGGTTTTGGAGCTCCTTCGTATTAGCTGACCAAGGTTGATCAAACTGCTCATCAATTGGATCAATACAACTGAATTGAGAGAAAATAGCGGAGCTGATATAGACGGTTCCATGCTCATCAATGTAGGGATGTAGGTCTAGGTAGAATAAGCGATCACTTCGCTGTAATGCTGCGTTTTGCTGATAGCTAAACCCATCCAAACCTACAGAAATACCTGCCTTAAGCATTTGCTCTAATTCTTTTTGTAGAACAGTTGTTTTATCGCCTTGCATAGCGGTCACTTTTAAAGCAATAGCTGTTTGAAATCGACCTTCTTTTTTGACCCAAACTGCTGGTTTTTGGAAGAGATCGTCTCTTTGGGGATTGATTCTGGCTACTCTCACAAAGTTTTTGATTGTATTGATCTCCGCATATCGGCCCGCGTAGATGGCATTACCTTTTGGCGTCTGTAGAACGATGGCCGGAGTGGTAGTAATGGAGGCAGGCAATGCCTCATTGACTTCTTTTACGACAAGTTCTATTTGCTCTAATTTGCTGTACTCTTCTAACTGTTCCAGCGTGTTGCTGCGAAAGAATTCATCGCTTCCAGATTGTAAGAAGACCAGCATTCTTTCTTCCTGAGCCAATACTTGCCCAAGTTTAAAGCACATCAAAAAAAGAAGAACGATTCTATGTATCATGATCGGATGATTTTTTTACTTATTTACCTAATTCAAATTTGGTTTTTAGACCTGCTCTTAACTCATTGACAAAGCGCCACTGTAGAAATTTATTACACAAGATGACGACTGCCCAGTCTTGTTCAGGGTTGGCCTCGAAGGTGGCATAGTAACCCATTGGTGCACCACCGTAGCCAAAATTGGCTTCAGGACCCCAATTGTTATAGAGCATTGCTTTGCTGTTGTGGGCTTTGGTCAAGGCTTGTTTAGCCATAGCTGGACTCAACAATTGTCCTTCTTTTCCTTGGTAGGCCAGGAGTAGTTGTTGGATCATTTTGGCATAATCTTCTGCGGTTGTCCAAAGACCAGCTGATGCAGATTCAGGATAGATGTTCCAGCCTCCGGGTATCATTTTATTAGCCTCATCGAAACCAATAGCTGCTCTAGATTTGGCCTCTTCGTCTAACAAAACCTGGATGCTTGAGTTCTTCATTCCAGCGGGAATCATGACCTGCGTTTGTATGATTTCCTGGAATTTTTGATTATAGACATCTTCTAAAAGTTGTTGCAAAATAACCTCCGTCTCAAAGCTGTAATTTTCTTGCTGATGTGTACCTGACCTCAACTTCACCGCTTTGGTATTCCCCAAACCATTTAATACTTCAAGCAAGCTGGGTAGGGCTGTACCTTGCGCATAGCCTTTGGGCTTCTGGTTTTGAGTGAAACCGCGGCGTTTTAGCAAAAGATCAAGGACGGTTACGGGGTCGTTTTTGGTGTATTTGTTCTCAGGTAGTTTCCAGCTAGTTAGATATTGATTGATATCTGTCTGAAGGTCAATTTTACCTTCTTCTACCGCTTTTAGGACGGCAATGCCGGTTAAACCAGCGGTCATACTTCCAGCTTGGAACAGGGTTGTTGCCTGAACGGTGGCCCCAGTATTCGGATTTGCTTGACCCCATTGCATCACGGTATGTATTTGGCCATCTTTTATAACGGCGATGCTTACGCCAGGGATGCCAAGTTCTTGCATACGCTGATTGATTTCTACCTCGCCATCAGCAGTAGGGTAGCTGAAATCCATTTGCGCAAATATTGTAAAAGGACTTATTAAGGCTAGGAAAAGGATGATCTTGTTGTACATGTTTACCAATGTTTGTGATGAAGAATTGTGGTTATGCCGAAAAGTACTTTCGATAACCAACACCACAAATATGCAGGTATAACAGGCGTATCAGCGTGGCAAAACATGATTTGAGACCCCAAAATTGGAATTTGAGGCGGATTACTTAGTAATAGGGCAAACGCCTTAAAATAAAAACTTAAAAAGAAATGCTTATTTCTCGAAATTAAGTGTGAAAAAG
>JBELML010000041.1:0-32045 GCA_042095835.1 Saprospiraceae bacterium
GGCGGCATCCCGCACTTCACTTATGATCTTTTTCACACTTAATTTCGAGAAATAACCATTTCTTTTTAAGTTTTTATTCTAATGCGTTTACCCTAATAGGAAACATAGCTCCTGCTACATCTAGTATGTGCTATGTTTTATGTGCTATGTGCTATGTTTTATTTGGTAGGTGGTTCAGGGTTTCTATGTTTCCTATCTGCACTATGTGGTTCAAAAAGCCTTAAATGCCCTTATAATCCCTTATATGGTTCATATTCTCCAATGCCCTTATATAGTTCAAAAAAAGCCACCCCGAAACATTCGAGATGGCTCCCATACAAAGTATTTTTTTCCTGATTGATCTCTTATGCCAACAAGTTTTTCATACTTACTTTATCGGCAACGATACTTTCAATTTGATCGATCGGCACGCGTTCTTGTTTCAAGGTATCTCGCTCACGAATCGTCACCGTATTATCTTCAAGCGTATCAAAGTCAATAGTTACACAATAAGGTGTACCAATTGCATCTTGCCTGCGATAGCGACGACCAATCGCATCTTTCTCATCGTATTGACAATTGAAAGCAAAACGGAGGTCATTAAATACAGCTCTGGCTTTATCGGTTAGCTCTTCTCTATTTCTTAAGAGTGGAAGTACAGCTACCTTCACCGGAGCAATCGCTGGATGCAGTTTCAAAACAACTCTTGTAGAATCTTTCCCCTTAGCATCTGGTACCACCTCTTCTTGTAAAGCATGAGACATCGTGGCCAAGAACATACGATCAGCTCCAATCGAAGTCTCTACTACAAAAGGCACATAACTCTTATCCATTTCCGGATCAAAGTATGTCATCTTTTTACCCGATAATTCCGAGTGTGCTCCTAGGTCAAAATCAGTACGGCTATGAATTCCTTCCAATTCTTTAAATCCAAAAGGAAAATCAAACTGGATATCTACTGCCGCATTAGCATAGTGCGCCAAGTTGTCGTGATCGTGGAACCTCAGCTTCTCCACTGGATGTCCCAGTGCCTTGTGCCAATTCAGGCGGGTCTCTTTCCAATACTCGTACCAATTTAGTTCTTCTCCTGGACGTACAAAAAACTGCATCTCCATCTGTTCAAACTCTCGCATACGAAAGATGAACTGGCGGGCTACAATTTCATTCCGGAAAGCCTTTCCGATCTGTGCAATACCAAAAGGAATCTTCTGCCGCGTAGACTTTTGTACATTGAGGAAGTTCACAAAGATACCCTGTGCCGTCTCCGGACGCAGGTACAGTTTGCCTTCGCTACCCGCAATATTCCCTAATTGAGTAGAAAACATCAAATTGAATTGACGTACGTCGGTCCACTCTCTAGAACCACTTTCTGGGCAGGCGATCTCCAGATCGAGGATCAGCTGCTTGAGTCCATCCATATCACCATCGGTCATAGCCGTTGCGAGGCGATCTCTGATCGTATCGTGCTTTTCTTGATTTGCTAAAACCCGTGGGTTGGTCGATCGAAACTGCGCTTCATCAAAGGAATCTCCAAAGCGCTTTTTAGCTTTTGCGACTTCTTTATTGATCTTTTTTTCAATCTTCGCCATAGCATCCTCGATCAGTACATCGGCGCGATAGCGTTTATTGCTTTGCTTATTATCAACTAAAGGATCATTAAAAGCATCGACGTGACCAGAAGCTTTCCAGGTTTTGGGGTGCATAAAAATAGCGGCATCAAGACCGACAATATTCTCATGCATCTTCACCATAGAATCCCACCAATATTTCTTGATATTGTTTTTCAGTTCTACACCATAGGGACCATAATCGTAGACGGCACCTAATCCATCGTAGACTTCGCTAGACTGGAAAATAAACCCATACTCCTTACAGTGTGCTACTAGTTTCTTAAAATGATCTTGTTCTGCCATGTCTTTTGTGTTTATCAATTGGGTAATCAACCCTGCTTCTACTTATATCGTTCCATTTAGTAACGATCAAAAAATAACTTTTCGATTTTGATGGAATCTTTCTCAATCAAAATGCGAGACTTATCCTTTGTCCGTTACTTATTACAAGAACTTGTCTAGAAACGATTTCTTTTGTGCTTGCAAAAATCGAAAAAATAGCCGACACAAAAAATAAAGCGCCCTAAAAATAGGGGGAGAATGCCGACATAGGCGTCTAATTATAAAATACTGTTATTATGAGAATCAATAAATCCATCCTAATCCTGCTTTTTTCTGTTTTCAGCCTAGCTGCTTTTGCCCAAAAATCGATCAGCCCTGAATCCTTCGATGGCCTTTTTGTGACAGGCAATATTGAAGTGATGCTGGAAAAAGGCAGCGAAAATAAAGTCGAGCTATACGTCGACGGCATGCCCTACGACAAGGTTTCTGTCAAAGTCCAAAGAGGTATTCTCCGGCTAAGAGTTTTAGAAAGTTGGATGTATCGAGACGAGGTCATCAAAGCTTATGTCACCTACAAAGACCTCAATAATATTAGAGCCAATGCTGGCGCTACCGTAGAAAGTGAAGATTTACTGGAATCTAGTTTTCTTGATTTAAAAGCCACCAGCGGTGCGCGAATAGAATTGAGCATTGAGGTCCAAAATCTCGAAGGTGGTGCTACAGAAGGAGGCATTCTTGAGTTAGAAGGTAAAGCAGACAAACAAGATATGCAGGTAGGTACCGGAGGGGAATATGATGGCACCTATCTCGATGCTAAAAAGACCTATATCAGAACAAATACTGGTGGACGGGCTACAGTAGTCGCCTTAGAACTACTTGAAGCTGCGGCTAATACAGGAGGATCTATCTGGTACAAAGGGGACCCCGAAGTTAAAAATGTAAAAACCGTAATCGCGGGAGAAGTAAGAAGATACTAAGCTTATAGGGACTCCAAATGCCCATTGAGTTTATCTAGTTGCTCCCTACTACCTAGTACGATAAAACTGCTACCTGGTCGTAGTACAACGTCAGGATCTGGATTCACTTGGTATTTGTTTTCAAAATCTTTGTATCCTATAATATTGGCTCCAGTAGCTTTTCGAATATTGAGGTCCCGAATAGATTTGTTGCGGCAGTTATTCGGGACTTCTTCGTAGTGGATTTCTTCAAAGCTTACATCATTTTGGTACTCATTAGTGATGAGGGAGAAAAACTCTAGCGCGTCGGGCTTGGTCACCAAAGTGGCCATATAGAATCCACCGATCTGCTCTGGCATCACTACCCTATCTGCGCCGGCTAAAGTTAATTTTCGTTGAGTTTTAGGGTTATTGGCTCTGCTGACAATGGTCAGTTTATTATTAAGTTGGCGAGCAGTCAATACGATAAACAAGTTGTCAGTATCATCTCCTAAAGCGGCCACTAGGGCGCTGGCGCGTTCAATATTGGCTTCTTGCAGCGTCTCGTCTTGAGTAGCATCTCCCTGTACATAGAGGTATTTCTTGTTGGAGGTCTGCAAATCCTCTATCTTTTCCTCATTAAAATCAATGACTACGAAAGGTATCTTGTGCTCTTCAAAGTGAGAGGATATTTCTCGCCCATATTTTCCATAACCACACAAAATGACGTGGTCCTTAAGTTTGTTTACTCTTTTAGAAATCATATAGAAATGCCATTTTTTATAAATCTCTCCCTGAATTACATAATAAGAAAAGACCGCTAGCAGATAAGCGATCAAACCAATATTGATAATAATGAACAAGGCCGTAAAGAGCTTGCCGGCCGGATCCAAAGTCTGAATTTCCGAATAACCAACTGTAGAAATAGTGATCACGACCATATAGAAGGCATCCAAAAGACTATAGCCTTCAATCCACATATAGCCCACCGTGCCGATAATCATATCCAGAACTAATAACAAGACCGCTACCCTCAGATTGAGAAAGTTGCTAGGTAAGGTATAAAGATCGAAGAATTTCTTTTTTTTACGCATCGACATCTTCGTGAATCATATTTACTCAAATGTAATTAAAATAGCTATTCAAGCATTATGGTTCTCAGGTATTGTATAGAAGAAAAGTATTATAGTCAAATTCAAATAGCTTCTTATATTGAAGTCATTTTAAAATTTTCTGAAAAGAACTCGTATGAAAAACTTATCCATAATTCTAAGCTTTCTATTCGCCGCGACTTTTATCCAAGCGCAGGAGATGGGTTTTGAGGAGTACAATCCTCCATCTACTTTAGTCGTACCCGAAAACCCGAAAACTTCGGCCAAATTCCCATTCATTGATGTACACTCCCACCATTGGCGCATGGCCACCATGGATTTGGACAAGTTGGTCAAGGAAATGGATGAATTAAATATGGGCGTTATTGTCAATCTTAGTGGGCGGGGCGGCAAAGCTTTAAAAGACATCACCGATCACATCAAAAAATCTGGGCATGAAGATAGAGTCGTGGTCTTCACCAATATTAATATTCAGAGTATTGATGATCCAGATTTCACTACCGCTACCGTTCAGCAGCTGGAATACGACGTAGCTAATGGCGCAAGAGGTCTTAAAATCTATAAAAGTCAAGGGATGACCAATAAAGATAAAGCCGGCAACCGGATCAAGATCAACGATCCACGGCTAGATGATGTCTGGGCCAAGTGCGGAGAGCTGGGTATTCCCGTTTTAATCCACGCTGCCGACCCTAAGTCTTTTTGGGAGCCGCACGATTCGAATAATGAGCGGTGGCTAGAATTGAAGTTGCGTTCGCGTAGAAAAAGAGGACCTGACAACCCCGCTCCCTGGGAAACGATTATCGGCGAGCAGCACGACATCTTCCGTAAACACTCCAATACTACCTTTATCAATGCCCATTTTGGGTGGTTCGCCAATAACCTAGACACCTTAGAACAATTGTTGGAGGAGATGCCGAATATGTACGTGGAATGTGGAGCGATCATTGCAGAATTGGGTCGCCAACCTAGGCATGCCAAAAAGTTCTTGACCAAGTATCAGGATAGAATTCTTTTTGGAAAAGATGCCTACAATCCAGAAGAATACCACACTTATTTCAGAGTACTAGAGACGACCGATGAGTATTTTCCTTATTATAAAAAATATCACGCCTACTGGAAAATGTACGGTTTAGATCTGGATGATGAGGTTCTGAAGAAGATGTACTATAAAAATGCCTTAAAGATCATCCCCAACTTGGATGAAAGCATTTTTGAGGACTAAATGTAAACATCCCTCCTTTACTACCCCGCCCGCTGGAACTTTGCTCTCGGGCGGGGATATCTCCTCATCCTATTCAATAGGTTTGCTATTAGCAGCCTTGCTCACAATTTGCCACAATTGGGGTTCCATCCTACGCAAAATAAAAACATCGATATACCTGCGATTGCGCCCTGGCATGAGTATCTCTGCCTTCACTTGGGCCAGATTTCCTTCCTGATCAATAGAAAGGATTTTATTATACCTTCCAATAAACTGGCCTGCCTTGTTTTTTCTAAACAAATCGATGTATTGGCTAGCAGAAAATTGAACGAGCTGACCTTCTCTATTTTCTAAATATAAAACGGCCTCAGAATAGAATGCGGCTTCAATCTGCTCAATATGATTAAAAGCGGTACCATTAAAGTAATTATGGATGGTATGTCTGATGAAATCCTTATCACTTTGAGCAGAAATGCAGTTAGCAGAAAAAAGGAATAAAAACGATAAAATAATTGACCTGATCATAATGTATTTTGATTGATGATGCGAATTAATTTTCCATTGTCCTCATCGGTGAGTAAATAGAGTTGTCCATCAGGACTTTGCTTGACTTTTCGAGATCGCACGCGATCATTCATAAAAAGCTCTTCTGCACTGACGATCTGATTACCATTTAAAACCATCCGCCAAAGGCTTCCTCTAGACAAGCCCGGGACAATGAGGCTACCCTTCCAAGTGGGGAATGCTTTACCAGTGTAAAAGCAAAGGCCCGTTGGCGCTACCGTATGTAACCAGTAGTGTTGTGGATAGGTATAAACTGGATCTTCCAGCTCCGCTGGTTCGTAACCTGGAGAGCGCCATTTGCCAGAGGTGATATTCGGCCAACCATAATTAGCTCCTGCATAGAGCACATTGAGTTCATCTCCTTGTATAGTGCCATGCTCTGAGAACCATATCTCTCCGCTCTCCGGCCTTTGCGTAATCCCTTGGGCTGCCCGAATCCCAAAGGCAAATAATCCAGGCGGAGCTTCGGGGCCAAAATCAGGATTGTCATCGGGTATAGATCCATCCAAATGAATACGGTAAATTTTCCCTCTTGCATCTGCGACATCCTGGGCGATGGGTAGGCCTTTTTTATAATCTTCAAAAAACAAACGCTCTCCAACGGTGATATAGAGGTCCTGCCCTACTATACATAGTCCACCTCCAAAATGCCATAGACCTGGCACGTAGGGGCCTGGATTGAGCAAAGTCTGAATATTGGTCAATCGATCTTCGACCACTTCAGCTTTAATCACCTTCAAAGCATAGGTTTTCTCCTTTTGGGAAATATAGGAGAGGTAGATGGTTTGATTTGTAGAAAAATCAGGATCGAGTGCCACATCTAATATGCCCGCATTTCCACGAATAGTTTGACCATCTAAAGAAGTGGGATAGATCCGAGGCTCATAGGCTGCACAATCCAGTGTCAAAGGTGTGAAGAGATCATCAGGAAAATTTTGAATGACGGTTCTTTCTTGCGTACCTAAATGGACACGCAATAGGTCGCCATCTTTTTCCGTAATAAAAGCTTCTTGCGCAGAGATAAAGGCCATACTCCAAGGATGCGCTAAGCTATCTAAAACAACTTCTTTTACAGGTAAAGGAACTTGTAAAGTCGTCGTCGATGCGGTACAATTCCAAAGCAGGAGCGCTACAATAAAAATCCGAAGTGCCATAACTAAATTGGTATTTGATTACATAGTAATGGACAAAGAATAAGTATCGCATTTTGATCGAGAAGATTTTGTACCAAGGAAAGGCAAAAAACGTAGATGATGCAGGGCATCAGCGAGGCTTTTTAACGCCGCATTGGTGCAAAAGATTCCATCAAAATCGAAAAGTTATTTTTTGATCGTTACATAGGCAAAAGTCTCGGAAATTCAGGAATACAACGAAAAATCAGCCCTTCAAGCTGTTCTGAATTATAGGAATGGACAAAACAACGGACAATTGGAAGGTTTATAGGACCAAAGCAGGGCCCGTTAGTGTATTGAATCTATAGGTAAGATGGCATACATCATTTAGAAACGAAGACTGCTTTTTGCTTTTTAAACTCCCCTGGCGTTATACCTTTGGTATTTTTGAAAGCGGTGTAAAAGGCAGAGCGAGAATTAAAGCCCACCTCTTTGCCAATCCCTTCGATACTGAGATGATGCTGTGTTTGGAGCAATTCGCAGGCTTTTTCTATTCTCCATTGATTGATATACTCATTGAAAGACAAGCCCAGAAAACCATTGAGCGCCTGAGAAAGATCATGGGGGCTACTGCTAATGGCTTCCGCGACCTGGGGCATTTTTAAATCTGCTTGCAGGTATAAGTTTTGCTCCTTCATCAATTGCTGTAAATCATTGATTAGAGTTTCGGCTTGGGTATGCTCGAGTTTCTGTTTTTTATACTTTTCAGATATGCCGTGTATAATTTGTGTCCTCGTTTTGGTGGGAATTAAATAAATGCATAAGACATATAAGATGATAGAAAAAGAAAAAGGTCCAGCTAAATACGGGGCACCGTGTAATGCTAAATTATAAGCCAAGCATAACCAAAAAACACATCCATAAACTAGCAGCATCCACTTTTCGATAGCCGTCCAACTTTTCCTCTTTTCTGCTTGGAATAAAGGTAAAATGTACTGCAGACTGGCCAAAACATAAGCAATCCAAACCAGATAGATCACCTGCACAACGACCTCATTCCATAATTGGTCAAAATGCTCATAAGGACGCGCAATCCCAAAAACTAGGATACCCAAAAAAGGAAGGAGAACATGTAGCGCCTCTTTATTACCTAAGCCCTCTGCCTTTGCAGATAATCCTTTTAGGTATAAAAACAGTAGAGGGCCCACCAAGATGCAGGCCGACAAACCAATCTGACGAATCGTACGTGGCACCTCCATGAAAACATGAAATAAAGATTTTCCTATTCTGATACACAGCATCAGTATCAGGCAACCAAAAATGAGGTTCAAAGTCCGTCTTGGTTTAATAAAGAAAAGAAAAAAACCTGCTAGGAGTACAGCATTGAACACACCCAGACCAGCAAAGAAAAACAGTATTTCGCTTATGATATCCATCCCGTCCTTTGAAGTTTGTGCTTATTCCTCAAGATACAGTCAATTTTCCTAAAAATATTTGAATTCCCTACGAATTACTGTAATTTATGCTCAACTGAACTCGTCCTACACAATATGGAACACGACTTAGTAGATGATGCAGAAAAAAGGTGCCCCAACTGTGAAAGTCGGATGGCACCTAAGGCGAAATATTGCACCGAATGTGGCCAAAAGTACACCACAGGAAGGATAAAACTACGCACTCTACTAGCAGAGTTTTTTGAGACCGTTTTCAATATTGATAACAAAACACTGCGGACCTTAGGCGCCCTTTTCATTCCAGGAAAGTTGACCCAGGAGTTCTTTAAAGGGAAACACGAGACCTACTTTAGACCTATTCGGATATTTCTCATCATGGCGATCCTTCATATTGCGGCGATTTCCTTTGTTGTCAGTAATACCGCTGAAGAAGAATTGGAAAAGGTCATCAATAACCAATTGGAAGAAGCCCACCGTCTTAAATATGTCCATAAAATTGATTCTCTAAAAGCAGGGCTTATTTCTCATTACGACAATAATGAGCAGCGAGTAGCACAGGCATTGGATTCATTAAGAACCTATTTCGTAGAAAACTTAAGCGATTCAACCAATTACGCGGTGTCCAACTTGAAATTTGAGGAGGTCCAAATCAGGATGAGTAAAGAAGACTTCTACACGATGCCCATAAGCGAAATAAACGAAACTTATGAAATAGAGGATTGGTTAGCAAAATTTTTACTTAGGCAAAATGTGCGGGTTAACCGGAATCTAGATCGTATTGTCAGCTTTGCGGTCGGTAATCTTACCTGGATGCTGCTACTCATGATGCCTGCTTTGGCACTCATCTTGAAGCTATTGTACATACGTAGAGGGCACTACTACGTAGAGCACTTGATTTTTTCTTTCCATTACCATGCTTTTGCCTTTTTAGTGATGTCGCCAGTATATCTACTTGCGGAAACCTATCCCATGCTTACAGCAATAGGTGGTGGAGTCATTATCATTTATTTATTCATTGCCATGCAACGGGTTTATCAACAAAGTTTCTTCAAAACCCTGATGAAGTTTCTAATTCTCAATTTCCTTTACCTGTTTGTTATTATTTTCTTTCTTAGTTTTACGGTGATTATTAGTGCATTGTTATTTTAGTTCTTCGCAACAGTTGAAGACTATTAGAGACAGAAATCATGGAAGAAACAAAGTTCGAAGCTGTCATTGGCTTAGAAGTACACATACAGTTGGCCACTCGTAGCAAAGCTTTTTGTGGTGATGATACTACTTTTGGTGCGGAACCCAACACCCACGTTGGCATTATTTCCTTAGGTCATCCGGGTGTTTTACCCAAAGCCAATAGCAAGCAAATTGAATATGCGGTACGGCTTGGTCTAGCCTTAGGCTGCCAAATCAACCCCACCAATACTTTTGATCGTAAAAACTACTTCTACGCCGATTTACCAAAAGGCTATCAAATCACGCAAGATCGTGCGCCCATCTGTATAGGCGGGCAATTGCCCATCAAAATGGGAGAAGAATGGAGGAATGTGCAAATCCACCATATCCATATGGAAGAAGATGCGGGCAAGTCTATTCATACTGCTGATCCTAAAAATAGTCTCATTGATCTCAATCGGGCCGGAGTACCTTTGCTAGAGCTAGTGACGGAGCCGGATTTGAGAACCGCAGAAGAAGTAGATGCTTTTATGAGTGGTATGCGCCAATTGGTACGCTACCTGGGCGTTTCGGATGGAAATATGGAGCAGGGCTCGATGCGCTGCGATGTCAACGTTTCTATACGACCAGAAGGAGCTGACTATTTAATGGATCGTTGCGAGATCAAGAATGTCAACTCGATGCGTTACGCTAGACAAGCTATTGCCTACGAAATCCAAAGACAAGAGCAGATTGTAAGATCAGGTGGCACGGTCAAGCAGCAGACGCTCAACTTTGATCCGGCAACTGGCGTCACTGCTCCCTTGAGAGAAAAAGAAGATGCGCATGACTATCGCTATTTTCCTGAGCCAGATTTGCCCCCAGTAGTATTGGGAAAGGAATATGTAAATGAGATTGAGCAAAGCCTGCCGGGATTGCCTTGGCAATTATACCATAGCTTTAGAGAGCAATACCAATTATTTGATTATGATGCCACCATCCTAGTCGCAGATTTGGATACGGCGGTCGCCTACCAAACCTTCTGCCAAGAGACCAAAAACTATAAAGCGGCGAGTAATCTGATGATTAACAAGATTCTCCCTTATTGCCAGGAGCATCAGATGGCGGCCAGTCAATTCCCGATTTCCTTTCCTAGCTTGGCAAAATTCATTACATTAATCGATGAGAATAAGGTCAGTAATACAATTGCCTATCAACGCTTATTCCCTGCGCTGCTGGAGCAACCCGAAAGTGAACCCTTAAAATTAGCCGAATCGATGAATTTAATTCAAAGCTCGGATACGGATTTCCTAGAAGGTATTGCCCAAGAGGTATTAGAAGCCTTTCCCGATAAAGTAGCTGTCTACAAAAAAGGAAAAAAGGGCTTAATTGGCTTTTTTATGGGAGAACTGATGAAGCGATCGAAAGGGAAAGCAGATCCCAAGGCAGCCAATCAACTATTGAGAAAACTATTAGATTCATAGACTTAAATCAGACAGATGTTATTCCCAGAAGATGATACCAAACGCTATTATACGATTGGAGAGGTGGCGGAGCTATTTCAGGTATCCAAATCCTTGATCCGTTTTTGGGAATCAGAGTTCGACTTTCTCAAACCACACAAAACGAGTAGTGGCGAGCGACGCTTCACTAAAGAAAATTTACAGCAATTCCAGCTCATCCATCACCTAGTCAAGGAAAAAGGATTCACCCTAGCGGGAGCCAAGCAGGAAATCAAAACACAGCGCAAACGCTTGCAACAGAAGATGAAAATCATCGGTAAGCTGAAGGAGCTAAAGACCTTTTTAGTAGATTTAAAAAAGGAAGTCTAAGTCGAGCGCTTACTTTCTACTTGATAGAGAGCCGAGGTAAGGTAAACGCATTAAAATAAAAACTTAAAAAGAAATGGTTATTACCGAAAGTTAAGTGTAAAAAAGGTAATAAGCGAAGTGCGGGATGCCGCCTAGGCACTGTTCGAGTGGAACGAGTTTGGCTAGGCAAGATTTTTTTGCTTCGTTTTTGTATCGAATGACAAAAATGAAGATGCTAGAGCGGTTTTGAATTAGAGTTTTTGTAGGAATTATAAAAAATGTAGTGTAATTTTTTTGGTGCGTTTGCCTTAGAGCCGAGGCCGAAAAAAGGTTAGGCTCATTTAAATAATTATTTTCCAGCCAACCCTTGCCTACTTCTAAAAAAGATATTAACTTTGCATCGCTTTTTTAAAAAGCATTTCAATCGTTTGAATTTTGAGATGGAGGTCAACGTTCCTCCATTACTTTCAAATAAGCATTGCGGGTGTGGTGAAATTGGTAGACACGCTAGACTTAGGATCTAGTGCTTCACGGCGTGGGGGTTCGAGTCCCTCCACCCGCACATATCGAAAATACACTTTCTATTTTCGTTTTATAAATGGGCTGGTAAAAGCCTTTCCAGCCGAAAGCTAATCTTTCGAGCTCAACGCTCTCCATCCCTTCTTTTTGTACAGATTAATCAAATACAGAAGACTATGCCACAAGTTGTCAGAGAAGATATTGACAATTTAAATGCCATACTCACCGTGACGGTGGAGAAAGCAGAATACGAGCCCAAATTCAAAAAAGAACTGAATAAATATAAGTCGCAGGCACACATGAAAGGCTTCCGTAAAGGGAAAACGCCCATCAGTGTGCTAAAAAAGATGTATGGTAAAGGAATTTTAGCCGACATCATTAATCAAGAGCTCCAGGAAAGTGTCATGGGGTATATCCGCGACAATGACTTAGATATTCTAGGTCAACCAATTCCAAACGAGGATCAAGAAGCCATTGATTTCGATTTGAGAGACTTGGACGACTACGAATTCAAGTTTGAGATTGGTTTAGCTCCTGAATTCGACCTCGCTGGTCTTGACGAGAGCAATGTCTTCGAAAAATACAAAGTCACCATTCCTGAAGCAACGATCCAAGAGGAGATCGAGAATGCCCGCAAAAGGTTAGGAGAGATGGTATTCGCTGAAGAGAAGGTTACAGAAGAAGATCTGATTAAATTCCAATTACAAGGAGCAGAGGAGACTAGCGAAGACACAGAGGAAGCACCTCATGAGTTCAGTGTACCCTTTGATCGCCTGACTGAAGAGGCACAAAAGTCCATCTTAGACCAAACAATTGGCGAAGTATTCTCTATCGATCTTTCTAAATTGGAAAAAGAGGTAGACGAAACTTACAGCAAAAGATATTTCCTCAAAATTGAAGACGAAGAAGCGGAAGTTGACTTCACGCAAAACGTCAAAATTGTAGAAGCGTCTCACGTTGAACCCGCAGTAATCAATGAGGAGTTCTATCAGAAGATGTTCAACAACGATGAAATCACTACTGAGGAGCAGGCCAAAGAAGAAATTGAGAAGAGCCTAGTTGGTATTTATGACGAACAAGCTACGGCCCTACTCTACCGAGATTTCCAGGAGAACTTGATGGAGCAAAACGACATTCCGCTACCAGATGGTTTCTTAAAAAAATGGATCAAAGCTTCTAACGAAAACCTTAGCGAGGCAGATGTAGAGCGGGAGTATGATCCTTTCGCCAAGAACCTCCAATGGTCGATGATCTCTGGAAAGATTAGTAAAGATGCTGAGGTAGAGGTCACAGAGGCAGATTTGAAAGCAGCTTTTACTAAAAGAGTACAGGGCTACCTTGGTAATAGTCCAGGTTTGGGCGACGAGTTTATCAGTAGTATGGTCGATCGTCTAATGGGAGATGAAAATCAACTCAGACAAGTACACGATGAGGTGATGGGCATTAAAATCCAGGAGGCCATTACTGCAAAAGTTGGCATCAAAGATAAAGCCATCGAACTGGACGATTTTATCAAAATATTGGAGAAAGCTAGAGAAGAAGCTCAGGCAGCACAGCAACCACAATTAGTGACGGAGGAAGAGTAAGTTGGCAACAATTTTCTTTTCCACTCAACTCTGAAGATATTTAGGTGTTATTGAAGAAACACGGACCTACTCTATTCCCAAGCCAGATAGTCAGGCTTGCTCAGAATAGGGTGACAAAATTATCTTGGATATGTTTCACAAAGATGAATTCATTAAATATGCTACCAAGCACCATGGCATGAGTAGCATGCATTTAGAAAAGTTTGCTCAAAAAGCTTACCCCAACAATATCCCAAACATTCAGGATTTTACACCTAATGTCATCGAAGAGCGTCAGATGAACATCGTTGGACTCGATGTATTCTCTCGCCTGATGATGGATAGAATTATCTTCTTGGGTGTACCGATTGACGATTATGTAGCTAATGTCATCATGGCGCAGCTACTTTTCTTAGAGTCTACTGATCCTAAGCGCGATGTACAGATGTTTTTGAATAGCCCTGGAGGTTCTGTAATTGCAGGATTGGGTATTTATGACACTATGCAATATATCACGCCTAATGTAGCTACCATTTGTACAGGTATGGCCGCTTCTATGGGAGCTGTTCTTTTATCAGCAGGTACTAAAGGGAAGCGTACAGGTTTACACCACAGTAGAGTGATGATTCACCAGCCACTTGGTGGAATGCAGGGACAGGTCACAGATATGGAAATCTACTACAACTTGATCAAAGAGCAGCAAAAAGCGCTTTATGACATCTTGGCTATCCATACTGGACAGACCTATGATACCATAGCAGAAGATTGTGAGCGTGACAACTGGATGACTTCTGAAGAAGCCAAAAACTATGGCTTAATTGATGAAGTGCTAGCACGTAATAATCCACGTGGAGAGCAACAATAATCAATACCTTTTGAGGTATCCTAAACAAAATATCCGATCTATTCCATGACCGGATATTTTGTTTTTTGCCCTTAAGCATACATTTCCGATGGATTTTCGAATGCCCCAATATCTTTTATATCCATAATAATCGGTAGAAAGTCGCCTTTCCTACTTAATTTTATTCGGGAAATCCAACATCTGTACTATCTTTAATCTCAACTTTTTAAGAAAATATGTCAATTAGAAAAGGTAAACAAAATTATCGCTGTTCTTTCTGTGGCAGAGACAAGTCTGAGACCTTAATGCTCATCGCGGGCATCAATGCTCATATCTGTGAAGTGTGTGTAGAACAGGCGAATGATATCATTCAGGAAGAGCTCTACGGAAACAAACCAGAGGAGATTCCTGATGAGTTGAGCCCAGCAACAACAACTGAATATACCTTTACTGATGTGCTTACTCCTAAGCAACTCAAATCCCACGTTGACCAATATGTAATCGGACAAGATGAAGCCAAGAAATTCCTTTCGGTAGCCGTTTACAACCATTATAAAAGACTCAATCAACCTGAGACCGATGAAGTAGAAATTGAGAAATCAAATATTCTATTAGTTGGTAGAACAGGCACCGGAAAAACACTCCTGGCCAAAACTATTGCCAAGATTCTAAAGGTACCTTTTGCGATCGTAGATGCCACCGTATTCACCGAAGCAGGTTATGTAGGTGAAGATGTAGAAAGTATCCTGAGCCGCTTACTACAAGTCTGTGATTACAATGTAGCTGCTGCCGAAAGAGGTATCGTCTATATTGACGAGATCGATAAAATTGCTCGAAAGAGTGACAATCCGTCGATCACCAGAGATGTATCTGGCGAGGGTGTCCAACAAGCCATGCTCAAAATGCTAGAAGGTACCGAGGTTAATGTTCCTCCTCAAGGTGGCCGGAAGCATCCAGAGCAAAAAATGGTTAAAATTAATACCGAAAATATCCTCTTCATTTGTGGCGGTGCATTCGATGGTATTGAGAAAATCATTGCCCGCAGAGTCAATCGTCAGGTGATTGGCTTCAACTCCAGCGACAAAGAGCAGATAGATACAGAGAACTTACTTCAATATATTTCTCAGCAGGATATTAAATCTTTTGGCTTGATTCCAGAGCTCATAGGTCGACTACCTGTATTAACCTACTTGGAGCCTTTAGACTTAACTGCTCTAAGAAGAATCTTAGTGGAACCTCGCAATTCTCTGGTAAAACAATATGGCAAGCTTTTATCTCTAGAAGGCATCAAACTAGAATTCACAGATGATGCTATCGAATATATTGCTAGCAAAGCCTTGGACTTTAACCTAGGTGCTCGTGGGCTACGCTCCATTTGCGAAGCAATCATGACCGATGCCATGTTTGATTTGCCCTCTCAGCAGAATGTCCAGCATTTCTTGGTTACTGCGGAGTATGCCGAGCAAAAGCTCAACAGATCTAAGCTGAGTACCAACCTAAGAGCAGCATAAAATCAGTTGATTAAAATCAAAACTTTATTCTACTCTGGGAATTATTCCCTACATTTTATTTGGAAAAAATAAACCTTGGCTTTATTTTGTTCCCTAGCAACTTTACTGCTGGACGAAATTAAGGAATGAGTCAATAATAAATTAAACATCTTTATTAATGCCCCATTCCTAATCTATAACCAACTAAATTTTTTCCTTATGAAATCAATTACCGGATTAGGTAAGTACCTCTTTGCTGTACCTATGCTCATCTTTGGCGTATTCCATTTTATGGGTGCCAATGACATGGCAGGAATGGTCCCTTTACCAGGAGGCGTATTCTGGGTTTATCTTACTGGTGCGGCCCTAATCGCAGCAGCCATAAGTATATTTATTGGCAAACTGGATAAATTAGCGGCAGTACTTTTAGCTTTGATGCTACTGATCTTTGTATTTACGATCCATCTTGGTGGAGCTATGTCGGGAGATCAATCCGCTGTAGCTGGCTTTTTAAAAGACCTTGCCTTAGCAGGTGGTGCTTTAATGTATGCCCATAGCATGGCGAAAGATAATGCTGTGATTGGATAAAATCACATCCTGAGCAAGTAGGACTTTGTTCTACTTGCTAATTGAATATGATTATAGCTTTGAGTATATCTAAATGCCGTGTAATAATCGTAAATTTGGCTTCATGATGAAGCGGTATTTTATCGAACTGGCTTATAATGGTACGCAATACTTTGGTTGGCAGAAGCAGCCAGCCCAAACAACCATACAGCAAACCTTAGAAGATGCCTTTTCTACTATCCTAGAGCAAACCATCGATATCTCCGGTTGTGGCCGTACCGACACTGGTGTCCATGCCAAGCAATACTTTGCGCATTTCAATTTTGATGGCCAATTCCCTCCCCAATTCCTGAGACGAATCAACAAATTTTTAGCCAAGGATATTGCAATTTACCAGCTAATAGAGGTGCATTGGGATGCTCATACTAGGTTCGATGCCTACCACAGATCTTACGAATACCATATCCGATTCAAAAAAGACCCTTTCTCCCTACAGACCGCTTATCAATATACCTATCCTGTTTGGCCGGATTTTGAGAAAATGCAGCAAGCAGCGCAACTGCTATTGCATTATGAGGAATTCTTCCCTTTTTGTAAATCTAATCACAATGCAAAAACCCTACGCTGTGAGATTAGACGCAGTGAGTGGGTATTGGCGCAAGAAGATCATCTGGTTTTTCACATTTCTGCAAATCGCTTTTTAAGAGGAATGGTCAGGCTAATTGTCGGCATGTGTATCAATGTTGGATTGGATAAAATCTCCCTTAATGATGTCAAGAGCGCGCTCGACCAGCAAGCTAGGCTTCCTAAAAGTACTAGCGCAGCGCCCCAAGGACTTTTTCTCACCGATATCCGCTATCCTTATTTCCAAAATGGCGAATACATTGGTCTAGAAGAAGAATAAGCACGGATACTGTTTAGCCCAATTCCCAAATAATCATACGTCGATCATCGCTAGCCGAAACCAACCAATGGTTATGTGGAGACCAATATAAGCGGTTGACAGAGTTCACATGCCCTTGATTCCGTGGAGCCTCGATAGAGCCTAATAATTCAAAAGTGGAAGCATCCCAAATGCGGATACGTTTGTCTCTACTGCCAGTAGCCAGCCATTGACCAGAAGGGTGAAATGCAATGTCATTGATTGTGAACCAATGAGCAGCTTGACTGGAAAGGTTAGCCCCTTTATCATCAAGATCCCACACCTTTAGGTGAGCATCCCGACCGCCGCTAAAAAGATAGCGCTGCTGTGGGCCATAATGCAAAGCGAATACAGAATTCTCATGCGCCTGCAAAATAGTCTTTTTCAACTCCATTGTAGTCGCATTAACCAAATAGATATGATGGTCACTTGCTCCTACCGCAAGCTCATTTCGCTCTGGAGCAAAAGCAATACTTCTGATAGAAGCAGCACTTAATTGTAGGCTTTCTAGTGTTTTTTGTTGGGCGATAGACCACCTGGTTAGCAAGCCATCCCCTCCGCCCGTAAATATAGCGTCTCCTACCTGTACAATAGCAAACACTCCTTTCTGGTGATGCAGTACATTGGTGTCATTAGATTGATCCGCCAAATCTAGCCAATGCACACCGCCGTTCATATTACCGACAACCAAACGATTGGAGTCTGCGATTCTGCACATCGAGAAAATTTGGGTTTCTACTTTTGCGACCAATTTTCCCATTTCGGGATCGTCCAAATTCCATTCGACGACCCAACCATCTCCTCCTCCTGATAAGACGTGCCCAGGCTTGGCGCTTTCTATCACCGTAAATATAGAAGCATTATGCCCTGTCATCTGTCCTACCTTCTTTATCTCTAGCATAGATTTGGTATTAGCGTATGTTTAATACAAACCTCTACCCCTTCTTTTTGTTGAGTTCATCTGCATTTTAGCGCTCTTCTTCTACGCCATCCTAAATCGCAATCGCCAAAGTAACCATACTGACTTTAGTTGCTGGCAGATCTAGAATAGGTAAGGCGCAGGCCTCTAAGGTAGCACCAGAAGTCATCACATCATCTACCAAAAGGATATGCCTTCCCTTAAGGTGATCAGGCTGTCGCAGTTTAATACTATCCATCACGTTTTGTAAGCGCTCTAATCGAGATTTGTGGGTTTGAGTGATATTGTGTTTGGTTTTTTCTAGCGCATGAGAGAACATCGGTAAATCCATTCCTTCCGCCAGGCCTGCTCCAATCATGGCCGCTTGATTAAACCCTCGTATACGTCTTTTCTTCCAATGAAGTGGGACGGGAACGATACAATCGACCTCCTCAAAGAGTGGATTTTGCAGCAACTTTTTAGCATAAATACGTCCCCAGGATTTGGCCAACTCAGGCTGGTTCTGGTATTTAATGCGATGGATTAAAGGCTGAATACGCCCTCCTTTTACAAAATAAAAACAAGCGGCCCCTCCCTGCAGCGGCAAGCGGCCCCAGAAACGTTGGGTGAAGATATTGTCTGCCTCTTCATGCAAAGAAGTATAGGGCAAATGGAGTTGGCAGGATAAACACAATTGCTGCTGGTGAGAAGACAAAACGCGCCGGCAGGCCAAGCATAGTGGTGGAAAAAATAAATCTAGCACTCTTTCGAAAGGACTCAAAAGATTATTCATTAAAAATAAATTGGTAGGATGCTTTAGGATACAATGTAATCATTAGGGAAAAATATTCCAAGTGGTTTCTGTCGTCTAGCAGGCATACCCTTAAAGAAAAACGCCTGCCCTACCAAGGTAAGACAGACGCATCAAAACAAAACGAAAAACCAACTTTAAACAAGTTTCTTAATAACTGCGATTTCTATAAATAACCCATTTTCGAGAAAAATAGTTTGTCAACTGTATAACATATAAGCGGACAAAAATAGTTTACCATAAGTGTAAAAAATTAATTTCTGTCTTCCACCGACCTTCTGCGCAGGATCACTGGTATATTTTCTTCTCTACGATCTCTCAAAACGGTCAAGGTCACTGTATCACCAACTTTTGAGCTACCAATAGCCTCTTGTAGTTCAGGTACGTTCTTGATACGCTTGTTGTCCACTTTCACCACTACATCGTAGGGTTGCATTCCAGAGAAGTCAGCAGAGCCGCCTTGGATCACCTGATCGATAACCACTCCTTGCCTTACATCAAGTCTTAGGGAATCCGCTACTTCATCATCCAGGTCAAAAATGGTCACGCCTAAAAATGGACGCTGATAAGTACCAAATTCAATGATATCATCTGCAATACGTTTTACTAGATTTACAGGCACCGCAAAGCTATAGCCTTGGAAAGCTCCTGTTCGGGTAGCAATCGCGGTATTAATACCTAGCAAATCGCCATCGACACTGACTAAGGCGCCACCACTATTCCCTGGATTCACAGCTGCATCTGTCTGGATGAAGGACTCAATGGCATCTCCTCCGCCTAGCAATCTAATGCTACGGCCTTTAGCAGAAATAATACCAGCCGTGACGGTCGATCTGAGTTCAAACGGATTACCTACTGCTAAAACCCAATCACCGATTTGAGCTTGATCAGAATCTGCAGTACGCAATACGGGCAGATCATTGGCATTGATCTTAATCACAGCCAAGTCTGTTTTGGGGTAGGTACCGATCACCTCCGCTTTAAATTTTCGATTATCATATAGCGTCACTTCCAGTTCAGCGGCATTCTCTATGACATGATTATTGGTGACGATATAGCCATCTTGAGAATAGATCACACCAGACCCAGATCCTCCCTGCGGCCTTCTGTTGCCAAAAAGGTCACCTCCAAAGAAATCCAAGAAAGGATTACCAGACTCTGTTTCTTCTTCTCCTCTCCTAGCAAAACTAGAAGAAATATGTACGACCGCAGGCATCGCGCGATTGGCAGCATCTCTAAAACTGGTGGGTGCTTCTGCAGGAATAGGATTCGCTACGACAGGTCGAGATTCGGTATAGTCAAGATTGGTCACTGTGGGGTTGACGGTTTCTTGGGCGATCCCTTGAGTAGCTTCTCCTTGCATAAAATATACTCCAGCCAAGGAAGTAAGTCCTCCTACTATTCCGGCGAAAATCAAGGTTACAATCCTTTTCATAGCTTAATATTTTCGAATGATTTTGGTAAAATTTCGTTTTTTTATATAATCTGTGAAAGAATGCCTAAATTCTGTCGGGCCAAGTAAAAATTGAAGATTTCTGGTCCGAGGCAAAAAAATCAAGCATACTTCCTCAAGAGACTACTTTGATTATGAAAACTGAAAAATAATTTTTATTGTTACAAGTGTAAATTTGTTTAACAGTAAATTAACAGGCCCTCTTAAATCTTGGCGTTTTGTCGAAAAAATTGGGATTTCTACAGGAAAAAAGTAAATCCTTAATCCCACGAAAACTACTTGATCAACAAGGATGAAAAACGATAAATTATCTGATCCAATTAAATACGCCAAGTACCTCCAACCTGAACATGAGCTGGAACATCTCTTTCTCCAGGACGAGGCTTTTTTATTGGGTTTAAAATGGGGCAAACCTAGATTCGGTCATCCCGAAGGTCAAGTCTATAAACATATCCAAGAGGTCTTATTAAATGTAGATGCACTTGGTCAAGATGAGGTACTCCGGCATCCCTTACGCATCATTTCTTTTGTCCACGATACTTTCAAATACTTGGAAGATAAATCATATCCTAGGGACTGGTCTAAGCACCACTCCGTTTATGCTAGGAAATTCTTGGAGAAATACACCAATGATCCTTCCATTCTTCAGGTTACTCAATTGCACGACGAAGCTTTCCATTGCTGGTGTCAAATCCATTTGTACAACAATGCTGACTTGGGAGAAGCACGGCTAAAAAAGCTCCTGCAAAAGCTGGGAGACGATCTACAACTCTACTACCTTTTCTTCAAATGTGATACCAAAACGGGTGATAAAAATCAAGCGCCACTGCGTTGGTTTGAAGAGAATATTCCAAATATTGAGATTAGAAATTTCTGAAAAATCTATTTTTTTTCCATCTTGGGGAACTTCTAGAAAAACAATACAGTTAATTCCGTGAGTTTGTTATTGAAGAAAGCCTAGTATTTTAGGCACCTTTTAAATTACGGAATCATGAAGATGGTAATGGCAAGAGACAAAGATCAAGCATATTATGACAATGTTTTCGACCGTGAGTTGCTTCCACATATGGATGCCCTGTCGACCTTTGCCTATCATCTAACCTACAACGACAATGATGCGGATGATCTGGTACAAGAGGCCTACCTCAAGGCTTACAAGTCGATCCACCGCTACCATGAAGGCACCAATGCGAAAGCATGGTTATTTAAAATTCTCAAGAATATCTTCATCAACGAATACCGAAAGAAGGTCAACAAGCCGACTCAGGTAGACTATGAAGAGATCATCAACTATCACGAGGAAGAAGACTCTAACTTTTCCAGCTTTATGGATTTGAGAGAGGAAATGTTCCAAGGTATGATGGGCGACGAAGTGACCAAGGCGATTAATGATCTGCCTGTTCCCTTTCGAGTTGTCATCCTTTTATGTGATATTGAAGATTTCAAATATGAGGAGATATCCAAGATTTTAGATATTCCGATTGGTACTGTCCGTTCTAGGTTACACCGTGCCCGTAATTTGTTAAAAGATAAATTAAAAGCCTACGCAGCCTCTCTAGGCTACCAAGACAAGCGTAAGTAACAGCTAAAATAAATTTAATTTTTAAACTTGGGCTAGCAGGAATTACGCCTGTATCCAATGTAAGCAATGTGCATGATTTTCAGTAGCGGACATACCTTCACTCCATACAACGATGCCAATCGGCACAGGGCTTTTGTGTTCTGTGCCGTTTGTTTTGTGGGTATGTTTGAATCTGGTCTACGAGATCATGCCTGTAGTCCGTGTTAGCCGCAAATTAATTTAAGTTATGGGAGATCGAAATTATCAGGAGTTAGTCCGGAAAGTGACCATGTACCTAGACAATGAGCTTAACGATAAAGATGAAAGAGAACTATTGACACAAATCCAATCCAACCCGACGTACCTGAAAGTACTCAGCCAGGAAAAATCTTTCAGGGATTTTATAAAAAGTAAAATTCATAGACGAAAACCCTCACCTGCTCTTATCCAGTCTATTAAAGACAAAATACGCGTTAACCAACCACCACTCTAGCGTAAGTCACCCAACCGAACCACAACCGACACAAAACAGTTTGCGCTTTTAAGAAGCGTCCTAAAGTTTGTCCTGTACCAAACGATGTGTAGCCAGAACCGCGTTTGAAAATAGGGCAAGCTTTTTTTATTTTCGTTTAAAAGTTGATTATGAGTACCAGGATAGCGTTTTGGATGGTTGGATTGCTTTTTCTTTTACCCATTGGAGCTTATAGCCAATGGAAAATGTCTCCTGAGTTTTTGCAAATCCTACAAGAGGTAGATGCTGAGGTGATGCCCCCCTTGGATGCTGGCTACAAAGTCCGGTACCCCGTTTCTAATCGCACGCAGAACTATCAATGGGTATTGCGCTCCAGAAAAGAAAAATTAGAAATACGCTATCTCGTTTCTCCATTTAATACAACTAGCCCTACCCTCAAATATCCGGCCGTTGCCGCACATCGCCTGGCCATGCATGTCTGTAGTAATGCCGAAGAAGCAATGATCACCGCTCGCGACCTAGACGAGGAAGAACTCCAGGATTTCTATAATGCCGACTGGGGCAAAATCTATATTTTTCCTCCAAAGGACGACTTCTCCCTTTATGCTCACTGCAAGATGGTCGTACTTTTTAAAGAAGACCGCGGAATCGTCTATTTATTTCACTTATTCAATGAGCCAAGCCCAGCGATTGATCAGCGTTTGTATTCTTTCCGATTCAAAGAGAATCAATAAGCATATAAATGAACAAAAATCTCTATTTTGAGGTAGAGTTTCTACTATTCCTAACCAAATTAAAACCACGCATATATGGAAGCCATCAGTGTTTTCGATATGTTGAAAATCGGTGTGGGGCCTTCTAGTTCTCACACTCTCGGTCCTTGGCGTGCTGCTCTTTTGTTTCTAGAACAACTAGAGCAAAACAAGCAATTAGTAGCATGTGATACCATCATGGTGGAGCTATATGGTTCACTAGCACTGACCGGCAAAGGTCACGGTACAGATATCGCGATTATGATGGGCCTTTGCGGAAAAGATCCAGTCACCGTTCCTGTAGATCAAGTCACTAAGATTCCTGAGCAAATCCAGCAAACCAAAAAATTGTTACTTGCGGGTACGTCCTGGATATCCTTTGATCCCTCTATTGATATTATCTTACATATGTCGGAGTCTTTACCTCTTCATGCCAATGGTATGCGCCTTTTAGCCTTTCGGCAAAAAGAGTTGTTGCATCAGGGAACCTATTACTCAATTGGTGGAGGTTTTGTTCAACAAGAAGGGAGTACCGATACCTCTACGTCAAAGGTACAACTACCCTACCCGATTCGACATGCCAAACAACTCATTCAACATTGCCAAACTACCAGCTTCACTATTTCGGAGGTAGTTATGCGGAATGAACTACAGTGGCGAAGCGCAGAAGCGGTACTAGATGCTTTTGAAGACATTTGGCAGGTGATGCTTTCTAGCATGTACCGTGGCTGCCATACGCAGGGTATTTTACCTGGTGGGCTTGATGTGTCTCGCCGTGCTTTTGGCATCAACCAGAAATTACTTCAGGGCAGTACTTATGACAATATCCTCGAGTGGATGGCCTGTATCAAAAATAGAGACTACCGATTTTCAGACATCATGAAGTGGATTGGTTGTTTTGCTATGGCAGTCAACGAGGAAAATGCCAACTTTGGACGTATCGTAACGGCTCCGACCAATGGTGCCAGTGGTGTGATTCCAGCAGTGATCATGTACTATCTACTCTTTGAGAATCCTACCGCTGATCGGGCAGAAATCTATCAGTTTCTTTTAGTGGCAGGAGAAGTAGGCTCTCTCTTCAAAAAAGGATCGACCATTTCTGCGGCTATGGGAGGATGTCAGGCAGAAATTGGTGTTTCTTCGGCTATGGCGGCGGCGGCGCTTTGCGAGTTATTAGGCGGCAGTGTTGATCAAGTGCTCATGGCTGCCGAAATTGCCATGGAACATCATCTAGGCTTGACTTGTGACCCTGTCCAAGGCTTGGTGCAAGTACCATGTATTGAGCGTAATTCGATGGGGGCTATAAAAGCTATCAATGCCGCAAAAATCGCGATAGAAAGTGATCCAAGTAAGGCCAAAATTTCACTCGATGCGGTGATCAAAACGATGCTTCATACAGCAGAAGATATGAATCACAAATACAAGGAGACTTCTCAGGGTGGTTTAGCAGTAAATATTGCCATCTCTTTACCAGAATGTTAGACCCCTCACCTTAGCAATATCACTCGCCGGGTGACACTAGTACGGCGTTCTTTAATCCGAAGCAGATAAATCCCACTTGGGTAATCTTCAAGGGTCAGGTTGAAAGTGAGATTATTGTCAGGAATCTGGATATTTTGCAGTAGCTGGCCAGCCATATTCAAGACCTCAATTTGACCACGAATGAGTGGTTCAGAAAATTGAGTATAAACGACCCCATTCGTTGGATTGGGAATTATTGCAAGTTTTTTGCCGTTGAGCTGGCCAATGTTTTTGGCATTTATTTGAAAAGAATGTGTTTTAGAAACCGTATTGGCGCAATCATTCTCACTCCAAATCCTCCAATAATAAACGCCATCTCCCAGGTCAAGGTGGAAAGTGGTATTATTCAAATACTGGTTAATACTGAGCTCCTGGAAACTCGAATCTCTAGCTACCTGCAACAAAGATTCGGGGTGAGCATTCTGGCCCAATTCCCAAAGAAGGTGCACCTCAGAATCGAGGATTACCGCCCCATCTTGTGGCTCAAGTAGCCGACTAGCTTCGGGGGCATGGATAACCGAGAATGCTAAACTCGCCTGATTCGTTCTCCCACTATCTGCAATTGTTATACTTAATTGATAGTCTCCCAAAGGCCAAGCATTCTTCCTAATCAGCTGCAAGTGTACTACCTGCCCGCCCTCCAAAAGCTCTAAATTACTGGAAGATTGAATAAAGATTTCAGACAAATCCAATTCATTAGAGCTCATGCTCAAGGAGGCAAAAGATTGAAAACCTTGTCCAAGCGTAATTTGTACCGCTAGGGTATCAAAAGGACATACACTCTCGGATGCTAAATCCATAAGTATAGAAATATCCGGCGGAGTTCTAAATGTACCCGTACTAGTAGCGGTCTTAGTACCACAAGAATTAGTAGCCTCAACCTGCCAGAAATAAGTAGTCTCAAATACTAGCTGCTCCAATAGGAAGACCGTATCTGAAAGAGTAGGAATGATTTGGGCATCCTGAAAATTGGCATTATCTGCAACATAGAGCGTGTAGGTAGCATCAGGGCTACTTTTAAGCCAGGTCAATACCGTTGAACTGCCTCTGATTTCTTCATTAAGTTGAGGCTCGACGATATTAAAATCTTTAGGGAGGGTTTTAGTCTCTACTTCCAATTCCAAAACCACTTGATTGGTTCCATCATTTGCTTCCACTTGGAAAGTGCTCCCACCCAAAGGTTGGTTTATTTCAGTAGATAAAAACAACTCCAAGGTATCTCCTGGCTGCACCCGAGTTCGCGAAAACCGAGCCTTCCAGCCATCTGGAAGATCAAGTAAGGAAAGCTCTACCGGAGCCGTAAAAGCCTCACTCACCTGTAGGTGAAACTGGGCGGAATCAGGCACACAAATGGTCTGAATGGTAGTAGTAGTGGTCAGTGATATGGCACAAAGGTTCGCCCAACGGCCTTCTAGCTCTTCTAAACCTTCCTCCAAAGGGTCTAACCAATCCATTAGTCTTTCAGAAGCTATACTTCCATCTGACCAAGCACTGGAAAATCGTCCAAAAGCATCGTAATCATTATTTCCACAAGCCGCCCTACCTCCATGCAATTGCCCCACGACTAAACCCCTAGGGTTAAATAATGGTCCACCGGAGCTGCCATCCTCTGTTGTACCCTGGCTCCATCTCGGCACTATAAGATGATCACCCTCCGGAAAAGCCGAGGTACCTTCGCCCCATTTTCCAGGATAAATAGGCGCCTCCGTAAAGCTAATCCGCTTTTCTTGAGTGAGTGGATGGTGTATACTAGCATATAAGCCTTGTTCTACCTCCGGTCTATTATCCCACCCTGCAAAATAAGCATTGGCCTCTTCCGGGATAGGATCATCTAGACGAAATAGAATAAAGTCAGATGCCTCAGAGGAGGCTAAAAGGAAGGCACCAGTATTAAAAGTATTTAATTCTCCATTTCCATTCTGGCTATTTTCAAAACTATTCACCGCTCGACAATACGAGTTTTGAAAATTCCAGTAAACCACCATACTCCTAGCTTGGCTCCGATCAATATCGCAATGGGCAGCTGTAATAAAATAGGGCGTACAATCTTGTTGGCTATTATTGACAAGATAGCCTGTACAGGTACGCTCCCCATCAATAGACAATACGCCTACTGAATGGATAGCAGCTCTAAACTGATCTACCTGCGGCCAATCTGTGTCCTGATCACAGGCCACATCGATATGACAATCGCCCACCGCAATACGCCCAAAACCCATAAAATCATGATTGATGAAACGCAGTCGGAACTGAAGATCATCGATTTCTTTTTCTGACAATTGAAGTTCCAGTTGTAGCACCTCGCCAGGGATGATGGGTGTCCACAGTGCATTATGCACCTCATTATCGGCAGGTGTGAAAGGCCCATAAGTGGTTTTGGGATTTTGGCCATGGATAAGCAACTGCGCCGAAGGCGGTAGATGAAACTCCGTAAATCCTAGATTGAGAGAATACGCTCCTTTTGATTCGATCCTTAGCCGCCAGGTTCGGATGCCATGATCATCTACAGTCCACCTACCATACGATTGAGGATCGATATCGACCTCATTGACTTGAGCAAACCGAGGAGCACTACCAGGATTTGTGGCTCGACGAAGAAGTTCCGCTTGGTATAGGCTATCGTTGTTCCAGCTGCGGCTACTCCAGGTAGGCACACCTGCTGAAGTAAAAGGAGCATCTACCAAAGTCGATGACAACTCTTGACTCAAAAGTAGAGAACCCCATAAGCTGCATACCAAAAAGCCGATCCATCCCTTCATTACTACAATGTAATCCAAAATTTGAAACCAAGGGACAGCCGAGTCGTATTTGGTCAAGAATTTTACATTTCGGGAGGAGGGGGATGTGCTATGTGCTATGTGCTATGTGTCAAGTGCCATGTGTTATGTGTTATGTGTCAGGTTAATGAGACCCGATGCTTCAGCAGCCTTGGTCGAATTAATCCCGGCGTAGCGCTAGCGGATGTCGGGATGCTTTGCTATGTGCTATGTATTATGTGCTATGTGCTATGTTAATGAGACCCGATGCTGTGCTATGTGTCAGGTGTCAAATACCAAGTGCCATGTGCTATGTATTATGTCACTCATTTTACCATTATTTATCTGCCATAGCTTTAGCGGAGGTAGACACCATTTAAAAACTAAACTTTGTCCTTAAGAAGATGGCTTGAATTGGGCTAGTATAAGCTCTGGAGGTATCGTTAAATACGAGTTGACCGATTAAATCTAAATCCCAATTATTGGCGATGGAGACCGTGAAACTAGGATTAAAAAATACGGGATGTACTGCTACTGGACTATAAATAATAGCCAAACCTGTGCTAACCAAAGGGCTGATTGCTGTAGTAGCTTGTAGGAAGACCGCATGACGATAGGGATAAAGATTTTGGGCAGATAATTCGAAATTAAACAGATTGTCTATACCGTCGCTAAGCGATCCATTGGAATTGTACAAATAACCTAAATTGAGATAAAGTCCTTTTTCGAAAATATAATCGAAACCTAATGAAAGGGCGAAGCTAGTGGGCAACTCCTCTTCGATAGGTAGAAAATAAGACCACTCTCCTTTAAATCCAATTAAATTGATCTGTCCTGCCCAGCCTGCTCCTAGCAG
The DNA here is from genome assembly GCA_042095835.1 of Saprospiraceae bacterium. Taxonomy (GTDB): domain Bacteria; phylum Bacteroidota; class Bacteroidia; order Chitinophagales; family Saprospiraceae; genus DATFKA01. The sequence goes on from JBELML010000041.1 coordinate 28,197, forward strand.
CCAACTATCTTGCATATAACCACCTATCAACTGAAAATCGTAGTTCCATTGATTGAGTTGCCAACGTCCCGCAATGACCGTTTCATCCAAACGATCTGCTAGGTTGACCGCCAATTCTACACTAGAAGCAATACCTGTATATTTCTTGATGGTTAAGGCATCACTACCGGGCCGCTCTTCATAATCAAAATCGGTAAATGCAAAGGCATTAAAGACATCATTGGGGTTCCAAACCGTATTGATGCCCCAATTGATCCGCTGACGCCCAAGGCGGATTTCCCAATCATTTTTATTGTATTCTACATAAAGTCGATCGAGCATCGTATGGCCTACCCAAGACTTGCCATCAAATAGAATCAAAGAGAGGTCGAAGTAATCATTATTAGCATCATCTACTAGATCGGCAAAATCACGATTCGCCAAGACGACATCCCCATAGAAAACCCTAGTACGGAGTTCAGCACGGAAGGTCCAATGCTCATCAGGAAACCATTTAAAGTTGAGCCGATTATGAATCAAGTTATCCTGTAGATAGCTATCTCCTGCTGGGTGATTTTGAAAAATACCCGTTTGCAGGTTTTTGATATAGCCCGAAAGGGCCCAGTTCTGCTCTTTTTCTTGTCCGAATATTGGAAAGGAAAACAGTTGTAACAAAAAACAGGTCATCAGGAATGGATGCCGCAGATATGCCTTTATATGTTTTAATGGATTCAAAAATGGTATTTATAATTTGATAGAAATGCTTACAAGGTAGAGCTGCGAGCTTAAAAAGTCAAGGTGATTTTACGCAGGCTTAACTCGCTATTTCAAGTAGAATCTTATGGATCATTTCTCCAGGTGCTTGATCGATGTCTACTATTATAGCTTTGTTTGGTACTTCTAGGGTGTCGAATTGAGATTGTAATAAGGATGCGGGCATAAAATGATCAGAGCGCCGTTGTAGGCGTTGACTGATCTGCTCAAAACTGCCTTTTAGGTAAACCCAATATACCTTCTCTATATCTTTCGACAGTAAGGCTCTATATTTTTCTTTTAAGGCGGAGCAGGTAATGATGGCACCTTGCTTCGTTTGTGCTTGCAAGGCAAACTGCTGAATAGCCTCCAACCAGCCCTGGCGGTCTGTATCGTCGAGCGCATGGCCTTGGCGCATTTTTTCTACATTCTCTTTTGGATGAAAATCATCCCCATCGGCAAAGGGGATTCCCAGCTGCTCACTCAATAGATGACCGATGGTACTTTTGCCACTACCTGAAACACCCATTACATAAATAATCATCATTCTCAAATTTGAAAACTCCCAAAATTTGTTAAAAACATTAGTACTTGCCTTTAATCCTTCTGCCAATTTGTTAAAGGCAGCCTAATAAAACTAGAGCATTGTTAATCAACACTTAAACCAAGCCTAAAAATAAAATAAAGCTTCCCCTTTAAGTAAATTCGATAATTGTTCACTCAATTTTTCAGGATGCTCACTATACAACATCGCCTTTTCAAACCTTTAAAACCTTTCGGATAAACTTCCCTATCGACATCCTCTGACTTGAATTTCAAGTCTGTAATCATTGTTTCTAAAGGGTAGGCCAAGGTCTGCCCTTCTTTTTTTCTCTAATCTAATCCTCCTACCCCGATCATTTGTATTTTTGGCATAGAAAATTCTAAAATAGTGATAAGCAGTTCCAGCGAGCATTCTATTCTCAATAAAGAAGTTTTTAAGATTACCTCTTCAGCGCAGCATCCATTTAGTGATGCCATCATTGTCGAAGAGCCCCTCGAAATCAGTATAATTTCCGGGAATGGAAAAGCAAGAAAAAAAGACAAGTTAGCCATCACTATGCGTACACCTGGAGAGGACTCCAATTTAGCGATAGGTTTTCTGTTTACCGAAGCGATCATTGGTCGTATTCAGGACGTCGAAAAGGTCACACAGGTAGCCGAGAATGTAATTGAAATCAGCCTCCATCCACAAGCTTCCTTTTCGCTTGACCAAGTGAATCGCCATTTTTATACCAGTTCAAGCTGTGGTGTTTGTGGCAAAGCCTCCCTGGATTTGGTAAAACAACACATTGTCTTTTCTCTACAACCCAATCACCCAAAGATCCAATTCGATCAATTATCTCGTATTTATCATAGTATTCAGGATAGTCAACCTTTATTTCAGCAAACGGGCGGCAATCACGCGGTGGCCCTGCTTGATTCTACAGGAGGAACTCTCTACTGTGCAGAAGACGTTGGTCGACACAATGCTATGGATAAAGTCATTGGTTTGGCATTAAAGGAATGGGCATTTCCACTAGCCAATCATATCATCGTAGTAAGCGGAAGAGCTAGTTTTGAATTAGTACAAAAAGCTTTAATGGCTGGAATTTCTATCTTAGTAGCAGTTGGTGCGCCGTCTAGTCTAGCTATTGAGCTCGCTGATGCACACGGGATGACCCTAATTGGTTTTCTAAAAAAAGATCAAGCAAATGTCTATACGGGAATAGAAAGACTGGACTAATAGTCCATAATTATGCGCTATCTTGTAGCGGTGTCAACCTTAGGACAGTCTGCTTGTTGAGCATTGACGAGATTTGTTTTTAAATTTACTGACAATCCTGATTACAAATCACAGTTTTATGCTCAGGATTATCATCTTTTTTATTCATTGATTCAATCATTCATTGACTCATTAAATTGAGCTTTGACACATTGACTATTGACGCACTGACAACACATGGGAGTTAAGCAACGTACAAAATCGCTCAAAGCAACGGGAAATAAATTATCAGATACCTTTTTTCAATTACAGGTATTAAGTGGTCAGGAGATGAAAGATGCCACGATGATCCAATTCAAGGATCAACTTGCAAAGGATGGCTATCCGAAATTAAAACCAACCGGCATGGAGGTTTTCCAACTTAATATAGGTAAGCTTTGTAACCAAACCTGTGAGCACTGCCACGTAGATGCTGGACCTGATCGCAAGGAAGAAAATATGGACCGTGCGACTTTGGAACGTTGTTTAGAAATCATCGCAGCGGTACCTAGTATTCATACCGTAGATATCACCGGTGGAGCGCCTGAGATGAATCCACACTTCCGCTGGTTTGTAGAAGAGGTCTCTAAATTGGGAAAAAAAGTAATCGATCGTTGCAATTTGACCATTATTATGGCCAATAAGAAATACCGCGATCTTCCTCAGTTTTTTGCCAAGCATAAGGTAGAAGTTGTTTCTTCGCTACCCTACTTTTCAAAAAGCAGGACTGACCAGCAAAGAGGAGACGGTGTTTTCGAAGATTCTATCAAAGCGCTTCAGCTACTTAATGAGGCTGGCTATGGAAAACCCGGTACCGGACTCGACTTGCACCTGGTTTACAATCCATCAGGAGCTTTTCTACCTGCCTCCCAGGTAACTTTGGAAGCCGAATTTAAACGCCAACTCAAAAAGAAATTTGACATCGAATTCAATACTCTTTTTGCGATTACTAATCTTCCTGTTAGTCGCTTTTTGGACTACCTACTCGATACAGGCAAGTACGAAGAGTATATGCAAAAACTCATCAATGCCTACAATCCATTAACTATTGATGGCCTGATGTGTCGCAATACCGTTTCTATCTCCTGGGATGGGTTTATCTACGACTGTGATTTCAATCAGATGCTCGATCTGAAAGTAGAGACTTCAGGAAAACACATCAATGACTTTGATGCAGAAGCACTATTAAATCGGGATATTATCCTCAATCAACATTGCTTTGGCTGTACCGCAGGTGCTGGTAGTAGTTGTGTGGGGGAGATTCATTAGGAGACCCTATGTGGGGACATGGAGACGTGGGGATGTGGTGACGTGGGGATATGGGACGTTGTGAT
>JBELML010000041.1:32145-40949 GCA_042095835.1 Saprospiraceae bacterium
GACGTTGTGATGTGGAGATATAGTGGCGTGGGGACATGAAGATATTGTGATGAATATATCATTAATTCACTATAAAATAAGCACTCTTCAGGTAGGCACCTTCGGGGAAGCCGATTGGATGATCGATATCGTGGAAGGTTTGCTCTAGGAGCTTCCATTTTCTAGCAGAAGCGATCAGGCATTTTTCATTGATATCGAAAAAGGTAGCTCGATCTACCCTACTACTGCAAGAAGCGGAAAGTAGGATACCACCAGCGGTAACTAGAGGAATGGCCAGCTCTATGAGTTGTTGGTAAGTTTTAGTAGCAGTTGGCACTTCTGAAGCCTGCTTGGCAAAAGAGGGAGGATCGATGATAACAATATCAAAAGTTCTGCCTTGCTTTTTCAATATTCTTAAGCCTTCGAAGGCATCAACTGCCCAGGTTTCGTGGGCGGGATTTTCGATATTTAATCGAGCATTCTCCGCTGCTGCATCGAGTGCTTGTTTACTCACATCAATACTCATAACTGAAGCTGCTCCACCAGCCAAGGCATGTACACTAAACCCACCCGCATAGGAAAAGACATCAAGTACGGTCTTGCCTTCTGCTATTTCTCCTATTTTTTTACGATTGTGTCTATGATCTAGGAAGTAACCGGTTTTATGACCATGTACCACATTTGCTTGAAAATACAGACCATGCTCTTGGAATTGTATTTGGGGGTTTTCTAAAGCCCCTCTAATCACCAATCCATCAGCCCAAGTGGCCGGTTTTTGAGGATGGTTTTGTACGTTCCGACTTAACCTAAGCACTACTGTAGTGCAGGCGGCGCAAGCTTGGAGACCATCTACTATTAAATCGAGATATCGCTCCCAGATCAAGCTGTATACCTTTACGACGAGCACCTTGGCATAAACATCTGCTACTAGTCCAGGTAAGCCGTCATTTTCTCCATAAATAAATCGATAGCTATTGGTTGCCGTTTTCAAAAGCGGTTGTCGAACTTGAAATGCCTGATCTATCTTTTGCTTGAAAAATTCGGAATCGAGTTGAGTAGGAGAACCCTGATGCAGGATTTTTATTCTGATTGGAGAGGCAGCATCCCACAAACCTAGCGCCAAGAATTTGTTCTTTTTTTGATCAAAAATAACGGCGATATCTCCTGACGATGCTTCTTTATTCACCTTGGCGATGCCTTTGTCAAACACCCAAGGATGTCCTTGCTTAACGGCTTTCTCAGCAGCAGGTTTGAGTTTGACAGCCAGCCTTTTAGGTTTCTGTTCCGACATTGCATTAGACTGTTTAATGGAGATTCACTTATTCAAAATAATTCAAAACGTATTGATAAAAGTCATCTTGCAGATGGACAAAAGTAATCATTGCAAGCAAGGAAGCCCCATAAATTTGTAGTGTATTCAAATGAAATGAGCATGAACTTATTTAATCATAAGTTCACCAAACGGTGATGATTAAAAAAGTTCATGCGCAATCGAAGATTCATGAACTCCTTTAAAATCATTAATACGTAAGTGAATAAAGCGAAGCGGTTGCAGCTGATTAAAATTTCTGCAAAAATCAGCTTTCAGCATTTGTATACATTTTAATCAGCTGAGATCAACAATATCATTTCATTTACTTCACTCAAAAAACCAAATAACTATGGCTTTCGATCTGAAACAGTATCAAATCCTCACGGATCAAGTTTTTCGCAATCTAAGCACTCCTGCATTATATGAAATTGCGCTCCGTACTGAAAAAGGTTCTGCTATTTCTGATGTAGGTGCCTTGATGGTTTACTCAGGCGAGAAAACAGGACGTAGCCCTAAAGACAAGAGAATCGTACTCAATCCTGAGTCTCAAGATAATATCGATTGGAATGATATCAATGTAGGTTTAGATGAGCACACCTTCATGATCAACCGTGAAAGAGCTATTGACTACCTCAACAGTCGCGACAAAGTTTTCGTAGTAGATGCTTTTGCAGGCTGGGATACAGACTATCGTATCAAAGTACGTGTGATTGTAACCAGAGCTTATCACGCCTTATTTATGCAAAATATGTTGATCATGCCCACAGAAGAAGAGCTAGCCAACTTTGGAGAGCCTGACTATGTGATTTATAATGGTGGTAGCTTCCCTGCCAACCGCCATACTACTGGTATGACTTCCAGAACTAGTGTGGATTTGAACTTTGAGAAAAAAGAGATCGTCATCTTAGGTACCGAATACGCTGGTGAGATGAAGAAAGGGATTTTCACTGTAATGAATTACTTGATGCCATTACAGGAGGTCTTACCAATGCACTGTTCTGCCAATGTAGGTGAAGAGGGCGATGTAAGTTTACTCTTTGGTCTTTCTGGTACAGGTAAAACCACCTTAAGTGCTGATCCTAAGCGTAAATTGATTGGTGATGATGAGCACTGTTGGACAGAAAATGGCGTCTTCAACATTGAAGGTGGATGTTATGCCAAAGCCATTGACCTGAGCGAAGAAAACGAACCAGATATTTATAATGCGATCCGCTTTGGTACTATCCTGGAGAACGTGATCTACGATGAGCGTACCCACGCAGTAGATTTTTCTGATACAAGCATTACGCAAAACACTAGAGCATCTTATCCCATCCGTTTCATTGATAACATCCAGATGCCATGTGTAGCGGGTAAACCCAAAAACATTATTTTCTTGACTTGTGATGCCTTTGGGGTATTACCTCCGGTCAGTAAATTGACACCTGAGCAAGCTAGTTACCACTTTATTTCTGGATATACGGCTAAAGTGGCTGGTACAGAAATGGGCGTTAAAGAGCCGCAAGCTACCTTCTCTGCTAACTTTGGCGCTGCCTTTATGGTATGGCACCCCAACCGATACGCAGAGCTACTAGCAACCAAGATGAAGGAAGTAGGAGCGAATGCCTGGTTGGTGAATACTGGTTGGACCGGTGGCGCCTATGGCGTAGGAGCTCGGATCAAGTTACGCTACACCAGAGCGATCATTGATGCCATCCATAATGGAGACTTTGACAAGGTTGAATGGAACAACTTCCCAAGCTTTGGCTTGAGTGTACCTGCCACTTGTCCTGGTGTACCTAGTGAGATATTGATGCCCGTCAATACTTGGACGGACAAAGCTGCTTATGGTAAGACCTTAGCGAAGTTGGTGACCTTATTCCGTGACAACTTCAAGCAATTCGAAGCCTTAACCAATCCGGAGATTACCGCAGCAGGGCCTGCATCTTTGGAGATGGCATAAAATAAATGAACGGCTTAGTGTGAATAACTTCATGTGTATTTTTTACCTTACGCGATCCAGTTTTTGGGTCGCGTAATTTTTTTATTTTGTCTACGATTTCATCGGGTTAAAGGATTATAGCGCCTTTGGCGCTAGGTTAAGTCACCGGGCAGTGCCCGTCTCTTTGGGTTAAACGTTTTAAATCCTTTAATTGCAAACAATAAAGAAATAGTATATTTTACTATTTTAACCCCAAGAGGCAGCTAAAAGCTGACGACTTAACCAAGAGCACCGCAGGTGCTTTAACCTCTTAACCCACTTAATATTTAAGCATACACTTCATTAATGGAATTCACCGCTATCGTCAGTCTTTTCGAATCGAATTTATGGTCCTATCATTTGCCAGTACCTGAGCCAGTAGCGCAGCACTTTATTAAGGATAGCACTGATCGCAGGGTGGTTTGTGTACTCAACGGAGAAGAAAAAATCCACGCAGCTATTATGCCTAAAAAAGATGCAGGACATTTCCTGATGCTCTCTAAGGAGCTCCGAAAAAAACTCGGTGTAGACTTAGGAAGTGAGGTACATGTAAAGATGGAGAAAGACGATAGCAAATACGGAATGCCGATGCCAGATGAAATGCAAGAAGCCTTGTATATGGACCCGGAAGCTGATCAACTTTTTCATCAACTCACAGCAGGTAAACAAAGATCTCTTATTTACATTGCCGCCAAACCCAAGTCAAGTAATAAGCGAATTGAAAAAGCCATCGTCATTTTAGAGCACCTCAAAACCCAAGGTGGCAAGATTGATTTCAAGCAGTTGAACATTGATTTTAAAGAAGCGAATCGCTTGATTTAGGAAGTAATTTAACTTATTTTTATTTTATGTCAGATTTAAACACTATTGCAAAAGTTGATTATAAAAGATGGACAGTCGAGCAATACCATCGACTAGCCGAGGTCAACTTAATCGATGCGTCTGAAAAAATCGAGTTGATTGATGGAAAATTAATTTATACGGCTCCTATTGGTAGGCACCATATTGCCTATGTAAACAAAATCGAAGAATGGTTAAAGGAACAATTGGGTAAGCAGGCTATCGTTCAAGTCCAGAACCCAATTGTATTAAATAAATATTCCGAACCAGAACCCGATATCTCTGTACTCCGTAGAACAGAAAACTTCTATTTTGACCAAAGTCCTGATCCAGAAGATATCTACTTGGTCATTGAAGTATCTGATACTACTTTAGAAAAAGATCGGACGATCAAGATGGAACAATATGCAAAATCAGGCATTGCCGAGTATTGGATCATCAATATTCAAGGCGAACAAATGGAAATTCATCTGAGTCCTCAAGAAGATGGCTATGGCTCTATACAACATCTAAAAAAAGGACAAAAGTTTAAAAGCCTTTTACTTGGGGAAATTCTTGTGTCAGATATTCTATTTTAAATTTACCAACCCCAAGTCCCTGGTCCACCTTTGAAGGGGCCTTTAATATTACTAGTGATCCAGCCTCCATAGAAGTCGCCTTCCTGTGCTTGTACCTGCTCATCTCCAACATAGCAAGCTTCTACTTTACTAGCGTAAAAAGCTAAATACCCTTTGATGGATTGAAAAGCTTTTGAAGGTTCAAGATAAGCCCAGGCTGCTTTCGGGGAGCTACTGCCATCCACTTTCAGGTCAAAATAAACAGCGCTGCCTTTAAACTCACAGAAACTACTTGGTCCACCTGATAGCTGCACCAAGTCCATTTGTATGTCTTCTGGCGGTATATAATATACGGGCGGATGACTAGTTTCTAAAACTCGATAGCCCCGATTGGTATCGGCAATGATTTCTCCATTAAAAACCACTCTTAAATGAGCAGAAACCTGCTCCAACTTAGGTGGACGAGGATAATCCCAAACACTTTCTTGCATATTCGTATTTGCTTTGGGTTTAAATAAAAAAGGCAGGAATTGGTTCAAGAAAAAGGAGCCAAAGTAGCATTCTACATTGACTCCAAAAACTTAAAAATTCTTTTTACCTCTGCTTTTATTTAAAAGTTACCGCTCTATCGTCGCTCCACTAATGGTATGGCCAAAGAAGATAGCATTGGCCAATATTTTGTTAGTACCGTACCAAAATGCTCTAAAATTGGTATTGTCTGCCATAAATAGGACTCTTCCTCTACCCGTTCCACTCACGACTATACTGGCCGTATTTCGGATATCTTCCAGGTTTTGAGCATTGACATATCCACTCAGTAGCGGCTGGTCAGAATACATAATTGGCGTAGCATAAGGATTCTGGGCAGGCTCTAAAAAGAGTGTTCCTCGCCTGAAAATAGGGAGATGATCTCTTCGATAACCATACAATAAAGGATGGCTCAAATCAACATCTGCTTCAAATAAGGCCCCACCCAAAACTCGGCCACCATTATCTCGCTGAGCCATAGAATAGGGTCTTCTACTGGAGGTAGATGTACCTCCATCAGCAGCTTGGCTATAGTCGGTACTGGATTGATAGTTGCTCACGCTAGTATTCTTTTTGATACTTACCTTTCCGATGCCATTGCGATTGCACCAGCGAATCGCATTTTTATAAGCAACAATGGTCCCGCCGTCTCTTACCCACGCTTTAATCGCATCTGCTGTAGATGAATTGACAGGAGAATAGGAGCCATCAACCATAATTATCGTGTTGAACCGCTCTAAATCAGCATTACCCAGATCAGCGGCTTCAATTTTAGTGACAACGATATCGTATCGCTGATCAAGTAGGTGCCAAACTTCGCCAGCATCGTAGGAAGAAGTCCCATCTCCAACCACTAAAAGCACCTCGGGCTTTCTCAACAAACCGATGGTACGACTACCAATATCTGGCCCATCTGGTGTCAAGCCACTATCTATATCGTAAATCGATAGCATACATTCCTTGCTAACTTGCGTAACCAAGCGATAAATTTCTTCAGCGCTTTTATCTTGATTTTGCAGCGGTAAAGTGATACTTCCTTGATTGAATCGGCGACCATTCATCACAAAGGGGCGGTTCGCTACGTTGAGCCTCAGTCCTTGTGACAACAAGAAATTGGCTGCCTTAGGCGCTAGGTAATTATCCCACTCAAAGGCATAAGCGTAGGCACTATAATCTGGTTGGTTGAAAGAAAGGATGGATGCACTATTCTCCACCTTTTGACCTATACTAAATGAGCTAGATGTAACAGCTGCATAAGGTATATTGAAAGCCAAAGGCATCGTCCAAGAAGAAATATCGTAAAAAAGACTGTCCTCAAATTCCGTCTGAGTATCAAACAATCCTCTGATGAAGCGGTATTGAGTCTGCTCAGTTGGCACAATAAAAGAATGCTCGGGAGCAAAGCTTTTACCACCAGCTTCTAGCTGCTGACCTAGCTGATATACTTCAATCTGATGCTGCAAAAGGATATCAATGAATTCAGCAACTCTATTCTTATCAAAAGCATCACCAAAAACAAAAGCCTTTCTTTTGTCTGCTCTTGCATCTTCTAAGGCTGTGGTGTAGAACTCTTTTTGAAAGTCATTTAGCTCGCCTCTCAACTCATAACAAGCTTGGTGGGTAGAAAGTGCCGTCGTGACCTGATTTCGTATCGTAAAGGGGAAACTCAATAAACCATTCGCACTTTCTTGTAAATGTCCGCGGCTACTGGCCTGCTCAAATAGGATACCCACACAGCCATTGGCATCTGGATAGGTCGATCCTTTACCATAGTAAAAGTCGTCATAGCCTTCCTTGGAATAATACAAAGATTGGATATCATCCAAAGCTGAGGCGTGATAGTTACCAATGGCTTCGGTAAGTTCTTGATTCTTTTTCGGCGTAATCGGATTCACACGAGTAGGCTCGCCAGGCATAAAGAAAAAGGTAGAGTTGGTACCCATTTCGTGATGATCAGTTAGTACATGAGGTTTCCATTGGTGGAATACTTTGATCCGACCTTGGCTCTCGGGATGTTGTACGGGCATCCAATCTCGATTAAGATCAAACCAGTAGTGATTGGTACGGCTACGAGGCCAGTGCTCGTTGTATTCGCGATCATCTCCAATGGCAGTTAGGTTTTTGTTCTTGTGCATATTTGCCCAGGTAGAAAAGCGGTTGAAGCCATCTGGGTTATAACAAGGATCAAAGATGACGATCATCTCGTCCAGCATCTTTTCGATTTCTCGGCCCTTAGCTGCGGCTAAATAATAAGCTACCAGTGGTGCTGCGTTTCCTCCACTTGGTTCATTTCCGTGGATACTGAAGCCCTGGTAAAGTACGGCCGGTAAATCCTTGGCGTCTACCTCTGCGGATTGGTTGGGATCGCTGAGCGCAAGATGTTGGGTCCGAATTTCTTCCAGGTTCTCATGATTTTTTTCGGAAGTAATGATGAGATTAATAGTTGGTCTACCTTCGTAAGTACGGCCGATTTGTTGTAGCGTAATACGTGGAGACACTTCTGCCAGTTTTTTCAAATAAGCGACCTGCTGGTCGTGACTAATGTGCCACTCTCCAATTTGAAAGCCGAGATAGGATTCAGGAGTAGGTATATCTTTATCATAACTAATATCTGGTAGATAGTAGGTCAGTGCTTGTTTCTGCTGACCGTATCCAATAGTTGTAATAGCGATTAGCACCAGTAGAAGGGTGTATTGTTTTATCATGCTTGAGACTTTTAATAACAAATTTAAAAAATAGGTGTACATCATCAGATACTTAGAGTGCCTAGATTGTGCTGTCAGGTACAAAAACCAAATCATCCATATCTACATCTCTTACCAATGGTACCGCTTTTTGATAAAATTCAAATGGAATTAGATGGTCTGCAATAAAGGTTATTTTAGCGTAAAGAAGGTTAATGATTCTTCTAACTTCCTTTTCATCCATCTCGGAAATCTCTATTAATTTCGGAATGTACCTTTCTAATTCTATGTTGAGATACTCTGGTGCGTAAAATTCAATATTATTCTGGTGAGTTGATCAAATGAATTGTCCGATTGGGTTTTCCGACCTTAATACTACTGAGAATATAAGATTAGTATCGATGATATATATTTCCATAATTATTCAAGTCCTTCAAATCCTGGTTTGCCTAGAAATCTTGATTTATTTTTTTCCCACCAATCTTTCATCTATTTGTTCTTGAGTAGCGCTACTTCGACTTATTAAATCAATATATTCAAAGTAATTCAATATTTGTTGAACATCAGACAACTTTGTATCTAATGGTAATTTTATTAGGATAGCTTCATTCGTTCTTTCTACAGTTACATTCATAATCTTCTATTCTTCTTTACTTTTCAACACTTAAATCACAAGTTCAGTTCCTAGTCCTAATTTAATGTAATCTCATTAATTAGACTAATTTATTTTTCATAGTTGCGCAGAACTTCTACCATAGGCGGTTGCTATTGCTACCTATTCCGGCTTTCTGCTAATTTATCCCTTACCTTAAGATTCGAGTGATTATGCCTGGGGCAAACGCACCAAAAAATCACCCTGCATTTTTTTATAATTCCTACTGAAACTCCGATTCAAAACCGCTCTAGCATCTTTCCCGAATTTACTTCGGGATCATTCGATACAA
>JBELML010000042.1:0-40788 GCA_042095835.1 Saprospiraceae bacterium
GCCAAACTCGTTCCACTCGAACAGTGCCTAGGCGGCCTCCCGCACTTCACTTATGACCTTTTTTGCACTTAATCTTGAGTAATTAGCATTTCTTTTTCAGTTTTTATTTTAATGCGTTTGCCCTAGTAGAAAGTAGCCTTCTTGCGAATCTATTATGGAGTTCCTTATCTTTAGCAAAATTTGTATTATGAGTTTCTTACCCATCCTTCAGCCCAATGACCTCATCGTAGAACCTGGCAAAAAAATAAGCGGTTTTATTGATGTACCTGGTACTCCAATAAAAATGCCCACTACCGTTATCTCAAGTACCAAACCTGGTAAAAAAATCTTGATCACAGGTGGCGTGCACGGAGGTGAATACCCTTGTATTGAGACGGCCATCCGGCTGGCAAAAGATCTACAGCCCTCTGATATTTCAGGTACCCTTGTGATTATCCATCCCGTTAATACAGCTGCATTTCTGGCTCGATTGCAGTATTATGGCCCTTATGATGGTAAGAACTTGAATCGGGTTTTCCCAGGCAAAGCTATGGGTACGGTTAGTGAAAGGATTGCTTATACTGTCCACCAATTGCAAAAGGCAGCGGACTTCTATATCGATTTACACGGAGGTGATATCCATGAAGCTTTGGTGCCTTTTGTCATCTATTCCAAGGCGGGTCCAGCACACGTAGTAGAACAGTCTAAGATGGCCTCCGCTGCACTAGGTTTTCCTTACGTAGTAGGGTCTAGTTCCGAAAATGGTTCTATAGGTGCTGCTTCCAATGCCGGTACGCCTGGCTTCCTCGCAGAATTGGGTCAATGCGGTCGTTGGAGCGAAGAAGAGGTCGATGCTTATCTAAGAGCGATCAAAAATGTACTCCTCTATCTTGAATGCCTAGAAGGTACCTTAATAGAATATCCAAGCATCGAATTTTTGGACCAAATGCATGTTGTAAAATCCGAATCCGAGGGCTGCTGGTATCCCAGCAAACAATTGGAAGATCAGGTGCAGAAAGGAGAGAAAATTGGGGAGATTAGAGATTATTTTGGTAAGGTGCTGAGTGTTTATCACGCTCCTGAAGCTGGTCGTTTGCTCTACTTAGTGACATCCTTGGCAATTGGCAAAGGGGATCCCTTAGCTGCGATCGGGTGATAGGTGGTGGAAAGTGGTTTGAATTAATGAAGTGCCCATAAGCTGGGGCATACCAGAACGCAAATGAATATAGGAAGCTACTTATTCGTGTGTTTTTTGCTCTTAAGTACTTCTTCTTTTTGACCGCAAAAAGAAGCAAAAACTCCCCGCTGAATGAGCCATTTCTTAACGTTACGCTGTTTGAGCAAAACCTAAAACTGGCAAACTCGCGCAAAGCATCTGTGTGTAGATCGTGGCATTTTACGGAGCTATTTTTAGGGCCTTGAACTTAAGAATCCTGTTGCTCGGACAAGGCCAGTTTTTTAACGGCTTTGTTCAAACGACTCCACTAAAATGGCTAATACGCGGCAATATTGACTTTATCGAAACAAAGATTTTATGGGCTATTGCTAGTTTTAGTGAAAAGGCCGATTGAATGGCGTTAAAAGTGGTCCCACAAGCCTGCGGAATTTGAGCTGGTAGGATGCTAAACATAAAGGAGGTTGATCTGATTTTACGCTGCTAAGAACATGGTCAAAAGACGGAGGCAAGTTTTATTCAGATCTTATACTACCTTTGAAAAAACACGTATATGCATCAAAACCAAAAAATATTTCCTCAAAAGCTATTTGCTTGCTGGCATCCTGTCAGTTACGGTACCGAAATTACAGATCAACCCTATGGCACCTTTTTATTGGACCAGCCAGTAGTAGTTTGGAGAAGTGCTGATGGTGAAGTCCATGCGATGAAAGACCTATGTATCCACCGAGGTACTGCACTTTCTTTGGGATGGGTGAAAGATGACTGTCTGGTTTGCCCTTACCATGCTTGGCAGTATGATACATCGGGTAACTGTGTATTGATTCCCCAGGCTCCCAATACGCCAATACCCAGTAAGGCGAAAACCCCTGTCTACCATTGTATAGAAAAGTATGGTTTGATTTGGGTCGCATTTGAGGAACCCGTGTATCCATTACCGGAGATCCCTGAATTTGAACATGAAAATTGGAAATTTGTAAACACCGGTCCTTTTGAATGGAATAGTGACGCCTCCCGTCAAGTAGAGAACTTTACTGATTTCGGGCATTTCCCCTGGGTACACCCTGGGTTGTTGGGAGAGCCTGAAAGACCAGTCGTTCCAGCCTATAAGGTGGAAACTAAAGCGGCGGTTTTGCATTATTCGATTGTGCGTCCTGAATCCGTTAACTCTGATAGTTTCCCCATTTTTGCTAATGCAGAAAATGTAAATCCTGTTAGGAAAAGTAGATATCGATTGCATCTTCCATATACGATTGTACTACGCGTTGGGTGGGGCGGAAAAGAAGGTATCACCCAATTATTCGTTTCACAGCCCATTTCAGCCAACAAAGCTCGAGGCTTTTGTATATTAGGACGTAATTATGATTTAGAAAAGCCTGATCAGATCTACAAAGATTTTGAAGAGGTCATTTTTGGTCAGGACCAGCGTATCGTCGAATCGCAAAGACCAGAACAAGTGCCTTTTGATTTAGCCGAAGAGTTGCATTTAAAGTTTGATGAGGTCGCCATGAAATATCGCAGAGCAATGAAAAAAGAAGGGTTGAATTATTAAGATTATCCAAATATTATAACAAAAAACGCATCCTGCATTCATGAAAAACTTTCCATTCCTTCTCGTTCTGCTTATTCTGCTTTCTTTTTCCTGCGCCACCACTAAACCGCAAGGCCTTTTTAAGCCAAAACAAACCAGCAAGGCACCTGATTATAGCGACGCCTACTATTGGGCTGCACTACCTGGCAAAGCAGACATGGCAGATCGTGTTCCACAGACGCTAGAGCAACCTGAAGAAGAAAATTTGCAGGCCGATGTCTTTTTCCTATACCCAACCATTTATACCGGTCAAAAAGGAGATACCGAATGGAATGCACCGGTAGATGATGAGGCCTTTAATCAAAGAGTAGATGAAAGTACCATTTTGTACCAAGCTAGTGTCTTTAATGCTGCTGGAAAGGTTTATGCTCCCCGCTACCGCCAAGCTCACTTATCTACTTACTATAGCAAAGACGCCAAAACGGCCAAACAAGTCTTTGATTTTGCCTACCAAGATTTGAAAGCGGCTTTTGAATATTATCTCGAGCACTACAATGAGGGTAGACCCATTATCATTGCAGCGCACAGTCAAGGAACGACACACGGTCGCCGCTTGGTCAAGGAATTTTTTGATGGTACTCCATTACAAGATCAACTGATTGCTGCTTATTTGATTGGAATGCCAGTGGCCAAAGAAGAATTTCAGCATATTCCAGTTTGCCAAAATGCGGAAGCGACTGGCTGTTTTGTGAGCTGGCGTACCTACCGCAAAGGATACGTCCCCAAAACAGGTATTACCTCCGATAAAATTGCGGTGGTGAATCCACTCAATTGGAGTACGCAAGCAGACAAAGCAGCTCTATCCATGAATAAAGGAGGGCTATTGCGCAATTTCGATAAAATACATCCTGGATTGACCGATGCTCAGATCAATGCAGCCGATGGTATTCTCTGGGCACGTAAGCCCCGCTTTTTTGGAAACTTCTTGTTGACCACCAAAGATTATCACATTGCTGACCTCAATTTTTACTACCTCAATGTCAGAGAAAACGCCGTGTTGAGGACGGAAAAGTTCCTGGAGCAGAGCCATGGCCAAAAATAAGGTACATCAAGAAAGTCCGCAACAAGTACGATACGTTTCGTAAATGAAATCATTTAACACTTCTTACAAATGGTTCTCTTAGTCGAAAACCGCTGAGAGTCCTATCTTTTTTCTTATTTTCAATCACTTTTTTAATTCAGGCCATCTGAATTCAAGTATTCTATAAAATCATCCTTCAATCAATTACCGCCTTATGAGGTTTACATTTTTAATTTTATCTTTTTTGCTGACTTCCAGCTGTTTATCGGCTCAGATCAGTGCCCGACTATTTCGCCATCCAGATGTTTCTCAAACGCAGATCTCCTTTATTTATGGTGGCGATGTTTGGGTCGTCTCCAAAGAGGGTGGCGTTGCTGCTCGGCTGACTTCCGCTAAAGGTGGAGAACAATACCCACGTTTTTCTCCAGATGGCAAGCACCTCGCCTTTACAGGCAACTATGATGGAAATGCTGACATCTATACCATTCCAGTGGGTGGAGGTATTCCAAAACGCATTACACACCACGGCATGTACGACAGGATTTTAGATTGGTATCCTGACGGGAAGCACCTCTTGTATTCTTCCTCTATGAAGAGTGAGAAACAACGTTTTGCGCAGTTTTACAAGATTTCTACAGAGGGTGGCCTACCAGAAAAGTTGCCTATGGCTCAAGCCGAATTTGGTAGCCTTTCTAAAGATGGCAAAAAAATAGCCTTCACCGATCGATCTAGAATCACGCGCTCCTGGAAGCGCTACCGAGGAGGAATGGCGGCCGACATCTGGATTTTCGATTTAGATACTTATGCGTCCAAAAATATTACAGATAATGCCGCCAATGACGAAATACCGATGTGGTCTGGCAATACCATTTATTATTTATCAGATAATGGTCCGCTGCAGCGCTTTAATATCTGGGCGTATGATATCAAATCGGGCAAAAACCGACAGGTAACTAAATTCACAGAATTTGACGTCAGTCTTCCTGCTCAAGGCCCTGATGAGCTCGTTTTTGAAGCAGGAGGAAACATTTACCTACTTGATAAGAAAAGTGAGGCCTACAACAAAGTAGATATCGAGGTGCTCTCTGATATGATCACCGTCAAGCCTCGTAAAGAGAGTGTTGAGAATTACGTCCAAAATATGACCATCGCTCCTGATGGCAATCGCGCAGTTGTCGAAGCTCGCGGAGAAGTCTTCTCTCTGCCTTCAGAAAAAGGCTATGTACAAAACTTAACGCGCAGTACTGGATTTGCAGAACGGTACCCTGCCTGGTCTCCGAGTGGGCGCTATATTGCCTACTGGAGTGATAAAAGTGGAGAGTATGAATTGACCCTGCGCGATATGAAAGAAGGGGCTAAAGAAAAACAAGTCTCCAAGCTTGGCCCAGGCTTTAGGTATAATATCTACTGGTCACCAAACAGCAAAAAAGTGGCTTATGTTGATCAAACCATGACCATCAATATTATTGATATTGAGACAGGAGAGAATACCGCAATCGATCAAGATTTGTCCCTCTTCGAAGGTGGTCTCAGAGGATGGACGCCTAGTTGGTCTCCAGATAGCCGATGGTTGACTTACAGCCGTCAGCAAGACAATGGCAATGGAGCCATCTACTTGTACAGCTTGAATGATAAAAAACTGACCAAAGCTACCGAAGGTTTCTACGCGGACATCAACCCTACATTTGGTCCAGATGGGAAATACCTTTATTGTGTCACCAACCGCTCCTTCAGACCCGTTTATAGTGATTTTGATAATACCTGGATTTATCCCAATGCTACTCAATTGGCAGCGATTGCCTTGAGAGATGAGGTGGCCTCCCTACTCGTCGCTAAAAATGACGAGGTCAGTATCAAGGAAGAAAAGGAAGAGGAAGAGGCGCAGGAGGAAGATAAAAAAGAAGAAAAGGCGGAAGAAGAAAAGAAAGAAGAAAAACTCGTCATCGAACTCAATAATTTCGAGCGCCGTATGGAGGTCATGCCAGCTGTCACCGCAGGAAATATGGGCAATCTCTCCCTTACCAAAGGGAAAGTCGTTTTTATGCGTTATCCCAACTCTGGATCAACAGGAGGTCAATCCAAACTAGTTTATTATGACCTTAAGGATCGCAAAGAAAAGACCATCGTAGATGGCGCCTATGGATATGAAATGAGTGCCGACGGCAAAAAAGCATTGGTGATGAGTAGCGGCCGCCGCTATGGTGTGGTAGATATTGCTCCAAAACAAAAGATGGAGAAAACGCTTGCCGTAAAAGACATGGAGATGGACATCAATCCGCGAGAAGAGTGGAAACAAATTTTTAATGATGTATGGCGTTTCCAAAGAGACTTTTTCTATGACAAAGATATGCATGGCGTAGATTGGGATGCTATGAGAGTGCAGTACAGCGCTTTGTTGGAGCATTGTGTAGACCGTGCCGATGTAAACTTCCTCATTGGTGAGCTGATTGGAGAGTTAAATGCCTCTCATACCTACCGTGGAGGAGGTGACCAGGAGACACCAGAAAGAAAGGCTGTTGGCTATCTTGGGGTTGATTGGGCGAAAGATGGCGACTACTTCAAAATCAAGAAGATCGTTCGTGGTGCCGCCTGGGACAATTCTGTACGTTCTCCCTTGGATGCTCCTGGTGTAGCGATTAAAGAGGGCAGCTACATCCTCGCCGTGAATGGTATTGCTTTAAATGAATACCCCGATCCTTGGGCGGCATTCGAAGGTTTGGCTGGTAAAACCGTCGAACTGACGTATAGCGACAGCCCAAGTTGGGAGGATGTAAAAAAGGTAGTGATCAAGCCCATGCGTTCTGAAACCAGATTGCGCAATTTGGCCTGGATCGAATCCAACCGCAAAAAAGTAGAGGAAGCTTCGGATGGTAAAATCGGTTACGTTTACGTACCCAGTACTGGCATCGATGGGCAGAATGAATTAGCGCGTATGTTCTACGGCCAGTGGAGTAAAGAAGGTTTGGTTGTCGATGAGCGTTTCAACAATGGTGGTCAGATCCCTGATCGCTTTATTGAGTTATTGAACCGCAAATCTTATGCCTACTGGAAAGTACGCGATGGCAAGACTTGGCAGTGGCCTCCAGTAGGACACTTTGGGTCTATGGCGATGCTGATCAATGGTTGGTCTGGTTCGGGTGGTGACGCCTTTCCAGATTACTTCCGCAAAGCAGAACTAGGTCCACTGATTGGTGGACGTACCTGGGGTGGCTTGATCGGTATTTCTGGTGCACCTTCTTTAGTTGATGGAGGCTCTGTAACGGTACCGACTTTCCGTATGTACAATCCAGATGGTACATGGTTTAAGGAAGGATACGGTGTAGCTCCAGATATCGAAGTGAAAGAAAATCCAACACTATTAGCAAAAGGCATCGATTCTCAATTACAAAAAGCAATTGAAGATGTTCTCAAGCAAATGAAAGAAAAAGGGCCGCTGCATCCGAAAGAGCCTGGTAAAGAAGATCGCTCTCGAGTGATTAAACCGTAGGGTTCATTAGAGCCATCCTGATTTTCAGGATGGCTCTACTTTTTTAAGCCTCAAAGTATGAACATCTATCTGCCTTATACAATTATAAACGAGCATGAACTAATGAAGTCGAAATAACCAACAACAATAATGTCCAATCAAAACAACAATAAACGAACCAATTGGCTAGACACTCTACAGGAGCAGAGTTGGAACTTAGAGCTCATCATCACGGGTTTCGTTTTATTTGGCTTGTTCCAATTAAAGGAATTCTTGGAGCTTAAGAAAGTGCAGTTTAATGCCAATGAGGTCAATAGTTTTGGTGAAATATTTGTAGAGGGTACGAATTGGTATGCTTTCTTTAGCGATTTTTGTGGCCTATTCATTTTTTCTTTGCTGCTTCTAATTTTCGTCAGAGGGCTCTGGATCGGTGCTATTGGTTTGCGGTACGTATCGGGTGATATTGATTTTGATCATTTCAGGTACAATGACAAAATCAAGCAACACCTGCGGAAAAAAATTGGCAGCTTTGATGATTATATTCATAGATTAGAAAACCTTTCTAGCTCCGTCTTGGCTTTCTCTTATTTGATCTTCTTCGCAGGTATTTCTTTTATGTTTTATATGTTTGGCCTCGTTCTCTTTACCGAATTGCTATCCAAACTAGGTATGGGTGACAATAATACCTGGGCAAAGATTTCCTTCCTTCTATTGATGCTACCTGGACTCATCATTTTTATTGATTTTTTGACCTTAGGTTGGCTAAAAACAATCAAACACTCTTTTTTCAGTAGTATATTTTTGGGCCTATATCGATTTGTCAGTACCATAACCCTTTCTTTTTTATGGCGCCCCATACTATTTAATTTTCTAGATCAAAAATATGCGAAATGGTTAATCCTGACGATTCCGCTTATTATGTTTGGATTGGAAGGTCATAATATGTATCAAGATTATGATTACAAATTTTTCCCGAGACAGGATAGGTCAATCTACGGAGAAGTGATGCGTACATCTTTCCATCCAATGTACTATGATGATTTGAGGCAAGCCGAAAGGGAAAAAGGAAACTACATGAAGATTCTAAATTTAAGCCTCTCCCAACACCTCGTCGAATCTTCGATCATGCAGGTCTTTGTCAAACACACCAAAGACCTCGATCGGTTTATTGAAAGGACAGACAGCACAATGGTCGTCATCAACAATATGCAAAACAATAACCGGAGGCCCTTCAATTTATTTAAAAAAGCCCCTCCTACCGAATATGCCCAGTATTACCAAGAAAGAGTGAAAGCCTTCAAGCAGGAATACGATGACCTGGAAGATGAGGCTCGATTGGATAGCTTACGCCTTGATTTTATGGCTAAAGAAAAATTAGCTTATCGGGATTATTTAACCAATCTAAAAACCCTCATCAAAGAATACTATTCCTTTGAAATCAATCAGCGGGTGGTTGCCGACTCCTCAATCACCTTAGCATTCTACATACATCCCAATTTGGGCGAAAAAGGATTCCTCTGTACCTTTCCTTTAGAAAATACTCCGTTAGGTATCAACGAATTCACACTCAGAAGAAAGTCTTATGTCAAGAGCTTCTCCGACTATGTTGACCGTGAATTCACCATCCCTTTTATTTATGAGGGGGTTGTTTTGGAGTAGGGAAAACGAAGCAAAAAATCTTGCTTAGCCAAACCTGCCTGCACTAAAACAGTGCCTAGGCAACATCCCGCACTTCGCTTATCACCTTTTTCACTCTTCCACGACCCGCAGAGTAGAAAAATCAGTAAACACTCGTCCATACCGATCCTTGGCTCTCACCTCGATAATATGCCTACCTGCGGGGAAATCACTGCCAATATTGGCTTCCCAAAGGTGAGTAGATATTCTTGGTGCTGGCATGGGAGTACCTGGAGGAGTGGCATCAGCGAATTTCTCCTCCCACTGTCCTCTCAGGTCAATCTCTTTGAATTGCTTCCAGCGTTGGTCAAGTTTTAGGTAGTAGGGATCATATTTGTCCACTTTCTGCATTTCGGTCCATTCTGAGATTCCTTTGATACGGTATTCCAATTGAGATTGCTCCGTGCCATTAAAGAAATTAACGCTAAGAAGTACCGTATCAAGGGTATTAGCCGCAATCCCTCTTGGCAAATGAATATTCATCTGGTGGTCAGCGGGGCTTCCAGCCACCTT
Organism: Saprospiraceae bacterium; assembly: GCA_042095835.1. Classification (GTDB taxonomy): domain Bacteria; phylum Bacteroidota; class Bacteroidia; order Chitinophagales; family Saprospiraceae; genus DATFKA01. The sequence continues at coordinate 9,422 of JBELML010000042.1, forward strand.
CCAATCGATGACATATTCGGCACCGTTAAAAGTGATGAAGGAGTAGCCGTTAGGTGTTCCGTCGCGCATGGTGGTGTGCGGCACATCAAGCTCATTGCGCATACCATTCCACCAGCTGCCAGAAGTGGTACCCACATTAAAATGGTGGTGCGGTTTGGCTTGCTGCCAATCTGTAGAATCCTGATGAAAAAACTTATGCTCCTGCAAATGCGTATGCGCAGAAATGGATAAGGTATTCGGAAAATCTTTGAGTAGCTCAAATAGCTGCTTTTGATCACTTTGTCTGAAGGATTCGCCGTGCTGCACCAAGGGGATGTGCATATTCAGCACAACCAAATGATTTTTAGGCACCAGCTCCAGATAATTGGCCACAAATTCGAGTTGATCAGGTCTCAAACCACCTACGTATTTTCGTGATCCAGCCACACTTTCGTGGATCACATCATCCACTACGATAAAATGCACCTCACCATATTCAAAAGCATAGGTCGCGGGGCCATACACACGCTCGAAGGTCTCATCCGAAAGTTTATCCGTAGGAGCCATATAGTTGACATCGTGGTTCCCCAAAACGTTATACCAGGGAATGCCGAGCTTAGCCACTGCCTGATTGACTGGACTGAAGAAGTCGAGGTTATCGCCCACAATATCGCCCATCGTCATTCCAAATTTAAGTTGGTGCTTTTCGATCAATTCGCTGATGATATCATCAGCTAGGAAGTCAATCGCTTCGATAGTATAGGGTTGAGGATCTCCAAAAAGGACCACTTTATAACTTCGAGTATTTTGCTCAGGATACAATGGAAAATTGATCTCAGCGGGTAAGTTTCCCGTTGGCGTTACGCCCTTATACTTGAAATTGGCAGGATAGCCATTGGGTTTGTGTAGGTAGTAGAATTGCGGTAGGTTATCCTCATTCAAGGGCGTCTTCCAATCGCTGGGTTTGATTACAAAAATAGTGACATCATCACCTGAAACAGGGATTTCGTAGGCCCCATTTCCATCGGTCAATACAATGTCTACACCATTAGAAACGGCGACTTCCGCAATGCCTTTTTCGGTAGTCTCTTTGATTTGGTTTTGGTTCGCATCGTGGTACACAAAGCCTTTCGCTATTTGCGGAGTAGCATCTTGGGCAGCAATACTAATAGAAAGAAATAGGAGGCAGGTAGAAATAAATAGAGCTCTCATTGGTTGATTATAGGTTGAGCACTAATGTATCTATTATCCAAGCAACTTTAGGAGATTCCAAGATTAATGAAATATTAAGTTTTGAGATTGAAGTTGTTTAAGAGTTCCTAGTGAGCTGATTGGTAAGGGCGCCGATGGCCAAGACAAAGCTTCTCGACCTAAATTCGGGACAGACTATTTTTTGTCCCTGCCTGCGCCGGATCTCCAGCAGGAAGGTCATAGCCTGAGCTACGAATACCAAAAATAGCTGCCGTATTTACTTTTCCCACAAGGTCACGGGACCAAGGACTCGCTGAGGAGTTTTTAAACAACTTCAGTAATAATCTCAGGTAGAAAGGTGAAATAATTACTACTATTTCAAGCCAGATTTACTCTCATCTTTAATACAAAATTAACACCTCAAAGAACTACACTTCACATTCTTCTCGTAGAATTGCATTGTTTTAAAGAAAGATATTTTGAGGTAAATCCATAAAACACAAAACACTAAAAATCAAACCCTTACGCTTACCATTCGATTCTAAAAGCCTTCTCCGAGTTCAAAAACGGAATTAGACATCCATAGGAGTAGCAGCAAGCTCTCCAATAACAAAGATACCTCTGTGACACAACAACAAGCAAAAACGATAGAACAATAAAGGAAATGGAGAGATGCTAACAGCTTTGGCGGGCATAGATAGCATCATCTCCTGTTTTAAATCTAAAACGTAACAAATTATGAATTTTTTCTTACTTAGAGTCTATTTAATAGGCTTTTTAGTCTCTGCATTTGGACTAACTGTCCTTGCAGCTCCGATCCCAAGCTTATTTCCATCCGAAGAAATTAGAATCGAAGGCGTAGTAACCGATGAAGACGGTGAGCCTTTAATTGGCGCTACCGTTTCCGTAAAGGGAGGTACTTCAGGGGTAGTCACCAATGCTAACGGTACATTTACGATTAATGCGAATCAGGGTGATATCCTACTAGTATCTTACGTTGGATTCAGAACTCAGGAAGTGTTAATCGGCGATCAATCTAATATTACAGTTCAGTTAACGCTGAGCTCCAATATTCTAGATGATGTGGTGGTGGTCGCTTACGGTACACAGAAAAAATCTGATGTCACCGGAGCTATCGGTGGTGTTGATGAAAATGAATTTAATCGCGGGGTAGTCACTAATCCAGGCCAATTATTACAGGGTAAAATAGCTGGAGTCAATGTTGCCAATGTAAGTGGAGAACCGGGTGCTGCTCAAAATGTAATTATCCGTGGTATTGGTAGTTTGCGTTCTGGTACAACCCCACTGTATGTGATTGACGGTTTTGTGCTAGATAATACCTCAACCGGGGTAGCAAGCAACCCTTTGAACTTCATTAATCCCGCTGATATCGAAAGCATTGATGTACTGAAAGATGCTTCCGCAGCTGCTATCTACGGTGCAAGAGCAGCCAATGGAGTGATCGTAATTACCACCAAAAAGGGAAAAGAAGGTAAATCCGAAGTCAACCTTTCTGCTTCTACTGCTTGGTCTACTATTGCTAAGCAATTAGATGTATTCGGAGCGGATGAGTTTCGCAGACAAGTCACCGCAATTGGTGGGCGGCTTGAAGATTTTGGAGGCAATACTAACTGGCAAGATGAATTGACCCAAACAGGCGTTTCTAATAACGTCAATTTATCATTAAGTGGTGCTGCTAGCGATAAATTTTCTTACTACGCTTCTGTAGGTTATCAAGACCAGGAAGGTATTCTTAAAAATAGCAACCTAGAGCGGTACTCGGGTCGTTTAAATATGAATCAAAAGGCATTTAATGGTAAGCTGAATATTGACTACAACCTGACCGCAGCTCGTACCGAGAACCTACGTCCCAGTATCACTTCTACCCTAGTGGATATGTTGGAACTCAACCCAACCATTCCAGCATACGATCAGGATGGCAGCCCTACTGTCTTTGATGAAAATCGCTTGAATCCACTAGCGCGAAACGAAATCTACTCTGATAACGCTATTAACAGCCGCATACTCGCCAATATTGCAGGATCAATTGAGGTACTCAAAGGCTTGGTTTATCGGATCAACTTAGGTGTAGATTACTCCAACACTTCTAGAAACGTACAGCTAAAACCTTTTTCCGTTTTAGCAGATCTAGCTGGTGGTTCTTTGACTACCAACGAAAGAGAAAACAGAAACGAATTAATTGAAAACACCCTGACCTATTCGCGCAACACGGGCGTACACAGCCTTAATTTATTGGCCGGACATTCGTACCAAAAACTGTACGATTTCAACAGGTCGATTTCTTTTGAACGTTTCGTTGACAATGGTATTGAGCCCATCTTCCAGGACCATACTAGCCCTGATGATTTGCGTACATCGGTGAATGCTTTCGCAGAAGAAAATGAACTACAATCTTTCTTTGGAAGAGTCAACTATGGCTATGATGGCAAATATCTACTTACAGCTACGCTAAGAGCTGATGGGTCATCAAAGTTTGGTGAAAACAACAAATATGGTGTTTTCCCTTCCTTTGCATTAGGCTGGAATATCACCAGAGAGCGGTTTATATCTGACGATTCGGTCCTCGACAACCTAAAATTGCGGGCGAGTTGGGGACAAACGGGTAACCAGGAAATTCCTTCAAAGATTACTCAGGAAAGCTTTAGTGAAACAAGAGCCCAACTTGGTGGCGCCTCAAACAACACCTACCCATTGGAGCCAGATCAACTCACTTTAGATGACTATCCTTTTGGAACGACCTTTACTCGGCTTGCTAATCCTGATATCCAATGGGAGGTTTCTACCCAAACGAATATTGGACTTGATTTTGCCTTCTTTGATTATCGCCTTACGGGTACTATAGATTATTTCAGCAAAGTATCTGATAATATTTTATTAGAAATCGCCGCTCCAGATCCTGTACAGCCTACCTCCACTTTTTGGACAAATATCCCAAATATGGAGATTGTAAATAATGGTATCGAGGTATCCTTGGATTATAGTGGCAACCCTAACAGTGCTTTACAATGGAATGTGGGTGGTAATATCTCTTTTATCGATAATGAGATTAGAAATTCTCCCTTTTCTGTATTAACCACAGGTGTTGCTCAAGGTGCTGGTCAAACGGGGGCGACCATCAATGGATACATCAACGGAGAAGCGATCGGTGCTTTCTACATGCAAACCTTTGACGGCATTGGCCCAGATAGTTTAAATCAGTTCTTGGATACTAATGGCGATGATGTCATTTTGGATAATGACCGTCAGGTAGTAGGCTCGGCCTTACCAGATGTACTTTACGCCTTTTATTTGAATTTGGAATATAAAGGTTTCGATTTATCTGCCAATTTTAATGGTGTGGCTGGCAACCAAATTTACAATCACACGGCGATGTCTAGTTTCATCAAAGGTAAATTGGCCGTTTCATCAAATACCACCGATTTTGCGGTGCAATTTCCCAATGAAGCCATTACAAACTTCAATGAGGTATCTACTCGATTCTTGGAGGACGGAGACTTTTTGAGGTTAAACAACCTAACCTTAGGCTATACCTTCAAACCTGAGCAGCTTGGTCTTGGCAATGCCATCCGTAATATTCGCCTATCTCTAACTGGACAAAACTTATTTGTTATTACTGATTATTCGGGCTTCGATCCTGAAGTAAATACCGGCTCGTCTTCTGGAGGAATTCAAACTTTCGGGATTGACCGATTTACCTATCCTGCGGCGAGAACGATACTACTTGGTATAGATGTAGGATTTTAAAAATTTCTATTAAAAAATTCAGACTTCTCGTTTGATCGATAAGAACGAGAGGAGCTCAATTTTCTATCTTTTTAATTCAAGGAAAATGAACAATAAATATTTAATTCGTATTTTTTTATTAAGCATATGTTTTACCTTCAATTGGAGCTGTACCGATTTAGAAGAGGTGGTACTAGACGAATCCTTCGACGGTGCAGGCCAAGCTGAAGCGATCAGCGGAGCTATTGCACCAGCTTATGGATACATGCGTAGAGGTGTTTGGAGACACACGATCTATTTTGGGCTACAAGAAGTATCTTCGGACGAAGCCATCCTACCCGCACGTGGTGGTACCGACTGGTTTGACGGAGGTAAATACATCGCTGCACATACCCACCAGATTACTCCATCGAACTCATTGAACAGAGACTCCTGGAATGGTGTTACCACCAACATTTCCAGGGCACTTACTGCAATTGAAGTATTGAGACCGCTTTCCGAAGCTGGCAATACCGAAGCAACCGGCGCACTATATGAAATGATCGCGATGAGAGCCTACCTCAATATGCTCATGCTAGAAAGCTGGGGACTAGCTTTCCAAAAGGAATCCTCTACCGAAACCTCCATCATTCTAAGAGGGGAAGATGCCATTAACTACATCAGAGCGGAACTCGAATCAGTAGTAGATGTCATTAACACCACTAGAGGTCCTGGTAGATTTACCCAAGGTGCGGTATGGGGTTTACTAGCTCGTCTTCACTTGAATGCTGCGGTATACCGCGACCCTTATGGTACTCCAAATTTCACAGACGATGACCTGAATAAAGTAATTGAATATACCGATAACATCATTAACAGTGGCCAGTACGAGCTATCTCCAGAGTATTTCGAATTATTCAATGACGACAACAACAGTAATCCAGAGTTAATTTTTGCACTCGACCAGAGAGGACAATTGCAAAATGAACACGGGCGTTGGGCGTATTGGTCTGTTTCCGGGGCGATGCTCGCCAGACCAGAGTGGATCGCAAATGGAAACCCCGATGGTACTAATGGTCCTGCTGCCACACCAGACTTTTACCAAACTTGGTTAGATGCCTATGGGAGTACTGACCCAGCAGAAGCGGACGCTAGATTCTACCAAAGGAATACCCTGGTCCCAGAAGCATTACAAGACTTAACTGGTCTATCACCAGCTAACGATGAGGATCATTTCTTCTGTGTACCTCCTTTAGATTTCCAAATGGATAGAGGTATCCTGCGGGGTGTGCAATGGGGCCCAAGAGAAGGGGCAGATGGTAATTTCTTGGCTTGTGAAGATGGTTCTGCAAAAATTTATCCGGTTCGAGAAGATGCCACCAGCTCTGTCAGAACTGCCGAGGAGGAAGTTTATGTCACTCATGTACCTGAAATCAACTTCACTACCGAGGGAAGTTTCCACAACACCGGTTATCGCTTCGCCAAGCACCAATTCAGTAGCACCTCTCCTAATGGAACCAATGGTAGTAGTGTAGATTTGGTTTTATTACGCCTTGGAGAAGTATTCCTAAACCGTGCAGAAGCCAAATTGAGGTTAGGCGATGCTGCCGGCGCATTAGCAGATGTGAATACCCTAAGAACATCAAGAAGTGCACGACCTGCTCAGACACCTGCTCCTTTAGATGCAATTGATCTAGATATTTTATTCAGAGAACGTGGCTTTGAACTTTACTGGGAAGGGCACAGAAGAAACGATCAAATCCGTTTCGGTAAATACGAAGATACTTGGACGGAGAAAACCAGCACCGATCCAAATAAAAGGTTGTTCCCTATTCCACAAAGTGCGATCGACGGGGCCTCAAATCTACCTGGGTTTTTGGAGCAAAACCGCGGATATTAAAGTTGATCCTTTTATTTCCACTACCCAACAAGAGTCGAAAGTCTATGGCTTTCGGCTCTTGTTATAAAATATGCTATCATGCAAAATGACTTTCTTTCCTTCGTAAAACTGCTACTTTTAAGTATGGTGCTGGTCTTTTCTTACGGTTCATCCCTTCCAAAGAAAGTAGAAACGGAATTAAAAATGAACCAAATACAGGGTATTGCCAGCCACAATAGTTATAAAAAGGCCATAGATCCGCCTTTATTAAACATGATTTTGTCTTATGACTCAAGCGCCATTGGTCTAGACTATGAGCACTTAGCACTAGAGCAACAATTGGACCTAGGTCTTCGAGGATTTGAGCTAGACGTATTGTACGATCCCCAGGGTGGGCGCTTTGCTCAACCTAGAGGAATCGAGTTATTGCGTGCACAAGGTGTAGATCTAGAGTCGATAGATACAGTAGCTTTGTCAAAACCAGGTTTCAAGGTACTGCACGTACCAGATATTGATTTCAGGACCCACTGTGGTACTTTTATCAACTGCTTGAGTACTATGAAAAAATGGTCTGAAGCACATGCTGATCACTTGCCCATTATAATCACCATCAACCCTAAAACATCCGGTTTGGAAATGCCAGGTTTCACAGAAGTGTTGCCATTCGATGCACAAGTCCTAGCAGCCTTGGATGAAGAAATAGTTGCCACTTTAGGTTTACAAAAATTGATCACTCCTCATGTAGTGCAAGGAGATTTTCCATCCTTGAGCGCAGCGGTAAAAGAAAAGGGCTGGCCATTGTTGAAGGATGCGAGAGGTAAGTTCTTATTCGTCTTGGATTCGGGAAAGGAAATAACTGAGCAATACCAAAGTATCCAATCATCCGATCGCCTAATGTTTGTAAATGTAGGACCAAACCATCCGCAAGCAGCATTTTTTATTATGAATAATCCAGCCAAACAGGAGGAAGAGATAAAAACACTAGTGCAACAAGGTTTCATGGTCAGAACAAGAGCCGATGCCAATACCGTAGAAGCCAGAACAGGCGATTTTTCTAGATTTGAAGCGGCTATTCGCTCCGGTGCCCAAGTGATCAGTACAGATTATTATATAAAATCACTTAGCCCTCAGCAAGATTTTGAAATCGTTTTTGAAAATCAAGCTTACACGCAGTGCAATCCAGTGCTAATCAAGCCAAAAGACTGCAAGTTACAGCTCAAAGATTAAACCCAACACCCTAGATCAACTGTCCGCTCTGCTTAAGGCAACTAGCAGAGCGGATTTTTTTTAAGCTATGCTAAACCAATTGGTCCCAAGGTCCGGTGATCGCAAGAGTATCGCCATTCTCCTGAATATTGACAAACAAGGTTTTTCCAGAAGGAGAAAAGACTGCTCCCGCAAACTCAGATTTAGAACTTTGATTAATCGCAAAAAGAAAAATTTCTCCCTTGGCATTAATAAAGTGTATCCGATTGACCTCTCCATTATCTTCACATAAAAAGAGGTTGCCATTTGGTGCGATGGTCAGATTATCACACATGTGCAGTACGGACTTATCCTCAGATTCTAAGTACAACTCCAACTTAGCGGGCTGTTCGGCTTCAGCTGCTTGACCTTCATAATCAGACAATTGATAGCGAAAAACTTGGCCAAATTGATTAGGTCCTCCATTGGTACAGGCAAAAAAGACCTCTCCATCGCCCATCCACATCCCTTCTCCTCGCGCAAAACGAGCTGCACCCAATTCAAAACCTCGATACCTTAAATCATCTTCCGGCGATTCTACATCATCAATATCCAGCCATTCCACCTCAAAAGAGATATTCCTTTCAACCGTAGTCTGCTCCCAGTTTCTCGTATCCATACTTTTCTGTCCTTTAATCGCTAGTACTTGGAGTTGACCGCCTTGGTGTAAATCACCTTTCACCTGAGGAACAAATCTATAAATTAATCCATCTCCTTGGTCTTCTGTTTGGTACACAATACCTGTCTTTGGATCTACGGCTACCGCCTCGTGGTTAAAGCGGCCCATCGCTTTAATAGGCTGGGGTGCCACAATTTCGGCAGCTTCCTGAGCTTTCACCTCAAAGACGTAGCCATGATTTTTTTCAACTAATTCTCCTTGTGGTGTGGTGTCTTCCTCACAAGTCAACCAGCTATTCCAGGGTGTCACTCCACCTGCACAGTTTCGGTAGGTGCCGGCTAGGCTGAGAAACTCTCGTTCAACCACACCTTCTGTCTCGTTATAAATAAGTGTTGTCGTACCGCCCAAGCCTGGCATTTCACTCCTGCCAAGATCGTATAACTTTTCGGAGGCTACCTGAGACAATAGTTCATTCTCTGGACCAAATGGACTATTGTCTAAAGGAGCTGGACTATTCTCATGATTTCTAACAATAATTACCCGCTGATCGTCAAGTCGAAAAGTTCCCATCCCATCGGGGCGACCAGGCACAAAAAAGCCATCGCTCATTTGAGCTCCCTTTTTTGAAATAATTTTGTATTGAAAGCCTTCTGGCAAGTCCATATAAGCGTCAGGATCGGTAAGCAGACTTAAGGTTTTCGGTTGTGAAACCTTACCTTCTATATTCTGCGTACATCTCGATAAAGCGATGAAACCAAGAGAAGCAATAGTGGCCTCTCTCAAAAAAATTCTACGTTGCATTAATGTAATTTTAGATGCTTAAAAATACGTTAAGCCCCTCAGACTCATTCAAAAAGCAATGTTAAACGTCTGATAAGTCTTACTCCAGTCTTTAGGTATTTGAATGGCTTTGACAAGCCTACACGTTGTCTATCCTGCCGTCAAGAAAAAAGCAGGTCCGTAGATCAAAACAAGAGACCAGCAAGTTATGCTACTATCGGTTTATAGAAGTGTAATCCTGAAAGATATTACGCTGAAGTTGTTTAAGAATTCCTAGTGAGATGATTGGTAAAGGCGCCGATGGTCAAGACAAAGCTTCTCGACGTAAAGCCGGGATAGGCTATTTTTTGTCTGGAAGCCTAAACTACCATAACCAAAAATAGCTGAAGTATTGGCGTGTCCTGCAGGATTGCAGGACCAAAGGCTCGCTGAGAAGTTTTTAAACAACTTTTATGTAAAGAATAACTTTACAATACCTATATCAATCAGTCTACATCAATAAATATAGGATTAGAGTAGAACCATAGTCTCTCCCACGGACTTTCTCCTTTTTGATCTTCCTCAGGTTCTAGTTCATCACTATTGGTACCTCTAATACGGATATAACTTTTTTTATCTAGCTTCGGAATCGTGTATGTTATCTCTCTATACGCACCGGTACCTGTCCAGTCAGACGCTGTAAAACGTGCAAGAACCTGTGTGGTAGGATTGTTGTCGCTATTTCGGTTGGTGACCGGTCCTCTTACTTCTCCTATGATCAGATCAACACGGGTGACTTCTGGATTTTGGTTCCATGAATTGAGGGTATCAGGGTCCTTAAAGCGGATGGTAACCTTTACATCTTCGCCCTGTGCAATATGAATTGCACCTCCGATATCAGCAGTATGATGGCCTCCTTCTACCTGCACATAAAGCTCTGAAATGAGATCTCCTAGCGTTACAAAGACGCGGCCACTTCGAATGCCATCCATAATATCGTCGTGCTCTTTTTTGGCAAAGACGTAAGTTTTGGAATATTCACCTGGCCAGAAATCGCTACCGCCTTCCCGCCAGTGAATATGTGAATCGGAGTTTGCTGTTATCCACCAATGGCGCCCCTCCCCCAACATGGAATCCCAAAATCCGCCCAATTTGGCAGTCATCTGATCAAAACCTCCCATCGTAGGAAATTTTCCGTATCCTCCTCGGGAACGTTCGCGAGAAGTGCTGTCGGGATTTAAGGTAGCAGCCTGATGTCCAGGGGCTCCGGCCATACCTACGGCAATGTCAGGGGCCGTGTCATTCCAGTCCCGAAGTTCGGCAGGATGATCTTTTCCATACTCGCCCAGATCTGATGCAGATCGGGAAGGATGATTGGCAATAACTACGGGTTTTTGGGCCATTTTATTCATGAATGCTAATGCTTCCAGCATTCTTGGTTCGGTATCCCAACTTGGATCAGATGGGTGAGGCTCCCGCTTATTGAATTGAGATTCTATGCTGTGTAGGTGGGTGGATTCATCGTGCGAATGTGGGATAATTAAACTGGAGTGATCAGCACCCGGAGTATCAAATTCCATCCCATAAAACTGAATGACTTCGGGGACCGCTTTTCTAGAATACAATAATTCAGGATAAGCCATTTCCAGATTCACTTTACTGTGATTGGGGCCGCCATGATCGGTAGTTACCATCCACGAAAGGCCATAATACTTGGCCATTAAAGCATTCATTGGAGTTGGATAAATGGCATCACCTCCCTTGATGGGGGCAGGAGGATCTACTTCACGATCCCAACCTACACTATATCTGGAATGGATATGATGATCTCCGGCTAGCCAAGTTCGGCTGGATTCATCTTCAACTAAATCTGGTTGCTGACAACCAAACATAAGCAGCAAAATTGAGGGATAAGCAAAGAATAATGGGAATCTAGAGGCAGACTTGAGGTGCATGGACTAATACTTTAAATGGGCTTTAAAGATAGTGTTTTGTTACTGCAAAACCTATCTATTTTCGATGGAAAAAAGTCGAAAAAGCTACGGTTGAAGACTATGTAACATGGGTGAATTTCTTTTTCTAAATCTCAGATTTTGATCAAGACAAAACGGAAAGCAGCCCCTGCTGGCATTAGTTTATACCCTAAAAAATAAAATAATAGCCAACCGTAGCGTTTCATCTATACCTAAGCATTTTTATTAAAAATCGCCTAATTTTACTTGAAACTACAGCTTCAAGTATTTTCTAACTTAAAAAGCTACTCTCTCGGTTCACACAACTTTTCCATACCTGCATTTATGCTCCGACGGGTAAAATATGGACTCCATTAAGTATGAAGTCGTAGGGACATAGAGATATTAGAGACCTGGAGTTGTTAAAAACAGGTGAAATCCCAAAACTCGCAGTTGGAGCAACAGCGACATCCCGAAAAATGCAGTAGCCACTGCTAGTGAATTGCTTAGGGAGCGCTTTCTCAGCACATGGACGCCTACTCAAGTGTGGTGGAGATTGATTTTATCAATTATCATGGATAGAAACTATACAGATCATCTCAAGCGCATTATGCAAGAGGAGTAGTGGTCGTTTACAATAGCTTTGCTAAATTTGAAGAAAAGTAAAACATGCTGTATAGAACCTTTACTCTTGCCCTTTTCCTAATGATTCCTTTTTGCACTCAAGCCCAAAATAAAGGCATCGACAAAGTCAAGCAAATCCTGATCCAGCAATCCGTCGATTGGAACGAAGGCGATATCGATGCCTTCATGGAAGCTTATTGGCAATCGGAGGATTTACAATTCATTGGTTCCTCTGGCCTGATCAAAGGATGGCAAGCCACCTTGGACCGCTACAAGCGGTCTTATCCAGATCGGGCTACTATGGGCCAATTGACCTTTGATATCCTCGAAGTCCAGCAGCTGAGTCGCAAGGCGATCATTCTAACGGGCAGGTACACGCTAGACCGAAAGAATGACCGCCCTACTGGTCTTTTCCTCCTAGCCTGGAAGAAAATCAAAGGTCAATGGCTGATTGTGGCAGATCATACCAGTGCCAGCGAGTAAACTACCGCTGTAGAATAAAACGCTTGTTGGCTTGATAACCAGTTGTGTTCATTTTCAAGAAGTACCAACCGGCATCATTTAATTGTTGAGCATTGATAAAAAAGCGATGATGACCAGCTTCATAAAATTGCTCTTTCTGATCAATTTGCCTGCCTAAAGCATCATAAATTTCAAAGGAAACTACAGCTGCTTCGGGTAGGTAAAATCCAACTTCTGTTCTTTCTGTAAACGGGTTGGGCCTAAAAGGTTCCAAACGAATTTGATCTGCGATCACCTGACCTTCCTCCTGGTAGAAGTTTCGCACTTTTAAAGGCGCTCCATCCGAAGTATAAGCTATTGCCGGCAAGCTATTGTCGTTGGTCCAAATTCGCTTAGATAGCGACTCTTGTGTTTGATCTACTGCAAAATGTATTTTGAATAAGACCTCCCCTTCTTTCAGTTCAAAACCTTCTTGATTGCCGGTTGGATCAAACCAAAGCATCGGTATTAGGCCATCCTTTAATTTATTCAGGTTGAAATTGCCATCATTGATTCCTGGCAAAGTACCCGGTTCAATATCCAAAAAGGTCATTTGGGCTGGATCAAAATTGATGTCAAACTGAAAGGCCGCCAATTGCTGCGGATTGGGTGCCTTCACAATAATGGTATGTATACCATTGCTCACTTCTTCTTGGAAGAGTACGCCCAATTGTTCTTCGCCTACAAAATTTTGCCCAGAATTATTGACATCTCCCAATTTCATACCAATGAAATCCGCCATCGTATCTTCCCGAAAATCATTAATGGTAATGGTTTTAGGAAAAGCTTCATCCAATGGATTTGTAGGATTTTGGAAGTTGTAGGTAGCATCTACGAAAGTCCAAGGAGACTGATTCCCTGGGAAAGTAGTATTAATCCCCAAAATCAGGCGTTGAATGGTCGCTAAATCGATGGCCGTCACCGTCCGCGATGTATCGACATCGGCGGCTATTATTTTATAAGGAGAATCCAAAGCTTGTAAGGCAATAATGTGTCGCTGGATCAAAGCCAAATCAATAGAGGTCACGCCTTCTAGTGGATTAGTAAATCGACTAGGACTCAAAGTGTAGGATTGTGGCGTTGGCAATTCCAGGAATTCATAAAAGCCATTCTCATCGGTGATTGCAGTCCCTTGGCTTGAAGAAATATCTATTGCAACATCCGCTAATGGCCGACCGTCCTCTCGGAATACTTGACCAAAGATATTGGCAGCAGGTTTGACACATAGCTCCCCTCCTTTTTGCACAAATGGACTTTGCAGGATATCATCTCCAACTAACAAGCCGACTTCACTTTCTGTAGGAATATTGCCAAACTCAACTCGCGTACAAGCAGCCTCTTGTGAGATAATTTCCATGTCAATATTAAAGATAATGGTGCTGTCAGGTGGTGTGACCCCCATACTTGAGAACCAAACTACAGTCAGTAGAGAATCACTAAAAATATTGACATTATTTAACCCTAAATCTGGTAGATTGAAGCCACTAACACCTACAAATCTGGCTACGGTGGCATCGGTATGAAACATCGAGAACTGAAAAGAAATGACATCTTGAAAGTCAAATACTCTCACGGGTACCTGTACCGTATCTCCAGGTGCGCCCTCCGTAAGAAGATCTACCTCAAAACGAATAGAACTACTTAATTCTATCAACTCGAAAGCCAAATCGATGGTGTCTGCCCCACATAGATTGGAGGCGATCAATTGTACCGTTTTGAGGCCTCCTGAGAGGTAGCTGGTTGCTGGTTCGAATTCGGTAGAGGCATTACCATTTCCAAAATCCCACTGAAAATTAGTAGCATCCCCCGAAGAGGAATTATTAAACGAAACTGTTAAGCCATTGATATTGACCGTAAATCCGGCGATCGGTGCGGTAGTCGAATCTTCTACTACCTCAACCAGATAGCTGCTTTGGCAACCATTCGGAGCGGTGGCAATTAATTCGTATTGTCCGCCTGCTGATACGGTAGGCGACGCCTCTCCAGAGCTAAACCCATTAGGTCCACTCCAATCGTAGCTCAGTCCTGCTGGATTCGAGTTGACGACCAACTGGGTCGTTGGATTGAGACAATCTATTGCTAAGGTGGTATTCCCGCTTAATTCAGGTGCAAGCGTGTCTATCACTACTAGCAAGTCCATTGTATCAGCACAGGCACTATCTGCCACTATCAAGCTATAAAGCCCGCCTTCATTTACAATTGGGTTTTGCACCGTCGAGCTGAAGGCATTAGGGCCGGTCCAATTGTAGGTAGCACTATCAATACTACTGTTCCCCATTAGGGTGACTTGCTGTACAGTACAGGTCAAAGTATCGGCGGAAGCTGTTGCTTGAATATCACACACACTTGGGAGTATGGCTGTCAAGCAATTGGCGAAGGGTGAGGTATTGTCTCCGATCGTCTGCGTGGCCGTATAAGCCAAGCCTTCCGTTATTTGAGCATCTGCGTAGGTCCAATCACCATTAAGATCAGCGGTAACAGAAGCTTGATAAACCCCTTGACAACCCAATGGAATGCCACAGTCTAGTTCCTGAAAGATTTCGATAATTGCGTTAGGTTGAGCAGTGCCGCTTAATTCCCCTGGTATCGCAATCGTAAGCAGGGGCGCTGCTAAATCTCGCTGGGTATTAAACTGTTGAATAATCCCAAGGCTGTTGCAAAAAAAATTATTTTCGGTAAAAATATTTTCTTGTGCATCTTCAGTAGTAAAGATACCTAAACGGAAATTCGCAATAGAATTATCTTCTACTCTATTCCCCGAAGCACCTGCTACAAAGACGCCCACATCACCACCATTCACCTGATTATCTGGTGTAATACCAATACTATTATTGGCCAGGAAGCTATTATCCGTGCCAAATACACCCAAAGCGATACCCTGCCCCGATCCAGTGATGGTATTGAACTGGACATCCATATTCTCACAATCTGATAAAGCCAGCCCGGTCACATTCGTATTGAGTACTAGATCATTGGTATCGATACCAATTCTATTATTGAAAACGCTACTATTCCTGGTTCCAAAGAAGGCAATATGGTCTTGCCCTTGATTGGTCAATAAGGTATTAAAACTAAAAGTGATATTTGAAAATGCTCCGACACTAACTGCCCGAAAAGCATCACCATTTATAAATCGTAGACCAGAGACGGAACAATTATTAGATTCAATAAGCAAACAAACGACCGAATCATTACCATTGATCGAAATCGCTGGACGTCCATCTGCGTATCCTGCTTGGCTTGCTCCGTCGATGACTACATCTTCTCCACTCACCTGTGGTAATCTTTGTGTCAGTGAGATTTCGTGGGGACCATCACCGGGAATAGCAAATTCAATCCGATTGAGTGTGGTGTTCAAATTGGTATTTTCAATGGCCTGACCAAGCGAACCAATTCCTGATTCATTGGTATTGATGACTTTTAAAAAACCTTGCTCCTTTTCGAGGGCGCCCATATCGTAAGTCGTTCCACCAAGGCCCCTTTCTATGCGATCAAAGTCGAAGTTGATTAGCTCCGTAAAATCGCCGTCTGCATCAGCATCAAATATATCTTGAGGAATAAGGGCTGGATCACCATTGCCTTGTGCAGGAGAATTATTACCAATTGAAAAATCATTGTTGGCAGCGTCGCTAATTTGTGGATCATTTGGGATAACATTATTTACACCAAAGATCAAAGAGGAGCCTGTCGTATCCCCTAAAATTAGATTTTGAGCAGTAATGGTACCTACAGCATTCACCGAAGCGGAGGTCAGTTCTACATTATCGGTCGAGTTGTTACCAAAGATGATGCTATTGTAGATTTCAATATTCCCATCTTGGTTAGAAATGCCTCCGTTTGATCCACTCGTACCATTCTCAATAAAAGTACTGTAGAATACAATCAAATTAGAGGCCACCGCAGTAATTGCTCCATCAAACTGCGTGGCAAAATTATCATAGAAAATGGAGTTGACCATAGTCAAGTTACTGGAATCGCTCCTAATTGCTCCACCACTGTTTTGGGCTTCGTTACCAACAAAAGCACAGTTTACGAGGTCTAAGTCTCCATTAGTATGTTTGATAGCCCCACCATTAGTACCAGTACAATTATCAAAATCACAATTGATGAAACTCACACTTCCATTTGCAAGTATGGCTCCACCATCTTCATTATTGGCAGCTCCGTTCAAGAAATAAATATTGCGAATACTTACCGAATCGGCGTTTCTATTTTCTATAGAAAAGATGCGGCTATTCCCTTGAGCATCAATGGTGATATTGACACCATCGCCATTGATAACCACACCCGGAGGGATGTTCATCACTCCAGAGGTCAAGGAGATGGTGCCGCTAAGGGTAAACGTGATGGTATCTCCACTCACCGCACAGCTTAAAGCCTCTCGAAGTGATCCTGGTCCGGCATCATTGAGGTTGGTGACGATAGAATCACAGGGCATGAGTAGAGCGGCCTTGGCTGGCGCAAAGAAACCAGCATTCAAGGTAGTAGATCCGCTAGATTGTACACCGATAAAAGCTTGCCCCAAGGTTGCATTTAATCGGATATTATTATTGGCAGCAACCGAACCGTTACTCAACACCGACTTAGAGAGCTGAGTTTGGGCTGTTATCGAATGAAAAGCAAAAACGCATAACAATAAGCATAGAAATTTCAAATATTTGATTATCATTGTTTTAAAGACTAGGTGAGTTTATTTATTTAAAATGGTAGTAGCTAGGCTCTGCAAGTCAGTCAAACGGCCCGCATACACCTTGATCATCTCTTCTACCTGCTCTGGATGCTCCAAGATATAATTCATATGAGGAACTTCGGCAACATCAAACCCCGCGACCTCCTTCCAGGCGACTTTCACCGCAGCTATAGCTTCTTCAGAAGTTTCAAAAGTTTTCCCTGCAAACAATCCTGCCACCTGACTTTGATGGGTTGGAGCTACTGTATAATTTTGAAAGGAAGGTGATGCGATCTGCTGCCCAGGATGAACGCTTTCAAAAAGCTTAGGTTGGTAGTTCGGATTGACTTCCTGAATAGCCAACTGCATGTCGTTCATGACGTTTTGCATTTGGTTGACCATATCCGCCAAATCATTTTGGTTGATGCCTACGGCTACATTAATCAATTTAAAAGGGTCTTTACCATCTGATGCTTCCCAAGCAATACCTACAATACGATGGTAGTCCAAGGCACGCATTTTTTTAGGATGAATAGCAATTCCAAAACCATCTCCTTTCCCTGAAGGAATAACATAATCTCCCTTCTGTACTTCTCCTACAACCCTTACAGGCACTTGCCCCATAAAGGCGACCATCTCGTAATAATTATCGTCCCCCATCTGCGGCATTTTACCAATGACAGCAGGTGCGGTGGAGACGGCCATAAAGTGATCGGCCTCAACAAAAGATTTCGAAATTTCTCCGGCACGTACGCCTACGATTTCTCCTCTTCTGATCACCTCCGCCGTATCAGCTCTCAGTAACCACTCTGCATAGTCACCAGCACCTGATTCATAAGCAACGCCTATTGTCTGATCCGCAGCGTGGGCAAGGAAAGAAACCAAATTGAAAGTCGCAACAAACAAATCATAGCCAGCAGAAAAGATATCCTCTGGATCTAAAATACTAGCAAAACTTGACGCAAAACCAATAAAACTCTCTATTGCTTCCACCGAGACAATCAGCGTCTCTATGACTAATTCAGGAGGTAATTGATTGGATATAAATGTCGAATAGGTTTTACTATTGGCAGAACTTAAGTTGGAATTGGCGTTGGGTTGATTGTCCCAATCTTTACTTTGTGTTGTACTGAAAGGATCAATTACTACACTTGAAGAAATAGATTCTCCAGTGGCATTTTGATAATTTCCAGGCGAGAATAGATTGTCTATAAAGGTGCTAATGTCACTTTGTAGAGCTGCGCCTACGTCTGCTATGGAGGTTTGTCCCTTAATTCTACCTTCAATACCTCCAGCATCTTTAAAGAGAATAAAGGGGGTATTTTCATTCGCATTGGTTAGTAAATCAATAGAAAGCCCTTGCGTTCCAGCCTCAATAGTCACCCCAAAAGTATTGGGTGTACGGGAGCGTAAGGTCATCCCATTGGTTGAGGCTAGAACGATATCATTCAGACTTGAAATACCAATCCTATTTGCACTTTCTAAAGAAAAGACATCTTCAGTTAATAATAGTGAACCTCCATTTACACCAAACGATTTTTGAAATTTAATAATAGGGCTAAAATCACTAGCTCCTAACAATTCAATATCTCCAGCTCTGGCATTAGTCCTAGTTTGGCTCGCATGATCTTCATTGTTCACCACATAAAGTCCACTTGCTCTTAAATTTGAGCCCCTTGGAATTGTTGGAGGTGTCGTAGTATTATCAAATACATCAATAGGACCAAAGAATTGAGCAGAAGATGAGCCCGAGCCCTTTACTTCTAAACCCAAGTTGCCTTCCAATCGTGCCCCCAACTTATCACCGTAGAAGTATCCTCCCACTCCATTATTCCCAAAGCCCTGCGCATAAATACTCGTGTTCTCTCCATTTGGACTGTCAAAAAAATTGGCGAGATAAAGTGCCTGATCGCGAAGCCCTGTGGTGATACTTGTCAGGAAAAGACCGCCAGTATCATTATCATTATCTTCAATATTCACGTAACCATCAAAGGTACCTGCCGTTCCATTTGGAGTAGAAGAACTAGCGCGCAAGCCAACCTGCCCACCGATAAAACTACCTCCTGTCCCATTTGAAGAGCTCAGAACACCTACACCATTACTACCACCTTCTACGTAGAGTTGTGCATCGTTATTATCAGAAGTTGGCGTTCCCTTGCCAAAGTAGCCGTTGCCTTTGAAAAAGCCAGCCCAACCCGTTTCGCTACTATTTTCTCCAAAGATGGAAAAGCCTTCGTCTCCTCCTAGGGTGAAGCCATAGATTCCAATATTCCGCGTTCCATCACGAGCAATACCTCTTACTCCTGTACTGAGGTCATTATTACTAGCGATACCAATCACACCAAAGCCTTCTCGACTAGCGGTTGCTCGCCCAAATACGCCTGTATGCTGAAAGGTATTCTCCCCAAAAATAGTCGCCTGAATGCCCTTTCCAAAATCAGCATCTTCCTCCGATCCAGAAGGAGAAGATTGGCCATAGAGTCCTACCGCATTGACCTCATCAGCTGTAAAGGTCAATGTAGACTGTAAGCCAATCCTACTAGAACTTGAGCTATTAATATTGGTAAATGCCTCCGGCGCAGCATTGGGTAAAGCACCAATCCCTACTTGGCCTTGATTGTCTACAAAAACAACATCGGTAATGCTGCCGTCCTGACTATCCAGTGCATTTGCTTTACCTCCTGATCCACTCCCATTGGCATTTAAGGCATAGGGAGAGGCAGTCATCGCAGATCGGGGTAGGAGTTCTGTACCCTCTACGGTGGTGCTGATGTAGTAAGCCTCATTAAAAGTCAGATCAAGTGCGGTATTACTACCTAGTGCAATATTGAAAAGGCCATTCACCAAGGCTATGGTATGATCTTCGCTCCACAGTTCCGTACCGGCCGTGGCAGCATCAAATATTTTTACGGTAATGGTATAGTTGCCATCAGCTAAGACTTGGCCACTATTATCGGTCAATATCCCCTGATAACTAATCAGCTTGGGAATTTGGGCAATTAAAAGCGTATGGGTAAAAAGAAAAAATGATAAGAAAGTTACCCTTCTGAAGGTAGCAATTTTCATGTGTTTATGGATTTTGGAATAGAAATAACTCTTTAAATGTTTCTCAAGTATTTTGGAATGGGCTTAATATAAAAAAATATTTTGAATAATGAAATCATATGCAATATTTTTTTAGAAAAAAAATAAAATAATAAGCCATATTTACTTATATTTTAGACTATTAAACTACTAAAAATAGAAAAAATATTCAAATTTATACCTTAAAATTAATCAAAGTGAAACACTAAACCCCAAATTCAACAATCCTAGGATCACTAAATTTGGGGTTCAATACTATTATTCCCATATCCTTTCCAGCCAAAAGCCTCCAGTTTTACTGATTTTTCTTCCGGCTAGAAGTAGGTCGACGAGTACTCGTCCCTCGATTGGATGTTCTACTCCGGCTAGATGATTTGGCCCTCGTTGGGGTTCGGGCAGGACTGGCTTTTGGACGCTGCGTATTACTTCTAGAGACAGCCGGCTTCCTGGTAGGTGTACTCCTTCTTTCTACTTGCTGTCGAGTCCCTGAACTGCTCCTGGTCCTAGGACTTTGGGCTGGAGAAAGTTGACGATTGGCAGGTCTCCGGCTTTGAGTTCTAGCCTCGGCTGGATTGCTGCGTCTTGGACTTCGCTCTACCGAAGGTCGAGACCCTTCTCTGTTGGAAGCTGTTCGCTCTCGGGAGTACGAAGGCCTTGAGGAACCTTGTCGCTCGAAATTACGACTTTGAGTCCTAGCTCTAGATTGATCGCTCCGACTGGTATTTCGCTCTGCCGAAGGGCGTGGACCAATTCTCTCAGAAGTTTGCCGCTCTCGAGTGCTGGAAGGTCTTGAGGAACCTTGCCGCTCAAAATTACGACTTTGAGTCCTAGAGGTAGATCGATCTCCTGGACTAATCCGAGGATTGGTAGATCGCCTGGCGTTCTGGCTACGTGACTGTGGGTTCACTCTAGCATTACTGTTGCCTCGATTATCTCTTTTGATACCTGTATCCTGTCTTCTAGCTTGATTGGACTGACGACCCGCAATACCAGCTCGGTTCCTATTGTCGACACTTCCGGCTCCAACTCTGGAATTATTGAATCGGTTTCGATTATTAGGTCTTGGTCGATAAATGGGCTGACGGCCATTACGTACACGCGTTCGATTAGAACGGACTACGATATCATAGCAATAAGAGCGATTGGGGCGATAAAATCGACGGACATTAACCAAGCGGTGTCTATTAACGATACGAAAATTGCGTTGGTAGACGACTATTCTTGGTCGAAACACCGTCCAGGTCACTGGTCGCCAGGTATTCCACCAGATCGGATAATTTCGCCAGCGATAAGGTGAAACATAAACATTGGTGTACCGTGGCCCTAGAATATATTGTACTACTGGCCAATAAAACACATTGACAAACTCTCCATAATTGGAATGGTATCCTCTTCTTGAATTGGCATAGCCCATTAGAGGTTCTACATAAACTTCCTGCCCATACATATCTTCATCACCAATGATCTGCAAAACGGCTTCTTGGCGGCCAGTTTGCTCAATTTCAATGACGGCTATATCTTGGACATCATAAGGCCCGACGATGGCCTGTAAGATAATGGCGTGAAAATCTCTCTGCCGGCGATGCTCCACCCGAATATAATCGGTCTGACCATCAAAGTCTAGGTCCAGATTATTCACCCAACGATCTTGGGTATTGAGTTTTCTTTCAAAATCCCGAATCGTTTGGGAAGCTTCGAACAATTCAAGGGCTCCTTCTAGGCTGAAGTAATCTCCATCATAGCCCGTTCGGTCCCTTCCATATTGAGCAGATGCCATATTCAACACCAGCACCAACAAGAGACTACTAAACAATACTTTTTTCATAATTACTGGTTTTGTAGAAGCATCTTGAAGCAGCGCAAAAAGACTTGCTGTAATCTCTACTCTATAAAGCAGGAGCACAAACAGCTGTGCGTCATTCAAAAGCTTCATGTGGTTAATGATAAACCGTTGGCTTTCAATTGTAAAGACGCACATTATCCGTAGAAGACACAAGGGATTGGAGGCTTTAATCCAAGTTTAACTAAGGTAAAAAGGGCTATATTTTTTTAACAATGGTTAAGCAATTGTCAAAGTACCGAAGTTGGGAACTGAAGTCTTGTTAAATTAAGGTGGTAAGAGCCAGGAATCTGACGGTTTGGTGCTGGATTGTGTTAAAATGATGGTTTTTAAATGCTTATGATAAAGTAGACTTTATTCGAAATAATTTTGTACGGCTAAAAAATCGTCTTTTGCTCCCACTCTGCGTTGCGTCCTCACCTTAATAGCTAAGGCTATTAGGCTCCGGGCGCGCCTTGATTGGAAACAAAACTCTTCATTTTTATCTCATAAAACTACTCTCGAATAAAGTCTAGTTATCTATAGAAAATAGCCTCAATTTTTGGATAGGTCAAACGCACCAAAAAAATTACCTTGCATTTTTTTATAATTCCTACTGAAACTCCAATTCAAAACCGCTCTAGCATCTTCATTTTTGTCATTCGATACAAAAACGAAGCAAAAAAATCTTGCCTAGCCAAACTCGTTCCACTCGAACAGTGCCTAGGCGGCATCCCGCACTTCGCTTATGACCTTTTCACACTTTATTTTCGATAATAATCATTTCTTTTTAAGTTTTTATTTTAATGCGTTTGACTCATTTTTTGGACCAAGAGCTGTTGAAATCTCCATAAGTTCCTTATTTTTCAAAATCCTCACCTAGGAGGACCGCAAAACCTAAACCAAGCATCATGAGTGGCATCAAACGCAGAACCTTTCTAACCCAAGCTTCCCTTATCGGTTTACAGATCAGTTTACTCCCCAGTTGCGGGCTACGGCCTAGTCCCTTAGTAGAA
The DNA here is from genome assembly GCA_042095835.1 of Saprospiraceae bacterium. Taxonomy (GTDB): domain Bacteria; phylum Bacteroidota; class Bacteroidia; order Chitinophagales; family Saprospiraceae; genus DATFKA01. The sequence continues at coordinate 32,482 of JBELML010000042.1, forward strand.
GCTACTGTAGCTAAAGGGCTTGTCCTGAAAACAGCTAAGAGTGGAGAAGATATCTTCGCTTATATCCGACGTACGAAAGGTGGCTTTGATCATCGCTTTTACCAACAAATTATAGGCGCTGCCAATGACTTTAAGGAAGGAGATCAAGCGATTGGTGTAAGTGCAGAGGACCAGCAGACTAGAACCTATGCCAGAGTGCTTTTGGCGAATACCAAGCTAAAAGAGCTTGAACAGCATCCCTTGTTTCAGGATGAAATATTTGAGCTTATTCAAGAAACTACTGCCTATAATGAGCGCCTCCAAAACTGGACCATCGGCGAATTAAAGCAGTTCATACTTTCTGCTTCTGAAGCTGAAATCAAGTCTATCATGCCCGCCTTAACAAGCGATACGATAGCTTGCGCGGTCAAACTCATGAGCAATGAGGAGTTGATCCAAGTTGGTCAAAAAATATTCAACCCACTTCCGGGTACCCAGATCGGTAGCAAGGGTTACATGAGTGCACGCATCCAACCCAATTCACCTACCGATAATGTAGACGACATTATTTGGCAGGTATTTGACGCCTGGTCCTATGCTGTGGGCGATTTAGTATTAGGTACCAATCCAGTGTCGAGTGAACCACAATCCGTAGTAGCCATAGAAAAAGCACTCTATGAGCTATTGCAAGTCTTCCAACTCGAAGAAACCTTACCCAACTGTGTACTTTCTCATATTGATATTCAAGCTGAGGTGGAGCAACTCCACGCAGGAACCACGGGCATTTGGTTCCAAAGTTTAGCCGGCACAGTTGGTGCTAACCAAACCTTTGATGTGACTATACAGAAAATGCAGGCACATGCGGCTCAACGCCAAGGAGCTTATGGCATGTATTTTGAAACGGGGCAAGGAGCCGACTTCACTAATGGGCATGGTCAAGGCTTCGATATGTTGGTACACGAGTCTAGAAAGTATGGTTTCATACGGGCTTTAAAGCAACAAATCTCCGAACAAATAGGTGAAGAGGCCTGGGTGCATGTCAATGACGTTGCTGGCTTTATTGGCCCTGAAGTGTTTAAGAGCAAAGAACAGTTGGTGCGCTGCTGTCTGGAAGATACTGTCATGGGCAAGCTGCACGGCCTTTGTATAGGCCTGGATATTTGCTCGACGCTACACATGGACGTTTCTCTACAAGACCTTGACTGGTGCATTGATCAGGTAATGCCAGCCAATCCAGCTTACTTGATGGCGCTTCCCACCAAGAACGATCCTATGCTCAGTTACTTGACGACTAGTTTTAGTGATCATGTACGCGTGCGCGAAAAGTTTGGCTATAAAATCAATGATGCAATGTGGGCTTTCTTTAAAAAGCTGGATATAATTGGTACAGACAATCGACCCACGGAGCATTTTGGGGACCCCATTTGGGTATATTATCAGTATCAGAAAACCAAAGGAGATACAAGGTCTAAATCCCTTATTTATCAAGAAGGACAGAAGAAAATTGCAGCTATCCAGGAAAGAGGTGTTCCCATTGCCCAAGGTTATGGTAAAGCCTATTGGAATCTACCACCAGAATTGGCCCAAAAAGTGCAGCACCTCTACGAGGATGCCAAACTAAGTATCTGGACAGAGGTAGACCAAAATTTCACCAGGGCTATTCCTAGCACTTTATTACTCCATACTCAATCCGAAGACCGTAAAGACTATATCTACCATCCCGAATCTGGCGAGAAGCTTTCCGATAAATCGGTCCGTCAATTGTATAGGTTCAAGCAAAGTTGGAATGGGCGTTCACCTGATGTACAAATCATTATTTCCGATGGTCTAAATGCTAGAGCTTTAATGGATGAAGGGCATTTGCTACCCTATTTGGAAAGTCTAAAAAATGGACTTACAACAAAAGGTTATCTAGTCAGTGAGCAAATACTTTTCCTGCATCATGGAAGGGTGCGCGCAGGATATGCCTGTGGGGAGCAACTTTTTGGTGACGCATCCCGGCCGAACAAAAACAAAGGTATCATTCATATAATTGGGGAGCGTCCAGGGTCTGGACACCACAACTTCTCGGCCTACCTTACTGCCGCTACAGGTAATATTTGGGCACAAAAAGGCCAGGTGGATCATGATATAACTAGAGTAATCTCGGGGATTTCGGATACGGCGCTTCTGCCAAAAATCGCTGCTAAAGAAACGCTAATGATCTTTGAGAAGCTATTCCCCGTTTTGAGCTAAGGGGAAAAGAAGGCCTTGTGGCGCATAATCAGGTGCATCACGCTGCGGCCTACCCTTCGCAGATTAGGTTGCCGATGGTCAAGAAGGATTAAGTGGATATGAACTGTTGCATTTCTTGCAACAGTTCATAAATTAAAAACTACTTTAGGGCAACTACTGAGCTTATCAAATCCGCTCTTACTTTTCCCATTCCTCAAAGATAAATTGCAAACCATGCATAAAGGAGATAGGCACTACGCTACCATGATTAGTCCCTTCGACAAGTTCAAAATGCCATCTTATCTCCTCGTGGCTAGCCCTGCCCAAACCTTCGTATAACCAGAGGGCACCTCTCATGACACGAGTAGACTCCGAACCTACAGAATAGTAAAATTGGTTCTTGAGTCCCTTGGTGTTTTGTATTTTTTCTTTGAATGCCGATTCAAGGTAGTCTGCGCGTTGTGCAATAGATGGACTCAACAGTAGGTAGTCATCAAAATCATCCGGATTCTTCATAAAACAATGAATACCAAATAGACCTCCAAAGGAATGCCCCATAAAAATCCTACGATCACTGGTGCGGTAGCGGGCATCAATGACTTTGAATAAATCTTGGGTGATAAAGGCATGAAAAGCATCGGCTCCGCCACTTTCTGAGCGTCCTTGTACGGGAATGGGGGTCAGATCTCTACCCCATTGCATATTGGCGACTCCAACAACGATCATGGATGGAATTTGCCCCGAAAGGGACATCGCGTTGGCCATCCCACTGGCGGCCTGCACTTTATGAATATCTCCATAGAAAAGGTAAAGACAAGGATAGTTTTTATCCCCTTTTTCGTAACCTCTAGGTAAGGTTACAGAAACTTGGTAGTTGGTTTCATTATGATCCGAATAAAGGCTAAAAAACGCTCCCGTAGGGGTTTGTTGGATATTTTCTTGAGCATTGGAAGTAGAAAAACTTACTAGAAGTAGTAAAAAGGCAGTGGTATATTTCAGCATTAGTGTGGTGTAATATTTGATTCGAGATTAAGGACACCATCGATTTAGAAAAGTTGCAGTAGTAATGAGCCAGCCTTGTACACGTACTTATCTTGTTATTTTAGAGTTATTCCTGACCTATAGCAAGAAAATTTTCTCTTACACTAGAGTTTATGTAAGTTAGTTTTGTATAGAGAATCAATTAAGATTTTTGAACAGATCAAGAAACACGCGGAGCCTAATAGCCATAGCTATTATGGCGAGCATGTGCCGCAGAGCTGTGCAAAAAGATTTTTTAGGCTCATACGAAATTGATTTACATAAACTCTACTGTATCGAGACTCCTTGGAGCACAAGAAAGCGATTTAGTCGTGGCAAAAGACTCTTCTATATCTCTGCTAGATTATTGAGCCACTTGAGGTAAATTCAGATCATTTTGGTTATTTTGGTGCCAATCAGTAGGAGACGTTTACCAAAGTAGTCGAATTCCTTAAGCATACTGGACGCAAAAAAAATAAGCCCAACATTAAATTTACTATAAAATAAACAGGAGTAACCTCCTGTATTAAGAAAATCAATAATACTTCTGAATTCAAAACCACCCAACTATGGCAATAGCCAACCAGCAACCCGTAAAGTCTCCTTTTCCAGCTAAAAGTACAGGACAAGAAGTCCTGGCAGACATTGATTTACAAGGTAAAACCGCTATCGTCACCGGTGGTTACAGTGGTATCGGACTCGAAACAAGCAAAGCTTTGGCCGCTAAAGGTGTCAAAGTCATCGTTCCTGTACGGTCTGAAGAAAAAGCTCAAAAAAATCTAGCTGGTCTCAAAGGTGATATCCAAACGGCCTATATGGATTTGAGTGATCTTGCTTCTGTACAAGCTTTTGCCAATCGTATGGTAGCAGAACTCGACCAACTTGATCTGCTCATCAATAATGCGGGCATCATGGCTAATCCTGAAAGTCGAGTCGGTCCAGGTTGGGAATCTCAATTTGGTATTAACCATATGGGCCATTTTAGCTTAACCAAAGCCTTGATGCCTCTTCTAGAGAAGACGCCAGGTACTAGGGTCATCTGCCTCAGCTCTACTGCGCATAAAATGGGTGGGATTCGCTGGGAGGATATTCACTATAAAAAGGAGCCTTATCATAAATGGCAAGCCTACGGCCAATCCAAGTCTGCCAATGCCTTATTCGCCAATGCACTTTCGCGTCGTTTGAAACCCACTGGAGGACTGGCTTTTGCGGTACATCCTGGAGGAATCTTTACGCCTTTACAACGTCACCTCCCTAAAGAAGAAATGGTGGCCCTCGGTTGGATAGAAGCAGATGGCAGCCCAACGGCCCTCGCTAAAGAAGGCTTCAAAACACCCGAGCAGGGTTGCTCTACTACCCTTTGGGCAGCTACTTCTCCCCTACTCCAAGGTAAACCAGGCGTCTATTGCGAAGACTGTAATATTGCTGCCATCACCAATCCTGATAGCCCAATGGCTAGATATTTTGGTGCTGATCCACATATCTGTGATGATGAGGCAGCCGAGCGACTCTGGAAGTTGAGCGAAGAGATGCTCAAAGCTGTTTAGTGCCCTATTAGCCCCGACTCACCTCTGACTCACCAGTCTTTTTATTACGAAAAGGGTTGGTCCCCATTTGACCGATTCGATAAGAGAGGGCTAATCGAAAATAATTGGTATTCCATTTATTTGTAAAGGTGATAGCGGTTTCTGCGACTCGATAATCGCCATCTGCGCGGTTGGTGTGAAAGATATCATTCGCAATGAACCGTGCTTGTAACTGGTCTTTGAAGAAGCTGCGCTCTAGCGAGCAGGTCAGATTCCAGCTATCTTCTCGATGGATAGTGCCGTCGTATAAATCATTCTGCCACCAGAAGATCAGAGCCAATTTAAAGCCTGCCGGTAAGCGGAATTGCTGCGAAGAGTAGAAATACCAATTGATCCGTGGGGCCTCCCCCATTACTCCAAATTCTTCCTCGCTATTTTGGGTATAGGAAGCGCTCAAGGTATTATTTGAGGACCAAAGTCCCCATTCCACATTTCTACTAAGAGAACTGTACCAATTTTGCATTTGATCGTAATTAATCCTTTTCAGGATGTAGAAGCGATCATCATCGCCCCGCAAAGCCGCTCCACTCAGGGGATTGTCCACATAATTGTAGCCCAATTTGAATTGTAGACGATGGACTTGTGTATTTAATTCAAGGGCTTGTATCCTTTCGGGAATCAATAAGGGATTCCCCTGAATAGAGGTGTAGGGATCCTGATAAAGCAAGGCAGGATTAAGCGAGCGATAAGGCTGGCGGTTGATACCTGCCCGATAGCTCAGATTGAACTGGTGTTGATCATTCAACTGATAACTTAATGATGCCGTAGGAAACCAACTTAAATATCGGTCTGCAATTGATGCTGATTGCCCCGAAACCTCGACTTGGTAATCGGTATATTCAGCCCGCAGGCCTACCTGGTAGTTCCAGTTGTCTGCCCATTTTCCTTTAATAGACGAGTAGGCTGCTCCCACATACTCTTCATATCGAAAAAAATTACTCAGTCGCTCATCCTTTTCAAATAATAAAGCCTCTGTACGTACTAAAAAATCCGTCTCACTTCCGTTTTCTACATAGCTTCCTTTTCCTCCAAATTCCCATTGAAAATTGCTTGACGGTGTGTAGCTCCAATCGATTTGGGCAGCTGCAATCTGGATATTTCTTTCATCTAGGTAGAGCAAATCACGATTGGTAGTTCTCCCATTTTCTATACTTTCCTCAAAAATTGGGTTGTTGGTATCTTCGTCCAGATGATTATACTGTGCCCCAATAAAAAGATTAGAGCCTAAGCTATCCAGCTTTTTGTAATAATTGAGGGATAATGACTGATTATTACCGATGACCGATTGAGTGGTTTCATTTTGAAATTCACTCCGACCTCCATTATCTAAAATATCGTTCCGATTATCAATACTGCCTCCCAAATCTTCGTAAACACCCGTGTAATCAACCGATAAATAGCTATCCGTATCTAAGTTGTATTGAGCGCCTAAACTGTATCTAGATCGATGATTAAGCAAGGGGCGCCAACGGGTCTTGACTTCCGAACTGAAAAAAATGCTACTATCTCTGCGGTCACGAGTTGTCACTTTTAAGTACTCATCCCTTCCTCGCTCAAAAGAATAAGACCCCTTGATGTTAAATTTATCGCGTACCAATTGTGCTTGCAAACTAGATAGCATCTTCGCTCCAGCATAATTTGAATACTCAACATTCTGATTCAGGATTAACTGCTCTCCTATGCTAGCTTGCTTGATCGTGTGGATATGAATCACCGCATTACCTTCTGCATCATAGCGAGCAGATGGATTACGGATGATTTCGATGGACTCTATATTGGCTGGTAGGATGGTAGCCAACTGATTAGGTAGAATGCGTTGCCCATTCAAGAAAATTATGGCTGCCCCTTTGCCCATAATAGATAGATTACCTTCATCATCGCTGAGAATTTCTGGCGTCATCGTCAAAATTTCGCCAACCGAATTACTAGTCGCTAAAAGCGTATTCGCCACAGCTACTTCTACAGTACCATCTGCTTTTTGTCGATAGGCAGACCGCATAGCATCCACCACTACAGTGGACATTTCCCAAGATGGTGCTTGTACCCTCATCGAAGGAATCTCAACCACACCATCTTTAGGTATTGATTGGACCAATAAGATGGTATCCCTAAATTCCATAGAAGACAGTTGGAGTAAAAAAGGAAATTGACTTACTGCTGGCACCTCATATTTTCCATCTAAGAAAAAAGTCGCCGTCACTAGACTAGAATCTTGAGGTTGCAAAATCATCGCATTACCACTAGGGAGCTCACCTGAGCTTAATACGAGAGTTCCTTTAACAACAAAGGGCTTTTCTACGCCTTGCGAGATGGCAGATTGAGCTACTAAGAAAAATGATAAAAACAGCACTACAAAGCCTCTCGTCCAATTCATATTCTACAATTTTGGGTTCAGCTCAAATGTAGTAGCTAGAGTATGGCCTTGACCAAATAATCGCCGAAGAAGAAGCGAGCGTCGCTACAGAATAAATAGCGGCTTTATCGACCAAAAACATTGATCTACCTTCTCTGAGGAAGTATTGGTAGGCAGTGACCATTACTAGGAGAAAATTAGCTTTAAATTAGTTGTTCTTCAAAATAGGGTTCCAGTAGGTCAATATTGTTCTTTATCGATTCAGTAAAATCATCTTCTTCGTCGCTTTGAAGCTTCCGGCATGTAAAGTGTAGAAGTACACTCCATTGGCTGGCAGATCACTGGCTTTCAGTCTCAATTCGTTGTATCCTCTGGTGAAGTCGCCTTCTTTTAAGAAGATCGTTCTGCCTTGCACATCCTTGAACTCAAGTACGCCTTCCATGGCCTCTGGTAGTTTGAAGCTGATAATTGTTTCTGCTTCAAATGGGTTCGGATTGTTTTGGTATAATGCGTACTGGCTTTTCGTATCATGTGCTCCCACCTGTAGAGCTACCGCCAAATCTTCAATGGGCTGGCTGCCTGCTGCGGTATAGGCTTCTGCTGCGGTGTATCTACTTGTGATGCCGATGGCTTCACTCAAGTTTACATCTGCCTGTGCTCTGATCGTGAGGGAGAATAAGACCTCGCCTTGATCATCCACTTTGTTGTCATAACTAGTGGTGATCACGTTCTCCTCTAGGAAGACTCCGAAATTGTCGGCCTTGGCTCTACCTTCGATCAAGTTCACCATACTGGCTTTGTCTTGTGCCAGCTCTAGGGTGAATTGGTAGCCTGCAATATCTTGTAGGTTCGCCTTGAAGCTTAGCGTATAGACATTGCCCTGCTTCATCTCCACTTCCTCCGTTGTGATCTCCAGTACATCCCTGAGTGATCTTGGTGCTAGGTTCTGTGTATCATTGGCTTTGGCCGAGCCGTTCACATCACCAATCTTGATGCCCACAAAGTTGGCCAGCTCTTCTCCTTCCAGGTTGTTGATATTCACCAGTTCTGGGAAGCTTTCCTGCCATGGATTCAGGCTATTGGGGAAGCTGTAGGCTGCATCCACAAAGCGCCAGCTCGTATTGTTCGAGAACTCTGTATCGATGTTCAAGATCA
>JBELML010000043.1:0-40578 GCA_042095835.1 Saprospiraceae bacterium
GTACTTAGTACACTGTGTAATAAATTACTTAACGTTTTGAAGCCATCTTTGAAGCCATCTCTGCGTTATGTACTCGTCCCGATATAAATCGGGACTGCGCCATGCCTTGATCTAGCTTAAAATCTGGTAGTTCAAAACATCAATAAACTTTTTGCACAGTGTACTTAGTAAAAGTTGTTTTTCTTCAACATCTTAGCAAACATAAGAAATATCAATGATATTATTTTTTCAAATAAGAAAGATGCGCTTAGTTTCCTGCTTCATTTTTCCATAAAGGGTCTGATTTAGCCCATTCTATTATCCTTTTGACAGGAAGATTCGACCGTTCGGCTATTTCCGCAAACCATCCGCTCCACAGATTTTATTATTGCAGACAATTAATAATAGTAATATGAATTTTAAAAAATCCTTTCTATGGCTATTTAGCCTTTTACTAACTGCCTCATTTGTGCAGGGGCAAAAGGTCAACATGGACCTATTGAAAGACATAAAACCAAGAAACATTGGCCCAGCAGGGATGTCTGGCCGAGTAACCTCAATTGATGTCGATCTCAGCGATGCAGACATCATTTATGCAGGAACAGCCTCCGGTGGTGTCTGGAAATCTACCAATGGCGGCATCCAGTGGGAGCCCATCTTCGATGATCAGGAGATCATCTCTATAGGGGCTGTACACATCAACCAGAGCAACCCCAGCGAAGTCTGGGTAGGTACCGGTGAAGGAAATCCTCGAAACTCTCACAACTCTGGAGGTGGTATCTACAGAAGTTTAGATGGTGGAAAGACCTGGAAAATGATGGGTCTAGAAAAAACAAAAAACATCCATCGTATTATCGTACACAAAGACAATCCGGATGTTGTTTATGTAGCTGCCTTGGGTTCCATCTGGGGAGAAAACCCCGAGCGTGGTGTCTATCGCACTACCGATGGCGGGGAGACCTGGGAGCTGATTCTCAGCGCCAACTCCGCTACGGGTTGTGCTGACTTGGTCGTAGACCCCAACAATCCTAATAAACTAATTGCAGCTCTTTGGGAATATGGCCGTAAGCCTTGGACATTCAATTCTGGTGGTGAAGGATCTGGTCTTTTTGTAACCCACGATGGTGGCGACACCTGGGTGCAACGTATCGCTAAAGATGGCCTACCAAAAGGTATGCTTGGTCGAATCGGTTTAGCGATTGCTCCTTCCAAGACCAATATCGTTTACGCTCTAGTAGAAGCCAAAGAAAATGCTTTATATAAGTCAAGTGATGGAGGCGTAAATTGGACTAAAGTTGGTACCAAAAACATTGGTAATCGTCCTTTTTACTACTCAGACATCTTTGTTGACCCTAAAAATGAAAATCGTATTTATAGCCTTTTCTCTCTGGTCAATATCTCTGAAGATGGTGGGAAATCATTCCGAACGCTACTCCCTTACTCGGGTGTTCACCCAGACCATCATGCCTGGTGGATTCATCCCGAAGACCCTACTTATATGATTAATGGGAATGACGGCGGGCTGAATATCACACGCGATGGTGGTGAAACCTGGCGCTTTGTCAGTAATCTACCGCTAGCTCAATTCTATCATATCAACTACGATATGGATATTCCCTATAATGTTGCTGGTGGAATGCAAGATAATGGCTCCTGGATTGGACCTAGTACCTTGTGGCAGCGAGGAGGTATCCGCAATCACGAGTGGCAAGAAATCTACTTTGGTGATGGTTTCGACGTGGTTTTCCGTCCGGACAACAATCGCTATGCTTATGCTATGTCTCAGCAAGGCCGTGTAGGCATGATCGATAGAGAAACGGGATATACCAAACCGATCCAACCTACTCACCCTGATGATTCTATGGTTTTACGCTGGAACTGGAATGCCGCTATTGCGCAGGACCCTTTCAGTGATTGTGGCCTTTATTTTGGTAGTCAATTTGTGCATTATAGTACCGATTGTGGTGATAGCTGGGAAGTCATTTCTCCGGATTTGACCACCAACGACACGACCAAACAAAAGCAAATGGAAAGTGGTGGCTTGACTATTGACGCTACAGGTGCGGAGAACTTTACAACCATTGTAGCCATTGCTCCAAGCCCCGTCGATAAAAATGTAATCTGGGTTGGAACTGATGATGGCAATTTACAACTCACCCAAGATCGTGGCCAGACGTGGACCAACCTAGCCGATCGCTTACCTGGTGCAAAAGCAGGTAGTTGGATTCCTTATATCGAAGTCTCTCAGAAAAATGCGGGTGAAGCTTTTGTCATTGTGAATGATTATCGTAGAAATGATTTTACACCTATGGCATTCCACACTGCCGATTTCGGGGCAACTTGGAAGCGTATTGCGGATGAAAGTCAGGTAAAAGGATATGCTCAAGCTATCGTACAAGATCCAGAGGAAGAGAACCTACTATTCTTAGGTACAGATAATGGTCTTTATGTATCTATCGATGGAGCACAGAACTGGACACGTTGGACGAATGGCTACCCCGCAGCAAGTACGATCGATTTAAAAATTCATCCGAGAGAGCACGACTTGATCATCGGTACTTTTGGTCGCGCTGCTTGGATTTTGGATGATATTCGTCCCCTTCGGGAGATGGCGAAGTCTCAAGGCAAAGTGATGGAAGCAGAAATTGCTATGTTCGAAGCACCAGATGCCTACATGGCTTCTTATAAATCCTATGATGGATTCCACTTCCCTGCTGACGGAATTTATGCAGGCGAAAATCGTCGCTCCGGCGCTATGTTAACCGTTTGGCGCAAGCCTCCTACCAAAAAGGAGAAACCGATGCCGAAAATGGAGGAAGAAGTGAAATCCAAAAAAGGCAAGAAGAAAAAAGCGAAAGCAGAAGAAATGGTGGCCAATGAACCGGCTCCAAAGGAGGAGAAAAAAGAAGAAAAGGTGAAAATGCCTAAAGATGGGAAAGCTAAATTCTATGTCATTGATCAAGGCGGTGACACGATCCGTACCTTCAGCGCAAAACTAGATACGGGTATGAATCGCATTTACTGGCCTATGAACAGAGATGGTGTACGTTTTCCGTCCAGAGCCACGGTCAAAGCAGATGCTGATCCTAATGGTGGGCCTAGAGTCTTGCCCGGCACCTACACGGTCGCAGTGAAATACGGTCCTCATACTTCTAGCACCGAAGTAGAAGTCAAAGCGGATCCACGTTTACCATTCACGATGGACCAGATGAAGGCCAAAGATGCAGCTATACGCCAGCATGAGGCCGTAGTGACAAAAGCAACCGAAGGTTTCGAGCAATTGAAAGAAGCCAAGAAAACTGTAAAGCGGGTAATGACTGCAATAGAGCATGCTCCCGAAGAAGAAAAAGAAGCAATGAAGAAAATGGTCAAAGACCTGAATAAAGAACTAGCTCGACTAGAAAAACTGTATATGATGCCGCAGGGCTTAAAAGGTATTCAGCGCTCTTCTAGCAATTTGCAATCGACTTTATTCTTTGCGAATAGAGCTATTTCCTCAGCCGATGGTGCACCGAACCAAGCCGCTCAACGAGCAATGGCTAAAGCGGAGAAACACACTAAAAGCGTTTTAAATGAAATCAATAAATTCTTCGAAGGTGACTTTAAGTCATTCCAAGAAAAAGTAGAAGAAACTGATTTCTCTATGTTTAAAGATTATGAAGCTATCAAGCTGAATGATTAATTTCTGGGCGGTTACTTGAGTCTTTGAGTAACCGCCATTTTTTATCCCAACCAAGCCTTAAAAGCTTTCACGCGATCTCTTGAGACGACAATTTCTTGATTTTTGGCACCTTCCATCACCACTTTTAATCTACTCGACGAATAACTGATTACATCTCTGATGAAATCAATTTGTACAAGATGACTTCTACTAACTCTGAAAAACTGCTTTGGATCAAGCCTTGGTTGTAGGGTATCGAGAGAGCTATCAATGGGATAAGATCGGCCATCTGAGGAATGCAAAAAAGTGATTTTTTGGGCACTATAAAAATGCGTCACCTCTGATAATTTAATACTCCTCAAGTGGTCTCCAATTTTGACACTCATCCGTTCCTTATATTGAGCTTGGTCTTGTCTTAACAACTGACTTAACTGCTGTAAATCAAGATTCGATGAAGGCTTATTTTGTCGCTTGTATTTATTAATAGCCTGTGCCAACTCTTCTTTATCTATCGGCTTCAGCAGATAATCTATACTATTCTCTTTAAAGGCTTTGATGGCATATTGGTCGTAGGCGGTAGTAAAAATAATCGGTGCCTCTAAGTTGATGGAAGCAAGTGCATCAAAAACAATCCCATCACTCAAATGGATATCTAAAAAATAGAGATCAGGTTCTTTGTTTTGCGCCAACCAGGCTAGCAGGTCGGCATTGGATTGACAAACACCAATGACGTTCAATCCTAAGGGAAGCAATAGTTTTTCTAAACGTCTAGCAGCAACGGCTTCATCTTCTACCAACAATACGTGAATCATAGCAAGGGTAATTTTACACTAAAAGAATCGGTTTGATTCTCTACTTCTACGGGCTGCTTGGTTAATAAAGCATAGCGATCTTTGATGTTTTGCAAACCCATTTTATTACCCTCATACAGGTTGGTACGCTGCATTTTATTATTGCTTACTTCCAACACATCGTCCTGGGTTGTAAGACGAATATGGAGGGGCCTATCTTTATTGAAACCATTATGCTTGATAGCATTTTCGAGGAGTAGCTGTAAACTAAGCGAAGGAATTTTGCGGGTTTCCATTTCGGGTTCGATATTCGTCTCCATCACGATGCTATCTTCAAAGCGCATTTTTTGTAGGGCTAGATAGCGTTGAGCAAAACTAATTTCCTCTTTGAGCGTACTGGTATCTTCGTTGCGTTGTTCTAAAATATATCGATATATTTTGGACAATCCTGCTAAAAAATCTTGGGCTTTTTCAGGACTCTCATCTATCAAACCAGACAATACATTAAAGCTATTAAAGAGAAAATGTGGATCGACATGTGCACGTAAGGCATTGAGTTCCATTTCCAATTTCTCCTGTTTCAGTTTTGCACTTATCTTACGTTCTTTCTGTATTTCTTGGAAAAAACTAAGGGCATGTAGCGTAATGCTGACAATAATCGTGATGATGACCGCCCACAGATAGAAGTCTCGATTCTCCTGCAAGTAAATCGCCTTGAAGTCATAGCCCCAAATACCTATCCAAAGGATAAGATTGAGTACAAAAAGCACCAATAAAGTCAGGAATATTGAAGCTATAATCCCCCATAATGCTCTTTTTTTGGGCTGATCCTCCCAGGGGAAAATACGACTTAGAAATGCAGAAAAATTACCAATGATAATCGTAAGTGGGAAGCCGTAGTAGATATTATAGAAAATCTGATTTTTGATCAAGCTCCAAGACAAGCTACCTGTCATCGCAAAGTTAAGACCAATCGTCACCATACAGATGATGGCGACGATGATGGTGGCGTACCTTATATCTTTATAAAAGTTGATCATTGGCAATCTTTTGATAATGCTTTTGCACGTTCTAAGCCATAGCTTGGTGCAAAGGGCTCTCTCAAATCTTGGTTTTCAAATTTAGGAATTAAAGCTGCCATACGCTCACAAAAGGGCTGTAAATCTTGTCCAAAAAAGCGGGCAGTGCCCATTTCGTATTCAATCATATTGGCGTGTGCTCTTGGATTATCCGGATTCAAGGTGACTGCTTTTTGGAGAAGCTGCGCAATTTTGGGTCCATATTCCATTGCGTAAGTTGGCGGATCCATCGCGACATAGCCCATATACAACAAACCTTCTAAAGATACAATTTCAGAGTTATCGGGGGACTTCAGATGGGCCTGTTCGATCGTAGTTTTTGCTTTTTCTAACTGAGCAATTCGGGCATCCTTATCCTCTATACCAAAGGCCGTACTCACCAATAAATTGGCTGCATAATAGGTGGGAATCCAATTAGTTGATTCAGCATTGCTGATCCGCTCAAATAGCGCTAAAGCTTCTTGCGTTTCACCCTCGCCCCAAAGGTTAAAGGCTTTCCCCATACCAGCTTCGTATTGGCCTTGGGCATGAATGATTCCTGTAGTAAAAAAGAGAAAAGCGATAGAAAAAATGATGTTTTTCATAATTGGTTTATTTATTTATTGAGTGAATGTAGCAATGGGTGAATTATGTATTACTTAGTAATTCGACCAAGGCTGCTAAAGATTATCTAACTGATTCTTCATCTTATCAGAGCTGATGGTGAGGAAGAAGCCCACAAAAAAGAATTGATCGTCATTGGGGCGGATGAGTTCTCCTGGGTATATCCCATTGATATCGGGCATTTGGGCATAGCGGTAACCGTAATTATTCTTCCGATTAAGGATATTAGAAGCGGAGACAAAGAGGATACTTTGTTGCGAGACCAAATAGGACCAACTCATGCTCAAGTTTTGGTAGACCTTGCCCTGTTCATTGAGAAAACCGATGGTATTCGGATTCTCATAGGGACGACCGCTGATAATATTGTAGGTAAGTCCGATTTGAGATCGTAGCTTGTTGATCCAGGTCTTACTGACCAAGGAAAGATTGTGCTGGGTAGCAAAATTGGGCGTAGCCCTTGTAGGGAAATTGCGGTGCTGGCGCTGGTGTTCCAACCAACTATAACTCACCCAAAAATCGACATTCCGGACTACTTGGTTGGCTCTCCAAAACACATCAAAGCCATAGGCATATCCATCTCCTCCATTGTGAAGATCCTCTGGAAAGAACTCCGTCCCATCGAATTGCACTAAGCCATCATAGTCTTTGTAATATCCTTCCAAACGAAGGATATTTTTCTCGTTTTTCCAGTTGTAATTGAGCAGATAATGGCTTGCCTTTTCTTGATAAAGTTCTTGATCAAAGAACAGCAGGTTTTGATCTACCTCTTGGTAAAACTGCCCGTAAGCCATACTAATCTGCCCTTTTTCACCCAGCTTTTGAGCCAAGGTTACTCTTGGACTTAACTGAACCTCATCGGTAATACTATGATGCTCTAGCCTCAAGCCCGCTTTAAAGGCTAGATCCTTTGATAAAAAGTAATCAGATTCTATAAAAGCGCTAGAGATGGACCTTTGCACCTTGCTATCAACAAAGAATTCTTCGGTATTACTGTGGTTGAGAAAATCATCAGTCTGCTGGTACCAATCCAATCCATAGTTGAGGATAAAATGATCTTTCACTATCGTTTTCAGCCCCAAGCGCGAATGCCATCCATTGAGCTGCTGATCAACATTCTGCTGATTATCCAGGTCGATAAAATCTTTATTTCTACCTACGCTAAGACCCCAATAGAAGGAATGATGATCGCCTATGGTCGTTCGATAAGTGGAGTTGCCATACCAGTTATTATTGCTAATCGCAATCTTCTGAGGGCTTGTACTATCGATGTCTTGCTGGTAAAGACTGAAGTTGCCATTGTCTAATGCCCAATAACTTTTGAATAAGCCATTTTCTGTTTTATACCTGTACACCGCTTCACCCGAAAATGCACGATAGGGCTTTATCCAATCTGCTCGCCCAGGTACCAACCAATTATAAGCAGAGAGGTTAACATAGCTCGTATTAAAACTGAGTGATTGCCGATCCCCCAACATCGTATGTCCCAAACCCAAACCTACCGTCATGAGGGAAATATTGGTCTCCGTATCAGTAGGCTGATCAATCGTATTCATATCTAGGACACCAGATAGGGCTTGGCCAAAACCCGCCGAATAACCGCCAGTAGAAAAACTAACGCCTTTGAACAGCATCGGAGAATAGCGGCCCCGTGAAGGTGTTCCACCAATCGTTCTAGAATAGGGTGAAAAAACCCTGAGACCATCGACGTAGATTTGACTTTCGCGCGCATCGCCGCCACGCACAAATAGGCGACCATCTTCTGGATTAGATTGCGTACCAGGCAAGGTTTGTAAGGCAGCCATCACATCTCCCATACTACCCGCTGTTGTCAGAATATCCAATGGTTTTAAAACGGATACTTTGGAATTGTCTCCTGCTTTAAAGGTGCTGCCTGATACTTCAACCGCATTCATTACAGAAAAAGCTTCTTTGATGGTAAAGTTTCTATCCTGGAAAGACGCCACCAGTCCTGAAAAGTACATGGTTTCATATCCAATGTAGGATATTACAAATACGACAGAATCTGTAGCGGTAGTTTCAAAAGAGAACTGTCCTTTCTCATCAGTTATGGTTCCATCATAGGTGCCATCGATATATACATTAGCACCAATGATAGCCTCCTTACTTTTATTCAAGACGGTACCAGAAAGTCTAGTTTGACTAAATAGGGAAGCTGTAAGGAATAAGCAGATAATAAGTAGCCAGGCTTTTTTCATCTCTTTGATTTTTACACTTGCAAAATGCAGGTATCACAAAAGAGAAGGAAAAAAGACTTGATGAATGGTCGGCTAAGCAGGATGAGTCGTCATCTCTACTTATTCATCTACATCCCTACCACCTTTTAATTTATCTTGATAATCATTGAGGACATCCCAATCTCCATTGGCTGCCAAGCGCGCTTGGGCGGGCCAGGTTGCGGGGTCGTGCATTTTATACTTGGGCCCTTCCTGCTCGAGGATAAACTGGATATCAGCTGGATCTGCTTTAGCTAATTCATCGAGAGATTGAATACCGGCCTTCTTGAGGATGGCCTCAATTTTAGGGCCTATACCTTCGATTACTTTTAGGTTATCTTCTTTGACTGCCGCCGCTTTGTCTTCAATAACAGGCTCTACTTGAGGTGGCTCATTCATTAAAATTTGGGCTTGTCCTACCCAATTATCTTTGACAATACGTCCCTCAAAGTATTGTATCTGTTGTGTAATGCTAGCAATATCATCATCTGACCATTTAGCGATTTGGGCAAATGAAGTCACGCCTATATCATTCAATTTTTTCTCAATAAAAGGCCCTATCCCATCAATACGGGAGAGGTCATCTTTATTGTTATCGGCGAGTAAAGCACGATCTGTCCTAAAAAGGTCGAAAGGTTCTTGAGTGGTGATTTCAGGTTCGGGTTCCTCCGTAGTAATTGGAGTGGTACTTCGATCTGTAGTAGTGGGCACCTGCATTCCATTGACTTGGCTTTGCAAGTGCTGGTTTTCTTGTTCGAGCTGGGCAAGTCTGGCTTCAAAAGCAGCAAAACGATCATCGCTAGTACCTAATGGAATAGGATCTGCTACTGGTTGCTCACTCACTTTTGCTAGACGCTCCATGAGTTCTGCATTTTGCTGTTTGAGGTAACTATTCTGTTGCTCTAAAGCATCAATTTTCTCTTGGGTTTGAGTGTCTTCACTTATCCTACCACCACTATCGTTTTGCAGCTCCTCATTACGGGCCTTGAGATAGGCAATCTGCTGCTGGAGCGCCTGAAGTTGGATAGCGTGTTTAGAGTCTTCGCTGGCCTCATCAGCTAACTCAAGCTTCAATGCTTCGTTGTCGGCTTTGAGGCGGATGATTTGATCATTGAGTTGCTCTAGAGAGGCATCGTAGGTAGCATCGGTTTGCACCGTTTTATCGAAACTGCTCTTTAACTCATAGACCTTCTTGTTGAGCTCTGTATTTTCTTGTTCGTATTTATCTGCTGTAAGACGCACCTGATTGAGGTCATAAGCCGCCTTTTTGAGGTCTGCTTCTTTGAGGGCAAGGTCTTCTTCTTGCGTTTTAAGTTTGACCTCCAGCTCGCTTAGGAGTTGATCCTTTTTTTTTAATTCTTTTTTCAATTTGCGCACCTTACGTCCTCGAATTGCGGCACCAAACAGCATGCCGATCAAAAAAGCACCAATCAGTAATAGTAGAAATACTAAACTATCGTTGGCCGTTAGTTGCTGGAAAAAGGTATTAAAATCTGGCATATTCATATTTAAATAGTGATATGTTGATATTGAGAAGTGGTGATGTTTATTGTATTACAATTTCTACTCTTCTATTTTTCTGCCGCCCCTCTTCTGTTTTATTAGGTGCAACTGGTACTTCTTTACCTTTTGAATCGGTAGAAATACGATCGGCTGCCAAACCTAAACCTACAAAATATTGCTTGGCATTATCTGCTCTTGCTTTACCTAATTTGACATTGTAGGCTTGTGAAGCGATACTATCGGTATGCCCAATTATATTTAAGCTCACAGAATCTATCTGATCAAAATACAACTTGACAGAGTCGGCATAGGTCTGAAAGGCTGAACCTGGATTAAACTCTGCTGAATTATATTCAAAGTTGGCGTCAGAGAAGGTCATATGGGTAAAAGTGAATAAGCCTTGATCACTATTATCAGTAGTATCGATGGCCATAAATGCGACTGGTCGACGCAGATTATTGGTACTATCTACAAAATAATCTAAGCGGATACGGTCTTCGGGCAAACCAAGATTCACAAACATAGCCCTCAGGGCGTCTGCCCGGGCGATCCCTAAATTGTCATAAAATCCGCGCTGAATCTCTTGTTCATTTAAACGCAGACCTGCTTTGATCACCAAATTTCGATTCAATGAATCTTTCATATATCGCCCCACTTTACCCAAGAAGGCATAGTTATCATCATTCACTACAGGACCTACACTTGCGCTATCGAAGCGAAATTGATCATGATTACGAAAGACAACCGTCTCTCCATCTACAAACTGTAGATTGTTTAATCTAAAATCTGTCTCCTCCTGCTCTTCGACACATTGCTGCTTGATTTGGCAGATAAAATACCAACGCCCAAAAAGCAAGTAGACAATAAAAAAAAGTAACCAAAAAAATGAACGCACGTGGCCTAATTATTTAATGATAGAATGCGGTAATGTTGTAACAAAATAAACATTAGCCCAGGTAAGATACTAAAACTATCGCTTTTGTTCCCATGCCCAGGCCGTCTGCATGATGTCCTCTATATTTCTACTTGGCGTCCATCCTAGTTGATGGCTTGCTTTTTCAAGATTGGCATAAATAGCGATTACATCGCCAGGACGCCGAGGACCAATTTCATAATTCAATTTTTGACCACTTGTAGTTTCAAAAGCTTTGATTGCCTCTAGCACAGTCACCCCTGAACCAATACCTAAATTAAACACTTCAAGGTTGGATTCATTTTTTCCAGCCAACAAATACTGGATAGCCTTGGTATGCGCATTGGCTAGGTCCATAATATGGATATAGTCCCTCACACAGCTTCCATCTCTGGTATCATAATCGGCACCAAAAACCGTCATTTTTTCTCTTTTCCCAATCGCTGTTTCGGTGATCACTGGCACTAAATTACTGGGTTTATTGGCGGGCGACTCTCCTAATAGGCCGCTTTCATGTGCTCCTGCCGGGTTGAAATAGCGGAGCAATACAAAATTGAGCTGCTTGGCAATATTGGCTACATCATTACAGATCTGCTCCCCCATCTGTTTGGTACGAGCATAAGGAGACTCTGCTTCGCCCATAGGCGTCGCTTCGGTGACCGGTAGCTCCTCTGCATTACCATACACGGAGCAAGAGGAAGAAAAGATGAGATGTGGCACCTCATACTCTTGCATACAAGTAATGATATTGAGTAGGCTATTGAGATTATTATTAAAATAAGCCAGCGGTTTTTCAACCGACTCCCCTACCAGTTTCAAAGCTGCAAAATGAATGATGCCGACAATATCAGAATGATCAGCAAAAATTTGACGCGTAGCTTCTAAATCCACTAGGTCTACCACATAGTTTTGGATTTGTTGACCCGTAATGGCTTCAATTTTTTCAAGTGGCAGTTCCGTTGCATTGGAGAGATTGTCTACCGAAACTACCTCAAATCCATGATCAATTAAATCGATAATAGTATGACTTCCGATGTAGCCCATGCCACCCGTGACAAGTATCTTTTGCATTTGATAGGGTATTAATTACTTTTGCCGCAAATTAAGCCAATAATGGAACATATCAAACTGGTAAAAGAAGTCGTTGAAATTGCGCGTCAAGCAGGAGCCGCAATTATGGATATTTATACGCGAGAAGAAGATTTTCAGATTGAAAACAAGTCTGATGAATCTCCTTTAACGATTGCGGATCGTACCGCGAATAAAATCATCTGTGATGGCCTGGAAAAGCTCCCCGTTCTTTATCCTATTATCTCTGAAGAGAATAAAGCCATTCCTTATGAGGAAAGAAAGACCTTTAGCTATTGTTGGCTAGTCGATCCGCTAGATGGCACCAAAGAATTCATCAAACGCAATGGAGAGTTCACGGTCAACATTGCTCTAATTTATAATGGGGCGCTAGCTATGGGCGTCGTCTATGCTCCAGTGCTTGATGAGATGTATTGGGCCGTCAAAGGAGAAGGCGCATACCTTCAAAAAGGAGCGGAAACCAAGCGGCTACAGGCAGCAAGTTTTACACTGCAAGATGAAGGTCTAGGTGTAGTCTGCTCTCGTTCGCACCTCAATGATGCCACCCTGGCTTTTGTCGACAATTTAGCTTCTCCTGATTTAGTACCTAAGGGAAGTTCTCTCAAGCTTTTAATTCTTGCAAAAGCCAATGCCCATATTTATCCGCGCTTGGGGCCAACCATGGAATGGGACACTGGAGCTGCACAAATCGTCTTGGAAGAAGCTGGCGGATCAGTAATTGATGAAGATACGAAAGCCCCTTTGCGCTATAATAAAGAGAACCTTCTGAATCCTTATTTCATCGCCTATGGAAATGTGCAATAGCATTTTAGCTTAAAAGAAAAGTAATGCTTTACATCAGCCCCAAATTAATTGGCCTCAGCTACCATTGACTTGGCTCGCGCTAATAGCAATACGATCGATAGGTTAATCATCCAAGGTAACCAGGCTGATAGCTGATAAATAGGCATAAAACGCCAAGTAGGTATAAAGGCGAGTAGCAGCATCGTCCGTTGGGTAATAGCGGCAAAGGTCAAAGCATAATTGATATTCATCCAAAACTGATGGTCTTGGACTCGTCCTTGCACAATATGATTCAATGCCAAGGTTAAGGAGGTGAACCACAATAGGGCCAGAATGGAAAAGCCTACTTGTGTGACCAAGCCGCCCATCGCAAATTGGGCGATAACCAGTCCCGTTATACTCGAAATTAAAACCGCTACACTATATATGTACCCAAGAAGTCGATGTGTTTTCCTCCGATTTTCCATGAGTGGTTTCCACAATTGAAAAGGACCAAGCAAAATGGCGACTATTCCCAAAGCGATGTGTACTAAAAATGCAGCTTTATACCATAAGGCTGATTTAAAGGCTTTCCCTTCTAAAATTCCACTATTCGGAATCGTGAAGTACTGAAAACTCATAATGATCATCGAAGCTGCGCCTATTAAAAAAAAAGCGATAAGTAAAAATTGTCTGTTCATATGAAAGAATTTCTATCGCTAATCTCACCGCTTTTCAGGACATACACCAGCTCCGTGGTACGAATGACAAAGCGGTGGTAAGACGGTAAAACCTATGGTTTGAATAACAAAGTGACAGGGCTCTTTATCAAGCAGATTCTTCTAAATAGGCTTTTATTTTGGGGATATATTTTCTAGAAACGGGTACACTTTCTTGCTTTTCTAACCACAGCTGAAGTCCTTGGGCGTTCCCGGTCACTTTCACAATTTTATCACCATTGACCAAATAGGAGCGATGGCACCTAAGTAGCTGCTCATAATCTGCTAGCTGTTTAGTAAAAGCACTTAGGTTTAGTCGATAGATTCGTTTCTTACGGTCGCGGGTATAGATTTCGGTATAATTTCCATCGGCTTTAGCAAATAAAAAATCCTCGATTGGCAATAGGAAGGTTTCGTTCTTTATATCAGTCTTGATAGCAATAGTAGGAGCCTTTACTGGTGGAACTGGTTTGGCCAATAATTTAGTCATCGTACTAGCGGCTAAAGCACTTTCCTGATTTTTCCAATAGTAGATCAGCAATACATACATCGAAATGGGAATCAGACCTAAAACAACGGTACGAACGATAATGAAGCCATAGTTCGACCAGCTAAATTTCAGCTCATTCATAAAATTGATGTATAGGCCATTCAGCGTAGCAATAGCGAAAAGGATCACACCATAGAAAATGATCTGGCTCCCAATTGTCCATTTTTTTTCTTGAAATAAGCTCGGTATCGATAGTGGTAAAAGGACATGAAAAAAGAGTAGCACAAAAAAACTAATTACCCCAAAAAAGAGAATTTGCAGGCTAGAATAACCATCACTATCTAGATCGAAAGGCTCAAAAAACCATAGGAAAAAGCCAATAAACAGTCCAAAAGCAATGGCGTACAACAAACCATTGGTTCCCGAAACAGGTGGTGGATAATAGCGTTTTTCCATAGCTTCTAATCATTTCCATAAACCGCCAGTAATGCCTGCAAATCTTCCAGTGTATTGGCTTCGTTTAAGGGCTTATCCTTGCGCCAGCGGCTAATTCGAGGGAAGCGAAGAGCGACCCCAGATTTGTGTCGACTTGATTTTTGAATCCCCTCAAAAGCGATCTCAAAAACATGATGTGGCTGCACACTACGTACTGGCCCAAAGCGCTCTATCGTATGCTGCCGGACCCAGGTAGTAATCTCATTAAATTCTTTATCTGTCAAGCCCGAATAAGCTTTCGTAAAAGGAACGAGGGTTTCACCATCCCAAACCGCAAAGGTGAAGTCCGAAAACAGGTTAGCTCTGCGTCCATGACCTCGTTGGGCGTAGATCATCACCGCATCGATGGTGAGTGGATCGACTTTCCATTTCCACCAGTCTCCTCGTTTGCGCCCAGCTTTGTACTCCGCAGATTTGCGTTTGAGCATCAATCCTTCACTGAAGTGTGCTCTAGAGTTCAGCCTTTCCTCCTTGAGATCCTCCCAGTTGTCTTTCTCCACCAATTCGGACAGTAAGATTATTCCATTGGTTGGATGCTTTGCTAATAAATTTTCTAATAAAGCTCTACGCTCTGACATGGGGCGAGATCTTATATCCGCTCCTTGATACTCTAGCAGGTCATAAGCGATCAAAACCACTGGCGCTTTTTTCAGGATATTCTTACTTACATTTTTCCGACCAATACGAGTTTGTAATACATTAAAAGGCAAGGGCTGGCCATCTTGAAAAGGCATAATTTCGCCATCTAAGACCACCCCATCTGGAAGCAAGCTAGGCAAGGAGTGAAACTCAGGAAACTTATCGGTCACCAATTCTTCACCGCGCGACCAGACAAAAACCTCTCCATTTCTCACAATAATTTGTCCTCGTATTCCATCCCATTTTCGCTCTACTTGCCAGGTATCAATAGCACCTAAGGAATCGGGTTCTTCTTCTAGAGCATAAGCTAGATAGAAAGGGTAAGGCTTGGAAGCATTGTCTAATTCATCTCCTTCCAAGATTAAAGCCTGAAAAGTAGTCGTCTGAGGCGTCCAATCTCCCATGAGTCGGTGCGCCAATATGTTCTCTTCGATTGTGGTATATTTCGACAGCGCCCTGACCATGAGCTTTTGGGAGACGCCAATTCGAAAACCACCTGTAATGAGCTTATTGAAAACGAATCGCTCTGTATTACTCAACTGATCCCAGGCCGCCAAGACTTTATTTTTTTTCTCTTCCTCTTCCAAGCCCGCTAAAGATTGGATATACTCAATCCAGTAGGTCAAAGACTCATCGCTTTGCTGGCTGGGTTTTGGAAGGATATTGGCTATAGTCTCTGCCAAATCACCAACTACATGATAGGTTTCCTCAAATAACCATAGCGGCAGCTTCGAAGCTTCTGCAGCCCAAGTACGCAACAAGGTCGTATTTACGGTACGCTTTGGTCTACGATGAGAAAGAATGGCCACGGTCCAAAGCTGATCGCTTGGATGTACTAATGCAAAGTACTGAGCTAGGGCAGCTACCTTAGTATTGGTTTTGGTAGTTTGATCTAGTTGAAGAAAAAGTTGGGCAAAATTTCGCATCACTATTCAATTTCTAGGCTACTGTATCATCTGGTGTCTCGGCCTCAAATTGGGTTTTCTCGCTGTAAGCTTCGTAGCCTTGTTCTCTCAGCCATTTGGTGAACACTTCGGTGTATCCATGTGTCACGATGACCTTGCTTGCTCCAGATTCTTTGATTGCCCAATTTAGACCGTCCCAATCGGCATGGTCAGAGAGTACAAACCCTCGGTCTGCGTTTCTACGCCGCCGCGCACCACGTAAGGTCATCCATCCCGAGGCGATACCTGTAGAAAGCGGTTGGAATTTCCGGACCCAATTCGAACCAATGGCAGAAGGAGGCGCGATCACCAAGCTCCCCTTGTATTCGTCTTTCTTTATTTTGGAAGCCACTCTTGTGGTGTCGATGAGTGAAATTCCTTGTTTGCGCAGCACTTCATTAATATTCTCTACGGCTCCGTGGGTGAACACCCTGCCGATACTAGCATCAATACCTTGCATGACTCGCTGTGCCTTGCCTAAAGCGTAGGAAGAAATGATACTAATTTTTCCCTGCTCTTGGTTAGAGCGCCACCAGTCATTGATTTCTTGATAGACTTCTTTTTGTGGTTTCCACTTATAGACCGGCATACCAAATGTCGACTCTGTAATAAAAGCATGGCATTTGACGGGCTCAAAGGCTTCTGCTAGGCCGTCATCTTCTACCTTATAATCACCAGAAGCTACCCAAACTTCCCCTTTATATTCAACTCTGATTTGAGCAGAACCGATGATATGGCCAGCAGGATGGAAAGAAAATTTGACGCCATTAATGGTCTTAGCCTCTCCGTACCGAACGGTTTCTACATTGATGGGACCAAGTCGGTGTCGAATCACGGGCTTGGCCGATTCGGTACATAGGTAATAGCTATGTCCCCAACGAGAATGGTCGGCATGACCGTGGGTAATCAGCGCACGTTTGACCTTTTTCCAAGGATCAATATAGACATCGGCTTGGGCGCAGTAGATCCCTTTATTGGTGAATTCGAGTAAGTTCATGTATCCTTTGAGTGTTACTAAATCCCAAATAATGTGAACCGCAAGTTAGGGATTATGTTCTTTCTTTATTGGAAAAACAAAAAATCAATATCGTCTGGTTTAAGCGGGACTTTCGGCTGTGGGATCATGCCCCCTTGCGGGCGGCGATGAATACAAGGCTACCTACCTTACTACTTAGTTTTTTCGAGCCAAGTCTTATCTCCGCTCCGCCCTATGCCGCACGGCACTGGCGCTTTCAATGGGAATGCCTAGAAGATTTGAATCAACGATTATCTACTTTCCAGGCAGGAGTCTATGCTATTCATAATGAAGTCTTGCCCAGTTTTGAGTTGCTTTTGGAACATTTTCAGGTTGTACATCTATTTTCCCACCAAGAAACTGGTTTGAAGATCACTTTTGATCGTGATAAAGCGGTTAAGAAATTTTGTATCAAAAAAGGGATCATCTGGCAGGAATTTAGACAAGACGGCGTCATCAGAGGTCTACAGAAGCGATCAGGCTGGCAAAAAGCTTGGGAGGAGGATATGCGCCAGGAAATCATTCCCTTTTCCGGAGATCGCTTGCATACCATCCAGCTAGAATGGACTTTACTTCAGAAGTTAACAAATCTGCTTCCCGCTCCCTTTCAAAACTACCAAGAGGGCTTTCAGCATGGAGGGGCCTCTTATGCTCGGCGCTATTGGAAAGGATTTCTTGAGGAACGTTCCCAAAATTATAGTCGACACCTTTCAAAACCAACATTGAGTCGTAAGTCATGCAGTAGGTTATCGCCTTATATTGCTTATGGCTGTATCAGTATAAAAGAGATTTATCAGACCAGTTTGTATTATGAACAGCAAGCTGGACTACAGCATCAATTCGAGAATTTTGGTAGCCGTGTTTGGTGGCGAAGCCACTATATGCAAAAGTTAGAATCAGAGTGGCAACTCGAGTTCGAACCGCTTAATCGAGCCCTGCAAGATATCGATAGGCATCAGGATGAACATATCTTTAAGGCTTGGGCTAGCGGACAAACAGGTATTCCAATGGTCGATGCGAGTATGCGTTGTCTAGAGTCTACGGGTTGGCTCAATTTCAGAATGCGAGCTATGTTGGCAACTTATGCAACTTTTGGCTTGTGGTTAGATTGGAGACCGGTTGCTATACGATTAGCTAATGTATTTACTGACTTTGAGCCGGGTATTCATTATGGTCAAATGCAAATGCAAGCAGGTCTGACGGGCTACCATACACTCCGAATTTTCAATCCAATTGTACAATCTAAAAATCACGATCCGGAAGGTGTTTTCGTTCGACAATGGGTACCTGAACTCCGAAATGTACCTGCACCCCAAATTTATGAGCCTTGGAAAATGCCTCGTATGGAGCAGCAATTCTATGCATGCATCATTGGGCAAGACTATCCTGCGCCTATACTTCCGTATGATCAAACTGCTAATAAACACAGAGACCGCTATTGGGCTTTTCGGCAAAGGCAACAAGTACGAGACTACTTACCTACATTGTGGTCTAAGCATTGTCTGCCCGTTAATATTGTGGAGTATAAGAAAAATATAAAGGTTGAAGCGCAGAACTCAAGCAATCAATAAGCTACTCCATTATAGCTTATTATAATGCAAGCACAGACTTTTCCGTAACACCAAAAACTCGATCTCCTTTTTTAATAGGTATAGCAGCCATACCAGTAAATGCTCCAAAGGCCGGTAAAATGCCTTTTTGATCATTAAAATAAAAACAGGGCAACCTTAATTTTTGCCTACCTCTCCCTTTCAACCACACGCAAGGGTGGATATGCCCAGAGAGATTATACCAGCCTTCTGCTATCTCCTCCAAAGGCTCGTGGGTGAGTATAAAAGGTTGAATGGCTAAAACCTCATGATGGATGTGCATTCTAGATTGATCATACAGCCCAGTCTCTAAAATATCATGGTTGCCTTTCACCAAGTCAAATTGGATAGCGGGGAACCGCTCCATTAAATCTTCAAATTCTAGCCATTCTTTGTTGTAGTCGCTATGGAATAAATCTCCTAAAAACACCACTCTTGCTGGCTGGAAGTCTAAGAAAACGCTGATCAGTTTATCATAATTGGAATCACCTACTGCCTGCGGTACAGGAAAACCCTCCTTTCTAAAATGCCTACTTTTACCAAGATGCAAATCGGCGATCAGGAGTATAGATTGCTCTTCCCAGTACATGACTTTAAAGGGATGAAGAGAGAAAGTTTGTCCGGCTAATTCGATTCGCATCTGCATTAGAAAAACAAATATAAGACCTATATTACAAGCCCATTCCTAATTGTCCAAAAAAGCAGAAAATGAAAATCACCTTTCTCGGTCATGCCACCTTATTGATAGAGGTATCTGGCAAAACTATCATTGTAGATCCGTTTATTTCTGGAAACAGTGCCGCTCCTGCAATGGATTTTGCTGCGCTGAAGGTAGACTATATCCTCTTGACCCACGGTCATCAAGATCATGTACTCGACGTAGAAAAAGTAGCCGAGCACAATCCTGATGCGCTCTTGGTTTCTAATTTTGAGATCACCACCTACTATGGTGCTAAAGGGATCAAAGGTCATCCGCTGAATCATGGCGGCAAAATGAAATTTGACTTCGGCACCTTAAAATATGTGAATGCCATCCACTCTAGCGTACTTCCCGACGGCACCTATGGAGGCAATCCCGGAGGTTTCGTTTTATCGAGTACAGAAGGCTGTATTTATATCGCAGGAGATACTGCTTTGACTTTAGATATGAAACTCCTACCAGTTACCTGTCCGCCCTTAGACTTGGCCATCTTGCCAATCGGAGACAATTTCACCATGGGCTATGAAGATGCCGCGCTGGCCAGTGATTTTGTACAATGCAACAAAGTAATGGGATGCCATTTTGATACTTTCCCTCCTATTCAAATTGATCAAGCAGCGGCCCAACAATACTTTGCTGATAAAGGAAAAACCTTGACCTTATTGGATATTGGGCAATCTATAGATATCTGATGCGCTACGCCCATACCAATATTATCACCGAGGACTGGAAGTCGCTAGCCGACTTCTATATCAACACCTTTGAGTGTAAGCTTCAGCCGCCAGTCAGAGATCAGTCAGGAGCTTGGCTTAGTCAGGGGACTGGAGTACCCGATGCTCACTTGCAGGGTGTTCATTTATTGCTTCCTGGACATGGTTCTGAGGGGCCTACCTTAGAGATATATACTTATAATAATGTCATCGCTCAAGAGGAGGTAGCTCCCAACCAGAGAGGACTAGGTCATTTGGCTTTTGAAGTCGAGGATGTAGCCTCCATTTTAGAAAAAGTTATTGCTAATGGAGGTGCTCAAAATGGTAAAGTCACCTCTAGATCTGTGCCGGGTGTGGGTATTATCACTTTTGTTTACGCCAGAGATCCAGATGGCAACCTCATTGAGCTACAGCATTGGGACAAAGCATAAGCGCTAGATTAAAGGAGTGGAATATGGTAAAAACTCTTATAACTTTTCCATTTTAAGGGTCAATACACGTAATGGATTGCTAGTATCTCCGGATTGGGGAGCCAGTATTAAGGTATCGGTCGATAGGTGATCAATGATTGAAACCTGAGGGGTTTCCTCTAAAAGTAGCATCAATTCTGTTTCTTTTTTCTGCAACTTCCAGGTCCCTTCTACTTCTAAGTCGGGCATTTCGAAACGCACTTTATCTTTTTCCATAAAAGTAATCGAGGCTTCCTGTAGACCAATCATGATGCTACGCATATAGTTAAGTTCAGAGGCGGTAGCCCCTCGCTCTTCCATCTCAGTGAGCGTTGCCTCCATATCATACTTCCAAGATTGCATCAAAAGCTGTTCTGTTTCACTTGGTACACAAGCAGCACATAATAAAATGAGTAGTAGTAGTAGTAGTAGAAGGTATCGCATCGAGGATTGGTATTTCTTTAATCTACGGAAAAGATTCGGTTGAGGTTTCCTATTGGCCAGAGAAGTCGCGACTTCTTTTACTAGCTTCTGATTAAAAAAGCGATAACTACCCATTATTTTTGGAGGGTAGTTTGGCACCTAGTTTACTTCATGGAAAAAGTATGCCCTTTTTTCAAGAGTTGGAATACCTCTTCTGTCAATTGATATTCATTGTTGACTCGAATATGGTGAGCAAATTTTTTGCCCCACATTTGGACTTTTTTAATCTGCTCATTTTCAATACGCTCTCCATAATAAAACTTTAAATCTAGTTCTTTAGACATAGGGCGCACTATCAACCAAGCTTTCTGACTGGAAAAAACAATCGCTTTTTTGGCTGCTCCTACACCGCATGGTTCCCAATCAATCACTTCCACTAGCAATTTATCGAATGCTAACAATAGCTCTGGCGGTTTCCCTTTGAATAAGTCATCTATATCTACCACATTACAGTAATGCGATTGGTTGGTTGATTTAAATACACGTTCACAGCGAGGGCATGTCCACATAGGATGTAGATTTTGTGTTTCTCTATCTTAAAAATAGAATAGCGTTCATTTTCAGGGCAACTTAGATTTGAAAGTTCTTTGGTTGTATGAAAAATGCAGAAGGTTCCACTGGAAATCTTCTGCATTTTTCATACAAAGAAATCTCCGCCTTTCTCTAAAACTTCGCTCCAAAAGTTAATAAGAAGCGGCTGAGTCCTGAGTCTACACTCACCTCTTGCAACACAGCATTTTGAGTATCATAAGGAAAGAAAAGCGACTCGTCAGTAGAATAGCGATAGCCTACATCAAAAAAGTAGGTTTCGGCACGGTAGCCTAGTCCTGCACTGAGGGTGGTGCGTCGAGTATCATCTCCTACAAAAGCGGAAGGAAAAGTACCAATACCTCCTCTAATCCTAAATTGGTTATAGACAAACTCTCCACCCAAACGCAAGTTGACCACATTGTCTAAGAAGTCACTAATATCGGCATTGACAGCATCTTCATCTTCCTGAAAACCTTCAAAACCAAATTTGCTGCCGCCGTGATTCACCATCTCTACCTCTGCTGTCACAAAACCATTACGACCAAGTATCACACCTGCGCCTCCAAAAAAGCGCCAAGGGCTACGATAGTCATATTCAAACAAGCCTGTGCTCATAGCTTCGCCTCCAATAAAATCTCCAGACTCGTCTGCATCTGCAAAGTAGTTATTCACTAAACTGGTTTCGAACTCATCTTCTAGTGTATAAGCGCTTGGGGTATGTATTGCTCCACCAATCCTAAAGGTCTGATTGACTCGATAGATCAAGCCTAACTTAGCATTGATACCTCCGCCTGTAGTGGTATAGCCATCGGAGTATTCCAGGCTCTCAAAGAAGGGAACATTACCACCAAAAGGTGATTTTTCATCGGTTTCGGTGTACACACTTTCGTATTCATAAGTGATAATGGGTACTCCAATAGAAAGTCCAATCATCAAGCGCTCGTTATAATTTGCCGCAAAGGCGAAACTCAATTCCGTGATAGAGCCTCTTTCGGTTACAGTTTGCCCCTTTTCTAATAACTGTCCTTCGCTACCCTCGTAGTCGATTTCATAATCATTGGGATCGTCATCGATATCATAAACCGCTCCGGCATCAAAAGCGAGTCCTGCTTCAAAATTGTCGATTCCCACTGAATTGGCCAATTCTTGCCAGCGCTGTGCAATGGAGCCGTTGGTAGCGCCACTATAGGTAAATCGTCGATTGAAGTTCGCAACATTATTCAAGGTGATCGCCATATTGAGTGTACTCCATCCTCGTGCTGGTGGCTCAGAGGTCATCACTACACCTATATTATGGCAGTTGAAAGTAGATCGATTATCACGGGTATTATTACCCACTGCTGTCAATTGAGCATCCTCTCCTGATAAAAAGACAGAGGGTGTAACCGTAAATTCTGATTTTCTATATAAGGCTATCCCCGCAGGGTTGGTCCCTGTGACAGAGAGGTCGGCACCTAATGGACCTAAAGCTCCACCTACGCCCATAAAGCGAGCGGTACCGCTAGGATCAAGTGCTGAAAACCGAAGGGCATCATTAAAGGTTTGCCCAGATACTAATGCTGTGGTACCTACTAGTATAAATAACAAAAAAGTCTTTCTCAACATCTAGGATAATTTAGTTTTAATATATTCATAGCTTAAATATAGGGTATCCCCTATAAAAAATGGGTGGAAAAAATTCCCCACCCATTCTTCTCAACTATCTTTTACAAGTACCTTAAAGATAGCTCGTATTTTATTATTTCTATACGTTCTAATTAGTTTCTTTTACTTGAAGAAGAACGAGAGCTTGAACTACGGCTACTAGAGCTTCTGCTTGAAGAACTTCTACTCGGGCTTACGCTGCGACTTCTAGAAGAACTCGGTGAAACAGAACGTGAACTTCTACTACTAGAGCTTCTACTTGGAGTAAATCTTGATGAAGAAGAACTTCTGCTAGGTCTCGCGCTACTTCTGCTAGAACTACGACTAGGAGAGAAAGAGCGTGAAGGGCTAGAACTTCTGCTAGGTGCAGTTCTACTTCTACTACCATTGTAAGAACGGCTTGGTGTTGCTGAGCTTCTAGAGCGACTAGAACTTGGGCTTACCGAGCGAGAACCTGAGCGTGATGGTGTCGTTCTACGGATAGAATTCAAATCACGACTCGGGGTAGCACTGCGAGTAGAAGGTGAAGTACGTGAAGTATTTGATCTTCTGCTTGAGCTATTGATACCACTGCTAGATCTGCTGTTTCTACTATCACTTGAACTAACACGACCACTAGCATTACGGCCAGCACTTCTACTCAAACCATCACTCGTACGAGCAGTTCTTGAAGTAGAGTTTGGTCTTCCTAGTGTACTTTGGTTGTCGCGTACTCTTCCTGGAGCAGTTGCTACCGAACGGCTACCACTACGAGGTCCAGAGATACCACCTCCAGAGCGTGGTCCGTAAGAGTTATTGTTGACTACACCGCCACCGCGTGTGTTGTTCAAGTTGACATTATTGTTGTAGGCAAAGTTGTTGCCCCAAGTTGGTGGGCAGTAGTACGCTCCACCGAATCCACCGCCGAAGCCGCCGCCAAATCCAGTGTTCCAGCCACCAAAACCGCCACCGAAGCCACGGTTCCATCCCAAACCACGATTGAATCTATTGAAGCCATTATTAGCCCAACCCCAAGAAGGTCTACCAAATCCAACATTCACATTGAATCCAGGGCGGAAGAATGGATCACGGAAAGCACCTACAGAATAAGGATCATAAAGTCCGAATCTTCTAGAGTAGCGGTATGGATTCCAAACTCTACCCCTTGTCCAGTTGCGATAAGCGAAGTCATCGTAGATCAATACGGTGTTACCAGCTAATACAGGGTTGTAATAGTAGGCATCTGTAAAAATAGGATCGTAATAACCGAAGCCATTTACTGGACGGTGAAATCTACGAATACGAGAGGTATAGTAGAAATCATAGTCATTATAATAATCATACTCGTCATTATCGTACGAATAGTCTTCCTCATACTGGTAATCATCTAAATCATCAAACTCCTCAGCGGCATAAGACTGATTTTGATTCTGATTACGATCTGACTGGGGGTTGTAGTACAGATCGTCGTAAGTCTGAGCGAGAGCGCTAGTGCCAGCGAAGGAGCTGATCAGAAGCGCAAGCATAAAAATTCTTCTCACTTTCATATTGTAATAGTTTAATTTAATTTTCTATTTGGTTTAGCTTAGTAAGTATTGAAAACAGATTCCGGTTTTGGCGGCATCTTTTGGTTCAACGGTTACTTAAAAGTCCAATGCGGTTCATGTACATTTCAAAGTGTATATCGATACATTTTTTTGATTTGTAATAAATCTTTATTGGTCCTTCATTTCCTACAACACCGAAATTATTACTTTTGTGCCAGAAATACTGTTAAATCGGTGATAAATCGCATGGTTTGGTAAGTTAAAGTGCAGTACAGATTCTCTTAACACTTCTAAACATTCTGTTAAGAAAGTCTTAATTCTCTTAAAATTTTAACACACTAGACGTTAACACGCTTGAAAGTACCATTTTTAGGGCAATTTTTCAAGTAAAGATAGAGTTTGGGCTTTTTCGCCTTTTTTACAAATTTTATCTTGGCTTGCCGAACGATTTTATCCAATTATTGGTATTTCCAGAAACAAACTCAATAAATAACACAGATGGCAAAAGCAATTACATCCAGATCAGAAGACTATTCCCAATGGTATCTGGATATTGTGAAGAAGGCAGAGCTGGCAGATAATTCTGCGGTACGAGGTTGTATGATTATCAAACCTCATGGCTTTGCAATTTGGGAAAACATGCGTGATCAACTCGACCGTATGTTTAAGGAAACTGGACACGTTAATGCTTATTTTCCGCTTTTCATCCCAAAGAGCTTCCTCAGTAAAGAAGCAGAGCATGTCGAAGGATTCGCAAAAGAATGCGCAGTAGTCACCCACCATCGATTGATGAATGCACCCGATGGGAGTGGTGTAGTGGTAGACCCTTCGGCTAAGCTGGAAGAGGAGCTCATCGTAAGACCTACTTCGGAGACCATCATCTGGCATACCTATAAAGACTGGATTAATTCGTATAGAGACTTACCTATTTTGGTTAATCAGTGGGCCAATGTGGTACGCTGGGAGTTGCGTACACGTATGTTTTTGCGTACAGCAGAGTTTTTATGGCAAGAAGGACATACTGCTCATGCTACAAAAGAAGAGGCTATTGCTGAAGCTAGACAAATGCAGGAAGTGTATGCCACTTTTGCAGAGGAGTATATGGCTATGCCAGTGATCAGAGGTGCAAAGACCGCCAGCGAGCGCTTTGCTGGAGCTCTAGACACCTTGACCATTGAGGCACTGATGCAAGATGGCAAAGCCTTACAAGCAGGCACCTCTCACTTTTTAGGCCAAAACTTTGCGAAAGCCTTTGATGTAAAATACTCTACCGAAAATAATAAAGAAGAGTATGTGTGGGCTACTTCTTGGGGCGTATCGACCCGTTTGATGGGCGGTCTGATTATGACTCACTCTGACGATGACGGGCTCATTATTCCACCTAAATTGGCGCCTACACAGGTAATGATTGTACCTATTCCAAAGCCTAATACAGAGGTGGACGAGGTAGCAGAAAGGTTAATGCGCGAATTGAGGGCAAAAGGAGTTTCGGTTTCTTATGATATGGATAAGAAAAAGCGCCCAGGCTTCAAGTTTGCAGAACATGAGCTTAAAGGTATTCCGGTAAGAATAGGCATTGGTAAGCGTGACTTGGAGAAAGGCGTTGTGGAAGTCGCCCGGAGAGACACCAAGGAAAAAACGGCTATTGCCATTGATGGTGTAGCGGATCATATACTTCAATTGCTAACCGAGATTCAGCAGAACCTCTTCCAAAGGGCCTTAGATTTTCGAGCGGAGCATACTACTTCAGTCGATAATTTTGATGATTTCAAATCTGTCATTGAACAGGACATCCCTGGTTTTGTATCTGCTCATTGGGATGGAACCGAAGCTACAGAAAAGAAAATCAAAGAATTGACCAAGGCTACGATTCGCTGTATTCCTAACGATGCAGAAGACGAGGCGGGCAGCTGTATATACAGTGGCGCTCCTTCAGAGAGGCGAGTACTTTTTGCTAAGGCTTATTAGATGGTAAACTAATGCGTCAATGACTTAAAAAATATTGACTCATTCAATCATTGGGACATTAACCTATTAAATAAAACATGCGCGTAGTCATCCAGAGGGTTCGGCACGCATCTGTAACCATAGAAGGCCAGGTCAAATCAAAGATAGGACCTGGTCTACTCATCTTGGTTGGTATAGAGGATGCGGATGACCAAACCGATATAGAGTGGCTTTCTAATAAAATCACCAAGCTTCGAATATTTAATGATGAAGCAGGTGTAATGAACCGATCGGTATTGGATATCGAAGGGGAGCTATTGGTAGTCAGTCAGTTTACTTTGTTTGCTAGTACGAAGAAAGGTAATCGCCCTTCTTATTTACGTTCCTCCAAACCAGCGGTGGCGATACCGATGTATGAGCAATTTTGTGCTTATTTATCTAAGGTATCTGGCAAGGCTGTCCAGACAGGAACTTTTGGTGCCGATATGAAAGTGGAATTGCTGAACGACGGACCAGTGACGATACTGATTGATTCGCGGGATCGGGAGTAAGGGATAGGGATTTTGGAACACGGATTTGTACGGATTTAGCGGATTGCACGGATTTTGGGGTGGGGGATATAAAAATTATTCATTGAGTGGTGAAGAAATTGAAAAATATACATCGACTTATTGGTAATGGAGAGCTGGATGCTGGGCAGCGGCAATTGTATGAGAAATACCAGCGCGATAATGATTTCCAATCTATTTTGGAAGGTTATTTTTATTATGAAATCCCTTCTATCTTGGACTTTTTCTCCCTCAAAGAAAAGGAAGTCGGTGACCTTGAAGAGGTTTTTGGAAAGATGCTGAAGGGGCAGCAAAAGTATAGTAAGGAAGCGAAGCTCATTCGAACAGCCTTTCTACAAAAAAATAAGTGGACGAAGAAACTCAAAGGGGAGGCTAATCAGGCACTCACTACTGCTACAGACTTGAGGACTATTGATCAGCTATGTCATCAATTGGCTAAACGACCTAGGGACGCTGATGCTATGCTTGTCCACTTTTTCAATCAACTCCTCAAGGCTAAAAAGCAAATCAAGAAACAGGTATTTCAGGATGGTAAAACACTTTCTGAGCTGATTGAAGAGGTGCCAGACCAATGGTATAGTGAGCCCTGGTATTACATCTACGTACAGTACTTTGGTACAGATGGGCAGGGTCGGGGGCATTTTGGTCAGCTGAAAAAAATGCTGGACTACCTCGATACTTTGGGGATCAAGAATATCTATATTTTACCACATTATGAATCGCCAAATGGTGATGCTGGTTATGACATTTCTGAGTACCAACCCGCCAAAGCCTACGGCGGATTAAAGGCTTTCCAGGATTTTATGGAAGAAGCCTTGTCTAGAGGTTTTCGGGTGGCGACCGACTTGGTTTTTAATCATTGTTCGGTGGAACATACTTGGTTTCAGGAAGCACTGGCAGGCAGTTCGAAGTATTTCAACTATTTCTTAAAGTGCCCCGCTCATTGGCAACAGCTGAATATTGAGCAAATCTTAAAAGATGAAGATGGTGATCTTTATTTATATCTACCAGAGCGCGACGAAAATGGGGAAAGCGTCATTTCTAAAAGGATATTGATCTTCCCTGATGTGGACCAAACGGTTTGGCTGGCGCGGTCAGTAGCGCCATTGGGGAAAGAGGTATTATTTTATCGAGAATTTTATCCATTCCAAGTAGATATGGACATCCAGGAGCCGGAAGTGGTGCTTGAACTTTTTAAATTCCTTGGTGAAGAGATGGCGATGGGAATCTTTGGAAAGCGGACCGATGCCATAGCTCATTGGGTTAAAAAGCCTGGAACTGATGCTAAAAACCTAGCCCCAACCTACGCTTTACAAAAATTGATTAAGCAGTTTTTAAAACACGCTAATCCTAAAACCATTATTCTGCCCGAAGTCGTGACGACCTCCAAGCTCCTCAAAGGCTATGCTGGCGAGAAGACAATCATCAACGGAAAAACCACCACCACAGGAGGAGATGCGCTATTAGATTTTCAGCTCCAGGCGATGCTACGGGAGATGATCTATTTTCAGAAAACAAGTCCTTTCTGGACACAGGTATTTGATTTAGGTCCCAACCCAAATAGTACATCAGTGCCCTTGATACCCATTGAGCACCATGATGAAACCTATATGGGTTTTATCCAGGAAATAGAAGCTATGCGGCGATATTTATCTGGAACGTATACCTATTTGGATCAGCAAGAAGGTTATGTAGAATTGCAAAGAGGTATTGTGTATAAAAATGGAATGAGCGTGGGTGCGCGCTATGCCGATGCGCTCAATCGAGACCTTAGGAAAATCTGCAATGCCCTTTTTTGCCTTTATATGATGCCAGGAGTGCCCGTCATCTATTATGGCACCGAAATAGGCGCCTATAATCAGTGGGAGCATATGCACGATCGCCAACGAGATCAATTTGAAACCTTTTCTAAATTGCTTGGCCAAGAAATGGTTGGCCCCGGAAAAGCTATAACGATTGAGCAATGCGAGGATCCCAGGGAACTTCAGCGCGGTCCGATCAGTGCCCAAACCTTTTTTGCTAAAGCAAAAGCACATCACCCAGGCATAGAACTCTTGGCAGAACTTAATCAGCTGAGGAAACAATACTCTGCTTTACAATCTCAATTGCTTAGTCCTATAGACACCTACGATGCCTCTATTTTGGGTATGATAAAGTATCCGACAGGTCTTCCGAGTAAAGAAAATCCTCCATTTTTGGTCTTAAGTAATTTGAGTGAAAAACGACTCACTGCCAAGATTCCTGTCCACCAGTTGCAACAAAAACTAAGTACAAGCAGCCTTCATTTTCAAGCCGTATTGGAACTACAAGGAGTCCATCCACAGCAGGCTATTGTAAAGGCTGACCCTAAACCTTTTAACCCAAGCACAGCTGAAATACTTGAAATTGAACTATCTCCGTATAGTGCTATTTTATTTTCAATCGCATTAGGGAGTCGTTAACAAGGTGATAATGTCCGGAGACTTACCCAAAAAAGGTACAAATTAATTGTACTTTTGTGGCTTCTAAAAAGAACTAAATATGAAAATCATCAGAAATTTACTGGTATTGCTGCTAGCAATAGGCTTAGCAGCTTGCTCGAATGACAAGCCAGGTAGCCGTAACGTTGATGTAGGTCCAGCGCCTGCTCCCATTACTCCAGGTGCTATCAATGGTGCACAAACTGCACCAGCGCCAACGAATGCAAGTGTATTCCACTATATCTGCACGAGTGGCTGTACAAATAGTGGTAGCTCAACAGCAGGTACTTGTCCTACTTGTGGCAACCCATTCACTCACAACCAAGCTTATCACAATCAGCCAGGAACTGCTCCTGTCACACCAACTACGCCTGGTGCGCCAGCTGGTGCAAATGCGGCGGGTGTATTTCATTATACTTGTCCAAATGGTTGTGCCGGAGGTGCTGGGATAGCGCAAGCTTGTGCAACTTGTGGTACGCAATTGGCGCATAATGCTGCCTTCCATAACCAACAAGGAGGAACAGCTGCACCAGCTACACCTGCTACACCACAGCCTGGTCAGAAGAGTCCATTATACGTCAACTAATCTGACAACAATTCAAGCATTAGAAATCCATCTTGAGGGTGGATTTCTAAATTCCTTTTTTTGTATTGGAGTATTTATTGCTGTAGAAAAGCTTTGACGGTTGACGTTAAATCTTGATTCGGATCAAATAGTAGGGTCTGGATACCGAGCTGCTCTGCGCCAGTAGTATTATCTTCTCGATCATCTATAAAGAGGGTTTCAGCTGGATTGATAGCTGCGTCTTCGAGCAGGTGCTTATAGATAGCAGCATGAGGTTTACGAAGCTGAAGTTCGTAGGAGAAGTAATGCTTTTCGAACATATTGGTAAAGTCTGTCAGGCTAATACCTCTGTTTTCCTCGAGGTACTCCCCTAGCCAATCGATATGGATGGCATTGGTATTACTCAATAGGTAGACCTTATAATCTGCTGACAACTCCTTGATCAGGTCGAGTCGCGCTTGGGGCAAGTCTCCGAGGAGTGCATTCCAACCATCAATAATTTCATCATCATTGAGCGGCACTTCAGTAGCGGAGCGCATCCCTTTGACGAACTCAAAGGCAGAGAGTTTTCCAATTTCTAGTCGTTCGAAGAGGCGATCTGCCTCGTATTTGATGTAGGCATCTTCGAAGTCTTCTTGGAGGAGCTCCCGAAAAGCTTCCTCGGTTTTATTGAGGTGTAAGTCCAATAATACATTACCGAGATCAAAGACGATGTTTTTTATGCTAGCCATTATATTGTTTAGAATAAAGTCTATTGCTGAAATTGGCTTGCTAATGTAAAGGGAAATAAAAGCAATGCCAAACCGCTTTGCTATTTTCTGAGGGGTTTTCTTGAAAAATTAGATTTCAAATCGGGAAAAAAACGTGGATCATCAGTCTTATGAATGAAAACATCGAGCAATCTGTGTATTCATTAAAGAACAAAATCCATAAGACTATGATCCGCTATACAAAGAACTATTTTTTATTAGTAGCCACATTTTTTCTTCTACCATTACTCTACTCATTTGATAGTGGTCCATATGTAATCGATCCATCCCGTCCTTGCTTGGAGGTATACGTCAATAAGACAGAAGCATTGGTATCAGGTAAAATCTTATTGAATACCAGTGGCAAAGTTTATTCGATCAACAAAGGTAAGAAGACCAGTACTACAAGCAATAGTAAGCGTGTGAAGGTGACCGTCACCAAAACAGGTGGAAAAGCCAAGACGGAGATTTCTATTCTCACCTTAGAAGAAGCATCGTTCCCATTTTCTGTTCCGATTAAGACCCTCAAGAAACGCTACACCTTTGAGAGTGGGAATTATAGTCGCACTAAAACGTTTACCCTGTTTAAAGCTAAAGGTAAGGAGATTGAGGTATGGCTAGATAATAAGTCTTTTAGTAATACATTCGACTACAGCCTAAAAGTAGAAGAAATTTAGCGCCAATGGAACCAAAATATAGGTCGCCTAAGTTGAAGTAAACATGAGAAAAGTGTATATTTGCGCTCCGATTTCTCAAAAATGAGAAAAAAGGGATGGAGAAAAAAATCTCTATTTTCTTGGATATTTTGGTCCTATAGCTTCCCGGAACAAGTCCGGGATTAGAGCAGCTGACTCATAATCAGCGCTCAAATATGAAAATTTGGTCCTATAGCTCAGTTGGTTAGAGCATC
Organism: Saprospiraceae bacterium; assembly: GCA_042095835.1. Classification (GTDB taxonomy): domain Bacteria; phylum Bacteroidota; class Bacteroidia; order Chitinophagales; family Saprospiraceae; genus DATFKA01. The sequence continues at coordinate 31,748 of JBELML010000043.1, forward strand.
TGACTCATAATCAGAGGGTCCCTGGTTCGAGCCCAGGTGGGACCACTTTTATAAAAACTGGATTTAACCACGCAAAGCCGCTGATTTTCAGCGGCTTTTGTCGTTGATAGCCAGATAGTTACGTTTCTCTATTTTTATCTTATTTAAGCTCTGACCTTCTCTACTTCACCTTAATCACTTTCTGGCTCTGCGGATAGCTATTCTTTTTCCCTTCAATTTCTATAAAATAAATACCGACATCGAGATCACTAGTAGACAACTCATATTGATTTTGGCCTTTATGCAAATCGATTGTACCTCGCTGTACCACTTTACCCAACTCGTTATAGATGAGATACTGTACAGATTCTGCAAAGGCAGCATTCAATTGTAGGGTAAGTTGATCGGTAAATGGGTTCGGGATCGCTTGAAAATCAAGCGCCAGGATATTAGGATCTAGTTTTGGTGTAGTGTGGGTCTGTTTATTGGCGGTTGTTTGATTGCTTGGTCTTTCATCAAAGATGTAGGAGATGTAGGCGCGTTTTTTAGCAGCCGCAAAATTGAAGAAATCATAATTTCCAATTGGGCGATGTGCTTCCAGACCGTCGTATTCTCCCGCAAAGTAGAGCACTCCTGAGTTATAAAATAAATGCTTCACATTTTCTTTATCTCTGGTGCCATAACTCCTATAGAATTGCATCTCACCAGAAGCCTTAAATTTAAAAACCGCGATATCTTCACCACCTTTAGATACCAAGATAGCGGTATCTATGACCAGCGTATCTTGATAGGTCAAACTTAAGAATAATTCATCCTGCTCTCCATAAGCGACCTGAGCTTTACCACTTTCGCAGGAATTGATCCAGGTTTGACTCCACTGTAGAATACCATTCTGGTCTGTAGTCAATAGGTACATATCCTGATTGCACCCGACTGCACCTGTAGGATCGTTGGTTTGCGCAGCAACTATTGCGATCTGACCTGTAGATGGAGAAATGCTTATATCATTTAGCTCCAAATCTAAATGTGTAGAAATCGGATTGAGGCTAGTAGTAGAAGCGGTGGTATTTTGATTGATCAGATAAATACTGGAAACTGGATTGACGATGATCGTATTTAATGTTCCATTTTCATAAAATCCGACACCTCCGGCTAGTGGCTGAAAAGCAATAGTAAGGTCACCATTAGGTCGCTCAGCAAAATCTACTTTGCCAAGGGTTCCTTCTATAATTTGGTAATTAAGCAACTGCCCTGCCTTATCAATACTAAGTGTAAAAGCGCCATCATTTTGAGTATTGATCAGGTCAACACCATCAAAATTGAGATTTTCAGAAAAGGTGCCACCGATGTGGATGTATCCATTTTGGCTGGAAAGAAAGGTGGAGTTGAGGCTCTTGGAGCTGCTGAGGTATTTTTCCCAGCCACTTATGGTATCTGAATAAGTTAGCTTCTCCGATAGGATGTTATCTGGGTTACGAAACATGAAGATTTCTTGCTCCAAGTCTTGGTTATCGACAAAATGTTTGATATCGCCACCTTCTATATTAGAAATCCTTTCTACCCCATGATCATAATCATAAATCAAAATTGAATCATTATTTGTATTGGAAATAAACCCTTTAGGAAGTATCCCATTTTCTGTAACGTATAATCCTAAATTAGTAATCGTTTCATCCAATTCAGATTCTTGGGTAACCTTAATATGAGGGCGTGATAATGGATAAGAAGTCGGAGGTGCAGCAGGTGTGGCCCCAAGATCTAAATAGCTATAATCTAATAAGTCTATTGCTTCGATATTATTACTACCATAGCAATGAACAAACTTCAAATTATCTAAACCAGGGTCAGGATAGGCAAAAGTCTCACAATCGTCTGGAACTTTAATAACCTGAGATTGGGCCTCACCATTTTCAAAAAAAGTAACTTCAAAAGTCTCATAGTTTGTTCCTCCACAGAATATAGTATTAATATCAGTATAGAGTAATTTGAAATCTTCATCATCTCTACAGAATACTAAGCTGGCACAGGGTAGCCTTTCATCGAATTCATAAATTCTAATAAAATCGTTATAGAGACTTGTTTCCTTAAAATCAGCATCTGGAAATCTCTCATTATAAATATTTTGTAATACATTCTCTCGATAATGAGACATCAACTGATAGGCATTAACCGACACTCCGTCACAGTCATTAAATGGATCATCTCCGGTATCATTTAGAAAAGGCAACTCAACATCTCCTACACAAAAAGTAGGATTAGAAAAAATACAGTTAATACCATAACATCCTCCACCTAGCCAAGTAGGATCTTCCCTCTCTTTGAAAAATAAAGTCGGATCAGGAACACCGCTAGCTAATTTCCTTGGCCTAAAGCTGTAGGGACATATTTTAATTTTTTCACAGGGATGCCATCGTCCCCTGTAAATTTGCAGCCAAGTTAGTATTTCTTCATACATTCCATTGTTGGTAAAAAGATTTGGATTATCCAACAAGTAACGTAGCGTGCTGGTATATTCACCTGCTCTCATTGTAATGTATTTTGTACTTTGATAGTCTACGACATTATCATTACATTTAATCGGAAGATAACATTTAGATCCAAAACGCTCTTCCGTTGCAACATAATCATAGAGTCCAGCTTCAGAAGTAAGGTTTCCCAATAAATTATCATTACACAACTGATCGTAAATACAAACATTACTTTCCTTATCGTACCCTGCATAAACTTTTTCTGATTCTGCTTCTTCTAATTCATAGTCAAACGAAATTTGGCAATCTCCAAAATCTATAACTACATTTTGTATGCCCGGCTGTAATAATTGTGCAGTACTTTCATAATCAAGAAGATTCCCAAGATTCACTGCCTGAGGTAAATCATTTACAAATACCGAAGGTAATATATCATCTAAATTAGGGATTCGTATATTAAGAAGCCCATCAGCTGCTCCAGGACATGGTTTAACTACCCCTCTTATAAAATACTCATAAGATTGAGAATTAGGCGTAGCAAACTCACAACTAAACAGAATAATAGATGTCGTTTTTGAAGTACATCCATTAGATACTTTTACAGCAACCCTGAGCACTTTTCCAAAATCAAATTCAGAACGGTCTACATTATAGGTATTTCCTCCATGCTGAATATCTCCATTATTTTCTAGCTCCCATTCTATTGAATATCCTTGCGTATTACTAGAATAAATCGCCTCCGAAGCTTTCTTAATATTCAATTTCACGTCTGTAGACGGAGCACCCGTAGCTAGATAGCCTCCAGTGAGGGCAATATCAAAATCTTCGAAGTTGGCTTCTAGGCCGATCTCTGTACCATAGTCGGGATCGAGGAGTACGGTATAACAACTATTGATGGTATAGGTCTGCTCAAAGCTACATCCCTGTTCATTCGTAATCGTGACGGTATAGGTACCAGCTGCTACATTTTGCAGACTTGGTCCCGTTTGGCCATTACTCCATTGATAATTTAAGTTTTGACTAGAACGCTCCGCTAGAGTGATTGAGCCGTTACTATCTTCTTGGGTATTGGGATTGTGCCGATCAACGACGTCTATTTGAGGAGCTATGATCACTGGCACCGTATAACAGCGCTCAAAAGCACAGTCGATCCCAGGGCCACTCATCTGTACACAGTAATTCCCTGCTTTTAGATTGATGCGTTTATTACCAATCGCACCATCATCCCAGGTATAGGTGTAGGAGGCAGCTGTACCAAGACCTGAAAAATCAATAACTCCATTTTCTTGACGAAAACAGGTCTCCAAAATAGTTGGTTTTAAATTTGGCAAAAGTCTTAAATCAACGGTAATAGGTACTATATCTTCACACGAAGAGCTACTTACATGAAGTGTATAAACACCAAAATATAAGGCATCCCAATAATACTCATCCCCAAATTCACTAACTGGAAGATTGGCACCTTCCTCATTATATAGATTGATATTGAATTGTTCAAAAACCTCCTTTGCAATCACAATAGTGCCATTATCATCCTCACAATCTTCTGGATAAGATATGATCTCAAAATCAATGTCACCCAGATCAGGACAGCCATCTAAGCGAATGGGAATTTCCAGTGCCTTCTCTCCTGTGCTAATGTCCTCAATCTTGACCTCACAGCCAAAGCGGTTGAGTACCTGCAAGCTATAATCGCCTGGTGTACATAAGACAGCAGCCTCAGCAGCATCTAGCGTACTTGAGCTGAGCACAGCGGTACCAAATTGCGCTGGATGATCAATCACAACTGCACCAGTAGCATCCAACAACTGTACCGTAAATGGCCCCGCAGTACCATCTAATTGCAGCTCGATGGTGGCACAACTTTGATCACCATCGACAACGACGATGGGTGTCACACTCGTCAAAGTGAGCTGACTCCATGCGGAGATACTGGTCAAAACCAAGAGTAGAGGCATTAGAATGTAGCCTCTGCAAGTGTGCAGTGGATGGTGCTGTTTCATCTTTTTGTATATTTTGTTGGGCGACCTAGTTACTGTAGCTGGTACTCAAAAGCACCAGTTATGACCACAATGGTATCGCCTACTTGCAAATGTTCTTTTCGGTAAAAAGTCTCTTTTTTATAATCCGCTAATTCCTCTGCGGTATTGTACTCCAAACCAGGATAGCTTTCTACATCTAGAAAGGAGATTTCTCGCCTGCCAAACTGCTCTTCGTAATAATAAAACCAACTGATAAAACTGTCCCAATATAGCGTTGTTTCTCCAGCCGCTCCCCTGAAAAAGAAGTCATCCAACATGCCCTGTTCACCAAATAATCCTACCTTGTCATCAAACGCTTGCCAAGCAAAAGTCAAATCGTAGTACTCCGGGTCTTTAGCTATGATTCGGACACTATCGGCATCCGAAAAGCTAATCGTCTGTAAGAACTCTTCTGCACTTTCCTCCTGGACATAATCAAAAATGGACTGTTCCTCAAGCCCGATCTCTGCGAGAAAGTAAGCCTTGTTGGGATCAGAAATTAATTCTACCCCATTTTCCGTAACCCGGTAAATATTGGTCTCTACTTCACTCGTCCCCTCATACTCATAGACATAGGGGAAGTCGGCCTGCTCTACTGGGTCTCCTCCACAACTCCATACAAGCAGGAGGGTGATTAGGAGGTATTGGGTTTTATGCATTTTGTTGGGTTTGTTTTTTGTTTTTCTTATAATTTTCGCAAAACGAATTTTGCTTGCACTCCGACGTAGGCACGAGTTGATTTAGCATCAACTCTTAAGCCTACGCCGAACTTTTTTTTCATTTATGATTTTGATATCCTACGCTCAACTGGGAACGTTCTTTCTCTTTATTGATGGAGATATCTTGTGCTCAGATAGGGCCATTAAAATGATTTTCAAAATCTTGACATATATCAAATATTTCATTAACAATTATTTCAAAGTCCTCTAAAGAAGTAGCTATAGGAGTCTTAAATTGAACAAATTGATTAAATTCAGGATTTATAATTTCCGCTAACGAAGCTAGTCTACCCTTATAATATTTATTAATATTATCGCTTTCCCAAATCAAATAAGAAAAATCAACTACCCCCCCCCTAAAACCAATAAATAACCTTACAAAAAACTCTCCATAATTAAATTCCCTTAGAAAAGTCTTGTCTCTTGAAATATATTTATACTGAACATCAAAAGAGTTTACCACTTTTTCAACATCTTTCACTTTAAGATTAGCTCTTTTATTAAAATCACTATACTCATTGCATAATTTCCTATATCTTTTCTCAAAATCTATTTTTTGCAAAATTTCCAATATCAATTCTCTCATTTTACTCAGCTAAGTAGATTATTTCTATATCAACATTATTATCAGCATTAAACTTACTTAATACCTTCTTAAATTCATCACTAGATTCAAAAAATGATTTATTAGCCTCAGGAATCTCTAACTTATAATCTCCATCAAGCTTAGTGCCTGGAGGAAATTTACTTGAATTGAGCTCTGCTCCTTTAGGATACTTTGTGATTAGCTCGTATAAATAGTTTTTAAATGTATTTGGCTGAATGTTACTCAGTGTTGTAGCCTTTCTAGATATAATCTGGCCTGGCTTCCCATCAGAAGGTGGCAAATAAGTATCTAATCTTTTTCCGGCTTTCCCATCAACTCCCTTTAAGACTACCTCAACAAATCCATCTCCATACTTAATACGCCCCTTTGCATTAAAATCATTACCTCTTTTCCAAAGTGCTTGTATTTCTGGCCATTTAGGCTTATTTTTTTGAGAAGTTTGAATAGCATCAATTACAGAGTCAGGGTCAGACAGCGCATCAATATTTTTTCTAATACTTGAATCTACTCCCTCATCAACTAAACTCTTCCATGCCCTCAGACTACTACCATCCTCCTTCCGCAAAACCTGAGCTAAAGCCTCCTCCCCATCCATATCTTTAATAAACTCCTCAAGCAACTTTTCGGTATCAGCATCTTTGACCTTAAAGGTTCCATCCGCTTGTTTGGTGAAGAACAATTCCTCTAAGACATCATAAAACTTACTATTTCCAAGGGGGAAGCGCTTGATGAGTGGTTCAGGAAAAGGAGCACTACCATTGTTGGTATAATACTTTTGCCAAACATCCACCATCGTTGGCTCATTCATAAAAATCTTCCTCTGTTGAGCGGTATAGTCACTGTACAACGACTTCAGGAACGTTAAAAAGTCGGCACAGCCACCTGCTCTCAGAACGATCCCGCCACCGGTGGCTCCTGCTGAGGTCTTACAAACGAAAGATTTACTCGATTGTCGAAGGTATGCCTTACGAACGGTAGCAGGGAGCGCTAAAAGGTCATCCATCCACTTCAACATGTATTTTAGGCCATGCTGCAAGCCTTTTCCTAGTATATTCTTAAAGACAGGCACCCCTTTTCCTCCTGCTACGAGGTCAAAAACAAACATCGCTACACCACCTACCAGTCTACCATGCCCGTGCAACATGACATCACATCCCTCCTCTCCACACAGTTTATTGACATAGTTGTCGAATTGTTGCAAGACGATATCCCAAAGAGTAGGAGCGATAAGCGCAAAATCTGCCATTAACTCTGCTCTACCCCCAAAGGTGGAGGCTTTGAGAATGAATTTCCAAAACTTAGGAGTGCATATCATTTTGGCAATATCAACTATGCCTGCTAGGAGATTATCTTGTAATAAAGCATCTATTAATCCAGCAACAAATGGCTCCATGTAGAGCAGTGTGTTACTGTCATATTTCCAAACTGCTTCTGGCACTTTACGTTTCCAGAGAGATTTCACTGTATTGACCAAACCGGGCTTCCAATTAAACAGGCTATGCTTTATCTCTCCAAGATTTTGGATTCTAAAGCCGTAAATACTCCTAGGCACAAACCCTTCCGCATAGCAACCCAAAATATTTTGTCCGCAATTATCTGGTATTGAAGTCCTTCCTTGTATTTCTCCTTGCTCCGGAGCTAAACCATATCGCTCTATGATCGAGGTATGATAGTCAGCATATCCTTCACAAGAATAGAGCTCTCTGACCATAGCTACGAAGGCTGCTTTCAATTCATCTTGTTGTTCTTGGGTATATCCATCTACTCTCAACAAACTGAGGGCTTCGCCAAAAATATTGTCTGCTAATTTCATGCAAAGATTAGCAGTACCCGTACTATGATCGTAGTGTAGCCAATAAAGAATATCGTAAACGGTATTCGGAGTAGAGTTGAAGCGCGCTTCTGCAGCATCTTTAGGGATCGTTTCGCTCTCCGCACTAATGATGAAACCCATAGTAAAGTCATAGGTAGCATTCTCTTGGAAAGTGATTTCTAACATTTCCAAGGTGGTGGCTTCATTTCCGGAGGCAATACTTCCCGTAAAATCAATAATGGTACCACCATTATAGGACTTGGTGGTCGCTGAAGATTGCATTTCTCCAAAATCATAGCCTGCCAAGGCACATTCTCCAAGCTCAAAACAAAATACTTCCTGTTCGGGACAGACCTCAGGGACTAAAGTCGCCTCCCCTGTACAGCCATTCTCATCGGTAGCCGTTACGGTGTAAGCTTGCAACTCCGACACAATCAAGGTAGCTGTATTATCATTAGGCACCGACCAGTCATAGGTAAAAGTGCCATTACTAGCAGCTGTGACTTCCGCAAAAAGCGTAAGCTCATTAGGTGTATTGGTCACACAAAGCTCTTGATTCGTAGATTGAATAAGGATGGTCACATCCAGTTCATCTTTGATCTCAACTGGAAAGTCGTAAGTACAACCACTTTCTCCATATACATACAAGGTGTATGCCCCCGCTGCGTCGATTGGAGCAGATGCTGCTGTCACGATACTACCATCAGGTTTCTCCCACTGGAGATTAGTCACCCAATCGGGGATGAATTCCAGCTCAAGGCGGGCATCTGATCCCTCACAATAAACGGGGTCTTCTGGAAGGATGATAATATCGGATGGATCCTCCTGGGGACTGGTCAATTCTAATTCGGCAGTCTTGACGCAACCCGTTTCGGTATCGGTCACCGTGACGGTATAGATCCCATTAGGATCAACTTCAATGGTCTCGCTGCTTGATCCATTTGACCATAAAAATTCTGGATATAAGGCGTCGTGCTCTGCTGTGAGTGTAACCAGGCCTGCCTCACAAAAGAAGCTCGGGCCTACCGAAACACCCACCTCAAAAGGATCCAAATCTACCTCATAGATATGCTCACTGATAATATCTCCCATATCATCGGCAAAGAATAAAGTATAGGTACCGGAAGATTCTACCCCTGTAAAGCTAGATTCTGGATCATCGAGTCCCTCTTCTGGTTCCCAACCAAAACAACTGGTCCCTTCTGGCCAATGTGATTCGGGTAT
>JBELML010000044.1:0-39903 GCA_042095835.1 Saprospiraceae bacterium
CTTGCGTCGGGAATCTTCTCGATCAAAATGCGGGACTTATTCTTTGTCCGTTACTTACATATAAAACTTATCATAAAAAGGGTTTAAAAGTTTAGTTGGACCTGCGGTCCCGTTTAGGGCTGAGCTGAATTAGTTTTCTAAACCACAGGCGAAGCCTCTAACCCGCAGCAAAGGTGCTTAAACCTTCTAAACTAAGGCACTACACCGTCTACTCATGCATATACCTCTCCTTTTCTCGCTTTCAAAGTATTCATCAAAAGAGAAACGACAGTCAGTTGCCCAACGCCGCCTGGTACGGGTGTGATATAGCTACTTTTTGGCGCCACCGCTTCATAATCTACATCTCCTACCAAGCGGTATCCACGTTTAGCAGTAGGATCATCCACTCGATTTATACCTACATCAATGATTACCGCACCATCTTTTACCATATCTGCTGTGATAAAATTGGCACGACCAATAGCTGCAACGATAATATCCGCTTTTAAGGTGTGCGCTTTTAAATCTTTCGTTCTACTATGACAAAGGGTGACTGTCGCATTACCTGGATTTGCCTTTCTTGACAGTAAGATGCTAATAGGTGTGCCTACAATATTACTTCGCCCCACAACCACTACCTCTTTGCCGCTGGTTGCTATATCGTAGCGTTTCAGCATTTCGACTATTCCATAAGGTGTAGCAGGAATATAGCAAGGCAAACCCTGGGCCATGCGCCCAAAGTTAATCGGATGGAACCCATCAACATCTTTCTTAGGATCGATAGCTAAAGTCACTTCCTGATCATCGATATGATCTGGCAACGGTAGTTGTACTATAAAACCATCAATGTCTTCCCGGTCGTTGAGTTCCTGAACTTTTGTTAATAAGGCTTGCTGAGTGGTACTCGAATCCAATTTAATCAAGGTCGATGCGAATCCTACTTTCTCACAAGACCGGACTTTATTTCTTACATAAGCTTGGCTGGCTGGATTATCTCCTACTAAAATAGCTGCCAGATGTGGAGGTCTATCTCCATTCTCCGTCAAGATTTTCACCTCTTCAGCTAACTCTCCTCTAATAGTTTGCGCAAGTGTACGCCCGTCTAGTATTTGCATATTCAAATCCTTTCCTGCAAATGTAATCAATTGTACTATCATGCAAAAGGTAGAATAAAATGGAAACGAAAAAAATAATTATACCTACTTTAGAGTTTTATATGCAACTTCAATATTTTCTGAATACGATATTGGAGCATCCCAAAAACACGGTAATCTTTTGTTGATGAAATACTTGATGACCTTTCGTCTGTGCGTCATTTTATACTGTACAAGCGTCTTGATTTTATCGCCATCCCTGACCTATAGTCAAAGCGTTGACACCATCCGCTCTTGTAGTACCGTTTTTTTTGATGCAGGAGGCATCAACGGTAATTATCTTCCTAACAGCAATGAGACCTACGTCATTTGTCCTGATACTGGTAGTGCTGGCTTCACCAAATTAGAATTCTATAACCTAGCTCTTGAGCCAGGAGATCGACTCGAAATATTTGATGGATTAGACGTCAATGCCATCAGATTGGGTGTATTGACTAGCAACTCCGAAGCACCGTATCAAATTTTCCAGGCTTCTGCTTCCAATACTAGCCGCTGCTTGACGGTACAATTTATCAGCGATGATAGTGATCAACGAGCGGGTTGGGAGGCACAGGTTTCTTGTGTAGACTCTTGCCAAAGCATAGTAGCGAATATTACAGGTACTACGCCTAATCCTTTTGGTGGAACAGTGAATGTTTGTCCAGGAGAGCGGATTCTCTTTTTTGGGGAAGCTAGTTTCCCCGAAGCAGGTTTGTTTTACGAACAATCTGATACCAATAGTACTTATCGCTGGGACTTTGGCGATGGTAGTTTTGCCTCCGGTCAGGTCGTCAGCCACGAATACTTTGAGTCGGGCGGATATACCGTTCGCCTAATGGTCATTGATCCTTTTGGTTGTACGAATGCCAATATTGCAATACAGAAAGTACAGGTAGCTCCTAGTCCAGACTTTAGTTTTTCTATACCTGAGTTAGGCCCCATATGCATTGGCGACACCTTAAACCTGACCTCTACTTTAAATGAGATCAATCCTAATAAAACCATCAGTGTTGTACCAGGTAGTGCCTCCTTTTCTTCTGAATATTATAAAGATGACAACGAGGCCATTCCAGATGGTGCTCCTGATCCACTGATCAGTTCCATCATTGTAGATCGCTTCGAGGCAGGTCAAACATTGGATGATCCTAATGATTTACTAGCTATTTGTTTAGATATAGAACATAGCCGTTTAGAGGACTTGGATATCAGTTTAATATGTCCAAATGGACAGGAACTTGTTTTGCACTCCAATACAGGATTTGCTATCGATCCTACATTAATTGGATTGCCTAATATTGGAGATGAGGGCCGCGTTTTGCCCGGACAAGCAGGGACTTATTGCTGGAAAAATGATAATGCCCTTTTGACTTGGAGCGAAACCATACAAGCAGACAATCCATTTACGCTACCAGAGGGCGATTATGCAGCAGAGGAGGCTTGGACGGAGCTTCAAGGCTGCCCCTTAAATGGCATCTGGAACCTCGCTATCAGAGATACGCAGGTGACAGCTAATGGCTATTTATTTAATTGGCGCTTACAGTTTGCGGAGGACTTGGATGCCGATTTGGAGGTTTTTACGCCACCTTTAGTCATCCAAGAGTTTGTATTTGAACCAGATTTGCCTTTTTATTTCCAAGATTCTATTCTTGTTTCTCCGCTTGATCCGGGATATAAATTTTATCAATTAGAAGTTACTAATACCTTTAATTGTAGATACGATACCAGTATAGCCGTGGCCGTGAGAGCAGAGACCTCCCCTGAATGTACCAGCTGCGATACACGCTACACCCCTATTCCAGACACCACTATTTGTCTTTCGGAGGAGCTTCAAATAGCAATTGAAGGGAGTATTCCGAATGAGACAACCATCACCTATCAGAGTGATCCACGCTACAGTTTTGGCTTTGTGAATCATCCACCAGACAATCCATTTGCCGCACCAATCTTAGTTGGAGGTGTTGCTCAAGATAGTTTGAGTAACCCTTTCATTCAAATCGTTTCTATTTGCTTAAATATCAATACTGATTTTAACGCTGATATTGCCATTTTCTTAAAAGCCCCTGACGGGAAACTACTCGAACTGTCCACTAATAATGGTGGCGGTTTTAACAACTATACCAACACCTGCTTCTCTCCATTGGGAACTGACCCCATCACGATTGGTGCGCCTCCATTTCAAGGCACCTATATTCCAGAAGGGAACTGGTCTGACCTTACAGGTTCACCAATAAATGGAACTTGGGAGTTATTGGTATCAGATGCCTTTGATCTCAGCAGTCTAGGCGAACTAGTAGATTGGGAAATCACCTTTAATTCCACCAATGAATTTGATATTTCATGGACGCCTAGTACGGGTTTATCCTGCACCGACTGTCCAAATCCGGTGGTGAATCCCAGTGAGACTACGGACTATACGGTCTCGTTTACCGACAGCTATGGCTGTAGTTTTTCTGATAATTTTCGGGTGACCGTTTTAGACACCTTCGCTGCTCCTGAAATCATCTGTGGTCCATTGAGTCCAGGGAATATGATTTTCAACTGGAACAGTATAGGATTAGGTTTGAGCTATGAAGGAACACTCACCATTAATGGTGTCGACTCCATTTTGGCCAATCCTATCCAGGACACCTTTCTGATTGTTGATGGACTAGTATTTGGAGATGTGGTCACCTTAGAATTGAATGTAGTTCCGCCCGATACGCTTTATCCTTGTTTTGTAGGACAATCGCAAAGCACCTGTACCTTTGAAGATTGCTTCACTTTTACTCAATTTGAGTATATCAATGATGTCGATTGCTTTGGAGAAGCTACCGGATCTGTTGCGGTGAGGGCACTTCGGGGATTTCGACCATTCACCTATTACCTAAACGGAGATTTCGTTGGTCAACAAGACAGTGTTTTCAACAATCTTGCTGCTGGAAATTATATCCTGGTTACAGAAGACATGACGGGTTGCTCTGACACCCTCAACTTTACTATACAACAATCTGAACCGATCAGTACCAGCCTCACTGCATTTGATACGATTGCCTGTTTTGGAGATAGTACCGCCACTATACTAGCCGATGTAAGTGGTGGCACCGGAATGTTAAACCTTAGTTGGAATTATTCCTTGATCCAAGATCCTACTCAGTTGGAGCAAATTCCTGCTGGCAATTATGTATTGACTGTCGAAGATGAGCTAGGTTGTCAGGCACAAGACTCTACGCTGATCAATGAGCCTGATAATATCAGCGTATCGACAGATATCAGCCCGATATCCTGTGCCGGAGATGCCAATGGAGGTATCAATGCCAGCATCAATGGAGGAACTGGAAATCTAGATTTCACCTGGAATAATGGCACCAATGATACGGTCCTCACGAATTTAGCGGAAGGGACTTATACTATCACGATTAGTGATGAAAACAACTGCACCTTAGTAGATTCGGTCGAATTAATTGCTCCACTTCCACTGGTAACAGATAGCATCATTTTGCAGACGGTAGGATGCTTTGGGAGAAGTAATGGAGAAGCAGAAGTTCAAGTAAGCGGTGGCACCGCCCCCTACAATTATAATTGGTTAGATAGTCTTAATCAGATCACCTCCCGCGCTACAAATCTTCCGGGCGGTTTTGTAGAAGTCCGGATAACCGATCAAAATGGCTGTCTGGTTACCGAAGTTTTAGAGATACCCGAGCCTTTAGCTTTAGCTATTGACTTTAGTACTGTCGATGTGGCTTGTCGGGGAGAAACCAATGGACTCGCCACTGCCATAGTCATGGGAGGTACTGAACCCTATAATTACAATTGGCAAACTGGCAGTCAAGACACCTCAGCAAGGAGCCTTGGAGTAGGAAGTTACACTATCACGGTGACAGATAATAATGGCTGTATTATTAATGGCACCACCAGTATTTCAGAGCCTAGTACCGATCTAGTAGTCAGTGCTAGTCAAATTACCGAAGGTTGTTTTGGTGAGCAAACTAACCGCGCGCTTGCCTTAGCCAATGGCGGTGGCGATGGTCTGTACACTTATCTATGGAGTAATGGTCAGACTACCAACGAAGCCTTCGATCTTGATAGCATCGAATACACTGTCACCGTTACAGATGTTAATGGCTGCCGTCGAGAAGCAAGTATCAACTTAGTTGATTTACCGCCAATGCAGCCTAATATGATCATAAATGCGCCTTCTTGTTTTGGCTTTAATAATGGCGCCATCGGGATCAACTTCGTAGAAGGTCGTCCGAACGCTAATCTTAATGAATTTCAATTTATGTGGAATACGGGACAGCTAGGGCCAACTATTGGAAATCTGCGAGGTGACAGTTTATATACAGTGACGGTCACAGACCCTAATGGATGTACTGCGATTGAATCCAGATTTGTACGGCAACCCAAGCTCATCACCTTTCAAATTGTCGAGAATGATGCGAGCTGTTTTGGTGGATCGAATGGGAGCTTAGACATTATAAATATTTCTGCTGATTCAGAAAACTTCAGCTATCAATGGGATGATCGAACGGGCAACCAGACAACTTCCGAAGCGACTAACCTTTCTGCAGGCGTTTATACCGTCACAATAGCTGATGAGTTTGGTTGCTCCAATGTCGGCCAAGCAACGGTAGGCGAACCAACAAGGATAGAGGTTTCTTTCCAGCAAATAGACAATACTTGTTTTGCCGACCAAACCGGATCATTAGAGGCATTTGCTGCGGGTGGTTCTCCTACTTATCGTTTTGCCTGGTCTAATGGTGCCCTTGGTGCAGAGATTGAAAACCTCATTGCCGGAGATTATACGGTCACCGTGACTGATGCTCGGAATTGTTTCCAGACAGCCACCGTGACGCTTAATCAACCAGCCGCTATTGGGGTGACTATAGAAACGCAAGATGTCACCTGTTTTGGAGAATCAGATGGGAGTGTTAACGTACTCACCGACGGCGGTGCCCCACCCTATTTGTTTAAAATAGGCAATCAGGATTTTACAGGTTCTCCTTTTTTAATTGGATTACCTGCCAACACCTATCCTATTACTATACAAGATGCGAATGGTTGTTCCTTTACCACCGATGCTGTTGTCAACCAACCGGAACCTTTCAGTGTGGATTTAGGCCCTGCTGAAAGAGCCCTATTTTTAGGAGATTCGATTACCTTAAGGCCCATTGCTGAAAATGGCCAAGGAATGGTTTCTTTTGAATGGATTGAATCCTATCCTGGATCGGTACCATGTTTGATCTGTGATAGTGTAACCGTAAAGCCAGACTTTGCCACAGACTATCAAATTCTGGCTTTAGATTCTGTTGGTTGCCAAGCAGAAGATTTTATCCGAATCTTTGTGGAAAAGGAGCAAATATTAGCTATTCCTACAGGTTTTACACCCAATGGCGACCAAAATAATGATCGCTTGATCATACACGGAAAAGAAGGGACACTCATCAATCTTTTTCAGGTATTTGATCGACATGGAAGTTTAGTTTATGAAGCCCGGGAATTGAATCTGGAATCGCCTGAAATAGGATGGGATGGGATGCTCAATGGCGAAGAAATGGCTCAAGACACCTATATATGGTTTATACAAGCCACTTTTGACAACCAAATCACCAAAGTTTTCCGAGGTCAAACTACCCTAATCCGATAATCCCAAAACAAATGAAATGAGCATGATCTTATTTAATCATAAAATCACCAATCGGTGATGATTAAAAAAGATTATGCGAAAGCGAAGCGGTTGCAGAGGTTTAAAATTTCTGCAAAAATTTAGCTTTCAAGCATTTGCAAAAATTTTAAACAAATGAAAGACTATTTATATACCATTTTTCTATTGCTGATCTTGGGGATATCGCTGGAAGCACAAGACCCAAGATTTTCTCAATTCAATCAGAATCCTTTACACCTCAATCCAGCCATGACGGGTTTTTACGATGGTGGGCTGCGCTTGAGTATGAACTACAATTCTCAACTGTATAGTGTCCTCAGCGATGAAGAGTATATTAGCTACAGTGGGAGTTTGGAAAACAAATTCCGAATAGGGAATAACTATGCTGGTCTAGGGGCATTTATTCTACAAGATCAAATAGGTGTATCTGGCTATGAACGCACCTACTACAATCTGAGTGGTGCCTACCACCAACGCCTTGCTAGTGGCCGAGGTTCTTATACGCCTGATATGTTCCTTATTTTAGGGGGTCAGGTTGGATTTGGGCAGTATGCTTTTTCCCCTAGTGATTTGTGGTTCTCTTCGCAGTATGACAATGCGCTACTTGAGGTCAATAGAGCTTCTGATTCGGGTGAAGCATTTGCTATGGGCGGCGCCAATTCTTTCCTGGATATTAATGTAGGTCTCTTATATTACCTCGCTTATCAAGAAGGTGGCGGTTTTTATATTGGAGGCGCCATGCACCATTTGAACAATCCCAATGTTGGACTACTAGAAGGTAGCGAGGAGCTTCTTTTTCGAAGATTCACCTTTAATACTGGTGGCGAAATCGTAATGGGAAAAGATTTAAGTTTTTTACCTTCTGCCGTTTGGCAAAGTCAAGGGCCGACCAGAAGTGCAATGGGCGGCGGCAGTTTTCGGATAGGTATAAAGGAAGACAACCTGATTAATCTTCGAGCAGGTGCTTGGGCACACCTAGCACAGGGCATCAATAGTAGTATGCAATTGGAGTCTATTATAGTGAGTACAACTTTCCAGATATCTGGTTGGCAAATCGGTTTCAGCTATGACATTACTACCTCGGGCTTGAGTCAATCCAATTTCTCAAGGGGAGCTTTTGGTATTTCCTTAGTAAAAATCACAGATGCTAATTATCCGGTTCGGGTTAAATGCCCTGTATTGTAAATAGGCGTCAACTTGAAGATTTCAAGATGACGCCTATTTATGGTATTAGCTCCTTTAATTCCCGCCGGGTCGACCACCGCCGGGTCGACCTCCTCCCGGTCGACCACCGCCTTCGGCTTGCCGCTGTTTTCGCATTTCTTCCATTCGTTCGCGAAGCATTACTTCAAACTCCTCTTTTTCTATTTCCTTTCCTTTTTTGGGTTCTTGTAAATCCTTCTCTGTTACTGCATCAAAGTTGACCTCAATTGGTCGGAAGACAACCTCTCCATTATTAATATCTAAGGCTAAAATCAAACCAGGCAATTGACCGTAGGTACTTGGTCCAGCAGTCACTGGGATATTGGGTGTAAACCATGCCGTAAGTTCGCGTTGCTCTAGGGTATCATCATAAATCGCTTGCATACAGGGGTAGCCCATAATTTCTCTGGATTGGCCCGTAATTTTCCAGGGCGTCTGGTCTATTTCCCCTTTAATCAAGTAATTTTTCCCTTGAAACTCTCTACTATTGACAAATTGTAAGGTTTCGAAGTTGCGGTACATCTCTCCTTCTGCTCCACCACCAAAGAAGCGGAATCTACGCCTGCCACCACCTGGGCCTGGGTCCTCTTCTTCGTCGATATAAGTCTTGAACATCGAGGCCGTGTTATTGAATTTGAGTTCAAATTTTTGACTCATCGTCTTGGGTACAAACTGCTTGAATCGCTCTCGCTCACCAGTCAATCGGCGATGCACATCAACGGTCTGCTCATAAATAATAGAACCTTCTGTTTGCTGCCCAAAGGCCAACATCGGAAGAAATACAAAAAGAAAAATTTTTAGATACTTCATTTATTTGGAATAAGTTGTTAAGTAGTAAGTAATAAACTTCAAGACCACCAAATGGTTGAGGTTTTTTATTAAGACATACTCTTAGACTACAAAGTACTGGAACAATAAGTTAATCAATCTTGATGAAAAGTTAATTAAGGTTAATAGTCCTGGAAAAAGCCGTTAAAGTAGTCTAGATTTGGTGTAGATAGGACAAATTAACCTTTCAAACCTCCACTTTTTGCTCTTAAGGATAAAAAATAAATATCTACTACTGCTGATCATGGCTTCCATGATCCTTATTTCTATATTCCTAGGTTTATGGCTCAGACAGACTTATTTTCGAGAAAAGGATAGCTTAAGGAGAACCACTTCCAACATTTTTCGCAATAGTGTTTTCGAGTTACAAGATCAACTATTACACCGAGTTGTTATACAACCCGTTTTGTATAGTCTCCCGGATTCTACCGAGATTAAAGATTTATCTTTCAACTCCTGGAGAGAAGGTGGAGAGCGAACCAGTATTTCCGATATTAAAGCAAAACTCGAAGCGGATCAAAAAGGGAATCCTTCTAGTGACCAAGGCGCAATAAGAAGTCGATTTCTGAGATCTTTAGCCTTTGCCTTTCGGGACTTAAAGGAACAAATTCCAGATTCGATTGGTATGAGAAATGATTCCATCAGGATTGGAGCATTACATCAGACCTATCAAGCTGCTCTTGAAGAAGACAATATTAAAATCCCTTTCCAGGTCTCTAGAATGGAAAAAGGTCAAGAACTGCTCCCCAATAACAAAGGGTTCTATACAAGACCTATGCGAGCTGATATTCCGTTTGGGACACAATACGTAGCACATTTCCCACGAGTATCTGCTTTGATTTTACAGAAAATGACCTCACAAATATTATTCAGCCTTCTTTTACTATTCCTCACTGGCCTTTCTTTTGGCTTGGTTTATAATAGTTTAAAACAGCAGCTACAACTCACAAAAATTAAAAATAGTTTCATCAGTAATATTACCCATGAGCTACAGACACCTATCACTTCAGTGGGCGTAGCGCTAGAGGCCATAAGCAGTTTCGATGTTTTAGAAAATAAAGAGCGGACCAAGGAGTACATCGAGATTTCTAAGCTGGAGTTAAAAAGGCTATCTACCCTAGTCGATAAAGTCTTACGCTCCGCAATGTTCGAACAAAAAAACGTTGACATTAATCGGGAGTCCATCGATTTTCAAGGCTTACTGAAAGAGGTGATCCACCAAATGCAGATACGCTTTCAAGAGCAATCGGCACATGTCAACACTCAATTTAATGGCCAAAACTTTGAAATAGAAGGAGATCGAATGCACCTTGGCAATATCCTTTATAATTTATTAGACAATGCCTTGAAGTATACCAAAGAACAACCCAATATCCTAGTCGAATTAAATGAAGGCAAGGAAAAGATTACTTTAAAAATCAGTGACAATGGGATAGGTATTGACCAGGCTTATGCCAACAAAATATTTGAGCCTTTCTTTAGAGTACCCAACGGAGATTTACACAACACCAAAGGCTACGGTCTTGGATTGAGCTATGTACACTCCATTATTAAAAAGCATAAAGGGAAAATCCGAGTGAAAAGTACTATTGGAAAAGGCAGTACCTTTTATCTAGACTTTCCGAAGTAAGATGATTAAAATTCTATACATAGAAGATGAGCCTTTTTTAGGGAAAATTGTCAAAGAGACCCTTGAAAGCAGAGCATTTGAAGTACTCATGCTCAATAATGGTAGCGATGCCGAACAGCATTTCCTAGCATTCCAACCTGATATCTGTTTATTGGATGTCATGCTGCCTGGGAAAGATGGTTTTTCTATCGGCAAAGAAATTAAAGCCCTCAATCATCAAATGCCTATCATCTACCTAACCGCTAAAACCCAAACGCAGGATGTCTTGAAAGGCTTTGACAGTGGCGGCAATGACTATGTACGCAAGCCATTTAGTGTCGAAGAGCTCATTGTTCGGATCAATAATCTTTTGCAACTACAGGCAGGCAGTAAAAAACAAGAAAAGCTGCAAAGTATACCATTAGGCAAGTATACCTTTGATTATAAAAAGTACGAATTAAGAGGTCCAAGCTCTACAAAAAAGCTCTCTCATCGAGAAATGGAATTGCTCAAAATACTGGCTCAAAACCAAAATCTCACCATCGAACGCAAACGCATCCTCAAACAGATATGGGGCGACGATTCCTTTTTCAATTCTCGAAATTTAGATGTTTATATTACTAAACTCAGATCTTATTTAAAGGAAGACTCCAATATTAAAATCATTACTTTAAAAGGTATCGGCTACCAGTTTGTGGTCGACTAAGTAATGATTATACGCAGGAAATTCTTGACCAATGCCTCATTTTTTGGAGAAGTTTTTTACTTTTAGCGAAAATTCGCTAGAAATAATTCAACAGAAATGAATTCAATCAAAGTAAGGTCGAGAGCGGTCCAAGGAGCAGAAGTATCTTGGTTTGCCCCTATTTGCAATGGTGATGATGCCTTCTTGGGGGCGCATGACGACCGCTACCGAAGTAGTTGGGACAAGGCCTCCAACATTTTACTCACTGCTGATCGTCTGGGTTATCGCAATATTTTGTGTCCTTCTTCTTACCAAGTCGGTCAAGACACCTGGTCCTTCGTTTCTGCTGTTGCTCCGCTGACCAAGAACATCAATTTACTAGCTGCTATCCGCTCTGGCGAGGTCCATCCACCAATGCTTGCAAGGGCAATTGCTACCGTAGATCATATATTAAAGGGCAGGTTGACCCTCAATGTTATTTCGTCCAACCTGCCAGGTGAAGACCTGAGCTCGGCTGACCGATATCAGCGCTCAAGGGAGGTGATTCGAATTTTGCGTCAAGCCTGGACCGAAGAAGAGATCAACTACAAAGGACAATTCTATAATCTACAGCTACCTACTGATCCTGTAAAACCCTATCAACAAAATGGCGGTCCATTGCTGTATTTTGGAGGTTATTCTCCTGCGGGAGTGGACTTATGTGCAGAATTTTGTGACGTATACCTGATGTGGCCCGAAACCTTTGAGAAGATTACTGGTTTAATGCAAAATATGTCTGAAAAAGCGAAGCAATACCAGCGAAGTGTTGATTTTGGCTTGAGAATTCACGTTATTGTAAGAGAAACCGAAAATGAAGCGATCGATTATACAAGAACTTTAATGTCTCAGATTGATGACGTCAAAGGACAATCTATTAGAGAAAGAGCCTTAGATGCTAAAAGCTATGGAGTGGCTCGGCAAGCACAAATGAGAGATATATCAGACAACGACGGTTTTGTAGAAGACAATCTATGGACAGGAATTGGACGTGCCCGCTCAGGCTGTGGAGCTGCTCTAGTAGGTACACCGGATCAAATATTAAAAAAAATCAATAAATACATGCAATTGGGTATCCGATCCTTTATTTTTTCGGGCTACCCTCACCAGAAAGAATGTGAGCTTTTCGCTCGCTATGTACTGCCACAAATAAAGACGATTTCCTTACCGCAACAACAAGACAGAGTTCCCGATGAAACTCCTCTAACACCCTTAGGAAAAGGGAAGAGAAAATAATACCGCAAAGTTCAGAGACCAGTAGCTTGAAGAGTCTTAACACTTCACCTTTTGACAGTTATTTGCTAATAAATGGGAGTATTACTTTTAAAATTCATAAGTAAACCTTATTTTAGATATCAATTATGCTAAATTAGAAGGAGTTCAGGCTCTTTTTTTTGATGACCACAAAATTTTTTCCCTATGTATTGTAATCAAAATTATCTTAAATGCACTGATTCACCCTTAGACAACATTTTCTAAAATCTCTAAGGTTGTTTCAAAGCGGTTGATCTATTCATTTGGATCAACCGCTTTTTTGTTTTATTAATCTCCAAACCCTATATTTGATCGCGAAAATTCGCTAAAAAGGCATAATATTCTGTTGCTATGGATTTGAGTGTTGTCATTATTGCCATCCCAATGTACTTTACCTTGATGGCTATCGAACTGGTCTACGAATCGATCACCAATCGCAAAACCTATCGCCTCAACGATGCGATCACCAATATCAGTACAGGTACGCTACAACAATTGAGTGGTACTTTCTTACACGTTCTCAAAGTGGGCTTATACCTACTGATGTACGAGTATGTGGCCTTTATTCATTTAGAGCAAACCTGGGCTACCTTTGCACTTGCTTTCCTGGCCTGGGACTTCTGTTATTATTGGGAGCATCGCCTGGCGCATGAGGTCAATTTGTTCTGGGGAGGGCATAGTGTGCATCACCAAAGTGAAGATTATAATCTATCGGTAGCTCTCCGCCAAAGCTCTACTGCCTTCATCTGGGGTATCCCGATATTCCTGCCAATGGCCATGATCGGTATACATCCCAACCATTTTTTAATCGCAGGTGGCCTCAATCTGCTATACCAATTTTGGATACATACCGAGCATATCAAGAAAATGCCCAAATGGTTTGAGGCTCTTATGAATACGCCTTCTCATCATCGGGTTCATCATGGTAGAGACCCTAAATATTTAGATAAGAACTATGCAGGCGTTTTTATCATTTGGGATCGGATGTTCGGCACTTTTAAAGAAGAGGAAGAAACGCCCAATTATGGTGTCACCAAACCACTGAAAAGTTGGAACCCGGTTTATGCAAATTTTGCCCACTACATCGATCTAGCTGGTCAGGTAGGACAAGCAAGAAATTTCAAGGATGGTTTACGCATTCTATTCAAGCCTCCAGGTTGGAAGCCAGCCTATTTAGGTGGTGCTGATATCCCTCCTGAGGTGCCTGCCACTTATCATAAATATGATGTCAAAACTACACTCCAACTCAACTTATATATTTTCGTACAGTTCCTACTTGCCTTGGGTTTGTATGCCCTCTTTTTCTTTAAAAGTGGAGATATGTTAGGGTCTATTAAAGGGGCGTATGCCATTTGGATAGTCCTCACTACGCTCATGTTTGGTTTTTTATTTGAACTCAACAAAATTTGGTTGGCAGCGCTAGAGATTATTCGATTATTGAGTATTCCTGTAGGCATTGTGAGCCTGGGAATTTTTCCAGACTGGGCATTTTGGGCAAGTATGGTGTTTAGTGCCGGAAGTATTGCTTGTTTTCTTTTCCTTTTTATAAAAACCGCTAGCCCCGACGATCCTAGCTTAGAGCATGTTTAAAAGCTATTTGAAGCTAAGCCTATTTTTTTGCGCACAAAACGAAAAACCGCATGATCATTGACCTTGTCATTGTCCTCATCTACTTTACCGCCATCATGGTAGTAGCCCTTTCTGGTCGCTCCGCCAAGGAGATGAGTACCGAAGAGTATTTCCTCAGTAATCGCAATCTCAGGTGGCCGTCTATAGCTTTATCTACCATTGCCACCAACATCCAGGGCTACCAGTTCTTGGGCATGATGGGTTCTGCTTATCTATACGGTTTGGCCCAGGCCAACCTAGAGATTAATGCAATTACCGGGCTTTGGATGGCAGCTTTCATTTTTGTGCCGCTGTATTTAAAAGACAAGGTCATCACGATCACGCAATTCATCCAAAAAAGGCTTGGTCGCTACGTTGGTCTAGCCTATTCGCTGGCGAATTTGCTGATTTTCTCGACCATCGGACTTGGTGCCGCTTTATTTTGGGGTGCCTATGCCGCAGAATTGGTTTTTGGAGACTACCTAGTTCTTATAAGTGAAAATAGGCTACTCCGCGTTGCCATCTTGGTAGTTGGTCTGGGTGTTTTCTCGGCTATTTATACCTTTTTTGGAGGCCTCAGCGCTGTAGTACGTACAGATATCATCCAGTTTGCTATTCTCACTATAGGCGGATCGGTTGTCTTATTTACGGCCATCCACCATTTGGGAGGTTGGCCGGAATTGTATAAGAAAACGCCGGAGCTGATGCATTTGCATCTACCTGCGGATCATCAAGATTTGCCCTGGACACTTGTTTTTGGTTTGTTCCTACTCAATATCAATTATTGGTGTGCCAATCAAAGTGTAGTGCAGCGATCTTTGGCAGCTCGAAGTTTAAAGGAAGCCCAAATTGGCCTGATGGTCGGTGGCTTGATGAAAGTTTTTATGGCAGTCATTATCGTAGTACCAGGCATTGCCTTGGCGGGTATTTTAGCCGATAATCCGCTAGCCGAACCAGACCAGACTTTCCCTTATCTAGTCACGACCTACCTACCTGTGGGAGTTCGAGGGCTCATCCTTTGTGCCCTCTTTGCCTCATTAATGAGTACGGTAGATTCTACCTTCAATTCTCTGGCCACTCTTTGGTCAATCGATATTTATAAAGGTTTTATAAAGCCTGATGCTACAGATCAAGAAACCGTAAGAGCGGGGCGAATGAGCATTATCTTTACCTTAGTGACCGGTATTACGATGGGTTTAATTCTTTTATACCTTAAATTCGAGAATCCAGAAGCTGCTTTCACGCACCAGCTCAATGAATTGAGGTATTACATCAATTGTGGTATTGTAGTCATTATTTGTTCTGCCGCCTTTCTTATTTTACCTAAGCAGTGGATTGTCATCCTTGCTTTTCTAGTGACCATACCGATTAATATCTGGATCAAGCAGAGCTATCCGGAGATGAATTATTTTGTTAGAGCAATGTGGGTGATTCTTTCTGGATTGAGTATAGTAAGTATTGCAAGTAGGCTAGGTGGCCGACTTCGCAAGACTAAAGAATTTCTATTTTCAGGAGATAGTAAAGTCTCCATTTATGGCTATTTATTGCTTTGTTTAATGCTGCTTTTGCACCTTATTTTCCATTAATCAAATTCGGAGATGGTCCATTAAGTAAAGCATCTGAAAAATATTCCTTACTTTGTCGTGACGAAAAATTTGCCTTGAGTAGGTTGATCGTTTAGTTTATGGTTCAGATTTCAAACCTGCTCAAATTATCTAAAATCTACAATCATGAAGAGAAGATTATTTTTAGCGGCTGGTGCGGTCGCTAGTTCTGGTGTCGCTGCCAATGCGGGCACCCTGTCTAAAGTTGGACATTATGTTCATTTCCAAACACTTAATGCTACACAGAAAACTCAGCTAGGCAACTTTCAAAATGACTTATACATCGGACTTGCTGATAAGCCCAATGGTAAGCGCATCAGTCAGGAAGCTTGTCGGATTAATTCCATTGTTTCGAGAACCGAAAAAAATGGAGATTACGAGTTGGTTTTTCTAAATGATAGAAATACTAAAATAACTTTAAGCCACCGAGGCGGAAACGCAAGAGTACTCGTTCATGCTTAAGTATGAAAAAGCTGGCTAAACGTCTAAGTTTTACAGTAGCAGTGCTATTGGCAGCCGTCCTAGCATTGCTATTTCCCAACTATATTTTAGATGTAGGAGGTTTCGATACCAAGCAACTCATCATACCCTTATTGATGCTGATCATGTTTGGAATGGGAACCACCATGACCTTAAATGATTTTAAGGGCGTCATCCAAATGCCCAAGGGGGTATTGGTAGGCGTTTTTTGCCAGTTTTCCATTATGCCTGTCATTGGGTTTTCCTTGACCAAAATCTTTGACTTTCCACCTGAAATTGCCGCTGGCCTTATTTTGGTGGGTTGTTCACCGAGTGGCTTGGCCTCCAATGTTATGGCCTACATCGCTAAAGCCAATATTGCGCTGTCGATCACATTGACAGCTGTTGCAACGCTCCTCTCTCCTATTCTCACACCGGCCTTAATGAAATGGTTGGCGGGTGCTTATGTTCCAATTGATTTCCTCAGTATGATGTGGAGTATTGCAAAGATTGTCATCCTTCCAATCATTGCAGGTTTGCTTTTAAATCAATTCTTAGGTAAGCAGATTGCTGGCTTAAAGAAAATATTTCCAATCATCTCCATGCTAGGCATTGTGCTCATCATTGCGGTAATCACCGCAGCAGGTAGAGATTCCTTATTAGAGATTGGTCTACTACTTATCGTAGCCGTCATCATACACAACACTTGTGGCTACCTGCTTGGCTATTACCTAAGTCGACTACTCGGAATGGATATTGCCGCAAGTCGAACCATTGCTTTTGAAGTCGGCATGCAAAATTCGGGGCTTGCCTCGGGTATTGCCTTAGAAATGGGAAAAGTCGCCACGATGGGCCTAGCCCCCGCAGTATTTGGTCCGTGGATGAATATGTCTGGTTCCGCTTTAGCAGCTTATTGGAAAGACAAATTGCCTACAACTACTACAGTCTCGGATTAATGATATTATTATAAATAGACCCAAAGGTATAATTAAATCCAACCGAGAAGCTAGCTTCAAAATCTGTAGCCTGCGCCCGCTGCGCCAAGAGTAAATCTTCTAAAGTAATCTCTCCCCTTGGCAAGGACAACTGATCATTAATCAAATTGATTTCAGAAGAAATGCGTAGTGCTAAACCTTTCACTATTCTTATATCTACATTATTTCGGAACTCTATCCGGTTCTTAGATAAATCATTGAGAAAATGGCTACCACTCAAACGCGAAGAAATATTCCCCCAAGGTTTTCTTAAGCGCAAGGCTAGTTGCAGCTCCTGCTCCCAAAGGTATTCATTGGTTTTACCAAAGATGGTCTCCTCAATATAACTTCGATA
The DNA here is from genome assembly GCA_042095835.1 of Saprospiraceae bacterium. GTDB lineage: Bacteria > Bacteroidota > Bacteroidia > Chitinophagales > Saprospiraceae > DATFKA01. The sequence goes on from JBELML010000044.1 coordinate 17,369, forward strand.
ATAACCTCTATTAAAATAAGCAATTGTAAATTCCCGAGTAATAGCTTCCTCGTAGGGAAAAACACTAAATTCAATAGCTGGCCCTACTCGAATACTTGCGTCGATGTTTTCAAAAGTATTATGAGAAAGACTATGAAAAGCGCCTACTGACCAATGATCATTGATGCTTTTGATTGTTCTACCGAAAATACCGTAGCGAGTCCGCGTACGAATAATATCGCCCTCCTCCTGGATGAACCGTTGGCGCGTACTCCGATAATACATAAAATTGGTAATCCTCCAATCGTTGGTGATTCTACTGATATCCAAATCGGACCTAAGATCGGTTCGACGTTGGGCAGTCTGTAGATCAGCATCTACTCTAAAACTCAAATCAAAAACCCAATAATTCCAGGGATCAAATTCGGCTTGTGCATCGGCTTTCTCCTCTGCTTTTTCAGCAACCATTTCTGGTCCAGTGATGGTCAATTGATCCGCAGCAGGGGTATTAATTAGAAAAGGAACCAAACCCAAAGCAATCTTTTGTGTCATCGCTGTTCTTTCATCATCAGGTGTCGCATTGGGCTGAATATTGAAAACCACCTCCTGAGTAGGTGCTTCAGAAAATTGGTTTTGATCAATGAATTGTAGCGTAAATTGACGCCCTCCAGAACCAGTAGATATACTATTTATAAGGACATGAATATCGGCCAAGCCTTGATCTCTCACATAATCGACATAGGCTATCTTGGTACGGATATAGGGAAGATCACAATCTGCTCTACAATCAACAAAAATCTTTAAATTTTCATTATTTGAAGTCTCTTGAGAAAAGGCTACAGTCGTAAAGGTTAAAGCTAAAGCACACAATAAATACCTCATGAATTATGATCTATTTTAAGATAGAATACAAATTTACGCAAGATGTTCTATCTATCAAACGTAGTAAATGAGCCGCAAAGCTACCTTTTGTTGACAAATGCCGCTCAAATACCCTTATCAGCAATCCAATGACTATGAAAAATCGGCCAATGGCGATGGTCGAAAAGTCAGTTTACCGAAAACTTTGTCGGTCAATACATCCTTTTTTGCGATTTATGAGTCCTTGGGATAAATTCGCAGCGTCCACCAGTCTATAAGATTAGTAAAGAAAAAATCAATAACTATGACCACTCGATTACTCGCCTTTATGGCGGTGGGTATCCTGTTAAGTTTATGCCCAACGTCAACGCTTGCCCAGTCAAAAAACAAAGTTTTTATCAAAGCTGTCTACAAAGACAAACCACTCAATTTGGTCTTGCTTGACCTCAAAGTCAATCATCGACTTGAATTTGAAATCGACCAAAGTTTAATTGAAAATAAAAGGATAAGTGTAGATATACAGCGAGCACCTTTGGAGGAAGCTATGCGTATCTTGCTTGCGGAAACCGAATTAAGCTTTAAAATCCAAAGTGACCGCAGGGTGCTTATTTTTGAGCAATCAGAGAGGGAGGCCCAGGAAGAAGTCATCCCTAAATCTACCGCCAAGCCCGAGCAATTCGACTTTACGCTTTCCGGTCAAGTTAAAGATCAAGACACGGGAGAAACACTTCCATTCGCCAGCCTTTTGGTAAAGGAAAATGGAGAAGGAACCACCACCAATGTCGATGGTTACTTCACACTTTTTAATGTGCCCAGCGATACTGCGGTCATCGAAGTAAGTTATCTAGGCTATCAGACCAAGAATATTCGCTTGAGCCCAGAACTCGCCTCGCAAGCTATTACGGTAGGTCTTGCTTCGAGTACTAACCAACTACGCGAAGTTGAGGTCGTTTCCAACCGCAAGGAGCAACTGATTAAAGCTTCCGCCGGGGTGAGTACCATTGGCGTCACGCCCGCACAATTATCGACGCTACCAAGTTTTGGGGAAAAAGATATTTTCCGATCCCTACAACTTATTCCTGGTGTGAGCGGCACCAATGAGAGTTCTTCAGGTCTTTTTGTCCGTGGAGGAACACCTGATCAGAACCTCGTACTTTTCGATGGTTTTACCGTCTATCATGTTGACCATTTATTTGGTTTCTTTAGTGCCTTCAACTCGAATGCGATCAAAGATGTACAACTCTATAAAGGTGGTTTTGAAGCTAAATATGGTGGACGTCTTTCTAGTGTGGTAGAACTCACCGGAAAAGACGGAAACACCGAATCTTTTAATGCTGGAATGGGTTTAAGTCTGCTAAGCTATAATGGCTTTGTAGAAGCTCCATTTGCCGATGGTAAGGGATCTATCCTATTGGCGGGAAGACGCAGTTTTCAAAGTAATTTTTACAATAATCTATTTGATGCCTTTACGGATACGGGTTCAGCACCTGCAGGAGCACCTCAGGGAGGTTTAGGTGGCCGGTTTGGCTTGACTGAGGTCCAGCCCAATTCCTATTTTTATGATCTCAATGCCAAGCTAAGTTACCGTCTGGCAAAAGATAATTTCTCCTTAAGCTTTTACAATGGCCAAGACAATCTGGATAACTCCAGAAATATTGACCAAAACAGTTTTAGCGGAGGTCTTTTTGGAAATCGATTTGGAGGCAATACCAACAACAACCTCACCTTCAATAGTAATAATACCGATTTAACCAATTGGGGCAACTGGGGTACCAGTCTCAAATGGTCGCGTAGATGGACGAGTCGTTGGTATTCCAACCTCCATCTCTCCTACTCCAATTACTACAGTGAAAGAGATCGCTCGAATGAAACAACAGTCAATCGGAGCGACACCTCGATCATCCGAAACAATGGCTCTTACGAACTCAATGATTTAAAAGACTATACCCTCAAATTTGATAATGAGCTGGCCTTGAGTGGCAATAATCAATTAGAGTTTGGGATACAAGCCACCTTCAATGATATCGAGTATGACTTTACCCAAAATGATACCATCTCGGTAATCAGTAGAGCAGATCAAGGTTTGATCACTACTGCCTATATTCAAGATAGATACACCATCAACAACCAGTTGATCCTCTCGGGTGGCTTACGCTTGAGTCATTATGAATTGACCAATGAATTGTACTGGGAACCCAGGGCTTCTTTTACCTATCTTTTGACCGACCAATGGAAAGCCAAAGGAGCTTGGGGACGGTTTTACCAATTTGCCAATCGAATTGTCAGAGAAGATATTCAGCAAGGTAGTAGAGACTTTTGGTTGTTGGCAGATGATAGCCAAATCCCTATTGGTTTTTCTCAGCACTTCATCGCAGGCTTAAGTTTCGAAACGCCCAATTACCTCTTCGATGTTGAGGGGTATTATAAACAACTCGATGGTTTATCGGAGTATAGCACGCGGTTCATTCCCTCTGGTTTTGGCCCTAATCAACAGCTCAACTACGAAGAGTTTTTCTACCAGGGAGATGGTATTGCTCAAGGTTTAGAATTTTTATTACAAAAGAAATCGGGTACCCTAACCGGATGGTTAAGCTATACTTTGGGGCAGGTGAAATACGATTTTCCAATATTTGGGGAAGAACCCTTCTTTGCCAATCAAGACCAAACGCACGAACTAAAACTGATCGGTAATTACAAATATAAACGTTGGGATTTCTCCGCCACCTTCATCTACGCAACCGGAAAACCCTACACCGCGCCAACTGGGTTTTATGAAGTACCATTACTAGATGGAACCTCTGCTGACTTCTTTGAGGTGAGTGATAAAAATGCGCTGAGATTGCCAGATTATCACCGTCTAGACTTAGCCGCCACCTATAATTTCAAAATGTGGGATGGTCCAGCCACCTTGGGTTTGAGCGTCTTTAATCTATACAATCGAGGAAATATCTGGTACAAGGAGTATGAGGTCATCGAAGGAGAACTCATCGAGACCAACATCACCCTACTGGATTTGACGCCCAGCTTATTTTTCACTTATCAACTAAAATAAAGCCATCATGCATAAGATCAAACAACTATCCTGTCTACTTTTTGGCCTCTTGATTATCCAAGCCTGTGAGCAGGAAGACATCAGTTCCATCGAATCTAACACCGCCGTAGTTTCAGCTTATCTTTTTGCGGGCCAAAGTATAGACTCTTTACGCATTACCCAATCTATTGGATATAACCAAACGGATACTTCTCTCTTGACACTAGATGATCTTGAAGTCGCTATTTTAGATGGCGATCAACGATTTGTATTAGAAAGTATAGGGAATGGCTACTATAAAAACGAGGCGCTTATCATCCAAACGGAAAGCAATTATGAGCTCGACTTTGTACATAATGGTACTGTAGTAAGCGCTGAGACTTTCATACCACAAAAGAAAGAAGCCAGTCTTTCGGCGACGCAAATCAGTCTTCAAAAAATCGAAGGTTTTCCAGCAGGTGGCTTTGGATCAATACCAGACCCTATTGAGGTGACCTGGGACAATAGCGAAGGCGATTTCTATTATGTCAAAGTGACCAACCTAGAAACTGATCCTGAATATGTCAATGAATTATTGCAGCAATTTGGAGGTATTCCTCGAGGCATTCAATTTAATTCTGAACCAGAAGTGACAGATTTCCACGTCATCCAACCCAATCGTGATCTCACTCAGTATGGTCGATACGAAATCATAGTTTTCAGGGTTCAGCCAGAGTACGCCTCCTTGTTTAATCTGAGTAACAACTCCTCCCAAACCATAAGTGAACCGCCCTCTAACGTGACCAATGGATTAGGGCTTTTCACGGGTGTGAGTAGCGATACCTTGATTTTACGGGTTACTAAGCCGTAGAGGAGACTGGGAGCAGGGAGACTGGGAGGCAAGGAGACTGAGAGACAAGGAGACAGGGAGACAAGGAGAGAATGGGGGAATGTTGTAATATTATAATGAGGGAATGCGTATTCCATTGAGTATTTTTCATTTTTCATTTGCTATTAGGAGCAATGGTAGGATGAAGTAGTTGGAGAATTTTTATACTTTAGATTAGGCGAACAAATGTTGGTCTGCTCTAAAGTATAAACCTTATCCATGTCAATCTTACTTTTAATACTCAGTGTAGTACTGATTATTGTACTCACAGCCCGCTATAATTTGCATCCTTTTTTGGCTTTGCTATTTGCGGCACTTAGCTATGGGCTACTGTCGGGGATGTCTTTTGATTTAATTCTGGAAGCGATCAATGATGGTTTTGGTGGCACCTTGGGCAAGATTGGGATGGTGATTGTGTTGGGCGTCATTATTGGAGTCTTCTTGGAAAAATCGGGAGCGGCATTCAAATTGGCCGAAATCATTCTCCGACTCATTGGACGCAAAAGAGTACACGAGGCCATGGGTTTAATTGGTTTTATCGTTTCTATTCCGGTGTTTGCCGATAGTGGCTTCATTATCGTTAATCCCTTAAATAAAAGTTTATCCAAAAAGGCTGGCCTGTCTCTTGCAGGCACGGGTGTCGCTTTGATGCTAGGCCTCATGATCACCCACGTGATGGTACCTCCAACACCTGGCCCAATTGCTGCTGCGGGTATTTTAGACGCAGATATTGGGCTAGTCATGTTGTTGGGTTTGATTGTTGGATTGCTTACGCTGGTAGTAGCGGTTATTTATGCCAAAAAGGTGGCCTCAAAAACCTATATCGACCCCAATCCAGAACTCACAGATGAGGAGGTAAAAAAGATCACTGCGGAAGCACCCAATGCCTTCAAATCCTTTTTACCCATTCTCATTCCGATTTTGCTGATTGTCGGCAAATCTATCATGGAGTTCAATATGAGTGAAGATCAGCTGAGTGCTACTCTACCCCGCATTCTATCTTTTATTGGTTCGCCGGTGATTGCGCTAATACTAGGTATGTTTTTATCCTTCGCTTTGCCCAAGAAATTAGACAAAGAAATGCTGTCTACTACGGGCTGGGTGGGCAAGGCTATGAATGATGCTGCCCTGATTCTTCTAGTGACAGGAGCCGGTGGTATTTTTGGGGCGATCTTACAAAAATCGACCATCGCCAATGATATGCAAAGTCTACTTTCTGGAGCCAATCTAGGCATCTGGCTACCCTTTATCCTCACCGCAGCTATCAAGACTGCCCAAGGCTCATCAACCGTAGCATTGATCACCACCGCCGGTATCATGGCACCGATGTTAGGGAGCCTGGGCTATGACACCGAGATTCAGAAAGCGCTAGTCGTAGTCGCTATTGGAGCAGGCGCTGCCGTTGTACCACATGCCAACGATAGTGGTTTTTGGGTATTCACCCAGTTGACTGGTATGGATATCAAAACAGGCTATCGACTCTATACCACTGGCGCAGGTATTGTAGGCCTGTTTGCTGCATTTTTGGTTTTCTTGATATCGTTTATGGTGTAGTACCAGACTACATCCGCTCCAACCGAATTGCAAATCCTCCCTCTTTACCAACTTTCAGTTGAATAGTTGAGTATTGATCCAAAGTCATCGTCTCGATTCGATAATCCTCTGCGAATTTGGCCACGTTCACGCCATCTTGGTAAATGGTGGCTTGGTAGCTTCCTTTGCCCAAAAAAGAGCAATCAAGTTGTACTTCTCGCGGTTCCTCTTCGCTGGATATGCTGCCTATATACCAATCATCGCCAGATTTCCTGGCAATTGTCAGGTAGGAACCGAAGGCCGCTTCTAGCACTTTGAGGTCATCCCATTCGACAGGTATGGTCGTTAGAAAATCTCTAGTTGCTGGCTCTTTATTGTAATTCGAGGGACTATCTGCTAGCATCTGGATGCCACTTTCAAAAAGCACCAATAAGGCTACCTGATGCGCTCTGGTTCCCTGACTACCGGGTCTAGCAAAATCAGGTTTGTATTGATCAGAAAAATAATTCCGCATGGCGCCCGGTGTATAATCCATTGGCCCCGCAATCATTCGGATAAAAGGAATTTTGGTCGTATTCTTCGGAAAGGCCTTTTTGGACCATTTGTTATATTCTAAGCCACAAACGCCTTCGTAGGATAGGATATTAGGGTATTTCCTGCGCATACCAGCCGGCTTGTAAGCCCCATGAAAATCGACGAACATTTTCCGTTTGGCAGTCTCCTGAGCTACTTTCTCATAATAATTGACCATCCATTGGTCTGCCCTGTCCATAAAGTCAACTTTGATACCTGCCACACCCCATTCCTGAAATTGATCCAATACTGTCCAGTCATTGAGCAATCCTCGCCAAGTTGACCACAAAACAATACCTACTTCTCGTTCATTGGCATATTGAATCAGAAAAGGGAGATCCACATCAGGATTCGTTTCTTTGATGTTTTCTAAAGAAGCGGACCACCCCTCATCCATAATGATGTATTCCAAACCATTTTGCGCTGCAAAATCGATATAAGCTTGCCAAGTTTTGGTATTAAATCCTGTCTCAAAATCAACACCATATAAGTTAAAGGCATTCCACCAATCCCAGGCTACCTTCCCTGGCTTTACCCAGGAGTAATCTTCCTCCTCTCCTGCTCTAGAGAGCTGATACACCAAATTGCTTTCTAACAAATACTGCTCTTCTTCGACAATATGAAACACTCGCCAAGGTAAATCTCTTTGACCACTCGTCTTGGCACAATACGAGGCTGCTTCCACGATGGTACTCCCACGGCTACCTTCCATTTCTGTCTTCAAAGGATAAGAAGGAAAGGTGGCTTGTAGAGAATTCTTGGTATCTCCTTTCTCAAAAAACAAATGGGGATAATCATAAACATCGGCATCGGTGATATGGACAAATACTTCCTGTCCTGCCAAAAGCAATGGCGTGTAAGTATTTTTATGCTCAGGAAAATCATTCACAGTATGCTCAGAATAAACTTCCTCATAACTCGATCCATAGCCTTCAATCAGAGAGCTCCACATCTGATAATCCGCTGCAAATTGCAGGTCCAGTTTTTCGTTGATTTGTACCATTTCTGCTCCCTGGCGCAGCATAATCCGATAGGCTACTCCAAGGTCAAAAACTCTAAATTCTACTTGATATTTTTGGCCATATTCCAGGACTAAGCCATTATATTCGTCGTGGATCACCTTTTGCTTATAGGAGAAGGGTACTATAATTTCACCTTTATGACTAGTAGTTCGAGTTGTTACTTTTGATGGCTTAAGGGCCCATGAGCCATCTACTTCTAAATCAATCTTAGCCGATTGAATAATGGATTCCCCATTGATTTTTACGGAGAATTGTAATTCCTGCTCCGTATCAAGTACTAATTCTAATTTACCATTGGGCGCTTGGATAGTTGTCTGCGAGTAAGTTGGATTCATCATAAAAAGTAGAATTATCGAGGCAAAAACTGGTCTAATCGAAAGGATAATGCGGTTCATTATATACAAATCTTGATTCTTGCAATTATACCATTTTCCCTAGGAATCAAGAGGTAAAATTTGCCCTTCTTATAGAAAGCCAAAAAAAAATTCCGATTTTTCAATTGAGCCGTTATTGAATTTCCTAAATTAGACGCCGAAGATCATATCTTTGCTTCATCTAATCGAACTAATGCCTTACGTATGAAACGATATATTATTTGCGCTTTTCTTGCACTATGCACTTTACAATACTGCACGCCTGATGGGCCTCCCTCCGATGATAATGAGGATCAAGCTCAGGAAATCACCTATAATGTCCCTGATGGTTTTGAGCTTGAAGTCATCTTTGAACCCAAGGCCAATCAACGTGGTTCCTGGGTCTCCATGGCAGAAGGACCTAATAACACCTTCTACGCCAGCGACCAATGGGGAGATCTCTACCAATTTCAAGCCCCTGAAAAAGGAGCAGTTCTAGACACCTTCCAAGTAGAAAAAGTAGCGCTTGAAATAGGCTTTGCCCAAGGTCTATTATGGGCTTTTGATGGCCTCTATGTAAGTGTTAATAAAAGGTGGCCAGAAGAGGAAGATACTGAAGAGTTCGGTAGTGGCATTTACAAATTAACAGACTCCAACGGCGATGGTCAATTAGATGCGCGTACTATACTGATGAAACTAGATGGCGAAGGCGAACACGGTCCGCATAGCCTCAGGTTAAGTCCCGATGGTTCAGAAATCTACTTTATTGCGGGTAATCACACCCTTATACCTGATGAAGCAACCCAAAATAGTCGCCTTCCAAATAATTGGGGCGAAGACAACCTGTTTGACCCTTACCTAGACGCAAGAGGTCACGCCAATGATATCGAAGCGCCAGGAGGTTGGATCGCAAAATTTGATCCACAAGGGGAGAACTGGGAGCTAGTTGCTGCTGGTTTCCGGAATCCCTTCGATTTTGGTTTTAATGAAGATGGAGAGCTTTTTGCCTTTGATTCGGATATGGAATGGGATATGGGTATGCCTTGGTACCGGCCAATACGGGTTTGTCATGTTACCAGTGGTGCAGAATTCGGTTGGAGAACGGGCTCCGGGAAATGGCCAGATTATTATGTAGATGCCTTACCAGCTGTAGTTAATTTGGGTCAAGGCTCTCCTACAGCCGTCGTTATGGCTAATGAACTTTCCTTTCCAGGAAAATATAGTAGCGGGATGTTTGTATTCGATTGGAGTTTTGGTACGGTTTATCATATTGACTTACAAGCCAAAGGTAGTACCTATCAAGGGAAGAAATCAGAATTTTTCTCTGGTACGCCCCTACCCCTTACCGATGCTATTGCCGGCTCTGATGGAGCACTATATTTTGCCACTGGTGGCCGAAATCTAGAATCAAAAGTGTATCGTTTAAGTCATACCGGTGAAGTGAATAATACCGGAGATGCCCAGTTGACTTCAAATACAGCAAGCGCAGAGTCCCGAACACTTAGAAAGCAAATCGAATCTTATCACAATCGTCCCTACCGTTCGGAAGGCGCAGATTTAATGTGGGAAAATCTCAATCATTCCGATCGCTTCATTCGATATGCCGCAAGATTGGGTTTAGAGCATTATGTCCCCAAAATATGGTCTGGTCGATTACTGATTGAAAAAGATACCGACCGTATCATTCAAGGTGCGGTACTTACTGCACGTGCTGGACAAATCCGACATGTTGAAGATGCCTATAACAAACTCCTGGAGATCGACTGGTCTACTTTAGATAGAAATCAACAACTCGACTACCTTAGAGCAATCAGCTTAAATAGCATTCGCCATCAGCTGCCCAATGCTCGCCAGAGTGATGCCTTTATCCAGCAATTATCACCCAGTTTCCCGTCAGAAGACTATGCCTTAGATAGAGAATTGAGTCAGGTACTCCTAAAACTAGGTGATGCATCTGCTACAGCGAAAACGATGGCTTTGCTCACTAAGCATACTAACGAAAAGACGATCACCCATCCTTCTATGCTTTCTCAGGAGGTAAGTGCTAGAAGCGAACAATATGGACCAACGATCATAGAAATGGTCAAAAAAATGCCTTCTACAGAAGCTATTTATTATGCAACACTACTAAGTCATATTGACAAAGGCTGGACCAAAACACAGCGTGAATCTTATTTCAATTGGTTTTATGATGGTCTCAACGCCAATGGTGGCCTGAGTTTCAAACCCTTTCTAGAGAATATTAGGGTACAGGCGATGACACATATCTCAGAAGAAGACAAGTCCTACTACGAAGAACTTTCTGGTGTCTATCAACCTGGAGCAGAGTTAGCTAATCTACCACAACCCAAAGGGCCTGGCAAGGATTACCACGCTGGTGAAGTAGTAGATATTGTTTTTGATGGATTAAGAGATTATCAAGGCAGCATAGCCGATGGTAAACTGATCTATGAGGCCGCCTTATGCGCCAATTGCCACCGAATGCAAGGAGAAGGTGGTAATGCTGGGCCTGATCTTTCGCAATTGCATACCCGCTTCAACACTTATAACATGATTTTCTCGGTATATAGTCCTAATGACGATATTTCTGATCAATATGCCAATACCATGTTTGAATTAAAAGATGGTAAAAAAACATCCGGTAAGTTAATTTCTGAGAAAGGCGATAATTATGTTATTCAACCGAGCCCATATAGCACTAGTTATACGGTAGAAATTGCCAAGTCAGATGTGGTGAGCAAGGGTATCTCTCCTATTTCGCCAATGCCAGTCAACCTACTGAGTCGCTTGAACGAGCAAGAAATAGTAGACCTTTTTGCCTATCTGATTTCAGGAGCAGATGAAGAGCATCGTTATTATTCTGGTAAAGAAGAAAGTGATTAGAATCTAAATTTGAAAAATGCTTTATCAAACAAGTGGAGCGGGCCTACCTTTTATCTTTCAGCACGGCCTAGGCTCTAGCATGCAACAAGGACAGGCTTTGCTAGGAGGGCTTGCTGGATTTAAACTTATTAGCATGGATTGTCCAGGGCATGGAAAAGCACCATTACCTGCGGGAATACAGCCTAGCTTTGCCTATTACGGAGAGCAGATTGTACATCTGATGGACCAGCTCCAAATAGAGGCTGCCCATTTTGGAGGTATTTCAATGGGTTCAGGAATTAGTCTTTGGATGGCTATCCATTATCCAGATCGCGTACAGTCCTTGACTTTAGTGCGTCCGGCTTGGCTGAATGAGGGCCATCCTGCCAATTTGCAAATGCTGCTTGATGTGGCCGAATACCAAGAAGACGGACGAGGACAAGAAGCGTATGAAAAAAGAGCAGATTACCAAGCCTATCGAAAAGCACTGCCCAGAGCAGCTGATTCTTTGATGGGACTTTTTGCCGATACTCAACAGGCCGAAATGCCCTTGGTGCTCAAGAATATGGTAGCAGATCACCCATTCCCATCCTTTGAGGCTTTGAACAAAATCCAGCAACCGACACTTGTCATTGGTAATGAGGACGATCCACTTCATCCGCTAGAGATGGCAAAGATTATCCATAAAAACATCCCAAATAGTTATTTAAAAACCGTGATTTCGCGATATATTGACAACACAAAACACAGCGATCAAGTCTTCGATTTGGTCACCAAATTTCTAAGTAGCTCCTAAACTAAACAAATGAACAACATCTGGAATGATGACGAAGCAGCCCAACTGAATGGAGATTTATTGAATTTAAGAGTCTATACTTCTCGGCTGATGGGAAGCGATGTAGACCTAGTCATGCACGGCGGAGGTAATACTTCAGTTAAAATTAAGGAAAAGAATATTTTTGGAGAGGAGGAAGAAATCCTCTACGTAAAAGGAAGCGGCTGGGACTTAGGCACCATAGAAGCTCCCGGTTTCGCTCCCGTACGGATGGACACTTTACTGAAGTTGGTAGAATTAGATGAGCTTTCGGATATAGATATGGTTAAAAATCAACGAATGGCCATGACTAATCCTTCAGCGCCCAATCCTTCGGTAGAAACCATTTTGCATGCTCTGATTCCTTTTACCTTTGTTGATCATAGTCATGCCGACGCGGTAGTAACGGTGACCAATACACCTGGTGGCCGAGCACGTATAGAAGAAATATACGGACCGAATATGCTGATTGTGCCCTATGTCATGCCTGGTTTTATCCTCGCTAAGAAAATTTACGAGATGACTAAAGGAATAGATTGGCAGCAACTAGATGGAATGATCTTGATGAACCACGGTGTATTCACCTTTCATGATGATCCCAAAGTCAGCTATTCTAAAATGATTGACATCGTAAGTAAAGCGGAAGACTACCTTCAGGATCAAGGAGCCTTGGCTCCTGCAGGAAACGAACAGGGACAGATAGATACTAAAACCATAGCCAGTATTAGAAAAGCGGTGTCCACCGTTTGGGGGAAACCCATCTTGGCCAGATTAGACAATAGTGGTGCGACTACTGCTTTTAGTCATTTACCCAATGTAGCAGCCATCATTAATCGAGGTCCACTGACACCAGATCATATCATTCGTACCAAGCGTAATCCACTGCTGTACACTGGCAATATAGAGCAGGATTTACTAGACTATATCAAGGACTACAAAGCCTATTTTGACCAGCACAACACAGGCGAGCAAACACTCCTAGATCAAGCTCCTAGATCAATACTTGTTCCTGGAACAGGTTCGATTTCGCTAGGGCCTAGTCCAAAACACTTGAGGATCATTGAAGATATTGTCCAGCATACCCAAAAGGCGATTTATCAAGCTGAGCACCTCGGAGGCTGGGAAGCCCTTGGGCAAAAAGATCTCTTCGAGATGGAATATTGGAGCCTTGAGCAAGCAAAACTAAAGAAAGCAGGCAATGCTAAAGCCATGCAAGGGAAAATAGCTTTGGTAAGCGGCGCAGCTAGTGGTATTGGCAAAGCCTGCGTTGAAGCCCTGGTTGCACAAGGCGCCGTAGTCGCCGCCTTGGATTTGAATGATCAAATTGACCAAATATTCCCGCAAAAAGAAATCTTAGGTATCACCTGTGATGTGACCGATATGACTCAGTTGGAATCGGCCATTAAAGCAACTGTGGAGCACTTTGGCGGTATTGATATGTTGGTCAGTAACGTTGGAATCTTTCCGCCCAGTTCACGAATCGAGGACATGGATAGTGCCACCTGGGAAAAAAGTTTAGCAATAAATCTAAGTAGTCATCAACGTTTATTACAATTGTGTATACCATATCTAGACTTGGGTTTTGATCCAGCTGTAGTTATAGTTGGCAGTAAAAATGTACCTGCGCCAGGGCCTGGTGCATCTGCCTACTCCGTAGCTAAAGCCGGTCAAACTCAATTAGGCAGAGTAGCCGCTATGGAACTAGGTGCCAAAGGGATCAGGGTGAATATCATCCATCCCAATGCAGTATTCGATACAGGAATCTGGACAGAAGAAGTTCTTGAAGCCAGAGCCAAACACTATGGGCTCAGCGTACAAGAATATAAAACCAAGAATATCCTAGGCGTTGAAATTACCTCCAAAGATGTAGCCCAACTAAGCGTGGCTATGCTAGGCTCTACTTTCTCAAAGGTTACTGGTGCGCAAGTACCCATCGACGGAGGAAATGAACGCGTCATTTAACAAAAAGCATTACATCACTATATCATTACCTCACTATATCATTACATAAAACGCTATGATCGTCAAACATACATCTAGAGCAGAAATCATGTCTAACTTGCGCAAAAAGGTAGAAAAGCGGATACCTATCTTTATTGCAAGTGCAGGCAGTGGCTTGGTCGCCAAGCTTTTAGAAACAGCAGGAGCAGATTGCATCAATACCTTTTCAGGAGCTCGTCTGAGAGCTAATGGAATGGGTACCATGTCGATGCTATGGCCTATTTTAGACTCTAATAAGCAGACGCTGAATTATACACGGGAGGACATCATGCCTGCGATCAAAGGAGATGCTTTTATCTGCGCTTGCTTGAATGCCAATGATCCCCTAAAAGATATGCGGATGGTACTCAATGATTGTAAAGCCATGGGCGTCTATTCCGTCTCCAACATTGGTCCATCTATTAGTTATGTCGACAAGGATAGCGAAATTTTTCGGGTATTGACCAAAAGTGGAATCACACTGGACAATGAGATCGAGATGTTGAAATTAGCCAAGGAGATGGATATGGTCTCTATCGGCTTAGGTTTCAATATGGAAGATAGTGTCCGGATCATGGAAGAAGCCCAACCAGATATCTTCTGCTTCCACGCTGGGACTACCAAAGGAGGAATAAAGGGCTATGACTCTGGAGAGACCATCGAAGGCACTGCAGCTCGTACGGAGGAAGCCAACGAAATTTTGAGAAAAATAAAACCAGATGTAATGCTCATCGCGCATGGAGCGGCTATGAGTAGTCCAGAAGATGCCCAATTTATGCTGCACCATACGAGTGTAGATGGTATCTGGACAGGATCATCTACCGAACGAATTCCAATTGAAAAAGCGGTTTTAAGTACTGCCAAGGAATTTGCAGCATTGCGATTCAAAGATTAAATAGCTTTTACAAACCAGCCATACCATGTCAAAGACCATCGCCTTATTAATAACGCTTGACACCAAAGATCAAGAAGCAGGATTCCTAAAAGAAGAGATTGAAAAAAGAGGTCACCAAGCACTGCTGCTAGATATTGGTGTCGTCGGCAAAGCGGGAATAGAAGCGGATATCTCAAGATCAGCTGTAATTAAAACTGGCGGTGGTGATTTGAATGAGATTTTAGAAAATCCAACACGCGAACAATCTAACCCTTTCGTGGTAGGTGGTTGTATAAAAATATTAAGAGAAGGGATTGCCAATAATAACATTCACGCAGTACTAGGCTTAGGAGGTACCCAGGGCACCTCTACCTGCTGCAATATAATGCAGGCGCTACCCTATGGCTTTCCGAAAATCATGGTATCTACTATTGCCTCAGGCGACACTTCTGGCTTTGTGGGCATTAAAGATATCACCATGATGTTTTCGGTGAGTGATATTCTCAAGCTCAATCCATTCACCAGGAAAATACTAGCAAACGCAGCGGCGGCAGCCTGCGGCATGGCTACTGTGGAGACCAAGTTTGTCATGGAAAAAGCAGATAAGCCATTGATCGGAATGTCCAATCTTGGTGTGCTCACCAACGGAGCCATGAAAGCCATAGAATACTTTGAGGAAGCCGGCTATGAGGTCATCGTATTCCATGCTGTCGGTTCTGGTGGCCAGGCTATGGAGCAGATGATGAAAGAGGGCATCATTGGTGCAGTCTTCGATTATGCGATGGGAGAAATTGCAGATGATGTTTGGAAAGTATTGAGGGCCGGTGGCCCAGAAAGACTGACCGTAGCAGGAAAATTGGGCTTACCACAGGTACTTTGTCCCGGAGGAGCAGAACATTTGGGTATTTTAGTACCTCCCAACGAAGTACCCGAAGCTTATAAGAATCACAAGATCGTTTTCCATAGCCCAGTGGTATTTGTACCACGTCTTAATGTCGAGGAAATACAAAGAGTAGCAGATGATATATGCCAAAGATTGCAGCATACCAAAAACAAAGCCTACTTCATGCTTCCCAAATTAGGGGTTGGTCGCTACTCTTATCCAGGCGGCGTATTAGAAGATAAAGCCTCCGATGAAGCCTTTTTTAATCGGCTAAAAGAAGGCTTACCACCTAATATTGAAGTCATAGAAAAAGAGATGATCGCTGAAGATCCCGCTTTTGTAAAGGAATGCGTGGAACGCCTGATTGAATTGATTGAAAATTAATAAATTTTGTATCTTTATTGCACAAGGACGCCACCCTGTAGAAACGTTTCCTCATGCAATTAAATATGACAAGTCTGAAAACTTTTTTGTTTTTCAGTTTTATACTTTCCATTTATGGTTTCGTCCATCCTGATCGTTCTGCGTCAAAGGTAGACAATAATATTGTAAGCCACCTAAGTGATAGCTTACAAATAAGTGCTTTTGCGACCTGTACAGACGCTTCCGCTAGCCAAGCCGCAGAAAACACCTATTTCATTGTTGTACAGACCATTACAGGTGGAAATGGCAGTAGTTATCAAGTCTCCGATGGAACGGGCACCCAAACTTTTTCTGGAACACCGATATATTTTGGTCCGTATATTCACTCCGGCTCAGGCGGTGCTTTTCAGACTATAACTGTAGATGATCTAGTCCGATCTTTTACCTGTATTGTTGAGGCTCCAGAAGTGCTTTGTGGCATCAATAATGGCAATCAGGCAGCGGGTGGGTTTTGTGATGTAGAAAACGCAGATGGTGCCAATACTGGGACCATTTTAGCACAGTATCAACCTGGCACTTTCCAATCTGGTGGCACTTCAGGGCAGATTCAGCGGTATGTGCTGGTGAATAGCAACAATGTAGTTGTTGAAACGAATGGTACTGGTTTTTTTACAGGATTAGCAGACGGCACCTACACGCCTTATGCAATTAACTATCCTACCGATGAAATGGGGACTATATCACCATTCCTAAACCCTGGCGTGAGTTTCCAAACTATAGTTGATGGTTTCAATGGGTCGGGTACGCTATCTAGCGCCTGTTTTGATCTGTGTAATGCTGATGGATTAGTTGAATATACCGTCAATGGGTGCCGAGACTATGGTGATCTCCCGGATTTCGACAATAATATCACCTATGCCACTAATGAGTCCAACAATGGAGAAGGCCTCGGTGCTAGTCATCTAGTTTTCGACAATTTCAGTATTGGTACGGGTATCGATACTGAGGTAGACGGTCTCGCTAATACAAAAGCTACTGGGGATGATCTGGATAATATCAATGATGAAGATGGGATTACCATACCGACTACTATAATTACTGGAACCACCATCAATATAGAAGCGAATGTTTTGATTCCATCAGGAACTAGTGCTCAACTTTTCGTTTGGATCGATTGGAATGCCGATGGTATCTTGGCAAGTAACGAAGCTAGCTCCACTCCTATCATAGATGGCAACACTGGGGTATTACAAGCGACTACCCTTTCGGTAAATGTTCCTGCTAATGCCAATACTACTCAACTATTAGGCGCACGGTTTCGACTATTTGATGTCAATGAAACTCAAAAGTTAGCGACTGGTGCTGCTGCGCTCGGCGGAGAAGTTGAAGACTATTTAATTAGTGTGTTGCCTTGTCCCCACCCAAATTGTCGCTAGTCATTCCCATTCCAAGGGAAAGTACCGCAACCTACCTGTTTGACATTGATCTCCACCGTATCATCTATTAAAGTACAGGGTGTCAGGGTACATATATCTACACTTAGGGTCAATTCAAAGGTGAGATTCTCGCGATCATTAGGGCCTAACATATAAAAGACAGCTTCATCAAATAGGTCATTTACGGTGAGTCCATCTGCAGCTAAAAACATACCATCTCCATCCGTTGACCAACGGGCATTAAATGATGCATTCAAAGTAGCATTCAAAGTGGCTAGGCGCAATTTTCTTGCACTACATACTTCAACTCCTGTACCCGCATCTACCACATAAGACTGGGTATTCAAGATCTCAAAAGTAATGCCATTGTCTAAGGCAATATCTGCACAAAGGTCTCCAAAATTAGCTTGGTTATCGATTTCGTCGATATTGGCTAGAAAGGAATTGATGTTGGTAGACACGGTTGGAATAGCCGTAAATTCAGCATCAGCAGGATTATAACTGTAACCCACGATCTGAAAAGTATCCGCCGGTAAGTTGCCAATATTAATAGAATCTGTAAAGGACATTGGGTTACTTGGATCATAATTAACCGCTGGAATGACCTGTTGAATGACAGAATCCAAAAGAAGAAAAAACACATATTCATATCCCGCTGGAGGTGTATCGGTTGATAAATCTACCTCAATGGCAATATCACTATCGGCTGGACTATTTCCGCCATTATCATTACAAACCAGCGAACAATCGGCCCGTAAAATACCTGCATTCGCCTGACAACAATCGGGGGAGTCGTAAGTATCCGAGCCAGCACAATCAACATCATCAATATTATCATAAATCCGTACTTCGATATCTGTGCCTTGCACATCTACTCCAGATATGGTCACCTGGTTATTAGGTGGATCCGGGAGGTCTGCATAATTGAAGGTTTGCATGAACGCTCCATTGTTTATATCAACAGTAAAAGTTGGAGAAGAAGGATTGACCGTAGCAATAGTGGCGATGACATCATACTCACTACTATTGGTACAAACTTGCTCTAACAGAAGAATATTGACGGTACAGGGAAAAGGAGAAGGTGCATTTGCACAGCTGGCTCCATCATTATTATTGGTGGGTTGAGCGGTAGAAATAAAAACACCGTATGCAACGGGCGATGCTCCAGATTCATCGATATTCACCCGATAGAATCTACCTGATGAGTTATTGGTAAAATAGAGTTCTTGTCCTACATTGACTGTAAAGGCAGCTCCAAACCCACCACTTTCATTATTGATATTAGGGTTCCCAATTCCATTTAAAGGAAGCGTTCGAGTAGCAGTACCACTTGTTCCTGCTGCATTCAAATCGATTTTCACCAAGAAATCGCCACCGCCTCTAGTTCCTACGAAAGAAAAACCATTGGAAGCATCCATATCCGGATCATAATAAGCAAAATCTGCAATACCATTAGCTTGTCCTGTAAGGTTGACCTGAACTGCCGTTTGTGTGACGACATCAATTTTATAAAGGTTGTTACCTCTTATTACAAAATAATTCCCATTCAGATCGAAATCACCTACGAAATAGGTAGCATTATTTAGTGGGGGCAGCCCAGTAACTGGGCCTAGATCAAAAGCCACTCCGTCGCTACCAATACGTACTAAATTCTCGTTACTCCATAAGCCGTATATATATGAGTCCTGAATATTAAAACCTGTCGCGTTGTAGGAGCCCAGATTATTGGATTGTTCATCGGTGTACTGTGCTGGCTGGACTGTCGGGTCCAAACGGTTAAGCTGACCCGAAATTACCTGATAGAAATCAGGATCACACATAGTGAAAGGTGTCTGTGATCTTAGATTTATTAATACCAAGGAAAAACTAAACTACCACCTATTGAAAATAGGTGGGTTCATTAACTGACGACTAAAAGTCGTCCCTTTGTATTACTTACTCAAGCAAAAAGTTGTCTTGAGATTTATCATCGGGCTTCCGATGGTGCTCTAAGTACTCTTGAACCATCTCATCTGTGATGTTTCCTGTACTCCAGGCTCCATAACCAGTTGCCCACAAGTGTTGACCCCAGTAACGTTTCTTCAGTGAGGGGAACTCCTTTTGGAGAAGTCGTGAACTTCTTCCCTTAAGTTGTTTCATCAGATCGCTGACCGAAAGCTTAGCTGGATATTCTAGGTGCATGTGGACATGATCTTTGCTCACCACTCCCTTTAATATCTCTATTTCTAGGGACTCGCAATCTTGGATCAATAGACTGCGACAGCGCTTTTGAATATCGCCTCTTAATACTTGGTAACGATATTTCGTTACCCATACAACATGACACGTTAAGCGGGTTATTGTATGCGATCCTTTGCGGTATTTGCTCATGCCTCTTTTGGCATAAATTTAACAAAATGAAATTTGCCGCACTAAAGTGCGGGGTTTTAAACCTTTTTTTGGGACCAATAAAAACAGCGATAATTTTTCTCATAATAATCTTCAAGATTGGGGAATGAAGTACAATTTAATGCTTTCTCCCTTGAATCTCATTATTTTGGAAGGCATTATTCAAATCCTTCATCTCCTTGGCTTCTTTCTCGGCGATCTCCTGCGCACTTAAGCCCAGAGTACTGAGATCGGGTTGCCCCGCATTAATCCAAGCAGTATACCAGGCATTGCCAATAGAATGGATAGCATCTTGCATTCGGCTTTCTACCATACCGCCCATTCGATCCTGGTAAGCTTTTGCAAATGCTCTACACTGGGTACGGATAGTTCGTCCTAGCCTTTCTTCATAGCAGTACAATTGATCTTCGGGCAAGGTTTCTTTCAGTTCTTTTTCAATCAATAATACACTATCCAAGAGGCTATGACTATCTAAGACAACCTCCCAATAGTAGTCTTTGGGATTCTCGATATATTGAGCGGCGCCTACAAAATAATCATACTCATCGTCTGCAAAAAGCTCAGGGATGCGGCTTTCCCAAAATGCGTGGATACCAACTTGATTGGTAAGCTGTCCATTATAATTTTCGGTAGTGTGCAAAGGCACATGCCCATCGCCAATATAGTGGCCCATTTCTGCCGATAATCGCAATATGGCTTGTTCATTCCTCGCCTTAAATGCATTAGTTAGTCGGTATTGCATAGCATTAAGATGATAAGGCACAATACCATATTCTGAGAAGTGATCAATGAAAAAAGCCGATTGACAATCTACTCCATTTCCAAACAAAGCCTTGAGCACATCACAATTGAGGACTTGATCTTCTGCATAATATTTGGAGTAAATATTTTCTCTAAAAAAAGCTTCGTAGACCTTTTGAGAAATCCCTTGGTCAAAAAATGACTCTACAGCTAGACTTTCTCCCTGATAAATCAATGTAGTATCTTGAATATTAATGACCTCATCTCCTAAAACTTGTAAAGTATCCCCGCTGCTATTGACGATATGCACCGCCGTATAACGCATCAAAGCGTCTACGAAATCTCGCGGCACTTCTGGGAAAGGATAGGTGCCCCAATGGTCAATATCAATAAAATGCCTAGGGGCCTCAAATCTAGAGGCGTAGCGGCGTTTATCGGGATCAATGGCATGTTCGGTAATGTACTCGATATGCTTTTTATAAAACCCAATCATTTCGGTGGGCAGGGTAAAAACCGCAAGGCGATTGATTCTACGGTGGGCCCAAAATCCCCAAGTCGCCTCTAGCTCGTCGGCAGTTTTTTCATGCCAATGAAAAGAAGACATAGTCAGTACTGAAATAAGGAAAATCGAAACCTTTACTACACTTCGCATGATTTTGATTTGGTGAGCACCTAGAGGATCACTTAAAAAAGAAGCCATATCCCCACAATACGTCCTCCAGGACTCGATGCTGGGCAATGAAAAAATCCTCTCCGTTTACATCCACAAAATAACGCTCTATCGCCGTACTTCCTAGACGGTACTCATTCAATTTGGCATCATAGGTAAGGTTATTAGGAAAGATTGGGAATAAAGACACCTGATGCTGCTGCCCATCCGAAAGTTCTAGATAAAACTGTGCAAAAGGAAGGGTATTTTTTACAGAGTCTTGTTTCGAGTAGTCATTGCGAAAGGCCTCCGCACCAATGGAGGAAAAACGATCTAAATAATCTTTCACAGCATCCGCCTGTATCAGACCTTCTTGCTCCTTCTGTAGATCATAAAAAGGCTTAATCGCATAGTTATCTCCTGCTGATCGCTCAATCTTGAAGGATTGTTCTCTTTGTTTAGGATAACTGACACTTAATGACTTAATCTCCGATCGCTTTTGATAAAACAATGATCGATCTCGCCACTCGTCCCCCTTCAGATTAAATCGAAAACGAATATTACCTTCCCAGGAAGGGAGATGTGCTACGTAGGGCTGCTCTGCGTCTTCCATCATGATATAAGTACCTCTCTCATCTTGAGTACCACCACCAATATAATACACTTTGAGCAACTCGTCTTGCTGGTCGTATAGTTCTACCTTAATGCCCCTGGTCGCCAAATCTTGTAACATATTAGGCACAGCGGCCTCCGGTGGTTTGTATTTCATTTGGACTTTGGAGATGGCCCCCAATAAGTTTTCAATAGCATTGGGTCGTGCCCTATGTTTGCCATTATAAATCCACTCAATCCCTTTACGCTCTAAAAGAGTGGTAGAATTATCTGCCCGATTGGCGAGGAAAATCTTATGAATGGTTGCTACATTTTCGACTGAAAAATCGCGATCTGCTCCAACTAAAGTGCCTTCTTCCTTTGTACTATTAAATAGCCAATAGCTCACTGCTCCAACAATGATAAAAATAACGGATAATATGGTAGTTCTTATATTCATATTTTAATTGTCGGGATGCTTTGCTATGTATTATGTTAAGGAGACCCGATGCTTTAGCAGCCTTGCTCGATGGCTAGTGTCTCTCATCCCCACAGTCTCCAAGTCACACGGTCCCCCAGTCTCCCATTCACACAGTCTCCCCGTCCCAAAGTCCCCCAGTCCCCAACATCACCACATCCCCACATCACTACATCCCCACATCACTTACCAAACCGACGCCTACGCCAAAAGTTATAACCTAGGCCGAATAAAACAATAAATAAAACAGGTAGAC